>CAITBM010000144.1 GCA_903890485.1 uncultured Opitutaceae bacterium | reverse complement strand
GCGATCCTGGGCCCGCTCACCTACCAGCTGGCCTCGGGTCAAATCACCGAGTCCAAGGTGAACGGCGAGAACGCCCTGTTTAGCCTGGTCTTCAGCGTCCCCTTCATTGTCCTGGCCCCGCTCGCCGGCTACCTGAACGACCGGATGCCGAAGTCGACCTGGCTGGTCGGGGGCAACGCCGTGAAGATCCTGGGGGCCGTGGTCGGGCTCCTAGGGGTCACGCCGCTCGCCGGCGGCCACGGCCACGCGGTGCAGGTTGTGGGCTACCTCGTCGTCGGGGTAGGCGCCTGTTTGTATTCTCCAGCCAAATACGGCATCCTCCCGGAGATCGTCGGGACCGAGCGCCTGGTGAAGGCCAACGGGACGGTCGAGATGCTGACCCTGGTGGCGATCGTCTCCGGCCTCGGCCTGGGGGGCATCCTCTACGACCAGACGCTCTCCCTCGCGGCGTGCTACGGCTCGGGGATCGCCCTCTACGTCGTGGCGCTCCTGTGCAACGGCGCGATGACCCGTACGCCGCACAACCCGGGCGCGCGCCTCTCGGCAAGCCTCGGCGATTTCGGCAGGAATTTCGCCTCCCTCTTCGGCAACCGGCGGCTCTCGAGGATCCTCCTCGGTTCGGCGCTCTTCTGGTTCGCGGGCTCGACGCTCAAGTCGGCGCTCCAGGGCTGGGGGCTGGAGGCCTACACCGAGGCGGGCATCGCGCACATCACGAACTTCAAGCTGGTGCTCCTGGTGATCGGCATGGTGGCCGGGATCGTGCTCGGCGCGTTCCTGGCCGGCCGGCTTCACCGAACCGGCGACCTGTCGCGGTCGCGCCGCTACGCCTTCCTGATGGCGCTCGGCCTCGGCTCGCTCGGGATCCTGGGCGGGAGGTTCGGGCTCGCGCCGCCGGTCTTGGTCCTGGTCGCCACCGGAGCCGCCTCGGGGCTCCTCATCGTCCCCCTGAACGCAGCGCTCCAGTCGGAGAGCGACCCGTTGCGGCTCGGGAAGACCGTTTCCGTCCAGAACTTCACCGACTACGTGGGGATCGCGCTCGGGGCCGGCTACCTTTCGCTCCTCACCCGGTTCAACCTGAGCCCGAACCAGGACCTGGTGGCCCTGGGGATCACCGTCGCCGTTATCGCCGCCGCCTTCGGTCCGGCCGTGGCAAAGGCCGCGGCCCCGAAGGACGGACCCTAGGGTTGGATTGCCAACCCGCCCAGGCCGGCGCAACGTTCCCCTCGGAGCCTCGCGTCACCCTGCTTGCGAGGCTTTCAACCCCATCATGAACCTGCGCACCCCCGCCCTGGCCCTGCTTCTCCTCGTTCCCCTGACTTCCCGTGCGCAGCAGCGTCACACGGTCCAGACCCGCACGGCTGAAGGCGTCGTCGAGGGCATTGTCTCCGCCGACAACCAGGTCCGGACCTTCAAGGGCATCCCCTTCGCGGCGCCGCCGGTCGGGGCCCTCCGCTGGAAGGCCCCGCAGCCGGTCACCCCCTGGACGGGCGTCCTTAAGACCGTGGACTACGGCCCGCGCCCCATGCAGGAGCGGGTCTTTGATGACATGGTCTTCCACGACAACGGACCGAGCGAGGACTGCCTCTACCTGAACCTCTGGCTCCCGGAGAACCACGGTCCGGAAAAGCTGCCGGTGATGTTCTGGATCTTTGGCGGCGGCATGGTGGCGGGCTCCACCTCGGAACCGAGGCAGGACGGCGGAAACCTCTGCAAGAAGGGGGTCCTCATCGTGAGCGCCAATTACCGCCTGGGTGTTTTTGGGCTGATGGCCCATCCCGACCTGACAAAGGAGTCGGAAAACCACGCATCGGGCAACTACAGCACCCTGGACCAGATCGCGGCGCTGCAGTGGGTGAAGCGCAATATCGCGGCTTTTGGCGGCGATCCCGACAACGTGACGATCTTCGGCGAATCCGCCGGATCCGCCTCGGTGAGCGCGCTGGTGGCTTCGCCGCTGGCAAAGGGGCTCTTCGCGCGCGCGATCGGGGAGAGCGGCACGCTGTTCATGCCGGGGTCCAAGATGACGGCGCTCGCGGATGCCGAGGCGCAGGGCGTGGCGCTCGCCGGGCAATTGGGAAAGACGACGATCGACGAACTCAGGGCCCTGCCGGCAAAGGAGATCATGCTCTCCCTGAAAACCCACCCGGTCGGCCGTTTCCATGCGGTGGCCGACGGCTATGTCTTCCCCAGGGACCTGACGGAGATCTACACCTCCGGCGCCCAGAACCGCGTGCCGCTCCTGGTGGGCTGGAACCGGGACGAGGGGCGCAACGCCGTGTTTGGAAAAGAGGCGCCGACCCTTGCGCACTACGTTGAATGGGTCCGCTCAAAGGAAGGCGACAAGGCCGACCTGTTCCTGAAGGAATACCCAGCCGCCACCGACCTGGAGGCCGCGGAAGCCGCCACGACCCTCGGGGTCGACCTCGGCAACGGCTACGAGACCTGGAAATGGCTCGGGGCGCAGGCCGCCACCGGAGCCCCCGTGTACCGCTACCGCTTCGACCAGGCCCTTCCGCCCCCGGTCGGCAGCTCGCCCCACGCCAGTGAGATCGAGTACGTGTTCCGCGTCCTCTCCTCGCGCGACCTGCCGTGGACCGACGCCGACCGCAAGACCTCCGAGGTCATCTCCACCTACTGGACCAACTTCGCGAAGACGGGCAGCCCAAACGGGGGAGGGCTCCCGGAGTGGCCGGTGTACCGCCCGGAGGGCGGGTACCCGATCATGCACCTGGAGCCCAGGCCCCATGCGGAGCCCGACAGCCACGTGGCGCACTACCGGTTCCTGGACTCGATTTCGACGGCCTCTAAAAACTAGGCACGCGCCTAATTCAGGAGATTAGCCGGTGCTCATTTGGGCCTTTCCCCCCGGGTTTTTGAGGGGAAAGGCGGGCGTTGGCCCGACCTTGTGGGACTGGTACCGCCGGGGCCCCGCCGGGCCCAAGCTGGGGCGCTTGCGCGGGCCGCGCTTTAGTCTTAAAAATCCGCCATGAAGAGGCACCTTTGGGTCCTTTGCGCGGCGCTCCTGGCCGCTTCCCCGCTCGCCGCCCAGAGCCGGCTCTACGTCTTCGATTCCTCCGACGGGCAGTACCACCGGGTTGTCCGCGTTAAGGACGACCGGCCGTTCTTCCTGGACAAGGGGGCGCTCGTCGGCGCAGGGGACGCGCGCGTGACCCTCAGGAAGGCCGACGAGTACGCGCCGCTCTTCATCGCGGTGAACCACAAGGAGGTCGATGTCTCCGGCGGCAGCTTCTTGACCCAAACCCCGTCGGCAAGCGTGAACAGGGCGATCCACTTCAAGGCGGAGCTGGTCTCCCCCTACTGGCTCGACGACGTGTTCCTCGTGCTCGAGCTCGAGTTCTCCGACGGCGCCACGAGCATCCTTGTCCGCGAGGTCGGCAAGTTGGCGCCTCGCGTGCCGCTGCCCTACGAGGCGGACATCGGCCCGTTGAGGAACTCGGCCCTGCGCCAGTGCAAGGTCCACCTTTTCGCGCAGGGTTCGGAGGTCGTCACCTCGGAGCAGCCCCTTGCGCTTCGCGAGGAATCGATCGGGCGGATGATCCGGACCCGGATCGGCTCGGCCCAGCAGGCCGGCCCCCGGCCCCTCCTGTGCCCGGCGCCCAGCTATCCCGAGGAGCTCAGGAAGTCAGGCGTCAAGGGCCGGGCCGTTGTCGCACTTAGGATCAGCCCCGACGGGTCGGTGGCCGAGCCGGCGGTTGAGAGCGCGACGGACCCCGCATTTGGGGAGGCTGCGCTTTCCGCCGTAAGGGAATGGCGCTTCGTTCCGGGCGTTAAGGAGGGGCGGCCTGTTGAGACCCGGGTTGCGATCCCGTTCGGATTCGACCCGTCGACTGCCGCGGTGCGCTAGGGGAGCAGGCGGGGGGCACGGTGCGCCTCCTCGGGGTGGGCGCGCAGGTAGACCTTCAGGTCCTCGTCCAGGTCGGACCAGGTCACGCGGCTCCCGATTGCGCGAAAGAGCGCATGGACCACCGGGTTCCTGTGCCGGACCAGGTTGGTGAGGGGAACGAGCCCGTGGCCCAGGTCGAGCTTCGCACGGTATCCGGTCTGGCCGCTCTGGAGCTCCGCGGCGCCGACCTGGTGCGCGAAACCCACCGCGGCCTCGAAGAGCCGGAAGTAGAGGTAGGTCTGGCCGGCCCGGCCGTAGTCCATGCCTATGAACTTGTTGATCATCCGGTCCCCGACCCTAAGGACCAGCATGAAGGCGACCAGGGCGCCCGTCGCCCTGTCGCGCTGCAGGATGAAGTGCGCCTGCTGGTGTTTCCGTATGGCCTGGAAGAAGCGCAGGTCGAGCCTCTCGAACTTGGTGCGGCCCTTCAGGTAGGTCTGGACGAACAGGCCATGGATCTCGGCCAATTCGGTGTCACCGGGCTCCTGCACGATGCGGGTGTCGAGGGCGAGGAGCGCCTTCGAGCGCTTGAGCTTCTTCCTCAGGTTGTGGCGCTGCATGCCGGAGAGGGAGAGGAGATAGGCCTCCATGTCGGGGCCCCGGACCTTCAGGAGCGTTCCCGGAAAACTCACCATGGGGAAGAACCCGCGCGACCCGAGGTGGCCCAGGCCCGCGAGCGACCCTTCGGGAAAATCCTTGAAGACGAGCATCGGGGCGGCGACCAGGGCGGCCTTCTCCTGGAGCGCAGGGGCGAGCGCCGGGAGCACGTCGGCGAGGGCCGCGCCTCCCGCCAGTCCGATCGTCCCCTCGTCCGAGCAGGGCGACCCCACGAAGAGCGTCCGCTGGTAGCCCACCCTGGGGAACACGCGGGCCAGGAGGCCCAGGACGAGGGCCACCGGGCGCGGGGCCACGAGCGCCACCGGCACGTTGTGGACGAAACAGGGCGCGACGGCGACCGTCCTGCCGTCCCGCTTCACGACCGCGTAGTGGAACTCGAACTGTCCCTCCAGGCCGCTCTCCTCCAGGGTCTCGTACCAGAACCGGCCCTCGAGGGGCTCGGGAAAGCACTGATCCCAGACCGAGTCCTCGATCTGGGAACTCGATCCCACGAACTGGACCTGCAGGGCCTCGGGAGGGGTAGCCATGCTCACCAGGCCAGGAATGCCGAACCCAGGATGATGAGCGCGACCCCGGCAAGGCGGATCCGTCCCACGGCTTCGCCGAGAAAGACCCGGGAGAGGAGCGCCACGCCGACAAAGCACAGGCTGCCCAGGGGGAAGGCGACGCTCACGTCCAGGCGGCCCAGGGCCAGGGTGTACAGGACGACCTCGGCGGCGTAGGCCGCGACGCCCGTGGCGACCCAGGGTGCGGGCCTTCCAAGCGCGGCAAAGCGGGCGACCGGGGAGCGGACCCGCGGCAGGAGGCAGGCCGCCCCGCCGGCCGCGCCCACCTTCAGGAGGAGCTGGGCCAGGCTCTCCACGGCCATGGCGGCGACAACCAGGGCGACGCCTGCGGACTGCGGGGTCATGGGGCGGCTTCCGGAGTCCGGTGGGGGGTCCTGCTGATCAGGAAGACCCCGGCGAGGATCAGGGCCACGCCGCAGAGCCGGGCCGGCGTCAGGTGCTCGTGGAGCGTGTGGCTGGAGAGGGTGAGGACCGTCAGGTAGCTGAGCGCCGTGAAGGGCTGGGCGTAGCTCAGGTCCGCCCGCGAAAGGACGCGCATCCAGTTGAAGAGCTGCGCCCCGAAGGCCAGCATGGCCACGTAGAAGTAGGGCCCGGAAAGGACCCCCGAGACCGTGGCCCGGAGGGTCGCGTCGGCCGGCAGTCCGGCGACTGAGAGCTTCCAGGTGACCTGGATCACCGTGTCCAGGACGATCGCCAGCGCGAGGCCGGCGAGGACGGCCGGGGGAACAGGGGATTTGGGGGTGGTCATGCCGGTGAATGGGGAAGCCGCTTCGGGGGCATTCTCGCAGCGCGGGTTCCGCCGGGGCAAGGATCATAGGATTTCCCTCGGGGGGACAGGGGAAGGGGGTGCCTGGAAGATTAGCATTCCTAATGAGGCTATTCGGCCCCTTGATCCCGCCGTGCAGTTGGGCTGGGGTGTCCGGAGAGTCTGATTCCCCCCTGTGAACTCGGTTCCCCTGCGCACCCCGGCGTTTTTCTCCCTATTGGGGATCGCCGTCCTGTTGTCCCCCGGCCGGGCCCCGGCCTTTTCAAGCACCGACGGCATCACGGCCGTTTCCGCGCGGGCGAGCGAGGACTATTCCCGCGTGAAAAATCGCGACGGCTCCTACGGCACCGAGTACTACGCCTTCGGCGAGGGCGGCCGCTGGACGGGCGATTCCCGGGACCCCTCGCTGGACGGGCTCAGGTTCATCGACGTGGCGCGAGCCGTCTCGGGCCCCCTGCGCGACCAGAACTACCTCCCGACCAGGGACCCGAAGGAGACGAAGCTCCTGATCCTCGTTTACTGGGGCCGCACGCGCACGCCCGGCAACGCAAACGATTCGGAGGCAGTCCAGAATCTCCAGAAGGCAACCGACCACGTGGCCTCCGCGAAGAGCACGCAGGAGGAGATGTTGGCGGCCCAGAACCGGGCCGCCTCGCTCAACGGCCCCGGAATGGTCTGCGGGAAGATCCAGACGACGGTGGACGGCGAGGTCACCACCGAGAAGATGGATTCCGAGAACGCCGCGAACGGGGCCCTGGCTGTCGTCTCCGCGGAGAACACCTTGCGCGACCAGCTGGACGGGCGAAACGCCGCGATGCTCGGCTTCGACACGGCGCTTCGCGAGTCGCAGGGCCTGGCGGGAACGGCGCTCGCCCACCGCAGGACGGAGCTCATCCAGGAGATCGAGCAGCAGCGCTACTTCGTGGTCCTAATGGCCTACGACTTCCAGGTCCTGTGGAAGCAGAAGAAGCACAAACTCCTTTGGGAAACCCGCTACAGCGTGCCCCAGAGCGGCCTAGCCTTTGACCAGTACCTTCTCGCGATGACGCAGGGCGCCAGCAAGTATTTCGGGCGAAACAGCCGGGGGATCGAGCGGGTGTCCGCGCCCGAGGGCCGGGTCGACGTCGGCGACGTGAAGTCGCTCGGTGTCGTCATGAACAAGTAGGCCCTTCCCTCGGCGGAGTTGGGGGCGGCCCCTGACGGGGCCAGGAAGCTTCCTGGAAACGCGAAGCAACGGGTTGCCATCGGGCGATCCAGAGGCCGTCATGGGATCCAGCCCCTCGGTCCCGCAGGACCCGAGAGCCTCCAGGACAACCCCGAAAAATATCCTCCCATGAAACGAATCACCCCTTTTCTCTGGTTCAGCAAGGATGCCGAAAAGGCCGCCAGATTCTACACCTCGATCTTCAAGAATTCCAAGCTCGTGAGCTCCGGGCCGATGTCCTCCAGGTTCAGGATCGAGGGACTGGAGTTCATCGCCTTTAACGGGGGCCCGGGCCACGCCTTCACCCTGGCGGTCTCGATGTTCGTCTCCTGCAGGACACAGAGGGAGGTCGACTTCTACTGGAAGCGGCTCGTGGCCGGCGGAAAAGCGGGACGCTGCGGCTGGCTCACGGACAAGTTCGGCCTATCCTGGCAGGTCGTGCCGGAGGTCCTTGGGGACCTCATTGGCGACCCTGACCCGGCCAAGTCGGGCAGGGCCCTGAAGGCGATGCTCGCCATGAGGAAGCTCGATATCGGGAAGCTCAGGCGCGCCCATGCGGGCAGGCGACGCTGAGCCGAGGGTTCGGGTTCCCTATTTGATCCCCAGGCGCTTCAGGAAGGGGGCAAGGGAACGCGGCCTGCCGAGGAAGGCCTCGATCGAGGTGTTGATCTCGCGGGCATTTCCCTGGGCGTAGATCTCGTTTCGCATCCGCATTCCGACGTCCTTGTCCAGGAATCCGCCGGGCGAATTCTCGAACACGGTCGCCATGTCGGCCGCGATCGAGTCGGCCCACGCATAGCCGTAGTAGCCGGCGTCGTAGCCCCCGGCGATGTGGCCGAAGTAGGCGATGAAGGCCGTGTCGGAGGGGACGGCGAAGGAGGACTCCCCGAAGGCCCTGTTGGCCTCGGCCTGGCAGTCGACCGGCGCGCCTGGGGCTCGGGGCCCGTGGAGCCGCAGGTCCGCGAGGCCCACGCCAAACTGCCGGCGGTAGAAGACGCCGATCGTCGCCAGGCGCACCTCCTTCAGGCGCTCGAGGGTCGCTTCGGGGATCTTCTTTGTCGGGTCGCGGTAGTCGGCGGCGAAGGTGTCGCGCACAGCCTTGTCGAACGTCCAGTTCTCGAGCATCTGCGACGGGGCCTCCACGAAGTCCCTGGGGACGGAGGTGCCCGAGAAGTTGACCCGGGTGGCGCGCGTCGTGATCGAGTGCATCGCGTGCCCGAACTCGTGGAAGAGCGTT
>CAITBM010000143.1 GCA_903890485.1 uncultured Opitutaceae bacterium | reverse complement strand
GGCTCCCCGCGGGCCGACCTTACAGAATGGGAACCCTCAACCAATGACCGCAATCGCCACCCAGTTCAACGGGGTCTCCGTCGTCACGAAGGCCAATGTGTATTTTGACGGCAACGTCGTGAGCCACACCCTGCTCCTGCCCGAGGGCGGCCGCAAGACCTTGGGCCTGATCCGGCCCGGAACATTCCATTTCAACACGGATGCCGCGGAGCTGATGGAGATCGTCGACGGGTCGTGCCGGGTCACGCTTGACGGCACCTCGGAACCCCGCGTCTATGCCGCGGGCTCGAGCTTCAGGGTCCCGGCCAAGAGCGGATTCGCAATCTTGGTGGAAAGCGGCCTTTGCCAATACATCTGCTCCTTTCTGGACTGAGGCGCCTGGCCGCCGTTCTGCCGCTTGTCCCGCTGGCAGCGGCCGCGCTTCCGCAGCTGCCGGACGGGCTCTACGCCGAGATCACGACGCCCAGGGGGACGATCACCTGCGAGCTGGACTACGTCCACGCCCCCCTCACCGTCGCCAATTTCGTGGGCCTCGCCGAGGGGACCCTGGGACCCCAGCCCCGAAAGCCGTTCTTCGAGGGGCTCACATTCCACCGGGTTGTGCCCGGTTTCGTGGTCCAGGGGGGCGACCCCAAGGGAACCGGCGAGGGCGGCCCGGGCTACACGTTCCCCGACGAGTTCTCGCCCAAGCTAGGGCACGACGCGACGGGGGTCCTCTCGATGGCCAACGACGGCCTCGACACGAACGGTTCGCAGTTCTTCATCACGCTCTCCCCGGTGGTGCGCCTGAATTACCTGTACTCCGTCTTTGGCCGCACGGTCCGGGGACTTGAGGTGCTGCCGTCCATCGTCCAGGGCGACGTGATGCACGTGAGGATCCTTCGCCTCGGAGACGCAGCCCACGCGTTCAAGGCGGACGAGGCGACGTTCGCGGCGCTCTCGGCGAAGGCCGCGCGTTTCACCGATGCGCCCCAGCCCGGCCCGAGTGCCCCGTTTGACGACCCCGACAAGCTCCTGCCAGTCGACCCGCCGCGGGCACAGACCCTCAACTTCAAGCTGGGCAACTTCCATCGCGCGACCGGGATCCGGATCGACGCCCGGATTTTTGCAAAATTCGTCCCGGCGGGCACCGGCGACAGCCCGGATCGCTTCGTCGGGACCCTTGCAACGTCCCTCGGGCTGGCGGACCAGGCAATCCTGGCCGTCTACTTCGCGGACCGCGACGAATGGTTTCTCCATGTCGGCAAGGCGCTCGCCCCCCGCTTCATCGGTTTGTCCAAACCCGTGCAGCACGGTGATGACGAGGCGCGGCTCCAGGGGGCGATCCAGGGCGTCCTGTCGGAAGCCCGGGAACGGGAGGCCCAGTATTTGGCCCTCTATAAAAAGACTTTACCAAATTTTTTACAAATTCCGGGATCGAAAATCAAGGCCTCAATCGACGCGATGCTTGACGGATTGATGGCTCAAGTATCTTTTTAGAAGCCAATTACGTTTCCTCGATATTCATGGCCCAATCAGCCATGGATCGTTTCGCTGATTTCTGGGCCGTGAATTCCCGCGAAGGCGCGCCGTTTATTCTTTAATTTTTTGCAATTTTTTGCCATCCCCTTGCACTTCGTAAGCCTCCAATCGTGCATTTTCCCTGCACGTTTGGCATAGTCCCACCGGCCGGATCGTGCGGCCGCCCAATATGAAGCCCTCATCCCCTGTCTCTAGCCGGGGGTTTACCCTCGTAGAGATAATGATCGTCGTCGTCATCATTGGCCTTCTGGCCACGATGGCGATTCCGGCGTTTCAGAGGGTTACAAGTGCCTCCCAGGACAAGGCGGTCCTCAACAACGCGCGGCAGCTATCTTCGGCCGCCGACCAGTATTTCCTCGAGTCGGGAGTTTCCACGGCGGCGCTCAGCAACCTCGTGGGCCCGACCCAGTACATCAAGGAGCTGAACACCATCGCTGCTGAGAATTACCCAAGCGCCTACACCCAGGCCACGACGATCACGGTCACCGGGGTGGGCGGCGTGCGGACGATCACCTACCACATGTAGCCAGCCGAACTCGGCGGCGCTGAGAAATCCCGGCTTCGCCCGGGAAGGTTTTTTGTTCCCCTGTTCCTGGGGCCGGGGGTCAATTTCCGCAAATGGCGGGTTGCCATCTCGCCCGGCGTGCCTTTGGTCCAGAGCAACCCCATGCGGAGCAAATTCTACCTGATCCTTCTCGGATTCATTCTCCTGACCCTGGCGATTGTCGTGCGCTCGGGGATGCTGATGAGCAAGCATCCCGGGGAACCCATCAACGCCGCCATGAGGGCCTCGATGGCCGAGTCCGCCCCGCAGCTCTCCTCCGAGGACGCCTACCTGATCCGCAAGAACTACCCGACGGCCTACACGGCCGCGTCGGGTCTCATGTACGTGAGCCACGGGCCCGGTGTGGGAACCACCACGCCCAAAATCGGCGACACCGTCGTGGCCCAGTATGTCGGGCGCCTCCTTGACGGGACCCAGTTTGACAGCTCCTACAAGCACGGGGCCCCGATCACCTTCCAAGTCGGGGTCGGCCAGGTGATCAAGGGCTGGGACGAGGCCTTCCTCTCGATGAAGAAGGGGGCGAAGAGGACGCTCATCATCCCCTACTGGCTCGCCTACGGCGCAGCGGGACAACCCCCGCTGATCCCGGCCCATGCAACCTTGGTCTTCGACGTCGAGCTCGTGGACATCCGCTGAGCCGTCACTCGTGTATGCGGGTGACGGGCGAGTGGAGCCTGTCCAGGAGCGTAGGGCTGAAGAGCGGGCACCGCGGGTCGATCTCGGCCACCGTGAGGTGCGTGGCAACGAGCCCTGCAGCCAGGAGCGTGCTCCGGGCGAGCGCGCGCACGATGCGGTGGCCTCCCCTCTTCGCGGCCACGGCCTCGGGTGATTTCTTCTGCAAGGGACTGGGTCGGGGTCTGCGCGGCATGGGAGGGCACGAGTGCTGGCCTCTCCGACATGCCCCGAGTTTTTTCGTTCCCCTAGAGTCCGGCAAACCCGCCGTTGCGCTTGATCCAGGCCTCGGCCTCCCGCCAGGACGGGCACACCTCGTCGACGCACGCCCAAAACCTTGCCGAGTGATTCATTTCCTTAAGGTGCATGAGCTCGTGGTAGATGATGTAATCGCGGACGGCGGGCGGCGTGAGGATCAGCCGCCAGTTGAGTGAGATGACGCCGCCGGCCGTGCAGGATCCCCACCTCGAGCGCTGGTCCCTGACCGTGACGCGCGTCACGTTCATGCGCGTCTGCGCGGAGAGCTCCCAGGTCCGCGCGGGAAGCTCGACCTTGGCCAGCCTGATGAAGCGCGCCTCCAGCACCGCGCGCAGGTCGCCGTCCAGGCGCGGCACGCGGAAGACGTCTGCGGCCAGGCACACCGAGGGTTTCTCACCGAGCGAAGCCGGGCGTATCTCCGTGAACTCGCCGCGCCAGAGCAGGGCCGTCCCGATGGTCCAGACGCTGGCGGCCCGGGGCCGCTGGCGGTGGCGCTCGCGGGCCCGCTCCAGCCACTCTCGGTGCTCCTCGACGAAGCGCTCGGCCTCGCGCATGGAGCCCCGCGACGGTATCGTGGCGACCGCGACACCGTCGCGCCGCAGGGAAAGCCGATAGTTGCGGGCGCTCGCGCTTCGCTTGAACACGACCTGCTCCCTCGACTTCTCCACCGCGGGCGGCGGGCCGTGATGGACGCCCTCGGCCGGTGCGAAGCTCCCGAAGAAGTCCTGCTGGTGGCCGTCGCTCATGCGAGCTCCTTGAAGTAGATTGCGTTGCGTGCCGGTGCGCCGTCGGGATCCAGGGCGTATCCCGGGATCCCGCCCACGTACGAGTAGCCGAGGGCGTCGTAGAATGCGCGGGCGCCGCCGGGTCCCTCGCTCGTGTCGAGCACGAGGAGCCTTACCCCGCGTTCCCTCGCCCTTCGCTCCAGGTCGGACACGAGGAGGGAGGCGATCCCCCGCCTTCGCACGGAGGTCGACACCATCACCTTCTGAACCTCAGCGCGGTGCCGGCCGTTCGCCCTCGACTCGAGGGCCAGCTGGGCGGTGCCCACAATTCTTCCCGCGTCGCGAGCCACCAGGATCAGGCGATGGCCCCCGTCCAGGTCCAGGGCCACCTTGCGCCAGTAGACGAGCGCATCGGATTCGGAGAGCGGGTCGAGGAATCCGATCGAGGCCCCCGCGTGCACGCTTTCCCTCAGGAGAATGCAGAGGCCGGACAGGTCCGACTCGCTCACCGGGTGCGCAAGGATTTCGATGTCCACCGGCTGGTCCAGGAGCGAGGGGGTCGGCACGGGCAACGGCGCGCTAGAGCGTCCTGCGGGCGGCCGGGAAAACGGCCGGGCTCGAGTGGCCGGCGGCGTCGAAGGCCTCCACGCCGAACACGACATTGTCCTTGGAAACCCCCGTCACCGTGGCGCGCGTCACGTCCTTGGGGACCTCCATCGCATGCTCCCAATAGGGCGCCGTGGTCTCCCGCCACACGATGCGGTAGCCCGCAAGGTTCCCGTCGGGAACCGCGTCCCAACGCAGCGTCGTGTCGTTCTCAAGCCGGGCCGCCTCGATCTGCACGCCTCTCGGCGGGGCCGGGGCCTTCGCTAGGACAGCCAGGGTGGCGGCGTTCACGCGGGCGACGTCGGCGACATACCCGAAATCCAGGTGGTCGGGCGTGTCCCCGTAGGCGACGCCGTTCTCCACCCTCACGTCCTGATGCTGCCTGCGGAAATCCTCCGCGGGCTCCGTGAACCGCACAGCGGGGTAGCCGCGCTCAAGGAACGGCAGGTGGTCGCCCCCCCGCAGGTACCGGTCCGCCCTGTAGATCACGCGCACCTTCAGGGACGGCACATAGGCCGCGGCAACCTCGCGGATCGCCCGGGCGAGCTCGCGCGGCGGCGTGTCGTTCTCGCCGCCGTTGCGGATCAGGTCCAGGAGGTGGTCATCCGGCGCGGCCTCGGGCGGCACCCCCTGGGCAAAGAGGCGCACGGAGCCCCGGTCCACGGAGCCATCCTCGGCTCGGCTGCTGCCGATGATGTCGTTGTCGAGCATCGCCTCGATGTCGGCGCTGCGCTCGCGGGCCGCCTTGGCCCAGTGCGTCGAGCCGTTCAAGGCCTGCTCCTCGCCGGCAACGGCCAGGAAAACGATTGTCGCCGCGAACTTGTGCCTTGAAAGGACGTGGGCGAGCTCCAGCACGGCCGCGACGCCCGAGGCGTCGTCGTCCGCCCCGGGGGCAGCGCCCGTCACATCCAGGGGGTTGGTCGCCCGGGAATCGTAGTGGGCGCTCACCACGAGGGTCCGGGCGGACGGGTCGGGATCCGTGCCCGGAAGCGTCGCAACGATATTGGTGAGGGAGGCGGCCTGCGGGATGCGCGGGGGTGCCGGCGGCTGCTCAAAGGTGTCCCGCTCCACCCGGAGCCTTCCCCCGGCGTCCTTGGACGCGCGCTCAAACTCGGCGCGGACCCACGAGGCGGCCCCGCCGATCCCGTCCCCGCTGGCGAGCGGGTCGGAGAGCGTATGGCGGGTCTTGAAGCTCGTCAGGACGTACACGGACCTCTGGATGCGCTCCGGCGAAATGGCCGCCACCAGGTCCCTTATCTCGGGATCGGCGGTCGGCGAATCGGCGGCGGGGCAGGGTGCCGCAAGCACAGCGGCGGTGAGGATCAGGGCGCTCGATCGCATCGCAGCCCCAGTGAGATCAGACCGCTGCCCGAGTCAAGGGGCGCCGCGGCCCCTTGGGTGCGGCACACTCCGCCGTTGCCCCCCAGGAAGGCAGGGCGCTCA
The DNA here is from genome assembly GCA_903890485.1 of uncultured Opitutaceae bacterium. Lineage (GTDB taxonomy): Bacteria > Verrucomicrobiota > Verrucomicrobiia > Opitutales > Opitutaceae > Palsa-1447. The sequence continues at coordinate 48,931 of CAITBM010000143.1, read as the reverse complement.
CCTGCCAGCGAGCATGAGCCTCTCCAAGGCTACTCTGGATTCCCTCCGAATCGAGCGAGGCAGCCAACCGACTCCGCCCCTCCTCGTCCAGGGCGTGGTGCTGGCCACCGTCATCGGCTCGGTCGGCGGCCTCCTCCCCGCGCTTCGGGCCGCGAGGCTGCCGATCGCGGCCTCGCTGAGGGAACTCTAGGCCCCCAGCGTTCCCGGCGAGTTTTGGGCTCGAAACACCGCAGAATCCCCGAGACGTTTGGCCCGGGCCGGGCATTTCCCCGCCGGCCGGCCTCCGCTTGAACCCTCCCCCAGTGGAATACTGACCTATGAACAAACTCCTGCTCGCGCTCGCCGCCTCGCTACTCCTCACCGGCCCCGCCTTCGCCTCGGCGGAATCCGACGCCATGGCCCCCGTCCTCCAGTTCCTGGACGCCTTCAACAAGGGCGACACCAAGGCGATGCTCGCCTCCAGCGCCGACCAGATGTCGATCATCGACGAGTTTCCGCCGCACGAGTGGCACGGTTCGGGAGCACTCTCCCGGTGGCTGAGCGACTACGACAGTGACGCCACAAAGAACGGGATAACCGACGGGGCCGTGACCTTTGGCAAGCCCCAGCACGTCGACGTCTCCGGGGACCGGGCCTACGTGGTCCTTCCCGCGGACTATGCGTACAAGGTTAAGGGTGTGCAGGTTAAGGAAACGGGATCCCTCATCACTCTTGCCCTAATCAAGGGTGCTGACGGCTGGCGGATCACCGGGTGGGCGTGGTCCAAGCACTAGGCGCCCCTTAAGGGACCGATCCCCGGGTGGACCCCTGTCCCCGCTGCGGCGCCAGGCGGTTCAATCCCGCCCTTGACACCCCCCTTTAGGTAAGGCACTTCAGTCAACTCTTAAACGCCACGATACCATGCAACCCACCTTCCGTCCGCATCGCAAGAAACGAGCCCGCAAGATAGGATTCCGCGCCCGCAAAGCCACCCGCGGCGGCCGCAAAGTGCTAGCCTCCCGCCGCAAGAAGGGCCGTAAGAGGCTGACCGTCGTTTGATTCCGGGTAGCGCTGTCCCCATGCGTCTCCGCCCTGGGCAGCACCTGCGGCGTCAGAACGACATCCGCGACGTCCGCCAGAACGGCCGGCGCATCGACTGCCGGGCCTTCACCCTTTGGTGGATCCCCGGTCCCGAGAGCCCCGCCGAGCGCCGCGCCTGTTTCGTGGCCTCCACCCAGGCCGTCGGCAAGGCGATCCTCAGGAACCGGGCCAAGCGCCGCATGCGCGAGATCTTCCGCCGCCGCCAGGACCTGCTCCCTAGGTCGTGCGACCTGCTGATCGTGACCCGTTCCCAGGTGAACACCTGGTCGTTCGCGCAGCTCGACCGCGTGTTCGTCGAGGCGTGCCCCAAGATGGCCCCGCTGCCCTCCCCCCACTCGCCATGACCGCCGGCTCCGAACCACTCGCCCACCGGGGCCAGGGCTTCGCCGCCGTGGCGGCGATCGGGCTCATCCGCCTGTACCAAAACACGGCCTCGCCCGCGCTGCCCGCGATCTTCGGGCCGTCGTACGGCTGCCGCTTCTATCCCTCCTGCTCCCACTACGCCGCCGAGGCCGTGGCCACCCACGGCGCCCTCCGGGGCAGCTACCTGGCGGCGCGCCGAGTCATCAAGTGCACGCCCTTCCATACGGGCGGTAACGATCCCGTGCCGCCGGCCCTGCGGTAAACCAAACATCCTCGTGGACAAAAAGAACACATTCATCGGCGCGCTCCTCTTCGTTGCGGCCTTTTTCGTCCTGGTCTACTCGCAGAAGAACGCGCCCCAGGGCGCCGCGCGCCCGCCCCAGGCCGCCCCGGCGGCAACTTCGGCCGCCCCCGTGGCCTCGGCCCCGCTCACGGGCACGCGCGCCTCGCTTGCCGAGGAGCCCACCTTCACGACGGCCCAGGTCGACCAGTCGGGCGCGACCGTGACCCGGATCGCAAACAGCTTCGTCGAGGTCAACTTCACCGACTCGGGTGGCGCCATCCGTAACGTCGCGTTTCGCAAGTACCCGGCCGACCTCCACCGGCCCGACCCGTACATCTTCAACGAGCTCCACGACAACCCGATGCTCTCCTTCATCGGGCTGCCGGGCCTGGACCGCGAGACGCGCTACAGCCTCGTGTCGAGAACCGACACGGAGGTCGTGTACCGCGCAGTCCTGGACAAGCGGATCGAGGTCACCCGCCACTACGTCGTGTCCCCGGACAAGGGGGCGGGCACGGACCCGTACCTGATCCGCTGCGAGACGACCCTGCGGAACCTCTCCGACTCGGCCGTCTCGCCGATGCGGGTGGCCTTCTCGATCGGAACGGCGGCCCCGAGCAACTCCGCGGACACGGGCCTGCAGCTGACGACCGAGTTCTCCAACGGCAAGGACCAGACCCTTGTGAGGCGCGCCTCCCTCGAGGGGAGCGGTGGTTTCCTCGGGTTCGGGGTGAGCGGCCCGAAGGCCGTGATCCCGGGCGCCGGTCCCGTCGTCTGGGCGACCGTGAAGAACCAGTTCTTCGCCTCGATCCTGACCCCCGACGAGCCCGCCTCGGGCCTTGAGTCGCGCCGGGTGAAGCTCCTGAACGACCTGCCCGACTCCGACAAGCGGGCCTACGGGATCACCGCAGCGGTCGACTTCGACGTCCCCGCCATCCCCGCGCACGGCCAGGCGACCCTCTCCGGCAATTTCTACGTGGGCCCCAAGGAGTACCCGAGGCTCTCGAACGCAGACGTGTTCCGCCACGACGAGGACCGAGTGATGGACTTCGGCAACTTCATCTTCCGCTTCTGCGCCGCCCTCCTCCTGACGGTCATGACCTGGTACCACAGCTGGACCGCCAACTGGGGAATCGCGATCATCCTGACGACCCTCTCCCTGAAGGTCCTCTTCCTGCCGATCACCCTCGCGCAGTCCCGGACGTCCCGCCGCACGCAGAAGGTCATGCCCGAGCTCAAGCTCATCAAGGAGAAGTACAAGGACAACCCCCAGAAGCTCCAGACGGCGACGATGGAGCTCTACAAGAAGCACAAGATCAACCCGGTCGCCGGCTGCATCCCGATGCTGCTGACGATCCCCTTCTTCTGGGCCTTCTTCACCATGCTCCGGAGCGCGGCCGAACTCAGGTTCGCCCCGTTCCTCTGGGCCCCCGACCTGTCGATGCCCGACACGATCGCCACGATCTCGCTTCCGCTCCTGGGCGCCGTCGCCGTGAACGTTCTGCCCCTCCTGCTCGGCGTAGTGAACTTCATGCAGATGCGCGTCACCCCGCAGCCCGCGGTCGACAACGCCCAGATGAAGATGATGCAGTTCATGCCGATCATGTTCGTGCTCTTCTACTACAACTGGTCGTGCGCGCTCTCCCTGTACTCGACGATCAACGGACTCTTCACGATCTGCCAGCAGCTGGTGGTCAACCGGGTTCCCGACACCGAGGACACCGTCCCCATCAAGGGCGCCAAGCCGACGAAGAACGTCACTCCGAGGAAGGGTTAGCCAAAAACGCACCGCGAATCCCGCCATGGCAGGCCACAACAAGTGGGCAAAGGTAAAGCGGACCAAGGCGGTCCTCGACGTGCGCAGGGGCAAGGTCTTCAGCCGGCTCTCCCGGGAAATCACGATCGCCGCGAAGGGCGGCGGCGACCCGGGGGCCAACCCCCGCCTGAGGACCCTGCTCCTCAAGGCGCGCGAGGCGAACATGCCGGCCGACAACGTCGACCGCGCGATCAAGAAGGGCACCGGGGAGTTGGCCGGCAGCATGATCGAGGAGCTGACCTACGAGGGCTACGGCCCCGGGGGCGTGGCCACGATCGTGAAGGTGATGACCGACAACAAGAACAGGGCGGCAGCGGACGTGCGCTCCGCGTTCACGCGCTTCGGCGGAAACCTCGCCGGGTCCGGGGCCGTTGCCTTCCAGTTCCTGCACGCCGGCCAGTTCCTGGTCCCGAAGGGAGCGACCACGGAGGACGCGCTCATGGAGGTTGCGCTCGAGGCCGGCGCCGACGACGTGATCACCACCGATGAGGGCTTCGAGGTGCGCTGCGACCTCCACCTCTTCGACAAGGTGTCGCACGCCCTCGAGGGGCGCGGCATCAAGCCGGCGAGCGCCGAGATCGCGTACATCCCCACGACGACGGTGCCGGTGACCGACGCCGCCCTCGCGAAGGCGCTGGTCGAGTTCCACGACGCCCTGGACGAGCTGGACGACGTGCAGCAGGTCTTCTCGAACGAGGAGATGGACGAATCCGTGAGCGCCGCGGCGCACGCCTAGGCCTGTCGAGGGCGTCATAAGGGTTCGGCCGCCTTGCGTCGTCCTGGGGCCTGTGGTTACATCCCCCTTGCCATGACAGACGACGTCCAGGCTACCCCGTCGCCCGTATCCGCCCGCCGCCCCCTAGCGGCGGACGACGTCGGCATTGTGCAGGCGAAGGACTTCACGCACCCCGATACGTTCACCTTCACGAGCGGCCAGTCGATCCAGGGCTTCACGCTGCGCTACGAGACGTATGGGGCGCTGAACGCGACCCGGGACAACGCCGTCCTCGTGTGCCACGCCCTGAGCGGCGACCACCACTGCGCAGGGTGGCACGCCGAGACCGACGCAAAGCCCGGCTGGTGGAACAACCTGATCGGCCCGGGCAAGGCGGTCGACACGCGCCGCTTCTTCGTGATCTGCGCCAACGTCCTCGGCGGATGCCAGGGATCCACGGGCCCGAGCTCCGTCGACCCGGGGACCGGCAAGCCCTACGGCCTTCGCTTTCCCTTTGTCACGATCCGCGACATGGTCCGCGCGCAGAAGCTCCTGCTGGACCACCTGGGCATCGTCGAGCTCCACGCCGTCATCGGCGGGTCGATGGGCGGCATGACCGCCATGCTCTTCGCGATCGACTACCCCGCGTTCACCAAGCGCCAGATCATCATGGCCTCGACCGCCAACGAGAGCGCCCAGGCGATCGCGTTCAACGAGGTCGGCAGGCAGGCGATCATGCAGGATCCTGCCTGGAACAACGGCGACTACGCGCGCGAGGGTGGCCCGCGCGTCGGGCTCGCGATCGCGCGAATGATGGCGCACATCACCTACCTCTCCGACGCGGGGATGGACCGGAAGTTCGGGCGCCGCAAGCGCGAGTCCGCCGGCGGGGAATCCTACACCTTCGACGCCCAGTTCGAGGTCGAGAGCTACCTGCGCCACCAGGGCCAGAGCTTCATCAACCGGTTCGACGCCAACTCCTACCTGTACATCACCCGGGCGATCGACCAGTTCGACCCCGCCCGGGCGTTCGGCTCGCTCGAGAAGGCGTTCGCCCCCGTGCAGGCCGAGTCCCTTGTCGTCGGCTTCACGAGCGACTGGCTGTTCCCCCCCGAGCAGAACCGCTCGATCGCCCTTGCGCTCCTGAGGGCCGGCAAGCGCGCGAGCTACGCCGAGCTCTCCACGGACCTCGGGCACGACTCGTTCCTGCTCGAGAGCTCGGATCTCTACGCCCTGGTGCGGGGCTTCCTCGAGCGGTCCGAGGCCTACGTCTTCGATTTTGCGATCTGACCCCGCGCGACCGACATGAGCAAACTCGTAGAAAAGAGGACAGTCGACATGCAGGTCATCGGGGAGTGGGTCGAGCCCCAGTCCCGGGTCCTGGACCTCGGCTGCGGGCGGGGCGAGCTGATGGCCTACCTGGTCCAGGCAAAGCAGGTGGCGGCCACCGGGGTCGACCTGGATTTCGGCCGCATCAGCGCCTGCGTCGCGCGCGGGCTGTCCGCCTACCAGGGGGACATGACCGAGTTCATGCGCGCGTTCCCGGACCGGCATTTCGACCGGATCATCTGCTCGAGGACCGTCCATGAGCTGAACGACCCGGCGGGCGTTGTGCTCGAGGCGCTCCGGGTCGGGAGCACGGTCACCGTCGGCTTTGTGAACCACGGATTCTGGAAGAACCGCCTGGACGGGCTCCTGCGCGGCCGCAAGGTGCGCAACGCCGTCTACACGACGTCCTGGCACGAGAGCCGCCCGGCCAATCCCCTCTCGATCGCGGACTTTGAGGATTTCTGCCGAGAGAAGTCGATCAGGGTCGCCCGGCGGGCGCACCTCCTGGGCGACTGGCGGACCCCCTGCCGGTTCCTGCCGAACCTCTTCGCGGGCTACGCCCTCTACGACCTGGCGCGCGCCTAGCGGACCCCGAGCCGGGCAGCCTGGATCAGGCACACGCAGTCCGAGCCGTCCTCGGTGTGGAACCAGTGGGGCTCAAGGTGCCCGAACTCCCTGTCGAAGGGCGCCCTGCCCCCTCCGACCTCGATCATCAGGATTCCGCCGGGCTTAAGGCGCGAGGCCGACTCCCTGATCAGCCTGCGGACCAGGTCGAGGCCGTCGCGGCCGCCGTCGAGGGCCAGGCGAGGCTCGTGCTTGAACTCCCTCGGAAGCCGGTCGACATGCGCCGTCGGCTCGTAGGGCGGGTTGCTGAGGATCACGTCGTAGCGGCCGGCGGGGGCGCCGGAGAGGAGGTCGCTCTGGACCAGGCGCACGCGCTTCGAGAGCCGGTGGCGCCGCACGTTCTTGCCCGCGACCTCGAGGGCCCCCGGGGAAAGGTCGAGCCCCTCGACCCTCGCCTTCCTGAAATGGCGCGCAAGGAGGATGGCCAGGCAGCCCGAGCCGGTGCACACGTCGACGACGCGGGAGACCTTGTTCGGGTTCTTGAGCCAGGGGTCGACCTGGGTTGGCAGGATCTCGACGAAATAGCTGCGCGGGATGAGGACCCGCTCGTCGACGTAGAACTTGAGCCCCCCGAGCCAGGCCTCCCGGGTGATGTAGGCCGCGGGCACGTGCTCCTCCAGGCGCCGCTTAAGGACCTGCATGACCCCGGCGTACTCGGCGGCCGAGAGCGAGCGGTCGAGCACCGTCGGGTCGCTGTCGAGCGGGAGCCCGAGCGTTGAGAGGATCAGGTAGAGCGCCTCATCCCGGGGCTCGGTCGCGATCTGCCCCATGGCGGCGCCCTTCTCCCCGTACATCCGCACCGCGCGCTTGAGGCATTGTGCGAGGGTCACGACTGGAAGATGATGGAGAAGGCCGTGGGACTGATCCTGCTGCACAGGAAGGCGTAGGGGCCGCAGGCCTCGGAGACCATCAGCACGATCAGGTGGCGCGTGAGGCCCAGGTTGAGCACAACGAGGATGATCAGCCAGCTCCACCGGGAGACCGAGAGGTAGGTCTCCTCGGACATGCCCACCACCCTCCGGAAAACGGAGGCCCCGTCGAGCGGGGGGATGGGGAGCAGGTTGAAGACGGCCAGGCCCACGTTCATCACGACAAGGTTCTTCACGAGCTCGCCGAACCGCGGCTGGGCCGGGGCCAAGGCGCAGCCGACCAGGATGGCGACAAGCGCCACAAGCAGGTTTGTCGCGGGACCCGCCAACGAGATCAGGATGTCGTCCCTCCATCGGTTCCTGAAATTGGAGGGGTTGGTGACGACGGGGCGTCCCCACGCGATGAACGGCAGCCCGGCGCCCAGGACGAAGATGTTCAGGAGCGGAAAGACGATGCTGCCCATCAGGTCCAGGTGGGAAAGCGGGTTCAGGGTGACGCGGCCGTCGCTGCGCGGCGTGACATCGCCCAGCCAGTCGGCCACGACGGCATGGCCCCACTCATGGAGGGCAATGCTGGCGACCAGCACGATGAACACGATCAGGCCCTGGCGGATGAATTGGGGGTCGAGGTCCATCTGTGGGTCCTACTTGGCGCCCAGGGGCACGATCTGCGCATTGAGCTTCAGCTTCTGCACCTGGAGCGCGGGATCCGTCACGGATTCGAGGGTCTTTTGGGCCAGCGCGGGCTTTCCCATGTTCAGCAGGACATTGGCCTGGTGCAGGCGCATGGTCTGCCGCTCGATGTCCGAGGCGGCGCGACTCTCTAGGTCCTGCCACGCCTTCAGCGCCGCGCCCCAATCCGGCTCCTGCATGTCGTAGAAGGACTCGGCGTAGCGGTAGGCAAACTCGATCCGGTCCGGCGCCATCTCGCAGGCGTTCTTGAAAGCCTCTTGCATCGAGTGGTCGATCGCCGCCCGGCTCCACTCGCCGCTCTTCAGGAACTCGTCCCGGGCCTCATAGAGGAGGGTCCCGATCTGGTAGTGGTAAAGGGGCTCCTTGGAATCGAGCTTCACCGCGGAAAGGTAGTAGTTGAGGGCCTCGAGGGGCTTCCCCTCCTCCGCCAGATAATTTCCCAATTCATTCTTAACCAAAGGGATATCTGGATCTAATTGGTTCGCCTTGAGCAGGATCGCCACCGCCTGCTTTCGCAGGCTGATCTTCCAGAGCATGTAGCCGTACGAGGCATAACCCGCGGCAAACTTGGGATTATCCCGAAGCAGGGACTCATACTCGCGGGTCAACTGCTCGACTTGGGACTTGAACTCGGCCTCATCGAGCTCCTTCCCCTGGGCGGCTGCATCGGCAAAGAGGACGCGCTGGTGAACGGCGATCTCCTTGAGCTTTCGCTCGGCCATGGTCTCCGGGACCTCGGGGGCAGCGGATTCCTCCGCCCGGGCGGAGGAGACCGCGAGGACGGCGAGAACGGCGAGGAGGCGGGCAAGTCGGGCGAACATGGAGGGCAAGGGGAGATCCGTGGACACCGGTTCACCCCCCGCGTTCGAAAAATCTGCCCCCTGGGGGACACCCTAGGCGACAATAAATGCACTATTCGCTTTCGAAGCCTTGTCGTCGCCTCTATAGATGGCCCCATGGGTCAGGCCGAGACCTCCAATCCCCAAGAGCTTTCAGGGACCACACTCCCCCCGGATGTGATTGGTGCCTCCCTTGAGCAATTCAATGATATCGTGATGGTAACCGAGGGCAAGGCCCTGCCGGACCTTGACCCGAAGGTGCTCTTCGTGAATCCCGCTTTTGAGCGGATCACGGGTTATCCCCCCGAGGAGATCCTGGGGCGCTCCCCGGGATTTCTCCGCGGCCCGGGCACCTCGGTGGCCGAGCTGAAGCGCATAGAGGCGGCGCTCGCCGCCCGCCGGCCCATTCGCGCGGAGCTCCTCAACTACCGCAAGGACGGCAGCGCATTCTGGATCGAGATCGAGGCAACGGTGGTCACGAGCCCGGCCACGGGAGCGGACTTCTTCGTCTTCATCGAGAGGGACGTCACCGAGCGCAAGAGGGCGGAGGCCACGCACCGGGAGCAGGAGCGGGCGACCGCAGCCCTCTTCAGCAACCTGCCCGGGATGGCCTATCGCTGCCTGGATGACGAGCACTGGACCATGGAGTTCGTGAGCGCCGGGTGCCGCGACCTCACGGGCTACGAGCCCGAGGCCCTGGTCCGCAACCGCGACACGAGCTACGAGGAGGTCATCGATCCCGAGGACCGGAAGGGCGTGAGGGACATCGTCTCCCGCGCGGTGGAGCGGGGCGACGCCTTCGAGCTCACCTACCGGATCCGCATGAAGGGCGGCCAGCTGAAATGGGTGTGGGAGCGCGGGCGGACGGTGCCGGGGCCCCCGGGCGCGGTGCGCCGGCTGGAGGGCTTCATCACCGACATCACCGAGCGCAAGCTCCTCGAGTCCCAGCTCCTCCAGAACCAGCGCCTGGAGAGCATCGGGACCCTCGCCGGCGGCATCGCCCACGACCTGAACAACGTCTTCGCCCCGATCATGATGGCCGGCGACCTCCTTTCGGACAAGGCCGACGCCGAGTCCGCACAGCTCCTGGACGTGATCGCCGCCAGCGCCAAGCGTGGCGCCGAGCTCGTGCGCCAGATCCTCCTCTTTGCGCGCGGCATGGAGGGGCCCCGCATCGCAGTGAGCCCGGCCTCCCTATTCAACGAGGTCCGCACCTTCCTCGACAGCACCCTCCCCAAGTCGATCCGCGTGGGCTTCCAGATCGCCCCGAACGTGGCCTCCATCGCGGGGGACCCGGTGCAGCTCCACCAGGTGCTGCTCAGCCTCGCCGTGAACGCCCGGGACGCGATGCCGACAGGAGGAAAGCTTTCCATCTCGGCCTCGAACGCGGAGGTCCCCGCCACCGCCCCCCGGCCCCACCCCGACGCCGTGCCCGGGACCTTCGTGAGGATCGACGTCGCGGACACCGGCTGCGGGATACCCGACATCCTGAAGGGGCAGATCTTCGACCCGTTCTTCACGACAAAGGGCGTCGGGCGGGGCAGCGGCCTGGGGCTTTCGACGGCGCGGTCGATCGTGAAGGCCCACTGCGGCTTCATCACCTTCATCTCCTCGGAGGGAAGCGGGACGACCTTCTCCATCTTCCTGCCGACCTCCGACATCGGGCTCACCCCGCCGGCACACGGGGAGCCGTCCCGGGCCCCTTCGGGCCCGCTCCCCCGGGGCAAGGGCGAGTCGATCCTCGTGGTCGACGACGAGGAGTCGGTGCGCCACATCATGCGCAGCACCCTCGAGAACTTCGGCTTCCGCACGGTCGGGGCCGCTGACGGGGCGGAGGCGGTCTCGCTCCTGCGGGCCTCCCCGGCACTTTTCCAGGCCGCGCTGGTCGACATGCAGATGCCCGGACTCGACGGATCGAAGACCATCCTCGCCCTGCGCCACATCAGGCCCGACCTGCCGATTGTCGCGGCGAGCGGGATGGCGACCCAGGAGAACAAGGAGGCCGCGGCCATGAGCGGGGTGCGCCACTTCCTCGACAAGCCCTTCAGCGTCGAGACCCTGATCCGCACGGTGCACGCCGCGATGGCCAAGGCGCCCGCGTGAACCTGCTGGACCGGCATATCTTCAAGGGCGTCCTCGCCACGGCGATGGCCGCCGTGGCCCTCTTCGCCTTTGTGCTGGCCGCCGGCAACGTGATCCGCGACCTCCTGGGACCGCTCCTCTCCGGGCAGCTGCCGATCCTCTCGTTCGCGCGCCTGGTCCTCCTGCTGATCCCGTTTGTGATCTCTTACGCGCTGCCGCTTGGCATGCTGACCGGGGTGCTTCTCACCCTGGGGCGCCTCTCCAGCGACAGCGAGGTGACCGCCATGCGCGCGGCGGGGCTGAGCCTGCCCCGGATCGCCCGCCCGGCCCTCCTCCTGGCCTTCCTCGGCGTCCTCCTCGCCCTGCGCGTGAACTTCGAGTCGATGCCCTGGGCCCGCGTCCAGTACCACCGGGAGCTTGCGGTCGCCATCCGGGCCAATCCCCTGAGCTACCTCCGGCCGAAGACCTTCATCCGCGAATTCCCGGGATACGTCGTCTACGTGGGCTCGATGGGCTCGGGGTCAAAGGACGGCACCGACGTGAAGGACTTCTGGCTCTGGCAGATCGACGGCGAGCGCAGGGTCGTCCGGTTCGTCCGGGCGGAGTCCGGGCACGTGGAGTACGACGAGGCCACCAACGAGTTCATCGTCACCCTGGCCAACGCCCGAGTCGACGAGCACGACCGCAAGGCCCTGGACGACTTCACGCAGCCGCTCAGGGTGAACACCTTCGGGCAGGTCGACCCGGTGCACCTCTCGCTCTCCAAGTACTTTGGCAGCCAGAGCGTGCACCAGAAGCTCCAGTGGATGACCTACAGCGAATTGCTCGCCGAGCGGGACCGGGTGGCGGGCGAGACCGTCGCCCCCGGGGGCGAGAGGCAGCACGCGCGCAACGTGATGAAGGTTTCGCTCACCATCCAGGACAAGATCAACATGGCCCTCGCGGTCTTCTCCTTCGCCTTCGTCGGCGTGCCCCTGGGAATCAAGGTCTCGCGCCGCGAGACGAGCGCCAACCTGGGGGTCGCGGTCCTTCTCGCCCTGACCTACTACTTCCTGATCGTGGTGGTCGGATGGCTCGACCAGCACCCCGAGTACCGCCCGGACCTCCTGCTCTGGGCCCCGAACCTGATCTTCCTCTCGATCGGGGCGTGGCTACTGGTGCGCCTGGACCGCGCCTCCTAGGAGCGCCTTCTCCATCCGGACGGTCTCGATCGTGAGGCCGCCCGGCATCGGCACCGCGATGCGCTCGGTCTCGCGGTAGCCGAACGAGGCGTAGAGGGGCACCCCGGGCAGGGTCGCCATGATCACGACCCGGCCAAAGCCGGCGGCACGGATCTCGCGCTCGCAGAGCGCCATGATGGAAGCGCCTATCCCCCTCCTCACCCAGTCCGGATGCACGAAGAACGCGCGGACCCGGGCCGGCTCGGTCCGGGGATCGACCTCCGGGTCCCGCCTGGTCCGCAGCGAGTCGCTCCCGCAGAGCGTGGCCCGCCTGCTCCAGCCGCCGCACCCGACCACCCTGCCCCCATGCTCCACGACAAAATAGGTCCCGTCCTCGATGAGCTGCCTGTCCACACCGAACACGGTGCCGATCGAGGCGTCGATCTGCTCCTGCCTGTAGTAGGGTCCGTGGATCCCCCGGACGGAGAGCGCGATCAGTTCCTCGAGCGCGGGAACGTCCGCGTCCACGGCCCTCCGTGGATTCCAGCCGGCCCGGCTCATCGGTCCAACGGCCCCTGCGTGGCGACCAGGCCGCTGCGGCCCTCGATCGTGGCCATCACCTGCTCGCAGACGGGCAGCTTCTCCCTCGCCGCGAGCAGCTCGCGCGCCGTGGTGTCCATCCGCACAAACTCGACCCCGGCCTTCCTGCAGGCAGCCAGGAGTTCCCGGAAGATGGCACGCCGCCCCATGCCCTCGATCTCGGAATGCAGCGTGAAGACGTTCAGGCGGTCCTCGCGCAGCAGCGACATGAGATGCCCGGCGATCGCGCCGTCGGGGTACTCGGGCCGGCCCATGAGCTCGTCCAAGGTCGGCAGGGTGCTCGGGATCTCGAGCGTGGCATAGGTCTTGGCGCCGATCCTCGGGAAGAAGGGGTGGGTGCCGCGCGTGTCGCTCGAGTAAAGGAGCCCCGCCTCGTCGTAGACCTCGCGGCTCCTGGCATTGCTCTGCCACCCGGCCGCCCCGGCCGTGGAGGATTCCCTTCCGAAGATCCTCGCGAACTCGCGCCGCGCCGCGCCGAACTCCGCGCGGATCTCGTCGAGATCCATCCGGTCCAGGTAGTCCTGCCAGCGGTAGTGGCGGTAGCAGTGGATCCCGACCTCGAAGCCGGCGTCCTCAACCCGCCTCATCGTGTCCCCGTTGCGCCGGCCCACGTGGGGCGCGGGCAGGAGCGTCCCGTTCAGGAGCGTCCTCAGCCCGTAGATTTCCACCACGCTTGTCCGGCTCACCTTGCCGAAGAATCCCGGGCGGAAGATCCGCGTGATCGCGCGGCCCGTCTGGTCCGGCCCCAGGGAAAAGAGGAAGCACGCCGTGGCCCCGAACTCCGCGCAGTCGGCGGCCAGGTTCGGGATGCCAATCCGGGTCCCCCGGTCCGTGTCGGCGTCAACCTTCAGCGCGAGTCGAGCCGCCATGGCGCCCTAGTCGAGGCTGTAGTCCTTGTGCGCCAGGTGGTAGTCGAGCGTGAGCCGGATGGCCGTCTTCAGGTCGACCTTGGGCTTCCAGCCGAGCTGCCGGTGGATCGCGGCGACCGACGGGACCCTGCGCTGGATGTCCTGGTAGTACTTGCCGAAGTACTTGCCCGAGGACACCACGACCGTCTTCGCCTTCGCGGCCTGCTCCCGGTACTCCGGGAAGTCCTTGAACGCGGCGATGATCAGCTTGGCCAGCTTCGCGACGCTCACGTTGTTGTCGGGATTGCCGATGTTGAAGATCTGGCGGGAGGCCTTGCCGTCCTTGTTCTCGATGATGCGCAGGAGCGCGTCCACGCCGTCGTCAATGAAGGTGAAGGACCGGCTCTGCTTGCCGCCGTCCACCAGCTGGAGCGGCTTCTCGAAGATGACGTTCGAGATGAACTGCGTGAAGAGGCGCGAGCTCCCCTCCTTCGGCTCCATCACGTTGTCGAGCTTCGGTCCGATCCAGTTGAAGGGCCTGAACAGAGTGTAGTCGACTCCGTCTCGAACGCCATAGGCGTAGATCACCCGGTCGAGGAGCTGCTTGGACGCCGCGTAGATCCAGCGCTGGCGCTCGATCGGCCCGTAGACGAGCGAGCTTGTCTGCTCATTCAGCTCCCGGTCCGGGCACATCCCGTACACCTCGGAGGTCGACGGGAAGATGATGCGCTTCTTGTACTTCGCGCACTTGCGCACGATCTCCAGGTTCGCCTCGAAATCGAGCTCGAAGACCCGGAGGGGGTCCTTCACGTACTGGACGGGGTTGGCGATGGCGACCAGCGGGATGACGGCGTCGCACTTCTTGACGTGGTACTCGATCCACTCGCGGGAGATGGTGATGTCGCCCTCGACGAACGTGAACCGGGGGTTGCCCAGGCAGTCGCCCAGCTTGTGGCCTCCCACGTCCATGCCGTAGACCTCCCAGTCCTTCTGCTTGAGGATCGCATGGGTGAGCGAGCTGCCGATGAAACCGTTGGCACCGAGGATGAGGACGCGTAGGGGCATGGATGTGGGGTAGGATTAACCACGAAATCCGGCAAATGACACGAAAGAACAGCGCGTCCGCTTTGGGCGCGAAAAAGCCCGCGCCCTGGCAGGGGCGCGGGCTTTGTGTTCCCGTCTAGATGTTTAGAAGAGGATGCCGGTCTCAACCGCGAAGCGGGCCGTCGACTTGCTGTTGCCCGTGCTGCCGAAGGCAGAACCGGCGGCGGTCGAGGAGGCCGATACCCACGAGATCTCCCCGCGGGTGAAGAATACGCCTGACTGGTAGGTCGGCGTCACCGTGAACGACCAGGCCTTGCTGCCCTGGCCGTAGAGGAGGTTCGCCGAGCCATCCGTGGCGCTGCCCGAGGAGGTGATGTTCTCGATTCGGCCCGAGAGGTTCCAGCTCGTGTTCGGGACGGCGTAGTTGACGAGGACGCCGACCCCCGAGGTCGAGGACGCCTTGCCGATGCCGATGGCCGTACCCGTGGCCGTGTCCGCGTACTGGTAGTAACCCTGCGCGAGCCAGGGGCCCGAGGTGTACGAATAGATCACGTTCCAGAGCTGCTTGTCGTTGTTCTGGGCGACCGGGGTGGCGGAGGTGCCGTAGGCGGTCGTGCCGAAGTTCCCGCCGAAGATGACGGCCAGCGTGTTGGAGGAATTGATCGTCCAGGCCGCCGAGGCCGAGCCCCAGTTGAAGCGGTCAGAGTAGAAGCCGTCATTCCAGGAGGCGGAGAGGGCGACGGGGCCCGCGGTGTAGTTGGCCTGGATGCCGCGGCTCACGAGGGGCTCCTGATTCCAGAGCAGGCCGCGCGAGATGTTCATGTTCTCGAACGTGAAGCCGTACTCGGCACCGATCAGGGTCGGCAGCTTGCCGGCCTCGATCGAGAAGTTGCCGCTCACAAATTTGACGAAGGCCTGGGGCAGCGCGCCGAAGAGGGCCGTGTTCGTCGCTCCGGACCGGGTGTACGGGACACCGACGGTCGGAAACGAATAGGTCCCGCCCTGGGCGAAGAACTGGAAGGCCCCGTCCACCTTCTGCACGAAGACCTGGGCGTTGCTCAGGTCGGCAAAGCCGCTCTTCTGGCCCGCGAAGGCCGGCGAGTCGCCGAGCGCAATCGCGGTGATCGCGCCGGACACATAGATCTTCCCGAAGTCCGGCACGTCGAAGCTGAGCGGCTTCACGTTGGCTGCGAGCGGACCTTCCATGGCCGGTGTCGAGACCGGGGAGGTCGGGGCGGCCGCAGGAGCAGCGGCAGCCGGGGCGGCCGCTGCAGGAGCGGGCGCAGCCGCGGGAGCCGTCTGGGCTCGCAGGGATACGGCGCTCATTGTGAGCGCGCACAGGTACAGAGGATACAGTTTCTTGTTCATACGGGTGTTTCGGCAGTAGGGAGGTTAGTAACTCTCATGCGACTGGTGTTGAATCGCATGCGACCGGGATAGCAGCATTGATGCCATCCCCGAAAACGCGTCCTTTTTTTCCCTGTCATGGCTCGCGGGATCCCTGAAAATAGGCCGTTTTAGCCTCATTTTGCCCTTTTTTGGGCCGAAAACAGCCCAAAATACCCCATTTCTTAATATTTTCTTAATGCCGGGCTTCGGGCAATTTAGGCCCCAAAAATCAGTGGTGTTTCCTGGAAAGGAGCACGAAAAGGGCAAAGAAGAGGAGGACCTGAAGGAGCACGATGCCCACGATCATGAGGGCCGTGTGGCTCTTGCCCTTCCAGGGCTGGGGGGCCCGCAGCCTCTGGTCGCGGTGGGTGATGTCGACCTTCTCCAGGTCGTCCAACTCCCGCTTCATGTCGGCCGCGGTCGCGTAGCGTCTTTTCGGGTCGCGCTCGAGCGCGTGAAGGATGACCTCCTCCAGAGCGGGGTTCATCTCGGGGTTCAGCTTGCGGGGAGCCTCGGGGTCCCCGGTTATCCGCGCGTTCATGACCACGTACGGGCTCTCGCCCTGGAAGGGCGTGGAGCCGGTCACCAGCTCGTAGAGGATCGCGCCCAGGCTGTAGATGTCGCTCCGGTGGTCGCCCCGCTTGCCCTTCACCTGCTCGGGCGAGATGTAGTCCGGGGTCCCCAGCGCGGGCGTCAGGCCGACAAAGGTCAGGCGGCGCGCCGCCTCGACCCTGGCGATCCCAAAGTCGAAGAGCCGCAGGCTCCCATCCTTGCACACCATGATGTTCTGCGGCTTCATGTCGCGGTGGGTGATGCCGTTCTGGTGGAGGTACTCGAGCGCGTCGCAGATCTGGCTCGCGTAGGCAACGGCCTCCCCCTCGGAGAGCCTGCGCTTGCTGATCACCTCCGCCAGGGTCTTTCCCTCCAGGAATTCCATGACCAGGTACGGCCGGCTCTTGGGCCCGTCGACCTTGATCACCTTCAGGATCGCCGGATGGTTGAGCCTGGCCCCGATCTCCTCCTCGCGCTGAAAGCGCTCGAACCCGGCAATGTCGCTCTCAAGCGCCATGAGCGGCACCTTGATCGCGACGTCCTGCCCGGTCTTCCTGTCCGTGCCCTTGAAGATCGAAGCCATGTTGCTGCGCGCGACCAGGTCCGTGATCTCGAACCTCCCGTCGAGTACCTTGCCCGGCCCGGGCTCGCCCGACCCGGACGCCACCGCCGCAGCCACAACAGCCCTCTTCGTGGGCGTCACGTTGTGGTCCATGCTCTTCCGGGCGGTCTGGGCGACCTGCTCCCAGTTCCTGACCTCGATGATCTGGAGCGAGACGTTGTCGTCGCTGCCGCGCTTCTGCGCGAGCGCCACCAATTCCTTGCAGGCGTCGTAGGGGTGGGAGCGGCAGATGATCTCCCGCATCTCCTCGTCGAGCACGAAGGCGTGGAGCCCGTCGGTGCACTGGAGCACAAAGTCCCCGTGGTGGAGGAGCTGCGTTGCAAAGTCGGGCTGGCAGAAGGGCTCCGCCCCGACGCTCCGTGTGAGCTCGCTCCGCTTGGGGCTGGCCATGGCCTGGAGCTCGAGCATCATCCCGAGCTTCACGGGAACGGAAGTCGCGACGTGGTCGGTCGTCAGGCGCCGGATCGTCTTCTGGCGGATGAAATAAGACCGGGTGTCGCCCACGTTGGCGACGCACACGGCGCCGTCCCTGAACACCGAGGCCACGAGCGTGGTCGCCATCTTGCGGCCCTTGTACTCGGAGAGCGACGTGTCGTGCACGGCGGCGCAGGCGGCCGTGAACATCCTCCTCAGGAGGGCGTAGGGCTTCATGTCGCCCGACGAGGCCTGGAAGTCCTTGAGCGCGGCATCGACCGCAAGTCGGCTTGCAACCTCGCCGTTCTCGTAGCCCCCCACCCCGTCAGCCAGGATCGCCGCGCTCCCCTGCTTCTCGCGGGTGAGCGGGTCCGGCGACTCCCAGAAGTCCAGCCAGTCCTCGTTCACGGGCCTGACGGGCCCGATGTCGGTGATTCGTGCGTAGCGCAGTCGCATGGGGTTAATGCAGAAAGAAATGGCCCCGCTTGCTCTGCGCAGGCGGGGCCATGGAACTCTATGGGCCGGTCAGGTCAAATCAAACTGCCGGCTTCTCGGTGAGGATCATGGCCTTGCCCTTCGCCTTGCTGCTCTTGGCGAAGTAGTACCACCCGTAGATGCCCCAGACTGCAGCCACGCCGAGGGCGATGTACGGCTCCTTCACGCTCATCCCCGCCACGGTCCAGGGACCGATCAAGTAGAAGAGCATGCAGGCCAGGTTGGCCAGGAGGCCGAACACGGGCACCACCAGGTGCTTAAACCCATTGAACATGTGGTGCTCGCGGAAAGCGACGATCGCGATGATGCAGGTCGTCATGTAGAGCAGGAAGGTGCCGAAGTTGCTGACCAGAGTTACAATGAGCAGCGTGTTCGGCAGCTTGGCGTAGGTCTCCGGGGCGAAGATCCCGAAGCTGTACCAGATGTTGTGCTTGTCCAGGGCCGCCGGGCTCGAGCCGCCGAGGTAGATCGAGACCGTCGCGATGCCGATGACGATCGAGATGATCGACAGGATCCAGATCGAGCGGTGGGGGGACAGCGTCTTGCCGTGGAGGAGGCCGAAGTGCGAGGGCACCTCGTCATCCCTGCCCATGGCGTAGGTGACGCGGGCACCCGTCGACAAGCAGGCGAGCGTCGTTCCGATCAGCGCCAGGAAGACCGTGAAGGCCTGGACCAGCATGAAGGCGCGTCCGGCCTGGTAGCTTCCGAAGAGCCAGGTCCCGACGATCACCATCATGTCGCCGATCGGCGCTCCGGAACCCGAGGCCTGCGGCAGCGTGTAGCCGTTGTGCAGCAGGTAGTTGGCGGCGAAGTACTCGATCAGGTAGCACACGGCGCCCTGGATCACGAGCGAGAGGAGAACGGCGCGGCCGATGTCCTTCTTCGGGTTCTTGGCCTCCTCACCCATGGCGGTGACGGACTCGAACCCGACCAGGATCAGGATCGCGACGCACGCCTGGATGAAGACGAAGTTGAAGCTGTGAGGCCCGATGACCGACTTTGCCGTCGGGTGGAAGTTGAACGTGGTCACCTTCGTTGCCGGGTCGGTCGTGTAGGCGTCCCCGATAGCGTAGCTCACCGTGAAGGGAGCCGCGAGCTTTGGGTCCGTGACGGCCTTGCCGTCCTTGTCGGCCGGGACGGGATTGCCGTCCTTGTCCGTCTGGTCGGCCATCTGGTAGACCGGCTGGCCCTTGTCGTCGACCGTGGGCTTGTTGTTCGCGTCGAGGACGGGAACCGGGGCCCCCTTGTCGTCCTTAACGGTGTCCTGGAAGACCTGGTAGTTGACCGCGACCCCGTTGGAGAGGTGGTAGCCCACCGATCCGTCCGGATGCTTCGTGCGGTAGGCGATCGCGATCACCGAGAACACGAGGAGTGCCGAGATCTGGATGATGTTGATCGCCATGTTGACGGCGGTCGTGCCCGTGACGCCCCGGAAGGCGATGTAGCCGACGCCCGCCGTGAAGATGATGCAGAAGAGGATCATGAACAGCGGGCTGTTGTAGCTGGAGCTGAACGTGTCCGGGAAGAACTGGTTCAGGAGGTAGCCCGCCAGGATCGCCGTGACGCCCACCATGCACCCCGGGTAGACCCAGTAGTAGAGATGGCTGGCCCAGCCCGTGAAGAACTTCATCACGCGGGCGAACTTGTAGGCCTTGCTCTTGGAGAGGAAGGCCTGCTCCGCATAGAAGTACGAGGAGCCTGCTCCCGGGTAGAGCTTGGAAAGCTCCGCGTAGCTGACCGCGGTCGCCAAGCACAGGAGGAGGGCGGCAACGATGCCGAACCACATGGAGGCTCCGGCGGCCGGTGCACCATAGAGGGCTTGTTCCTGGAACGTGAGCCAAAGGAACGCTCCGGGTGCGATCAGGGCCATCGCATTGATGGTTAGGCCGGTGAGGCCCAGCGTGGGCTTCATCGTCGGTGTGTTGGTAGTAGGTTCAGGCATAGTCGTGGGTGGGTATTCGAGGCGTTCTGGGGCGAGTTGAGTTGGAGCTGACGGGACTGCGTTGGACTTAGGTGCGAGGGCTTAATGCGGATTTAACGTCCGCGCTGATCACCTAAGCCGCTTGTATGCCAATGGTTTAATAAAAGAAACGCTAAAAAACATGTTGTAAGCGTTAAGATTTTATTAAGTGGCATACCCTTTGCTTTCTGGTCGGAGCCGCCTTGAAGAACCACCCAGGGCGCCCACGAACTGCACACCACCACAACCCAAGCCACCGCCCAAAGATGATCAGAACCAAACCAGAAGGATCCCCCAGCACGAGCCGGGCCGTTTGAAACGCGGCACCCTCCATTCCCAGAAAATAGACCCTCAACAAAAAATTTATGATCAACAAGTTTATCACCAAGATGAAGGATCCCAAGGAGCGCCGGTTCTTCTACGCCCTCTTCGGCGGGAAGATGATCGGCATCGCCTTCTGCTTCCTGGTTGTGTTCACCGTCTCGTTCTTCGTGGGCTCGGGCACCAAGGCCCACGCGCAGACCGCGCCCGCCACGGCCTCAGCGCCCGCGGCGACACCGGCTGCGGCCCCCGCAGCGGCTGCCCCGGCAACGGCGGCTCCCTCCGCCGCCCCGGCCCCCGTCCCTGATCCCCCGTACGTGAACGCGATCAACACCATGTGGGTGCTGATCACGGCCTTCCTCGTGTTCTTCATGCAGGCCGGGTTCATGTTCCTGGAGGCCGGGTTCGCCCGCACCCGGGAGACCGTAAACGTCCTCCTCGAGGGCGTGGTCGACACCTGCCTGTGCGGCGTCCTCTTCTACGCCTTCGGCTTCGCGTGGATGTTCGGCTCCGGCAACGGGTTCATCGGCAACCAGTACTACTTCCTGCAGCACATCCCGGACACCTACGGCTCGACGGGCGTCGCCACCCTGGCGTTCTTCCTGTTCCAGTTCGCGTTCGCCGACACGTGCTCGACGATCACCTCGGGCGCCATGCTCGGCCGCACCGGGTTCTGGGGCGACCTCTGGTACTCGATCGGCGTGAGCGGGTTCCTCTACCCGATCTTCGGCCACTGGGCCTGGGGCCCGGACGGCTGGCTGAACAACATCCACCCGGCCGCGTTCCATGACTTTGCCGGCTCGACCGTGGTCCACACGATCGGCGGGTCGATCGCCCTGGCCGGGGCCATCGTCCTGGGACCCCGCATCGGCCGCAAGTTCAAGCGCGACGGCGGCGGGCCGATGCCCTACCACAACATGACGATCGCCTCCGTGGGCGCCGTCATCCTCTGGTTCGGATGGTACGGGTTCAACCCCGGCAGCACGCTCTCCGCGATGGACTCGATCGGCATCGCCCGCGTCGCCACCAACACGACGCTCGCCGCCTGCACCGGCGGACTGGCGGCGCTCTTCTTCGTCTATCCCCGAAACAAGAAGTGGGACTGCGGGGCGACGCTTAACGGCCTCCTCGCGGGCCTGGTCGCCATCACCTGCCCGTGCTACTGGGTATCGCCCCTGGGCGCCCTGATCCTTGGCGCCGTGGCCGGTGTCATCGTGATCCTCGCCACCGACCTCCTTGAGTACCTCCGGATCGACGACCCCTGCGGCGCCTGGCCTGTCCACGGCGCGGCCGGCATCTGGGGCACGCTCAGCCTCGGCCTCTTCGCCACCGGCGAATTCGGGGCGCCGACGACGACCGGCGCCGACAACTCGGCCGGATCCGTTGTCACCGGCCTCTTCTACGGCGGCGGCACCCAGCAGCTGGTCGCCCAGGTCATCGGCAACGCGGCGATCGGCCTGTCGGTCTTTGTCTGCGCCATGATCCTCATGTACGCGGTGAAGGCCACGGGCACGCTCCGGGTCTCCAAGAAGATCGAGCTCGAGGGCCTCGACCTCCACGAGCACGGCGGCGTCGCCTACCCGGAGCTCGAGTCCGCCGTGGAAGGTTCCACGATGGGCGAGCACTCCGAGGTGGCCCCCACCTGATCCTTCTCGAAACCTAGGGGAGAGGCCGGCCGAGGGGCCCGCTGCCCCGGGCCCGAAGGCCGCCGTCTTGTACGGCGGCCTTTTTTCTGCCCCTCGTCAAAGGGGTTGCGCCCGCCGAGGGGTCGGATGCAATTCCGGGATGCGTGTCAGCTCCCCTACGCTCTGGCGCCTCGTTTACGGGAGCGTGGTGCTGCTCTTCACCTGGATCGTGGCGCACTACTACATCCCGGGCCAGGGGTTCACCTACCTGATCGAGTTCGGCGAGCTGAACCACAGCGTCTACCTGCCGGAGGTGAAGGCGGTGAACCATTTCGAGCTGCCCCGTTCCCGCGGCTACGACGGGCAGTGGTACGCGCAGATCGCGGTGCACCCGAACATCGGGGACCCCGCGCTCAACAAGTCTGTCGACACCCTGCCCTACCGGGCCCGGAGGATCCTCTTCTCGGTGACGGCCTGGGTGCTCGGGGCTGGGGACCCGTTCCGGGTCATGAACGCCTACGCCCTGCAGAACATCGCCTGCTGGTACCTCCTGGCCGGCCTTCTCCTGCGCTGGTTCCCGCCGCGCTCCTTGGGGAATTTCTTCAGGTGGTCCGCCATTCTCTTCTCCTTTGGCCTCGTCTTCAGCGTGAGGGGATCCCTCGTGGACGGCCCGAGCCTGCTGCTGGTTGCCGCGGGGATGGCGCTGATCGAGTCCGACCGACCCGTCTGGGCCGCCCTCCTCTTCGGGGTCTCGGGCCTGGGCAAGGACACGAGCGTCCTGAGCGCCTCGGCGCTCAGGTTTCCCGATTCCTCGAAGCCGCGGGCTCGGGCCGTTGGGCTCTTGCAGATCGCGCTGGTTCTCCTTCCGGTCCTCCTGTGGGTCCTGTGCCTGGAATTGTGGATCGGGCATGGAAGTGAAGTCGGCGCCCGCAATTTCTCGCCCCCCTTCAGTGGGTTCTGGAACAAGGGGATCGACTCCCTGTCGGGCCTGGTGGCGGTGGGAACCTCAGCGGGCGGAAGGGCCCTGTTCGACGTCCTGATGCTGGTGGGGCTCCTCGCTCAGTTCCTTTTCTTCATCGTCCGCATCCGCTGGAGGGACTCCTGGTGGAGGCTCGGGGCCGTCCACGCGGCGCTCATGGCATTCCTGGGCGACTCCGTCTGGGCGGACTATCCCTCGGCGGCAGCCCGGGTGCTGCTCCCCATGACCCTTGCGTTCAACGTCCTCGTCCCCCGCGGCCGCTGGTGGCCGACCCTGCTGCTGCTCGGCAATCTCGGCGTCCTGGGATCCGCGGAAATTATCCGGTCGAGCATGCCGGATAAGACAACGCAGCGCTATGTGGTCGAAGGGCCATCGGATCTCAGGTTTCACACGCCCGACAACATCGGGGTCTCGGTCACTTACAGTCCCGGGAATTGGTGGGCGCCCGAGACCTTGCGGATTCCCAGCAGGCTCAAGGAGGAATACTGGCGCTGGAGCATGGGGGATGGCTCGATCTCGGTCCACAATCCGCAGCCGTTCACTCTCCTATGTGACCTGAGCCTCGGGATGGCCACCCTGGAGCCGCGAACCGTCACGGTGACCGCCAACGGGATTCCTGCCTGGAGCGGCGAGATCATGCCGGCCCGGTACTCCCCCATATCGATCGCCGGCCTTGTGCTTCCGCCGGGTGACACGGTGCTCGTCTTCCACAGCGACCAGCCCGCGAGCAGTCCAACCCCGGGCGACCGCAGGCGTTTGGCGTTCAGTGTGAGGAACCTGAAGATCGTCCTGACCGGCAAACGCTGACCCACCCGGCCAGGCCCGGCCAGCGGACGGGGACCCCGGG
Organism: uncultured Opitutaceae bacterium; assembly: GCA_903890485.1. Classification (GTDB taxonomy): domain Bacteria; phylum Verrucomicrobiota; class Verrucomicrobiia; order Opitutales; family Opitutaceae; genus Palsa-1447. The sequence goes on along the minus strand of CAITBM010000143.1, from coordinate 25,382 downwards.
GAATCCTATTTCTCGGGCACCTCGCCCAGGCTCTTGGTCTCCCCGACGTCGACCCGGCCCTCGGGGATCGGCTTTTGCACGAGGCCAAGGCTGTCCTTTCCGAAATACTCGGCGGCCACCTGGGTCATCGCGGGCAGGTCCTTCCTGAAGTCGTGGTGCCGCTGCGAAAGGCTGAATCGGGTCTCCCACAGGAGCTTGGCCTGCCTCTGCTTCCAGAGCAGCGGAAAGTCGTAGGCCCGCAGGATCACGAAATAGCGGTCGTCCTCGATGGCGTCCATGACGCCCGCGTAGACCTCGCGGCGGATGTTCGCCATCATGTTGGCGTGGTCGTCGTAGCCCAGGTCGAACACCTTCTCCGAGTCGAACCCGAGGAGCCGGGCGTTCTCCAGGTCGATCTTGTCGCGGTCGCCCCCGTTGACGATCCCCCCAAAGGCGTTGGTGCCGATGGTCCTGCCCCAGTAAACCACGATGAGCAGGTCCGCGGTCTTCGGATCGCCGGTCGGCACATACTTCTGCGCGGCAAGCGGCCCGCGGATGATTCCCGAGATCTCGGCGAACGCGATGCCATCGATCGAGCGGTCGGCCGTGGGAAGGCCCCCGACGCTCTCCGCCCCAGCCGAGCTCCTGTTGAGTTCGCCTCCGACGGCAAAGCCGTAGGTCTCCGGCCGGAGGGAGCCGTCGGGAAGGGACCTGTGCACGTAGCCGTTGTAGACCCGGGAGGATACAGCCGTGATGTCCTGGCTTCCCGATCCGAGAAGCGACGCTTGCAGGAGCGCCGTGCAGAGCACCGCGGTGCAGGCAATTGATGGGCGCAGGAAAACCATAGGGCTTTGGGGGAATCCCCCGGTGGGAGTCCGATTCCTTAGAAGGGGATACCCTAGCATAACCCCCCCCGGGGTCGATCCCCTTCATCCATGAGGAGGTGCCCTCTGGAAATCCGCCCGACTGGGGCCCGCGGGACCTATTCGCTTCGGAGCGCCTCGGTGGGTGCCACAAGGGCGGCCTTGCTCGCGGGGGAGTGTTTCCCCAGCGCTGACTTCGCGCTGCGGTCCGATCCCCGTTCCGACTCGCGAAGCTGCTCTGGGTTTCTTATCCTGAACCCGTAGTACGGGAGGAACTGCCTGAGCACTGTCCCCAACTAAGATGAATGCTCGTACCATGCGCAGAGTGTCGGTGTGCCTGCTGGCCTTCGGCGGCACGCTTCTGAACGCAAAGCCCGATGCAGCCGAGGGTGTCACCGCGGTGTGCTCAAGGGTCAGCAAGGACTACGTCCGCACGAAACTGCCCGACGGTTCCTTCCAGCCCGAGGAATATGTCCCCCTCCTCGCTCCACTGGGGGTCGGCTTGTGAGACCGCGCTTGGTGCGCTCCTCCTGGCCGCGAGCGCCGGCCTGTTCTTTGAGCGCACCGCCTTGGCAAGCCTGTGGGTTGTCGGCGTGGGCCTGTTGGCCTGGGCCGTGGAGCGCGCACCCCCCGTCTTCAGCAAACCCCTGATTGTCGGCAGCTGGTACGGCCTTGCCGAAGCATTGGGGCCGCTGATGGGGGCATGGACCCTCTACGTGATGCTCCGCCGCCAACAGGGCTCTGCGTCGGGCCGGGCGCTTGGGGGCGACCGTGAGCTACGCGCCGCGAGACGGGTCTTTGGCGCCGCCTGCGTGGTGTATGGTGCCGCGCATTTCGCCTATGCAACGTACACTGCGGCCATGGTACCGGCATGGCTTCCCGCCAAGGAGGGGCTCACGTATGTCACTGGAGCCTGCCACGCCGCCGCAGGCTTCGCCCTCCTTTTGGGGACCCTTCCCCGCCTGGCGGCAACATTGGAGGCGACCATGGTCAGCCTTTTTGGGGCCATGGTCTGGTTGCCTAGTTTTTTCGCCAAACCCGCGCCCCAGTGGGCGCCTTCGCCGCAGGTTCAATGGTCGGAGACCCTCGTGACCTTTTTGCTGGCGGCTTCGGCTTGGATCATCGCTTCATCTTTAAAGGGCGCGCCATCGAGCATCTCGCCGGCAACCGACCCGTAATCATCCCCATGTCCTCCCCGTTTCCCTACCGCACCCGGCGCACGATCAAACCGGCTCAAATGGACGCCGGCCGCGACATCCCCCACGACCTCCTCGTCGAAATCCTTGAGGACGCCCACTGGGCGCCCACCCACGGCCTGACCCAACCCTGGCGATTGCACGTGTTTACCGGGGAGGGCCGCGTCCGGCTGGCCGACGCCCTGCAATCCCTGTACGCCGCAACGACCCCGGCGGCCGAAATCCAGCCCGAAAAGATGGCCAAGCTGCGCGAGGGGCCGCTTCAGGCCCCGATTTGCATCGCGGTCGCAGGCCTCACGGACAGCGGAGGAAAGATTTCGAGGTTGGACGAGCTTTGCGCCACCGCCTGCGCGGTGCAGAACCTCCTGCTCTCAGCCCACCAGCGTGGGATCGGTTCGTTCTGGTCCACGCCGCCCGTGACCTGCCACGAAGCGTTTGCCCGCTGGCTCGGGCTCGACCAGCGGCACACGCCCATGGGACTCGTCTACCTCGGGTATGCAAAGGCCGGCGTGGTGCCGTCATCGACACGGGTGCCCCTAGACCAGCGCGTCACCTTCTGCTCGGCGTAGACCCCGGACGCCGGGCCAGCGCATGAACAGCCCGCCCCAATGCGGGGCGGGCTGGATTCCGCCGGGAAGGAGCGACTCCCTCAGGAGGCGTCGGACATTTTGTACTTCACGGTCTCGAGGACCCGGGAGGCGATGGGAATACCCGCCCTGGTTGCCGGCAGGTATTTCCAGTTGCGGAGCGCCACCAGCGTCGGGTACCCAAGCCGCGGATCTGTGGAGCTCACGATCACCGGGTGGGACACCTCGCCCGAGGGCGTGACGACGAAGGAGACAACCACCTCCCCTTCGACGCCGTCGCGACGAAGATCGAGGGAGTAGTCCGGTGCGGGCTGGGCGACCGGCTTGGGCATCTTGACTTCAGAGCCGATGATGGTCTGGGCCTTGAGTTGGGTGGGGGCTAGCGCGAGAAAGGCCGCACTTGCGACCAGGATCGAGGAGAGGCTGAGGATCTTGTTCTTCATGGTAATGGTTACCCCCTCCAAACACGCGCCCGCCCCAAAAAGTTACGGATTTCTGATTTCCCGGGCCCAAAGGGGGTTGGACTCGCGCCCGTTCAATGCTGGAATGCCGTTGCCCCGAGGATGAAGCCCGTCACCACCCCACGATGAGAATCCCAACCCGGTTCATGCTGGTCCTGATCTGCAGCGCCGCCGCCTCGCTGCGTGCGGCCGAGCCCCCCGCCCTCTCCTACTCCCCGCCCGTCCGCACGGTCCCCATCGGGTCGACGTTCGTCGACTGGGACTCGCTTGTGTTCCGGCCGAGCCCCGTGGGCCTCTCCTGCCCCATCCTCGACGATCCGACGCCCGCTCTGGAAAAACTTGAGATCCACGTCACGCGGCTCAGGCCCGGGATGAGTCCCCACGCGCCGCACCGCCATCCGTGGGAGGAGATGCTTATCACCAAGGAGGGGCAATTGGACGTATCGATCAACGGGAAGGTCCAGCGGGCGGGGCCGGGCTCACTCATCTTCCTCGCATCCAATGACACGCACGGCGTGACCAACGTCGGCGAGTCCCTCGCGACGTACTACGTGGTGAACTTCGTCACGGCCAGGGTACTCACGGTCGGTGGCCAGCCCGCCGCCGAACGGGCGCCCTCCGCAGCGCTCCGCTCCTGCGTCATCGACTGCGACCACATGCCGGCCGGCACGACAAAGATCGGCCTCCACACCAACGTCGTGGATTCCCCGACGCTCACGTTCCAGAGGTTCGACAGCCATTTGACGACCCTGGACCCGGGGCAGTCCACAACCCCGCGCAACCGCGACCCCGGGGACGAGCTCTTCATCGTCAAGTCGGGCAGGCTCGAGGTGACGCTGGGCGCCGTGACCCGGGTGCTCGGTGCCGGCTCCCTCTACTACGTCGCCCCCAACGACGAGCGCACGATGCGGAACACGGGGGCCGTTCCCTGCACCTACCAGGTGATCAGGATCACCTCGGAAAAAACCCCGAAGAAGGCCTGACCTACCAGCTGACACCATGAAAGACATCCTCAATGATGCCTCTCGGCGCGCGATCGCCTACCTGGAGAGCCTCGATTCAAGGTCCGTTGCGCCCTCGCCGGAGGCCGTGGCGAACCTGACTGCGTTCGATGAACCCCTTCCTGCGAAGCCGAGCGATCCCCGGGACACCCTGAGGCTTCTCGACGAGCTCGGCTCCCCGGGCACAACGGCCATGGCGGGAGGACGCTTCTTCGGATTCGTGATCGGGGGAGCACTCCCCGTGACGCTGGGCGCCAACTGGATTGCGGGCGCCTGGGACCAGAACTGCGCGCTCTACCGCGCCACACCCAGTGCTGCGTTCATCGAGCAAATGGCCCTGCGCTGGCTTCTTGAGATCCTCGGCCTGCCGCCGACCTGCGCGGGGGCGTTTGTCACGGGAGCCACCGTCGCGAACCTCTGCGCGCTCGCGGCAGCACGGCACAGTGTCCTCGCCCGCGTCGGCTGGGACGTCGAGGCGAACGGTCTCTTCGGCGCCCCGCCGATCACCGTCATCGTGGGCGCGGAGGTCCATCCCTCCGTCACCAAGTCGCTCGGGATTCTGGGCCTCGGGCGGAGCCGCGTCGTCAGGGTTCCCGTGGACGGCGCCGGTCGGATGCGCGCGGACCAGATCCCGGAGATTACGGGCCCCACGATCATCTGCGCCCAGGCGGGAAATGTGAACACCGGCGCCTTCGACCCCATCGTGGAGATCTGCCGGAAGGCGAAGCCCAATGGCGCGTGGGTCCATGTCGACGGCGCGTTCGGCCTGTGGGCCGCCGCCACCGTGAGCCACAAGCACCTTGCCGCCGGGATCGAGCTCGCCGACTCCTGGGCCACGGACGCCCACAAGTGGCTCAACGTCCCCTACGACTGCGGGCTCGCGTTTGTGCGGGAGCCCGACTCGCTCCGCGCGGCCATGGCCGTCACCGCCGAGTACCTTCCCACCCAGAGCGAGTTTCGAAATCCCTCGGATTTCGCGCCGGAGCTCTCGCGGCGTGCCCGCGGCATCGAGGTCTGGGCCGCGCTCCGCTCGCTCGGCCGCGAGGGCATTGCCGAGATGATCGAGCGCAACTGCACCCAGGCGCGCCGCTTCGCCGAAAAGCTGGCCGCCTCCGGCTGCGAGATACTCAACGAGGTTTTCCTCAACCAGGTTCTCGTCTCGTTTGGCGACGCGGAGCGGACCAAAAGAGTGATCGAGGGGATTCAGGCCGAGGGCACCTGCTGGTGCGGCGTCACGGTGTGGCAAGGAAGGACCGCCATGCGGATCAGCGTCTCCTCTTGGGCGACCACGGCGGACGACGTGGACAAGAGTGTCGAGGCGATCCTCCGGGTGCATCGCGCGGCGTAAATGTCCTTTTCACTGAGCTTGCGACCGATGGCCGATCCTCGCCAGCCCCTCACCCGGCCGAAGTCCATTCCTTGATTAAGAATTCCTGCACCGGGAATGCCCATGACAACAATGCGATGAATTCCCTATTCCGCATCTTCGCGCTAAGCTTGGTGCTGGTGTCAGAGCCAATGGGCCGAGCAGCCAATCTGCCCGGGATCGAGCCCCTTGTGGTGAAGTAGCTCCCGGACACCGTATTCCTGTGCGTCACCGGCGACCTGTTCCCCGAGCAGATCGCAGCTTTCGTGAAGGAGGGAACCTCCATGCTGCGCCAGCAGGTCGACGCGGCTCACTTGGAGGTCACCGGTCCCCTCCAGTACATGGGCCCGAGATGGAACGGCGACGGCAAGGTCTCGACCTACACCCTCGCGATTCCCGTGAAGTCAAAGAAGCCTGTGCCGGAAGGCTTCACCTGGGTGGTGTTGGGGCACCACCGGGTTGCGGCCCTGCGCGTGCACGTTCCTCCGGGCTCGGTCTTCAACGCCTGGGACCATATCCGGGATGAGGCGGCCGAAAAGGGGCTCAGGATCAACGAACGCTGGACAGAGGTTCAGCTTTCCCCCGACGGCTCACGGGTCGAGATCCAGGCGGACCTCGAGCCCTAGAACTCCCGGCCCTTCAGCGGGCAGGGTCCCTTGAGCTCGTTCTCCCACCGCTCCTCCCATAGGGACCTCGGCCCGCGGTGCCCCTCAAGGACCATCTTTTCAAATTCGGCGTAGGCCATGAACTCGACCGGAACGCCGCGCGGCCCCGTCCCGGGCCCCAGGTTCGAGGGCATACCCAGGTCCCTCCGGTACGCGAATTCACACAGGATCGCCTGCGCAATCCTGAATGGACCCAGCCAGTCCCTCCGCTTGTCCCGGTCCCAGTCTCCCAGCTCGATGCGGGCCACGTTGTAGGCACGCGCCCACAGGTTGAAGACGACCGAGCGCGCCCGGAGCCGCTCGGCCATCTGGTCGACGGAGTCGAGCCTGGGGGATCCCACCCCGAAAAATTCTCGGACCCGCGGATTGACCGAGGCCAGTTCCGGGAGCCGGAGCCTGAGCGTCCCGTTTATGCCCGGGAACGGGGCCTCCTCCGGGGTCAGGGTCAGCACCTCGTCCTGGACCGTGAGGGTCACGTAGTTCGTGAGGCGCCGGCGCACGCTCAGTACGGGATCCGGCCTCGCGAGGTTCTCCGCGACATCGGATAGGATCTCGCCGACGATCTTCCGCTTGTTGCCCCCGGTGATCGCGGAGAGCTCCTCAGAGGGCTCGTTCACGATGAAGTCGAGAAACTGGCGGACCTGCGCCGCCACCGCCCGGGCCTGGCCATCGCCGGGAGGATGCATGGGATCGGGCGACTCTGGAGGCATCCCTTCTGTCTACGAACCCGCCCCCGGGTAAACGATCGAAAAGCGCCGTGGGGCTAGCCAAGGACCTGGCCAACCGTGAGGACCGGAGCGTCGCCCTTCCACTCGGACCTCGTGACCTCGATCGCGCCATCCCCGGTTGCGACCACCAGGGGTGAAACCGAGAGGATTTCCCCCGGCCTTCCGCGCCGGTCAAAGGTCGGCGCCGAATCCGGCTCGGCCCACCACACCATCAGGCGCGAAGCCGCCACCTCGGTGAACGCCCCCGGGTAGGGGTCGGTGACCGCGCGCACCAGGTTGAAGATTTGCCGGGAGGTCTGCGTCCACTGGATCCGCCCGTCCTCGGGCTTCCGTCCGCCAAAATAGGTGGCCTTCGAGGCGTCCTGGGCCGTCTCCTTCGCGGTCCCCGCGAGGAGCGCGTCGATCTGGCGCGCCAGCACCCTGCGGGCGCAGGGCAGCACCTTCCGGAACGCCTGCTCGGCCGTCTCCCTCGGTCCGATGTCGACCCCGTCCTGGTCCACGATGGCGCCCGCGTCGGGCTCCTTCACCATCCGGTGGAGCGTCATCCCGATCCTCGGCTCGCCGTGGAGCACCGCCCAGTTGATCGGCGCGCGACCCCGGTACCGGGGAAGGAGTGAGCCGTGCATGTTGAACGCCCCGAGGGGCGCCATCCCGAGCACCTTCATCCCGATCATGTTCCGGTAGTAGACCGAAAGGATCAGGTCGGGACGCAGCGCGGCGATGCGCTCCATCCATTCCGGTGTGCCCACCCGCTCCGGGGTGTGGACCGGAATGCCCTTCTCCCTCGCGGCCACGGCCGGCGTCTTGAACCAGATCTTCTCGTTCGGGTTGTCCTCGTGGGTGATGAGCGCGACCACATTGTCGCCGCGCTCCAGGAGGAGCGACAGGCACTCGTAGCCCACCTCGCTGTAGCCAAAGAAAAGGATCCGGGGGGCGGGCATGGTCGGGCCGCGGGCCTATTCCGGGGCCTCGATCATCTGCCGGACAAAATAGCGCTGACGGACGCGCACCACCTGGTAGGTGCGGCCCACGTACTCCCCAATGAGGCCGATCCCGACCATGGTGACGCTGATCAGGAAGAACAGGATCCCAAAGAGGGTGAAGAGGCCGCCCTCCTCGGGTCCCAGGATCAGCCGGCGGAGCGCCAGGACGATCATGAGCAGGAAGCTGCCGGCCGCACACGCCATCGAGATCATCGTGAAGATTTGAAGCGGCGCCAGGGAGAAGCCCGTGATGAGGTCGAAGTTGAGTCGGATCAGGCTGTAGAGCGAATAGTTGGACACGCCCGCATGGCGCTCCTCGTGCTTCACCCCCACCTCGGTCGGGTTGCCGGAGAAGCTGTAGGCGAGGGCCGGGATGAAGGTGTTGTTGGCGCCGCTCCGCACGATCGCCTCGATGATCGGGCGCTTGTAGGCGCGGAGCATGCAGCCCTGGTCCGTCATCTCGATCGAGGTCGTGCTGCGGCGGACGCCGTTGATGATCCGTGAGGCCACGGTCCGGAAGAGGCTGTCCTTCCTGTTCAGGCGGAAACCGCCCACGTAGTCGTGCCCGGTGTCGATCAAGGCCAGAAGCTTCGGGATCTCCTCGGGCGGGTTCTGGAGGTCCGCGTCCAGGGTCACGATCACCTGGCCCCGGACACGCTCGAACGCGGCCATGATCGCCATGTGCTGCCCGTAGTTGGCATTGAAATCGATCACGCGCGTCACATCCCGCCGCTTCTCGAATTGCGCCTTCAGGAGCTCAAGGGAGGAGTCGGCGCTCCCGTCGTTGGTGAAGATGACCTCGTAGGTGCGGCCGACGCCGTCCAGGACCGGGTAGAGCCTTGAGAAGAGGAGCGGCAGGTTCAGCGCCTCGTTGTAGACCGGGATGACGACGGAGAGTTCGGGTGCCGTGCTCATGGGATGCGGTGGGATTCGAGGATCGATGCCAGCGCCTGGACCACCCGCGAGACATCGGCCCTGGACATGGCGGGAAAGAGCGGGAGCGTGAGGATGTTGCGGCCGGCGTATTCGGCGTGGGGGAAGTCGCCGTCCTTCCATCCCATCGCCCGGTAGAGCTTGAACAGGTGGATTGCCGGGTAGTGGACGCCTGAGCCGATCCCTTCCTTGTGGAGAGCCTCCATGACGGCCGCCCGCTTGAGCGATAGGCGCGCCTCCGGGAGCATCACCTGGAACATGTGCCAGTTCGTGTCCGTGAAGTTGGCAACGGGCAGGCCGACCCCGAGCGCGGCCACCGACGGGCGGGAGAACTCCTCGAAATAGGCGCGGGCAAGCTCGTGGCGTTTCGCGGTGAACTCCTCCAAGTGAGGCAATTGGCCCAGGCCAATCCGGGCCGCGACGTCCGTCAGGTTGTACTTTCCCCCGACAAGCTCCACCTCCATGCCGTCGTGGCCGGTCCGGACCACCCCTTGCAGGCGGTACTGCTCGGCGAGCTTCGCCTCGCGCTCGTCGTTGAGGACCAAGCAGCCGCCCTCGGTCGTGGTGATGTTCTTGTTCGCGTGGAAGCTGAAGGAGACAAAGTCGCCCAGGGCGCCAATCTTCCGGCCCTTCCAGGTGCTTCCGAACGATTGGGCGGCGTCCTCGACCACCCGAAGCTTGTGCCTTTGCGCGATCGCATAGAGCCGGTCGCGGTCGACGGGCAGCCCGGAGAGGTCGACCGGGATGATGGCCCGGGTCCTGGGGGTGATGGCGCGCTCGACCTGGCCGAGGTCGATCAGGCGCGTCACCGGGTCGATGTCGACAAAGACGGGCCTGGCGCCGATCTCGAGGACCACGTTGCTCGTGGCCACCCAGGTGAGCGGTGTCGTGATCACCTCGTCCCCGGACTTGATCCCGGCGATCCGGAGCGCGATCTCCATCGTGCAGGTGCCGGAGTTGAACGCGCGCACCGGCCTCCCGCCGAAATACTCGGAGAGCTTGGCCTCGAACGCCTTCACCTGCGGCCCCGAGGAGATCCATCCGGAGCGCAGCACCTCGGCCACTCCGGCCACGGTCGCGTCGTCGATCGTGGGCCGCGTGAACGGCAGGAACGGCGCCGCGGGCTTCTGCGGGGCTAGGGTTGAGGGCAAGGGCATTGCGGGAGGCATACTGGGGCCTGACAGCTAATCCTCAAGGCTGGTTGCTGAAAAGATAGTGGTGGGGCCCGGTGGCCAGGAGGTGATAGTGGAAGTCCGGGTCGGCGAAGAGCCCGGCCGCGTCGCGGATGCGGGCGACGGCAAAGACCCGACCCGGCCCGGCCCACTGCCGCCTGAACTCGGAGTCATCGATGAAGCGCGCCGCCTTCTCGGACGGGTCCAGGAACTGGAGCTCGAGCTCGTCCGTATAGTTAACGAGGCCGACCTCGCCCCCCGAGTAGTACGTGAAATCGTGGAAGAACCCGTGGTAGTGGTAGACCCGGTCGCCCGGCTTCACGGCGGACCGGGCCGCAACCGCCAGGTCCTTCGTGCTCCGGACGTCGATGATCGGCATCGCGAAAAGAAGAACGCCGACCAAGACCACGAGGGTCCCGGCCATGGCCGTCACGGCGCCCCGCGCCGGGGCCTGGCCCCTCTGGATCATGGCCCGCATCGCTCCGGCCACGAGGATGGCCGCGAGCACGAACGCGTACGGCCTGAGCTCGGCAGCCTGCGCCGCGTCGCGGATCACCCCGGGCCTAAGGACCGCGACGCAGAGCGCGGCGGCGATCAGCCCGCAGAGGAAGCCGAACACCCGGAGCCCCGTCCTCATGCGGGCGAAGGAGTCCTTCGCCTCGAAGGTCGCGGCAAGCCAGCGGCCGATGATGACGGCCAGTGCGGGGAACACCGGCAGGATGTAGGGGATCAGCTTGCTCTTCGAGTAGCTGAAGAAAAAGAAGATGAAGGCGGCCCAGATCGCGAGGAACCAGGCGGCGGGGTTCTCCTTGCGGCGGGACCAGCCGCCGGCCAGTGCCTCCCGGAACGCGGACCAGAGGAACCCGGTCCAGGGAAAGAGGCCAAGGAGAAGGATCGGGGCGAAGAACCAGAAGGGCTGGTAGCGCCCGTGCCCCGTGTCGGAGTACCTCTGGAAGTGCTCGTAGATGAAATAGAAGTGGGCCCACCCGGGGTTGCGGCCCGAGACCAGGAAGTGCCACGGCGCGGCGATCGCCAGGAAGATCAGGACGCCGCTCGGCAGGTACAGCGGCCAGAGCTTCCGCCACTGCCCGAGGAGGAGCACCCACAGGAACATGACGGCTCCGGTGACCAGGAATCCCATGAGGCCCTTGGTGAGGGTCGCCAGGGCCGCGCTCGCATAGAGCCCGTAGAAGAGCCACCGCCGGGCCCGCCCGGGCGCCTCCTTCATCCCGAGGATGAAGCAGAAGAGCGTCGCGCTCATGAGGACCGAGACCGCCATGTCGAGGGTCACGATGTGGCCCAGGGCCAGGAAAAGGAGGGAGGTGCCCAGGACGACGGCCGACCAGAAGCCGGCCTCGCGGCCGTAGAGGCGGCGCCCGGCGCCGTAGGCTGCGAGGATGCCCGCGATCCCAAAGAGTGCCGGCGCCAGCCGGACCGACCATTCGCTCGGACCGAACGCGGCCTCGCAGGCCGCCACGGCCCAGTACATGAGCGGGGGCTTCTCAAAGTAGGGAACCCCGTTCAAGCGAGGCGTCACCCAGTCGCCCGAGGCCACCATCTCCCGCGGCACCTCGGCGTAGCGCCCCTCGTCGGGGTTGAGGAGCGGGGCGCTCCCCATCCTCCACGCGAAAAGCGCCCCGAACAGAACCGCCAGGAGGACAAGGTCGTGCCGCCAGGATTTCTCGCCGGGGGGCGGTGTCGGGACTGAGGGAGTCACACGGAGGGCCTACGGGTATTGCGCTTTACACGCAAGTCTCTCTGCCGAAGCGGGGTGCGCCATTCTAGTGGCCCGCAGCGATCGCGCGCAGGCCCGCGAGATTCCCGGCGAGGACTTTCTCGATGTCCTTGCCCTCCGTGTGGCCGAGGATGCCGAGGGGCCCGGCGTACCCCGAGGCCTTCAGGGTCTTGATGAGTCCCCGCTCCAGCGTGCCCTCGCCGAGGGTGATGATCTCCGAATCGGTCGATCCGGGGTGCAGCCCGTTCAGGTTCACGGCCCGGAGGTAGGGCAGCATCCGGGGAAGAAGCGCGGCGAAGCCGTCCACCTGGCCCTCGGCGTGGTGGAGGTTGTACACGATCCCCAGTCCCCTCCCCCCCGCGGCCTTGATGACCTTGATCTCATTGTCCGGCTCGCCGAACCAGGCGCCGTGGTTGTAGAGGGCGACCGTGCTGCCGGTGACGAGAGCCTGCTCCCGGATGTACGAGACCATCGCGGCCCCCTTCTTGACCCGCTCCGCCTCAGGAAGGCCATCGAAGAAGTTGGCGTCAAAGCCGACCCAGTACTCGACCGAGAGCTTGGCCTGGGTCACGGCGTCGACCACGGCGCGGTTTGCCGGGCCCAGGTGTCCCGGCTGGTCGGTCTTGTTGTCGACCCAGAGCCAGACCGCGCGCATCTGGATTCCGGCGTCGCGGGCCGCCTTGATCTCCTCGGGCAGGTCCTTCAGGTGCCGCTGGCGCCAGTCCCAGGCGTACTGGGTGAAGCCGAGGCGCTTGAGCATCGCCATCCGCTCCACCGGGGTCCGGTTCAGGGCGTCATAGGGGACGATGCACCAGGCCAGGAGGTTCGGGGCCGCGAAGAGCGACTCATGGCCCCTGATCCGGAGCGCGTACGCGAATTTCCCCACCGGCGCGGCGGGAAGGTGGACAAGGACCCCGTCCAGGCCGTTCTCCCAGGTCAGCTTGGCGTCGGAGCCGACGAGTTCGACCTGGGCCGCCGAGGTCAGGGAACGGATGCGGACGGCGCCGTCCGCGGGCCACCCCATGAGGATGGCGTAGAGGGTGTCACCCTTGGTCGTGAAGCGGATGTCCTCGGAGGTGAGCGGCTGCTTCTGCTGCTTGAAGTCGCCGCCCGCAACCACGGTTGGCCCCTCGCTTGCGATCCTCCAGGGCCTCGTCCCATAGATGGCCTCGCCGTTCTGGTGGAGCCACGCGCCGACCTCCACGAGTTCCGCCCTCTGGTCGTCGGGCAGGGTGCCGTCGGGTCTGAGGCTCACGTTGAGCAGCAGGTTGCCGTTCTTGCTCACGATGTCAGCAAGGTTGTGGACGACGACCTCGGCGCTCAGCTCAAGGGGCTTTGAGTCGATGAACCAGTTCTCGTTGAGCGAGGTGTCCGTCTGCCACGGAAAGGGCCTCAGGCGGTCGCTCTGGCCCTTCTCGATGTCCAGGACGACGGCGCTCTCGTCGGGGACGGTGCCCGGCTCCCAAACCTTGATGTTGAGGACCGGGGCCGGCGTGACGCTGTAGAAATAGGACGCCATCCTCATGCCGTAGTCCCCGAGGGGCATCGGCGAGTCGAAGTACAGGAGGTCGGGGTGGTAGTCGTCGATCAGCTGCCGGGTGCGCGCGAGCCACTTCTGCATGTAGGCGGCACTCGGCTTCTCATCCGTTGGGTCCGGGGGGTTGGCGTAGCCCCCCCTGTGCGGCGGTCCGTAGAGGTCCGCGGGATCCAACCCTTCCCACCACTTTCCCTTCCCGTCGGCGAGCGTCAGGTTGCCGTCATAGGGCACCCCCTTCAGGGGCCCCGTCGTGTCCGAACCCTTCGACGTGTTGAACCAGTACCACGAGCGGTCGGCGTGCGAGGACACGCCGAACCTGAGGCCGTGCCGTTCGGCCGCCTTCTTCCATTCGCCGACGATGTCCCGCTTGGGCCCCATCCGGACGGAGTTCCACGGCTGGTACCTGGAGTTATAGAGGTCGAAGTTGTCGTGATGGACCGCCACAGGGACCAGGTAGCGGGCGCCGATCTCCTTGAAGAAGGCTGCCAGGGCGTCCGGATCCCATTTCTCGGCCTTCCACAGGGGAATCATGTCCTTGAATCCCGAGACCGACGGGTGCCCGTAGGTCGCAAGGTGGTAGGCGTACGCCGTGCCCCAGGCTGCGCCGTTCTGGATGTACATCTGGCGAGCAAACCAGCCGTCGTTGGCCGGAGCGGGCAGACTCTGGACACCCCAATGCATGAAGATGCCGAACTTCGCGTCCCGGAACCAGTCCGGCGCCTGGTAGCGTCCCAGGCTGGCCCAATCCGGCTGGTAGAAGGGGTCGGCGGGGTCGCTAAGATAACGAACCGGGGCCTGCGCGCGGGCGACGCAGAGCGCGCCTGCGAAAAGGACAAGGGCACTGAAAGCCGGGATTCTCATGGGTGGGATGGGGTCCTCGCGTCCCCGGGGCGGGCTCGAGGGCCGCAAGGGTGTGCGCACACATTGGGGCCGCCGCCCTTCGCCGTCGAGGTCCCTCTGAACGGCTCCCGTTTTAAAATTGTGCCGGGCGCGCCCATCCGGTCGAATCCCCCACGGACATGCCCGCCCCCACCCGAAACTTCTCGTTCATCTGCGGCCAGGACGACTTCCTGGTGGGCCGCATGGGCAGGGAGCGCTTCGAGGAGCTCGCCAAGGACTCGGCCGACGAGTTTTCCCGGGAGGTCGTGAACGGCTTCGCCGCGAACGTCGACGAGGTGGAGACCGCCGTTAACCGCTTCCGCGAGGCCGTGCAGACCGTGCCCATGTTCGGGGGCAAGCGGGTCGTGTGGCTCAAGGACGTGAACTTCCTCGCCGACACGGTGACCGGCAAGAGCGAGACCACGCTCAAGTGCGTGGAGGAGCTCCAGCGCCTCCTTGAGGGCGTCAATCCCGAGGAGACGGCGGTCCTGATCACAGCGGCCCCGGTCGACCGCCGCCGCTCGTTCCCGAAGTGGTGCGAGAAGAGCGCCGACTTTGCGCTCGCCGAGGGCGGCGAGGATGCCGAGGGGCTGGCGGGAGTGGTCCAGGCGGAGGCCCGCGCCATCGGTGTCACCTTCGGTCCCGGGGCGCTCGAGCTCCTGCTCGCCAAGGTCGGGGCGAACACACGCCTCCTGGTCGAGGAGGTGCACAAGCTCTCGACCCACGCCTCGCCGGCCACCGTGATCGAGGAGGCGGCTGTCGCCGAGCTCTCGCCCAACGCGGCCCAGGGGGACTTCTTCGAGACAGCCGACGCGTTCTTCAGCGGGGACCTGAACTGGACCCTGGCGGCCCTGAAGCGGCACTTCTTCGCCGGCGGCGACGCGCGCCCCGTCCTCTCCGCGCTCCAGACCCGCAACCGGATCCTCACCCAGGTCAGGGCCCTGGTCGACGCCGGCGACGCCCGGGTGGGCCCGCGGGGGCTCGACGGGCTCCAGCGGGCTGCCGGGGCCTATGCTACCCGGTTCGGGGAGGCGGCGGCCGAGAAGAGCTCCTTTAACGTGTTCACCCAGAATCCCTGGTACGTGGGCAAGCTCGCCGGCTCGGGGCCGCTCCCGAGCCTTCGCCGCCTGATCGACAACCAGCGCGAGCTTGTGAACGCGTTCGAGGAGATCATCCGCCGGCCCAACGAGCAGGAGGATGTGCTGCGCGACCTGGCCGTGCGCTGCCTGGCAACGCCCGCGGCAAAGCTGGGCGCCGCCTAGGGCGCCCGTCGTTTTCCAGTGGCCTTCGACGGCCCGGGGGTTTTACTCGGCGGCTTGCCGTGAACGAGCCCGAACCCTCACCCCGAGAGATTTTCCCTAACGTCCTGGCCGAGCGCTACGCCTCGGTTGCGATGAGGGACATCTGGTCGCAGCGCGGGAAGGTGCTCCTGGAGCGGGATTTCTGGATTGCCGTCATGAAGGCGCAGCGCGAGCTCGGCGTCCCGATCCCGGCCGAGGCCATTCGGGACTATGAGAAGGTGAAGTCGAAGATCGACCTGGACTCGATCGCCAAGCGCGAGCGCGTGACGCTCCACGACGTGAAGGCCAGGATCGAGGAGTTCTCGGAGCAGGCCAAGCGCCAGTTCATCCACTTGGGGCTCACGAGCCGCGACCTGACCGAGAACGTGGAGCAGCTGCAGATCTTCCAATCGCTGAAGCTTGTGCGGATGAAGATGGCCGCGGCCCTCATACTCCTCTCCAAGCGCGCCGAGGAGCACCGGGACCTGATGATCACGGCGCGCACCCACAACGTGCCCGCCCAGCCGACAACGCTCGGGAAGCGGTTCGCGATGTTCGGCCAGGAACTCCTGATCGCCTTCGAGCGGATCGACAGCCTGATCGAGCGGTACCCGGTGCGTGGGCTGAAGGGCGCCGTCGGGACCCAGCTGGACCAGCTCACCCTCCTCGGGGGCCGGGCCGACAAGGTCGCGGACCTGGAGAACCACGTCCTCAAGCACCTCGGGATCCCCGCGTCCCTCGGGAACGTGGGGCAGGTCTATCCCCGCGGCCTGGATTTTGATGTCGTCTCGGCGCTCCACCAGGCGGGCGCGGCGGCGGCGAGTTTCGCAACAACGGTGCGGCTCATGGCCGGGGCCGGGCTCCTGACCGAGGGCTTCCAGACTGGGCAGGTCGGCTCGTCGGCCATGCCGCACAAGGCGAACGCCCGCAACTGCGAGCGCATCTGCGGCTTCTCCACGATCCTCGGGGGCTACGTCACGATGGTGGGCTCCCTCGCTGGCGACCAGTGGAACGAGGGCGACGTGTCGTGCTCGGTGGTCCGCCGGGTCGCCCTTCCCGACGCTTTCCTGGCGATGGACGGGAGCCTGGAGACCTTCCTCACGGTACTAGAGCAGATGGAGGTGTTCCCGACCGCGATCGCCCAGGAGAACGAGCGCAACCTGCCCTTCCTGGCCACCACCACGATCCTCATGGAGTCGGTGAAGCGCGGCGCCGGACGCGAGACCGCGCACGAGGCGATCAAGGAGCACGCGCTTGCCGCCGTTAAGGCCATGCGTTCCGGGGCGCCCGGGCCCGAGCTTGTGGACCGGATCGCGGGCGACAAGAGGATCGGCCTCGGGAAGAAGGCCCTGCAGGCGATCCTCGCCGAGAGCGCGCGTTTTGTCGGGGCCGCCCCGAACCAGGTCGACGTCTTTGTCGCCGAGGTTAAGCCCATCGCCAAGCGCATCAGGGGCGCCGCCGTTTATCGGCCCGCGCGCCTGCTCTGACAACGGTTTCGGGGAGCTCCCGAACTTTTCAATTGCGCCCCCCTTGGGGCGGGGCTTTAGTGGACCCTCACTGTCGCGATAATCCTCTATAACTTTTCAAATGGCTGAACTCGTAGGAAACATTCTGGTGGGTCAATCTGGTGGTCCGACCTCCGTCATCAACGCAAGCCTGGCCGGCATCATCGCCGAGGCTTTGAACCACGAGGCCATTGAGGAAATCTACGGTGGCCTGAACGGCGTCTTGGGGATCCTCCAGGAAGACCTGGTCGACCTGGCCTCCGAGTCCCAGCAGCAGGTCCGCGCGCTGCGCCACACGCCCGGGGCGGCCCTCGGAACGTGCCGCTACAAGCTCAAGAAGCAGCAGGACTTCGAGCGCGTCCTCGAGGTCTTCAAGGCCCACAACATCCGCTATTTCTTCTACATCGGGGGCAACGACTCCCAGGACACCGCCGACAAGATCTCCAAGCTCGCCCAGCAGCAGGGCTATGAGCTCCGCGTGATCGGCGTCCCGAAGACGATCGACAACGACCTGACCGGCACCGACCACTGCCCGGGCTACGGCAGCGTGATCAAGTACCTCTCGACCACGATCCGCGAGGTCGCGTGCGACAACGAGGCGATGGGCCAGGGCGACCTGGTTTCGATCGTCGAGGTCATGGGTCGCAGCGCCGGCTGGATCGCCGCGGGCACCGCGCTCGCCAAGCGCCGGGACCATCCCCACGATCCCCCGCACCTGATCCTCCTTCCCGAGGTGCCCTTCAACCAGGAGAAGGTCCTCGAGGACGTCCGCCGGGTGTTGAAGCGAGAGAAATTCTGCCTGATCGTCGTCGCCGAGGGCCTCGTGGACGCCGACGGCAACTACCTGGCCGCTGACTCGGCCACGGACGCCTTCGGGCACGCCAAGTTGGGCGGCGCCGGAGAGGCCCTGGGCGAGATCATCGCCACGGGGATCCCGACCGCCAAGGTTCGCGTCGCCCAGCCGGGACTGATCCAGCGCGCGGCGGCGCACGCTGCCTCCAAGACCGACGTCGACGAGGCATTCCTCGCCGGGCAGGCCGCCGTTCGCGCGGCCATCGCCGGCGAGACCGACAAGATGGTGACCCTCGTGCGCGGCGATACCGAGCACTACACCGTCGAGACCGGCCTTGCCCCCCTGAGCGAGATCGCCAACGGCACCAAGAAGCTTCCCCGCGAGTGGATCAACGAGGACCTGGTCAGCATGAACTTCCAGTTCCTGCGCTATGCCCAGCCCCTGATCCAGGGCGAGGTCGTGCTTCCGCACGATGCCGGGGTGCCCACGTACGCTCGCCTCGACAAGGTTCGGGTGGACAAGGTCCTCCCGGCTTACGAGGTCTGATCTGCGGCGCTCGACGGGACGAACGGCTCCTCGCGAAGGTCGGGCTTTAGCCTGCCCGCGAGGAGGAGCGCCCACACGCGGGCGTTCGCCAGGACGACGACCACGGTGAGGAGCAGGAATGCCCCGGTGACGGCGGCGTCCACATGTGCGTTGAACGCGAGTCGGGGGTTGGTTGCCGCGTTGGCCGCCGCGAGGAAGCCCAGGCGCGGGTCGGGGCTGAAGATCTTCATCCATCCCGCGGTCATCGTGACACTGAGGAGCCAGGCGAGGGGGACGGCCGTCACCCACAGGTAGCGGGCGCGGCCCATCTTGATCAGGACCGTGGTTCCGAGCGCCAGGGCGATCACGGCCAGGAGCTGGTTTGCCACCCCGAAGATAGGCCAGAGCGAGTTGATGCCCCCCAGGGGGTCGACGACCCCCTGGTAGAGGAACCAGCCCCACGCGCCGACGAAGAGGACGGTCGCGCCGAGGTTGCCCGCCAGCGACCGGGTGTCGCCCAGGGGCTTCCAGGCGAGGCCCAGGAGGTCCTGGACCAGGAACCGGCCGATGCGGGTCCCCGCGTCGATCGTCGTCAGGATGAAAAGCGCCTCGAACATGATCGCAAAGTGGTACCAGACCGCGAGCGCGGCCCCGCCCCTGAACGCGCCGGAAAGCATCCGCGCCATGCCGAGGGCGAAGGTCGGGGCGCCGCCCGCCCGTCCGATCATCGTCTTTTCGCCCACGCTCTCGGCCAGGTGGGCCATGTCCGCCGGGGTGACCGCGAAACCGAGCGCGGAAATGTGCGCGGTGACGCTGAGCGCCTCTCCCTTCATGTTGATCGCGAAGTACTGGCCGGGCTCCAGGGCGCACGCCGCGATGATCGCCATCACCCCGACGCACATCTCGGTCAGCATCGCGCCGTAGCCGATCGTCCGGATGTCGCGCTCGGCGGCCAGGAGCTTGGGGGTCGTGCCCGAGGAGACGATCGCGTGGAACCCGGACACCGCGGCGCAAGCGATCGTGATGAAGCAGAACGGGAAGACGGGGCCCGCGAACACGGGGCCCGTGCCGTCCACGAAGCGCGTGAGGGCGGGCATCCTCAGGTGCGGACCGAGGACACCGATCGCGATCCCCAAGGCCGCCACGGTCCCGATCTTCATGAACGTGCTCAGGTAGTCCCGCGGGGCCAGGAGGAGCCAGACCGGGACCACGGAGGCGACGAGCCCGTAGCCCATGACCCACCAGGCGAGCGTCGTTCCCTTGAGGGTGAGGAGGGCCTCCAGGCGGGTGCCCGCGACGAACTGCCCGCCCCAGGCGGCAGCAACAAGCGCAAGGATCCCCGCCGCGGTCACCCAGCCCAGGATCCTTCGGTTGTGGCCTCCGGAGCGGAGCGCCAAGCCCATGGCGAGGGCAACCGGCATCGTGGCGGCGATCGTGAAGACTCCCCACGGGGACTCGGCGAGCGCGTTCACCACGACGAGCGCCAGCACGGCCAGGAGGACGACCGAGATGGCCGTGATGCTCACGAGGGCCACCAGGCCCGCGAAGGGGCCGACCTCGTCGCGGACCATGCTTCCCAGGGAGCGGCCGCCGCGCCTCACCGAGCAAAAGAGGATGACGCTGTCGTGCACGGCGCCCCCGAAGACGGCGCCCACCAGGATCCACAGGAGCCCCGGGAGGTACCCAAACTGGGCCGCGAGCACGGGCCCGACCAGGGGCCCGGGACCGGCGATGGCGGCGAAGTGGTGGCCGAAAACGACCCACCGGTTCGTTCTTACGAAATCCTTACCATCGGAGTGCGTCTCGGACGGCGTGGCCCGAAATTCATCGATCATGAGAACCTTCGCCATAAGCCACGCCGAATGAAAACGATACGCGACGGCAAAGACGCACGTGGCGGCGGCGACCATCCAGAGGGCGCTCACCTCCTCCCCGCGGGACAGGGCCAGGACGGCAATACTTCCGGCACCCGCGGCGCTGATGGCTGTCCACGAGGCGATGCGAAAGGTCCTTACCAGCAGGGAAGTTTCCGCGTGGGCCATGGGGAGGGTTTCCGGAAAGCGCGGAACGTTGGCCCATGGGGGCCCGGCGTGCAAGCGCGGTCAGGCACTTGTTGGTTTGCCTCCCCACGAAAGGGTGAACCATCGTCAGCCGACCTCATGCCGAGCGCCCGACCCGACGACCCCACGCCCCCGGAGCGGCCCAGCCCGCCTGCGGGATCTGCCGTGTTCCTCTGGGCGGCCCTTTGGGCGGCGCTCGTGGTCCTCGCCAAGCGCGTTGCCCCGGACGGCAGCGAGCACTCCGGGCTCGGCCAGTTCATCGGCCGGTTCCACCCTCTCCTGGTCCACGGCCCGGTGGCCTTCATGGTCCTGGTCCCGCTGCTTGAGCTTGCCGGGCGCCGCCCCGGCTGGTCCCACCTGCGCGCCGCGGCGGGCTGGATCCTCGTCCTTACCTGCGCCGCGGCTTTCCTTGCGGCATTTGACGGGTGGCTCCTTGCCTGGAGCGGGGGCTACCGCGGACGCGACGTCACCCAGCACCTCTGGGCGGGGGTCCTGTTCAGCGCCGCCTGCGCGGCGGCATCCCTCACCCGATCCCGGCTCCCCGCCGCCTACCCCACCCTCCTTGCGGCTGCGCTCGGCCTGCTGATATGGACCGCGCACCTGGGAGGCTCGATTTCACACGGGGACGGGTTCCTGACGGACACCATGCCGGCGGGACTGAGGACCGTGCTCGGCCTTCCCCCTGCCGCAGTTGGTCCGGTCGCCGCCGGGAAGTCGGCGAAAGTGCCGGCCCCGAAGGCGGGCCTTCGCAG
The DNA here is from genome assembly GCA_903890485.1 of uncultured Opitutaceae bacterium. Lineage (GTDB taxonomy): Bacteria > Verrucomicrobiota > Verrucomicrobiia > Opitutales > Opitutaceae > Palsa-1447. The sequence goes on along the minus strand of CAITBM010000143.1, from coordinate 4,382 downwards.
CGTCAATCCCGACAACCCGGCTTTCTATTCCGTGCACGTGGAGCCGCTCTTCCAGCGGAGCTGCGTCTCCTGCCACAGGCCGGAGAAGCACAAGGGAGGCCTGAGGATGGACTCCTACGAGCAGCTCATGAAGGGGGGCGACGACGGCCCGGCGGTGGTCCCGGGCAACCTCAAGAAGAGCGATTTGATCCGGCGGGTCCACCTGCCGTCCACGGACGACGACTCCATGCCGAGCGACGGGGACAAGCCCCTCACCCCGGAGGAGATCCAGATGGTCGAGAGGTGGATCAGTGCAGGGGCCAAGGGCGGCTGAGCGCTTGCAGGCGCGGCCGTAGGCGGCACACTGCGCATTCCGCGAGGAACTGTACCCTATGAAGCGAACGCCAGCCCTTGTCCTGCTTGCAGCCCTCGCGCTCCTCGCCTCGCCGCGGACCGGCCGGGCCCAGGTGACCGCGTCCCTGGTCTCGGCGGACGCCTCCGTCCAGCCCGGCACCCCCTTTCCGGTGGCCCTTCACCTGGTGCACGCGGAACACTGGCACACCTACTGGGTGAACCCCGGCACCGGGCTGCCGACGACGATCAAGTGGTCCCTTCCCCCAGGATGGACGGCCAGCGACATCGCCTGGCCCGCCCCGATCGTCCTCTCCGACACGCGGGGCAACGTGATCGGAAACGGCTACGACGGCGACGTGCTGCTCCCCGTCACCCTCACGCCGCCCAAGGACCTCAAGCCCGGGACCCGGGTCGACCTGGCGGCGTCGGCCGACTGGCTCATGTGCAAGGACGAGTGCGTCCCGGGAAGCGCCAAGCTCTCCCTCTCCCTCCCCGTGGCGGCGGAGGCCCCCGGGGCCGACCCGACCTACGGGACGCGGCTGCGCTCGGTAATCGCGGAACTGCCCGTTGCCGATCCGTCGTGGCAGATCTCCGCCACCCGGGGCGCGAAGGAGGCGGTGCTCCGCCTCACCCCCAGGGAGGGGTCATCCCATCCCGGGCCCGAAGCGCTCCATTTCTTCTCCGAGGACGGCACCATCGCAAGCGACCAGCCCCAGAAGGTCGAGAGCGACGGCAAGGGCGGCTTCACCCTCACGCTTCCCATCGCCTCCGACGGCCCCAACGACGCCCAGCGCCTGAAGGGGGTCGCCACGTCCCAGAAGGGATGGCGCGCCGACGGCTCCCTGCCCGGGCTCAAGGTCAGCTTGACCTTTGACGACCTGCCGGTGGTCGTGGCTCCTGCGCCCGCCGCGCCGCCCGCCGCCGCGGGCGGCTTCATCGGCACCCTGGCCCTGGCCTTTGTCGGGGGACTGATCCTCAACCTGATGCCGTGCGTCTTCCCGGTCCTGGGGATCAAGATCCTCGGCTTTGTGAACCAGGCCGGCTCCGACAGGAAAAAGGTCACGCTTCACGGCCTGGTCTTCACCTCGGGGGTCCTCCTGTCGTTCTGGGTATTGGCCGGCATCCTCGCGGTCCTTCGGGCGGGAGGAAGCCAGCTCGGCTGGGGATTCCAGCTCCAGTCGCCCACCTTTGTCTTTGGCCTGGCGGCGGCGATGCTGGCCTTTGCCCTCAACATGAGCGGCGTCTTTGAGTTCGGGCTCACGGCGACCGGGATCGGGTCCGGTCTCCAGTCCAAGTCGGGACTCCTCGGCTCGTTCCTGACGGGCGCCCTGGCGACCGTGGCCGCCACCCCGTGCGCCGCACCCTTCCTTGCCCCGGCGCTCGGCGCCGCGCTCGCCCTCTCGACCCTGGAATCCTTCACAATCTTCACCGTGATCGCGATTGGACTGTCGACGCCCTACCTGCTCCTCTCGGCCTTCCCTGCCGCGGTCAAGGTGCTGCCCCGGCCGGGCGCCTGGATGGAAACCTTCAAGCAGGCGATGGCGTTCCCCCTCTACGCCACGGTCGCCTACCTGGTCTGGGTCATGGCCGGCCAGCTGCCCGAGAACGGCCTCCTCGCGGCCCTCTTCGGGCTCGTCCTGGTCGCGCTCGCGGTCTGGACCTACGGCCGGTGGAACGCCCCGGGGGCCTCCCCGGGCAGGGCCCGGTTTGGGACCGTGGCCTGCGTCGTCCTCCTGGCACTCGGGGCCTGGACGGGATGGCCCGTGGCCGCGGCGCCCGGCGACATCGTCTGGGAAAAATGGAGCCCCGAGTCCGTCGAGAAGCTCCGGTCTGAGAACCGGATCGTCTACGTGGACTTCACGGCGCGCTGGTGTGCGACCTGCCAGGCCAACAAGCGCCTCGTGTTCCACTCGGCCGATGTGCTCCACCTCTTCGCGGAACGGCACATTGCGACCCTTCGGGGAGACTGGACCAACAAGGACCCGCAGATCACCGCGGAATTGGCGAAGTACCACCGCGCCGCCGTGCCCTTTAACCTCATCTGGCTTCCCGGCCGTCCGGATCCGGTCATCCTCCCCGAGATCCTGTCCCCTTCGGTCGTCACGAACGCACTCAAATAGGCCGGAGCCAAGGTTTCTGGAGAAGTTCACCTAAGTTTTTAAATTACCAGGTTAGTTTTTATAAAATCAGGAGAGATTTTAAAAATCGGGGTGGTCATTTCGGGTGACCCAGGTTTTTAAAGGATTTTTGGGAGACTGGTACATCGGTATGCCTACTGCCCGAACTGCCCGGAATTTTGAAATTGTGCTGGTTTCCGGATTCTTGGCGAAAATTCGCCCTATTGAGTGGCCCACGCAAAGGTAGGGAGGAGAACCTGGACACCGCACCCGAGTTCACCGAGAATCCCTAAGTGCGTTTTTGGTGGGTCAATCAAAACCAAACAGCCAAACAAGAGATTTCCGGTGGATTCCTTTGGTCGCCAAAGGCGAGCCGAGGTCGCCATGGCGATCGATTCAACCGCTATTACGAAAATATGCGGGAGGTCGCTCCAGGAGATTTGATTTTTTCGTTCGTAAAAACAAAAATCCAGGCCATCGGAATTGCACGCGGCTACTGTTACGAATGCCCAAAGCCGGGCGTCTTCGGAACAGCAGGTTCCTATTGGAATCTCATCGGGTGGAAGGTCGACGTAGCATTCGCGACCCTTACTCAAAAAATTCGCCCGAAGGATCACATCGATCGTATTCGCCCTCTGCTCCCCTCAGAAGGATCCCCGCTCCGAACAACCGGAGATGGAAAGGAAGTTGTGTATCTTGCTGAAATACCTGAGGATATGGCTCGTTTGCTTGGGATGCTGATCGGCTACGAATTTGACCAGGCAATGGCCTCAAACCAGCCGCAGCTGGTGAATGAAGATCCGGGTGTAATCGATACGCTCCCAGCGGTTGCACAATGGGAGCTACATCTACAGGAAGAGATACAGGGAGACGACAAGATCCCCGAGACCGAACGGTTAGCACTCGTCCAGGCTCGGAAAGGTCAAGGTCTCTTCAAGAAACGGGTTCTCAAGCTAGAAGACTGTTGTCGCGTAACTCGGGTTAATCGAATTGAGCATTTGAGGGCTAGCCACTGTCGTCCTTGGAGGGATAGCTCGAATCCAGAGCGCCTTGATGGCGAGAACGGCCTACTGTTGACGCCTTCCATTGATCATCTCTTTGACCGCGGTTTCATCTCATTTGAAGATAATGGGAGGCTGGTCATCGCCCCAGTTGCAGATCTTCCATCTCTCCAAAAAATGGGCGTGGAAACACTATCGCCAGTAAATGTTGGGCATTTTACAGAGGGCCAGAAACGTTATCTCGAATATCATAGAAATCACGTATTTCTCTGCCGAAGAATATCTTAGGTCATTATGGGCTCACCAGTAGTAATCGCTGCTCTCTTGATTGCAAACGGGCGAATCTTAGCTGCACGACGCCCAGACACTGACGCGCTCGCGGGCCTTTGGGAATTCCCTGGAGGCAAGCTGGAAGCTGACGAAACCGAACATGAGTGCCTTGCTAGGGAGCTTAAGGAGGAGCTTGGAATCGACACGGACATTGGCGACTTTTTCGGCGAAAGCCGGTACAATTACTCGAAAGGCGAAATCCTTCTGCGAGCATATTGGGCTTTCCCACGTTCGCTGGACATTCGCTTAAATTTCCATGCCCAAGTTATTTGGGACACACCGTCTGAACTATCCAAGCTTCCTTTCGCACCTGCCGACATCCCTCTTATATCGGCACTCGCGGCCACTAAACTCTAGAATTGGAAACTGGAGCAATTTTCCGCCTCTAGTTCAGTCGCTCCGGGATTTCGCGTGGATTTGATTCCGAATGTATGAAAGCAACGCTAACCAAACGCACCAGTTCTACGGTCACGATGCGTTTTCCACGCGCACGACCCGGCGGAATGGAAAAACAACCTGTGCCTTTTCGTCCAGCAGGCCTTCCGGCGACCCCCCCTGACGGCCGGCCACTAGCCGCGCGCCAGGGGCGCGGCGGCATTCG
>CAITBM010000142.1 GCA_903890485.1 uncultured Opitutaceae bacterium | reverse complement strand
GGTATTGGCAAGAAAAGCGTAGTGGAGGGGTTAATTCTGCGTAGGAAGTGCCGGCTACAGGGGTACCCCTTTCAACAGCAGGACCCAAGATCATGGCATCAAAAGCAAAGAAGCACCTTAACCTCCGGACAAAATTCATCTGGGTCTCGGCAACCGTGTGCGCCGGCTTGGTCGGCCTGGCCGCCCTCGGCTGGTTCAGCCTCGCCAAGCTCTCCACGGTCTCCCTCGCGGCGCAGAGCGAGGGGCGGCTCCTCATTGAGGGGGTCAACCTCGCGCGAAGCGCCCAGGTCAATTTCAAGAAGGAGGTCCAGGAGTGGAAGGACATCCTCCTGAGGGGCAATGATCCCGAGAGCTTCGCCAAATACCGCAAGGCCTTTGACGCCGAGGAGGCGGCGACGCAGTCCAACCTCCACGACCTGTCGGGCGTCCTCGGAAAACTGGGCCTTCCCGTCGACAAGGTCGCCGGGGCCATCCAGGAACACGAGTCCCTGGGGGTCAAATACCGGGCCGCCCTGGCTCAGTTCGACCAGTCCAAGGAGAGCAGCGGCAAGGTGGTGGACAAGCTCGTGAAGGGCATCGACTGGCCCGCCACATCCGCAATCGACGTGATCGTTGGGGACATCCAGGCGGCATCCGAGGAGCGCGCGCACGCCAACATCGCCCAGATGACCCTCATCGTCAGGCGCACCCGGCTCGCCATCCTCGTGGGGGGGACCGGAGCGGGCGTCATCATCTTGATCGCCCTGGTTGCCTTCATGCGCAGCATGCCCGCTCCCTTCCGGATCCTGGCTGCCGAGCTCAGGGCGGCTGCGGACCACGTCACGGCAGCCGCGGAGCAGGTTTCCGAGGCCAGCCAGACGCTGGCTCAGGGTGCAAGCGAGCAGGCGGCCTCGCTCGAGGAGACGGGCGCCTCCCTTGAGGAGATGTCCAGCATGGCCAAGCGCAATGCCGAGTCCTCCGCCCAGGTGAACACCCTGATGACCGACGAGGCGGGCAAGAACCTGAAGCAAATCAACGAGCGCATGGCCTCCATGGAAAAGACGGTCACCGAGGCCAGCCAGGCCAGCCACGAGACCGCGAAGATCGTGAAGACGATCGACGAGATAGCCTTCCAGACGAACATCCTGGCGCTCAACGCCGCGGTCGAGGCGGCGAGGGCCGGCGAGGCCGGGATGGGATTTGCCGTCGTTGCCGAAGAGGTGCGCAACCTCGCCCAGCGAAGCGCCCACGCCGCCAAGTAGACGCAGCAGCTGATCGAGCGCTCCTCCGAGAAGACGGGCGACACGCTCAAGCTCTACGCGGAAGTTTCGAAGCTGATTGCCCAGAACACCACGATCGTCGGTAAGGTGACCAAGCTCGCGGCAGAGGTCGCAGCCGCCTCGCGCGAGGAGAGTGAGGGCGTGGGCCACCTCAACGAAGCGGTCGCCCGCATGGACGTGATCACCCAGAAGAACGCCTCGGGAGCCGAGGAAACCGCCGCGGCCGCCGAGGAGCTGAACGCCCAGGCGCATACCCTGCGCTCCTCAGTTGAGTCGCTCCAGGGCCTGGTGGGCGGCGCCGGAAGTTCCGGGTACGAGGGAGCCTCCGCCAAGCAGGGGCGGGCCTCGGAGCCAAGGGCCGAAACGCCGTCGAGCGGCTCAAAGGGACGGTCGCCGGGACCGGCTATCCGCCCCGTGCTGGCCCGCAATGGCAGCCACCCGAAGGGCAATGAGATTTCGAGCGCGGTCCGCGATGATTTCTTCACGGACGCCAACTGAGGCGCCACCGGGGAAATGAGGGGGTCGGCTCGGAGTCGAGGGTCGGAAGGTTGGGGAATTTCGAGTGTAGACTATCCATGACATGTGTTGGATCTCGGTTTTGTTAGTATTAATGGGTAAATATCTTGCACAG
>CAITBM010000141.1 GCA_903890485.1 uncultured Opitutaceae bacterium | reverse complement strand
CTCTTCAACCCGAAGACGACCCCGTGGCAGCTCAGCTACGACGGGCGCGCCCGGGAGCCGATCACGCTCCCCGCCAAGTTCCCGATCGTCCTCCTGGAGGGCGCGGAGGGAATCGCCGTCGGGCTCTCGACGAAGATCCTGCCCCACAACTTCAACGACCTGTGCCGGGCGGCCCTAAACCACCTGCAGGGGAAGACCTTCCGAATCTTCCCGGACTTCCCGACGGGCGGCATCGCCGACTTCTCCGAGTACAACGACGGCGAGCGCGGGGGGAAGGTGAAGATCCGCGCCCGGATCGAGCAGAGGAGCAAGGTGCTTCTCGCGATCACGGAGCTTCCCTATGGGGCCACGACCGAGTCGGTGATCGAGTCGATCCTGGCTGCCAACGCCAAGGGCAAGATCAAGATCAAGCGCGTGGACGACAACACGGCCGACAAGGTCGAGATCCTGGTCCACCTGCCCCAGGGCGGAGAGCCCGAGAAGGTGATCCAGCAGCTGTGCGTCTTCACGGCGTGCCAGGTGGCGATCTCCCCCTCGGCCTGCGTGATCGACGAGGAGAAGCCCGTCTTCCTCGGGGTCCGCGAGATCCTCAAGCGGAGCGTGAACAAGACGGTCGAGCTCCTGAAGAAGGAGCTGCTGATCCGACAGGAGGAGCTCGAGCAGCAGTGGCACTGGGACTCGCTCGACAGGATATTCATCGAGGAGAGGATCTACCGCAGGATCGAGAAGTCGAAGACCTGGGACAACGTCCTCCTGGAGATCCGGGAGGGGCTAAAGCCCTTCGTCAAGCAGCTGCGCCGCGAGGTCGTCGACGAGGACATCGTCCGGCTGACCGAGATCCGGATCAAGCGCATCTCCGCCTACAACCGCTTCGAGGCCGACGAGAAGTTGAAGAAGGTCGAGGAGGAGATGAAGGGCGTGAAGCACGACCTCAAGAACCTGACGGCCTACGCGGTCAAGTGGTTCGAGATGCTCCAGGAGAAGTACGGCAAGGGCGTGAAGCGCAGGACCGAGTACGACGAGATCGAGCAGATCAGCGCGGCTGAGGTGGTCTCGGCTAACCAGCGCCTCTACGTGAACCGGGAGGAGGGCTTCATCGGGCTCAACTGGCGCCAGCACGAGTTCGTCACCGAGTGCACCATCCTGGACAGCGTCCTGTGCATCATGGTCGACGGCTCGATGAAGGTGTCCAAGGTCGCGGACAAGACGTTCATGGGCCTGGGCATCCTCCACTGCACCGTTTTCCCCAAGGACGGCGACACGTCGTTCTACACCATGGTCTACCAGGACGGGGCGAGCGGAAAGGCGTTCGCAAAGCGCTTCCAGATCGGGGGGGTCACCCGCGACAAGCTCTACCCGCTGGTGAAGTCCGACGGCTCCCGGGTCGTCTACCTGGACGTGAGCCCGACCGAGAAGGCCATGCCAAAGGCGCTCCACATCTCGCTCGATGGCCGAAGCAAGGCCCGCGTCCGGGAGTTCGACTTCGACCTGAAGGCGGTGCCGCTGAGCGCCCGGGCCGCCCGCGGGCTCACGGTCACCAAGTGGTCGGTGAAGGACGTGAAGCGGCTGGACGCCTGAGGCCCCCCAGGTGGGCTCACCCCCCCATCAGCTGGTGGTAGACGATCGGGATGTTCTCCCAGAAGATGAGCGCGACGCCCATCAGGGAGCCCCCTGCGATAAGGCCCGCCGCCACCGGGAAATTGTAAAGGGTGGCCTTCTCGGGGGACTTCTTCTCAAGGATCCACGCGATGAAGGCCCCGATGAAGAAGAGGAGGCCGTAGTACCAGTGGAAGGTCCAGGAGAGGCCGACGCCCGAGGCTGAGGGAATCCACTTCGCGTGCTTGGGCATCCAGAGGGGCAGCAGCGTTAGCAGGGCGCCGACGGCCCCACCGATCACGATGGACCAGATGTTTAACTTGTTGAGGGCGTCAAAGCCGTTGCTGAGCGCAAGCGCCACGACCCGCCAGGTCTGCGCGGCCGGGGCCGGGAACTTGTCGGAGCCGAGGACGGAGGCGGTGGGCACCATGATGCGGTAGGCGAGGACCGTGACTGCCGTTCCGGTGAAGATCCCGAAGAACTGCGCCAGGAACTGCTTCCTCGGGTTTGCCCCCAGGAGGTAGCCGCTCTTCAGGTCGGTGAGCAGATCCGCCGAGGCCGCAGCCGCACCGGAGGTGATGTTGGCGCTCATCAGGTTGATGTTCATGTTGTGCGGGTTGAGCGCGCCGAAGGTGATCTGCGTCACCTTGCCGAGGGCGCCGATCGGCGTCGTG
>CAITBM010000140.1 GCA_903890485.1 uncultured Opitutaceae bacterium | reverse complement strand
TGGCCTTGCGCCGAGCCCTGCGCGTAGGGCGATACGACCGCGTGGCCGGGAAGGAAAGGCGCCAGGTGCGCCGCCACGCCGATGGGGCCCACGCCCGGGCCGCCGCCGCCGTGGGGGATGCAAAAGGTCTTGTGCAGGTTCAGGTGGCACACGTCCGCCCCGATGCTCCCCGGCGAGGTGAGCCCGACCTGGGCGTTCATGTTGGCCCCGTCCATGTAGACCTGGCCCCCATGCGCGTGCACGATTGCGCAGATGTCCTTGATTGAGCTCTCAAACACGCCGTGGGTCGACGGGTACGTGACCATGAGCGCCGCTAGGTCGGAGGAGTGGGCCTCCGCCTTGGCCTTCAGGTCGGGAACGTCGATGTTGCCCTGGGCGTCGCAGAGTACAGGCACAACCTGGTAGCCGCACATGGTGGCGCTCGCGGGGTTCGTGCCGTGGGCGCTCGTGGGGATCAGGCACACGTTGCGCCGCCCCTCGCCGCGCGACTCGTGGTAGGCCCGGACGACCAGCAGCCCAGCGTACTCGCCCTGCGATCCCGCGTTGGGCTGGAGCGAGACCGCGGCAAAGCCCGTGATCTCGCACAGCCACGCCTCGAGGTCCTTGAACAGGCGGCGGTAGCCGCGGGTCTGCTCGGTGGGGGCAAAGGGGTGCAGCCGCGAGAACTCGGGCCATGAGACCGGGAGCATCTCGCTCGTGGCGTTCAGCTTCATGGTGCAGGAGCCGAGGGAGATCATCGACTGGCAAAGCGTCAGGTCCTTCGACTCGAGCCTCTTGATGTACCGGAGCATCTCGTGCTCGGTGTGATAGCTGGCAAAGACCGAGGCCTTTAGGAAGGGGCTGGTGCGCGCCAGGTAACCCGGGAAATCGGGGTTGACCGAGCCTGCGTCGGGCAGGGGGACGGCTCCGAAAAGCCCGAGGAGGAGCTTCACGTCCTCGAGGGTCGTGGCCTCGTCGAGGGAGATCCCCACGTGGCCGCTGTCGATTCGCCGCAGGTTAAGGCCCTTCGCCTCGCCGGCGGCAAGCACCCGGTCCGGTGCGACGTTGCCGACGGAGAGCGTGTCAAAGAAGGGCTCGGCGGGGAGCTTGGCGCCCGCCGAGCGAAGGCCCGAGGCAAGGAGCTCGGCCAGGAACTTCGTGCGCCGCGCGATCTTCCTGAGGCCCTCGGGGCCGTGGTAGACGGCGTACATGGACGCCATCACCGCGAGAAGGACCTGGGCCGTGCAGATGTTGGAGGTCGCCTTGTCGCGCCGGATATGCTGCTCGCGGGTGCCGAGCGCCAGCCGCATGGCCGGGTTGCCTTGGGCGTCCTTGGAGACACCCACCAGGCGGCCGGGCATCTGGCGCTTGAAGGCATCCTTGGTGGCGAGAAAGCCGGCATGGGGGCCGCCGTAGCCCACGGGCACCCCGAACCGCTGGGCCGAGCCCACGGCGACGTCCGCCCCGAACTCGCCGGGCGGCTTCAGGAGCGTGAGCGCCAGGAGGTCGGTGGCGACGATGCAGAAGGCTCCCGCCGCGTGGGCCTTCGCGAAGAATCCCGCAAAGTCATGGATGGAGCCGTACGTGTCCGGGTACTGGACCAGGACGCCGAAGCAGCCCGAGGCGACTGGGTGGGAGCGGTGGTCCCCGGTGACGACCTCGATCCCCAGCGGCTTCGCCCGGGTCCTCACGATGTCGAGGGTCTGGGGGTGGCAGGCGTCGGAGACGAAGAAGGTGGGGCTTGACGAGGCGTCGGATTCCTTCAGCCGGTGGCACATCATCATGGCCTCGGCGGCTGCGGTGCCCTCGTCGAGCATCGACGCGTTCGCGATCTCAAGGCCCGTCAGGTCGCACACGAGCGTCTGGAAGTTCAGGAGGGCCTCGAGGCGGCCCTGGGAAATCTCAGCCTGGTAGGGCGTATAGGCGGTGTACCAGGCGGGGTTCTCAAAGATGGTCCTCTGGATCACCCCGGGCACCAGCGTGTCGTAGTAGCCGAGCCCGATGAAGTTGCGGAACACGCGGTTGTCGGCGGCGATCGAGCGCAGCTCGGCAAGGGCCGCGCTTTCCCCGGCCGCCTCGGGCAGCTTCAGGGCCCCGCGCCTGATGTGCGGGGGAACCGCGGCATCGATAAGGGCGTCGATGCTGGGGAACCCGAGCTCCCCGAGCATCGCGGCCGTGTCGGCGGCGTTGTCACCCAGATGGCGTCGGGCGAATGTGTCGTTGGGATGCGCTAGGTCGCTGTGCGAGGGCATGCGGCTGAAAGGGTAGGAGCACCCGCACTGCGCGCAACCGAGATTTGGACAAACCGACCGAGTTGTTTGAATCTTTGGCCAATATCGCCTATCAGGTTGGCCCGATGCGACAGAAGACCTTCTCAACCCGGGAGGCTCGGGCTGCCTTTGTCTCGGGAAAGCTGGCCGAGCTTTACCCGGAAACGCCCATCCCGCTGGCCCACAAGGACGCTTACACGCTGCTCGTGGCCGTGGTGCTTTCCGCGCAGTGCACCGACAAACGGGTCAACGAGGTGACACCGGCCCTCTTCCGCCTTGCTGACACTCCCGAGAAGATGACCGGGGTGCCCGTTGCTGAAATCCAGGCGATCATCAGGCCCTGCGGCCTCTCGCCGCAGAAGGCCAAGGCGATATCCGGGCTGTCGCGAATCATTGTCGAGAAGCACGGCGGCAACGTGCCGAGGTCGTTCGAGGAGTTGGAGGAACTCCCTGGCGTGGGGCACAAGACGGCAAGCGTCGTGATGTGCCAGGCGTTCGGCGTCCCCGCGTTTCCCGTCGACACCCATATCCACCGGCTTGCGAGACGCTGGCGCCTTTCCAAGGCAAGAAATGTCGTGGAGACCGAGCGCGACCTGAAGGAGCAGTTTCCCGAGGCCGAATGGAACAGGTTGCACCTGAGGATGATCTATTTCGGAAGGGAGCATTGCACGGCCCGGGGGTGCAATGGCCACACGTGCATGATTTGCTCTTGCTTCAATCCGAGGGGTGGGTCTTGCTGACCTTTCTCTTGTTCGGGCCGTAGCGTAGCCTGGTAGCGCGCTTGCATGGGGTGCAAGAGGTCGAGAGTTCGAATCTCTCCGGCCCGACCATTTTTTCCGGTAAATCACCGAGGCGACCTGCGGGCCGCGATTGTGTAAGATCCTGTTCAGCAACAGGAAAATACAGTCACCCCAGCGAAAATCCGCTATTCCCTCCAGGGAATCCGTCGCCCCCGGAGCCACCCTTTCCTCAGAACTCCAGCGGGACCCGCACAACCACACCGCCCAAGGCGTCGCCAGGCTTGTGGGTCCGAGAGGGGGTTCCTGAGTTCCGGTTGTGGCACTCGACGCAGCTTTCCGCCGCCGGCAGGTCGGGGTACACGGCCGTGAAGTAGCGGCGGCCGCCCAGCATTTCCTTGCCGTAGTAATTCTCGCCTGGATGGCTAGCGATGAAAGCTAGCCCCGTCTGCTCCAGCTCCGTTTGGGGGCTGTTTCGGGACTCCAGGGGGGACAATGAGCGCAGGGCGTAGCTGAACTCGGCACCCAGGCTCTGGATCGACTCGCAGGCGTCCCTGAGTGAAACCGATGGGCACGGCCAATCGCTGCCCCGCCTTCCGGTGGAGTTCGCATCCGCCGGCCTATGGGTGGAATAGAGGCGGCATAGCCCCTCCCGGTCGGCCGCGATGACGAAGTGCAAGGCATCCGCCTGATCCTGCGGGCTTATGGCTCCGTTGGAAGGCGGGGGCAGCGCAGGTTCAGCGGATGCGCCCTTGGCGGGATTCGAATCGGCACCCTCTGTGCGCAATGCGAGAAGAACCAGCATCACAAAAATGGAGATTGCGGCCGGCAGAGTGACCCAGGTTTTTGGTTTCACGATTTTGTTTCGCCGGCAAGGAGGGGGATGAAGCATCCCTGTTTGCAGGTCATTACTTGCAGAGCGTCAGTTCGGTTGCCGAGATTGTCAAAATGGAGATCGCCCTTGGCTCCGGCTACGGGGAGGGTGACGGGGAATTGGCGATAGCCCGCGTCTTGCTTGCCGCGGCGAAGGGCCTCGATCAGGACTCGCGCGGCATCATACGCCGCAGTTGCCGCAAAATCCGGCGTCGAATCGAAGCGCTTGCGAAATTGCCCTTCAAACCCCTCAGCTCGGCTGCGAAAATCTGGATCCACCCGGAAGAGGGTAATCCGCACCCCGTCGGCGGCTGAACCCGCGGCTGAGAAGAATTCCGGAGAATCAAGCGGGCTGGGGCCGGCAAGTTGGCCCTTGTAGCCGGCCGCCCGCAACGCGGCTGCAAGCTTCCCCGCCTGCAAGGGCGCCAGCCACGTGAGCACGCCGTCTGGAGCGGCCGCGACGATCAGGTGAACCTGGGCCTCGGGGTCAGTTTTCGCTTCAAGGGCGTCCAGGATCTGCTCCAGGTGGGTTCCGGTGACCCGCGCCGCCACTTCGAGGTCGTGGCGAACCGCGCGCCCAGGCCGTCCCTTCGGGACCACCGCCCACCATGTGGGCGCGGATTGGTCTGGCCGGCTTGCCGATGCGAACAGGGCCTCGGCCTCCTGGTCAGTCCGCGGAACCACGCGCACGGCCCAGATGACCCCGGTTGAGGTGACCGACGAGTCGGAGCAAAGGCTGGCAACCGGAACCTGGGTGCGTCCGGAAACCTGGAGGATCAGGTGGTTTGTCGCCCCGTCCGACGGCGAGATGATCGCATCGGCGCGGAGGTCGGAGACAAGCTGCACCGCATCGTTTCCTGAGGACCCCCACTGCCCGTCCTGGCTCCTCACTTCCAGGGCGACCTGGGCCTCTCCGGCTTCGTTAGCGTTGGCAACGGCCAGCTGCACGCCGCGCTGGAAACTGACCGCATTGGCTTCCGAAGGAGGGGCAACAAGCCCCAGCTTCACGTCGGGAATCCCGCTGGCGTCTGCCAATGCGGCGAGCAGGAGCCAAGCGAACAGGTTGCGCGATCCGTGGGACACGGCCGGAGGGCTAGAGGTGCCGCGCAACCGGGGGCGCGAACTCCGGCTCGGCCTCGAAGACAGGCCGTCCTTGCTCATATCGCACCATGCGCACCGGGGCGATGTTGGAACCGGTGCCGTCGAATCGCATCCAGCCGGTGACGCCCCTGTAGTAATCCAGGTTGCACACGAGATCGCGAATGCGCCAGCGGTTTGGACCTGCCCGTCGGATTGCGCTGAGCATGATCTGGGCGCCGTCGTAAGCATAGGCGGCGTAGACGTCTGGTTCGTGGCCCCAGCGCGTCTTGAACCGGGATACGAAATCGACCCAAAGGGGATCCTTGGTGGCGGGATCGAACAAGCAGGTGAACATCATGCCCTCCGACGCGGCTCCGGCGTTCTTCAGGAATTCATCCTCCAGCAAGAGGTCCGTGCCGAAGAACCGCGCCTTCACGCCCGCGTCGCGGAATTTCCTGACAAAAAGACCAATGTCGGCCGGCTCGCCAAGGAAGAATATCGCATCGGGTTGCGCCTCCTTGATCGCGGCGAGCTGGTACGAGATGTCGGTGGCCCCCGGGCTAAAGAGCAGCTCCTGCACGGCGGGACAGCCCAGGCGCCTAACGAAATCGCCGAACATGTGGGACCCGACCCGGGCGAAGCGGTCGCCAGCGCGAAGGATGGCTATGCGCCGGCAGCCGCACCGGTTCACGATCGAATCCACCAGCTTGGCTTCCTCCTGCCGCTGGTCGGGCAGCACTCGGAGCAGCCAGGGAATCCGCGTTTCTGTCAGCGAGGGGTCAGGATCGGAGGTGTTGACCATCACGATCTCGGTCTTGAGCGTGACGCGTAGCGCCACGTGCGCGTCGGTTCCGTCGATCATGCCGAGGTAGCCGAGGACATTCTCGTCCGCGAGGAGAGCGGCGAGATTGGCGGCGCCGCCCCATTGGGCCACGCCCTCATGCTCGACCAACTCAAACGGGAGCTCGCCGGGAAGGCGTTGCCGGTTCGCTTCCTCGATCGCCTGAACGATGCCAGCCCGGGTGCGCTCGCTCCGGTCCCAGTTTGCGCCGTACTTTGGGGAATCGATCAGGCCGATCCGGAGTGATTTGAGATTCGGAGGCGGGGGGTAGTCCCGGCCTGGACCCCGGAAGGGCGTGCGGGTGACGAAGAATTTCTCGTACGGCTTGATGCTGCTAAACGGCCAGAACTCTTTCGGGATTCCGCCGTTGGTCGGATATTCCTCGCCTGGGGTTCCGTAAATGAAACGGGATGATTCAGCAGCGGAAAGCGGCAGCGACTGGGTCTCCGAGGACGTGGGGGTGGAGCCGGGTGCTTCGCCCGCGGCAGCCGCGCTGACCGCGCCAATGGGGGTCGCGGCAGTTAGGGCCATTAGGCACAAGTTGATGATCTTCATGGGAGTCTCCTGGTGAAGGGGTGGGCCTAGGGGTTTGAAGCGACCGCCGGGGAACCCGACGGCCCCGCAAAGATGCCGTGGCTCAGGCCGTTGGAGGTGGCGATCCAGGCCTCGTGGTCGTCGGCCCAGATGGCAGTCACGAAGCCGTCCGCAAGCGCCGTCGTCATGGTGCGAACTTGGGTTTCCTCCCCTGGGCGATAGGTCCGGACGATACCCCTGCCGTTCTCATCGACCGAGTAGTTGACCCAGTTGGTGCCGTCGGTGACCGAGGCGCCCCGATCGGTCGCCAGCCAGGCCACCTTGCCGTGAGCGAAGACCGTGTTGATAAAATTCGAGAGCAAAGGGGACTTGTCCTGCACCCAAGTCCGCCACGTGGCGCGGCTGGTGTCATAACGCGACAGCCCAAAATAGGTGGACTGCCAAAGGATGCCGGCGTCGTACGCCACTCCCGAAGTGACATCAACGACGGGTCCGCTGTCGGGCGTCAGTTGGATCTGAAAATCACCGTCGGGATCGCGGTAGGCCTTGAATAGTCCCGTCCGGGGGTCGAACTCCACAACGCCGCCGGCCCAGACGCCGAGGTAGACGACCCCATCACCCTGGGCGACGGAGTAGCACCAGGGCTCGTTCATGGCCGAGTTGCTCTGATCGTAGATCTTCCAGCTGTTGTTCTTCAGATCCAGCGCCCCGGTTCCCGCTGCGGTCGCCGCCCACACCGTGTCGCCGATGACCGACACCCCATAGACTACGTTGTTCGGCAGCCCGCTGTTGGTCTGAGTGAACGCGGTGAGCTTGCCGCCGCTCATGCGCGTCAATCCCTGCATGGTCGCGAGCCAAAGGTCGCCGGTCCGGGTGTCCTCGGCGATGCCGAGGACGGTGGGGTGACTCAGGCCGTCCTTCGTTCCGTAGGTGCGAAACCGGCCATCCGCCTCGCGCAGGCAAAGGCCATTGTTCGTGCCGAGCCACAGCCTGCCGTCCTTGGCCCTCAGCACGCTATGCACCTTGTGCGATGGCAGCCCGTCTTTCTCCCCGAAATTCTCGAACCGAACAATCGTGGAAATCGGGGATCCTTCGGCTCCCGCCGTCGCCGGACGGGCGGATCCGCGGGTCAATGGCAGGAGGGCGAGCAGGGATAGGGCGGCCGCGATGGCGCGCTTTGACGGGGAGTTCTGGGTTTTCATGGCGGGCGCTTAGATGGTTTTTAGATACTCGACCAGGTCGTTCAGTTGCTGCTTTGACCAGTAGCTGCTGACGCCGTGCAAATCGTCCCTTTGATAGGTGGTCCAAATCTCCTCCAGTGTCTTCGCGCGGCCGTCGTGGAGGTAGGGGGCCATGGCGCCAACCCCGATCAGGTGCGGCGTGTCGAACACGTCGGTGGTATCCTGGGCTCCCCGGGTGCCCACCGAGGTGAGCAACCGGTCGGTGAACAGGGGAGGGCGATGGCAGGTTTGGCACTGGCGCCCCACGGGAATCGGCGTGCCGTCGGTGCGCTGCGTGGCGAAGAAGAGCTTTCGGCCGCGCTCCTCGGAAGGCGTGAGCGGCTGGCCCACCCGGCTCCACGGAAGCGTGCGGGTCGGGGGCAAATGGGTGATGAACGTCGCCAGCTGGTCCAACTGCGGCTCGGGGATCTGGTCGGTCCGCATCAGCACCCGCGCAAACCGGGGGCCGTCCTGGTACTGCAATGTCGGGTTCTTCCCGTTCCATTTGAAGGGCTCCGTGCCCGCCACGCCGCAGAGGCTGCGGTTGGCGAGAAGGTTGTCGCCAACGCCAGCGCCGTCGAAGTCATAGGAGAGCCCGTCCACGTGCCCGTCCGGGTGGCACGATCGGCAGGAGAATTGCCCTTGAAACGTGTAGCGCGAGTTTGTGAACACTCGTTCCCCGAGGCGGACGGGGTCGTCGAGCCCGCCGTTGCCCAGCACAATCCTGCCTACCGGCTTGAGGCTCGAGGTGTCCACCACCAGCACGCGGTCATCGAGCCGTTCTGAGACGAACAGACGGCTTCCGTCCGGGGAGAGTGCCAAATGCTGGGGGTTGCGGCCTGTCGGAATCCGGGCTGAGACATACCGATAGGAGAGCGCCATGTTTTCAATGGCATCGCTCCGCTCGGGTTCGCCGGAACGGGCCAGCCAGGCGCCCAGCCGGTCCAGGTCGAGGACTGTCACCACGTCGGCGCCACCCGACGCCACGTAGGCCCGCTTGCCGTCCGGGCTCGCCACGATGCCCGAGGGATCGGAAAAATAGGCGTTCGCCTCGTCCAAGGGAATCTGCGTTGCCTCGCCGTCCTCCCGGGTGATGGCGATGCCGGTGGACATGACCCAGCCATCCTTCACCTGGGTTATGGGGACCAGGTTACGCACCCGGATCATTGAGCTGAGAACCCACCCGCGAGCCGGCACCTCGGTGACGCCTTCCGCCATATGGGCCGAAGGAAGCTCCACCCGGTTGACGATGTGCCCGGTTGACGGATCGAGGACCGTCACTTCGGAGGCCGGTTGGCTGAGGACCTGGTCGTGGACGGCCATCCGGTTCGCGATATGGGCGCGGCGGCCGTCCGTGGAAACCGAGACGGCATACGGTTCGCGACCCGCTGCCGAGCGGGTCAGCTCAAGAAGCGGCAAGACCGAGAGCACGGAGATGTCGTTGCTGCCGGAATTGGGGACGACCAAGCGCTCACCGGAAGGAGTCTGGCAATACGCGATGTCGGTCGGTCGAATGCCCACGGAGATGCTTGCAACGACCTTGAGGCCGGCGGTGTCGATGACCGAGACTGTGTCCTGGTTCCGGCAGGCCACGAACAGGCGCTTTCCCGCGGTGTCGAGGGCAAGGCCAAACGGCCCACCCGGGACCTTCGCCCTGCGTTTCACGGAAAGCGATGCCACGTCGGCCTCGACGACCTCGTCCCTGTCATTGAGTGCGATGAAAAGGGTTTTCCCGTCGGGGGAAACCGCCATGCCGTCGGGTGCGTCGTGGTGGCGACGGGGCTTGGCCCACGGCAGCGTCTTTAGGCTCCTCTGGTGGCAGTGGGTGCAGGACACGAGGGCGAGTTTGGGCAAGCCCGACCTCAGGCGTTCGTGGGCGCGCAGGCCGGTGAACCCACCAAAGGTTGCCCCGGTGCCCACGAGAGCGAGCAACGATGCGGGCAGAAGAACTCGTTTCAGCTTCATGGTTTGGGTGCCTGGGGTCCGGTCGTTGCGCTGTTGAGGTCCAGGTGCGCCGGCCTGTGCATCGTGGCCAACGGACGGACGTTCTGAGGGGCGTGGTTGCGCGGCTCGTGACAACCAATGCACGCCCGGTTTTCGCCGGGCCGGAGCCAGAGGGCGGCGGGCTGATGCCGGAGCACGTGTCCCGCGGCGTCGAGGGTGTCGAGACCCAGGGGAGTGTCCGCCGGGAGCTGAACGATCACGGAGCCATCCGATTCCACCGGCACCTCTCCCAGGGTGCGCTCCTTGCCCGGACCCTCCCACGTGAAGATGCGCAGCTGCGCTGCGGGAGCGAGGTTGCCGGCCGCGGCGGGCTTGCTGCTGAAGTTGACGTTCAGGCACAACAGGGTCCCGTAGGACCCCTTCAAGTTGAGTGCCGAGGTGTGCCCATTGGGCTCGGCCCGCGCAGCGACCGGTGCGGCTTCGATATTGTCCCATTTCGGATCGCCAAAGAGCGGGGCACCCGTCTCCGTGGCGTCGGGCGCGACCCGAAAAACCTTTGCCGTGCCGATCATCATTCGCCCGGCTCCGACGTTCGAATCGATGCAGGCCAGTACTTCGCCTTGCCCCATCGGCTCCACCGAGCGGCATCCGATGCTCCGGAACGCGAACAGCTTGCCCCGCGTGGCGAATGGAGCGGCCGACTTGACGCTTTCCGCCCAGCCAGCGGGCCCCGGTTCCTCCGCCGGCGCGGCGAGGAAGGCAACCCGGCCGTCGCCCAGCTCGCGCGGGCGCCGAATCCTGTCTGCCCCTCCGTCCTCGCAGGCATAGGCGGTGACCTCGGTGCCGTCGTTGTTGACCGTGAAAAACTCCAGGTGCCTAACGGCATGCTTGGTGTCGCGGGCCTCCGAGGTCACGTAGAGGATCCTTCCGTCGCGCAGGACCGTGGCGTCGACCGCGCTGTCGGACCCGAAAGTGAGCCGGCTGGGCGCCTCGCCCGGCATTTGTCCGTAGAGCGCAGCAGGCTCTTGGGTGGTCCACAAGGTGCCCGCCTTGGGGACGGGCGAGCTAAAGACCAGCTCTCCGTGGGCTGCGACTGCGGGATTCATCGCTCCGCCTGGGACCCGGGTCACGACCTCGGGGCGCCCGCCGCCCGCACTGACCCTGTAGATTTGCCAGTCCGCGTCGGTGGAGCTCTTGCCGGAGAAATAGACCGAGCGGCCGTCCCAGGAGACGCAGGGGTCCCCCGCGGCGACCAGCCCGCGGGACAGCTCGCGAACCGTGTCCGCGCCATACGGCGGGGCCAGCAGGACAACCCGGCTTCCCGGCGGATACCGGGCATCCAGCACGGTGACGGGCGCCGGAGACGGGGCGCCAGCGGGTGTTTGGGTCAGGACAAGCGATCCCTCTGGTGCCTCCGGGTGGCAGCCCGCAAGCAGCAAGGCTGCGGCACCGAGCAATGCGGACGTGCGTGAGTTCACCGGGTTGAGGGTTCGGTAACCTTGAGGATCTGGTCGGCCGGGAGGTCGCTCATCGTCTGGACCGTGCCGCTGGGCCACTTGATCTGGATCCGCTGCACGACCTGCGCCTTGCCGAGCCCGAAATGGACCCGCGGGTCCCCCTGGCTCAGGAAGCCCGAGGGGCAGTGGCATTCCTGGACGTAGGTCTTCCCGTCCGCCGTCAGCTCGATCCAAGATCCCCAGCCGGCCGGGTTGCTCTTGGTCCCGCGGAGCGAAAGGGTGATCCAATGGTTGCCGGAGGCGTCGCGGTTGTGGAGAAGGACGGGCCGGTCCCCCATCAGGCCCACCAGCAGGTCCATCCGCCCGTCGTTGTCGAAATCCAGGACGACGCTTGGCCGTGCCCTGACCGGCGTCCGGAAATAGGCGCCCCCCTTGTCCACGGCATTGTGGAAATTGCCCTGGCCGTCATTTTCCAGCAGCAGGCTTTGCCAACCCACCATCCGGAAGGGGTCCCCGTTTGCGATGAAGGCGTCCAGCTTCCCGGCGTTGTCAAAGTCGATGAAGTTGGTTCCCCAGCTCACGTATTGCGCCGTCAGCGAGCCGATTCCCGAGGCCATCATCCGATCGACGCTGTCGCCCTGGGGCGAGCCCACGTAGAGTGAACCGTAACCCAGGCGCGAAACCAGGAGGTCGGGGATTCCGTCGCCGGTGCAGTCGCCGATTGCGGCCGTCATCGAGCCCGCCGCCTCGCCGAGCGCGTTGAACGCGACCCCCCGCTTTGCGGCCTCGTCGTGGAAATGCCCGTGGCCATCATTGATGAGCAGCATGTTGGGTGTCGCGTCGTTGCAGATGTAGAGGCCCTCGCGGCCGTCCCGGTTGTAATCCAGCGCGAGCACGGACATGGTCCGGTGAGGGGGGAGGGCCCAGATGCCCGCCGCCTCGCTCGAGTTGGTGAAGGTTCCGTCGCCGTTGTTCGTATAGAGCACGTCCCGCTCGGGCTTGTAGGCCAGGGGGCCGGGATAGCTGGTCGGGCTGTAGTAGAGGTGGTAGTCGGGATTGAACGTGAGGTAGTTCCCCACGTACAAATCCAGCCGGCCGCTGTTGTTCACATCCAGCCAGGTGGCGCCTATCCCCGTTCCCCCCACATTGCCGACCCCCGCCTTGTCGGTCACGTCGGTGAACGTGCCGTCGCCGTTGTTGTGGAAGAGGAAGCTCTTTCCGACGCAGACGACATAGAGGTCCGTGAATCCGTCGCCGTCATAGTCGGCTGCCGCGGCAGCGACGGCGTAGCCCACTTTGCCGATGCCCGCCTTGTCGGTCACATCCGTGAACGTCCCGTCGCGGTTGTTGTGGTAAAGGCGGCAGGGCTGGCGCTCGGTCCCCGGCTTCTCGTGGGTCACCCCTTTGAGCGGGCCGGGATTGGCCAGGAAGATGTCCATCGAGCCATCATTGTCGTAGTCAAAGACGGCGATGCCGGAGCCGTTGGACTCGAGGATGTTGGCGATCCGCTCGTCACAAAACTGCTGGACGAAGTCGATCCGCGCCTTTGCGGTCACATCCTCGAAGAGATCATTTGCGCCGGCGGCGATCGGGGGAGTGACCGAGAAGGAGGGCGGTGGCGCCGAATCAACCGCCGGTTCGTACGACTTCGGCTTGCACCCCGCCAGCGTCAGCGCGAGCAGCGCCAGCACAGGGCCTCCGCAATTCCTAAGTCTGGTCTTTCGTGGGTATTTTTTCATGCGCGCAAAAGACGAAACAGCAGCGTCGGGCAACACGAAGGTCCCGCGTCCGCCTGCAATACTGATAGCCCCTAGTAGCGGAGCTGATGACTTGGCCCCGGAGAAGTCGTCTGCTGCGTATTCCGCCCTTTTTGAAGCCGACTCACGGTCTGCTTTGCAGGACATCTGGGGTCTGCCACACTTAGCAGCACAGGCGGTGTTTGACAGCCCAGTGTGGCGGATTGACCGAGTTCAGGGGTCGATCGCGGGAGGCGGGTGGCTGGAGGCACCAGCTGAACTCACGCTCCTGCTCAATTCTCAGGTGCGGTCAGCTTGATGACCTTGGGGATCCCGCTGGCAAAATCGGCGCTCGTCGTCGTCGCTCCGTTCGGCCAAAGCACGCGGACGCGGCGCAGGGGATTCCGATCCGGGGACCCAAAGAACACCGCAGCGGAGGACTGGCTGTAGTAGCCCGAACCCGCGCACACGTCCCCAGACTGAGTCGTCCCATCCGAATACACCGCCGTAACGCGCGCCCCCACGGCCTGGCGGTTGCCTTTCGGCCCTTGCAGTTCAACCCGAAGAGAATGCCGCCCTGGGATGCCCCGGTTGCGGAAAGCCAGGGTTGGCTCGGTGCTGCGAGAAACCAGGAAGCCGGGCCAACCGTCGTCGCCCAGGTCCACGACTGCCAGGGCCTTCGCATCGCCCGGCACCACCAACCCGCTCTCGAGCGGCTCGACCGGCTCGAAGTGCCCTAGGCCGTCCCCGCGGAGCAATTGCCCAAGGCCCCCGTCAAACCTGCCGATCGCGGGGGCGGGCGCATAGGAGTTCTGCACGGCGTAGATGCCGGCATGGCCTTCGCCCTCGAAATCACCGGCCACGATGCCGTCTGCCGGGGCGACCTGGGCGATAAGCCGCCAGGGCTCGAATCGGTACCGGCCGTCGGGCTGGCTGAGGAAAACGCCGCTGCGCAATTCCGTTGCGGAGAACCGGGTTGCCGAGGCCAGCCGCTCCTCGCCGAGGATTTCCGGGAGGGTTGCCTTGGCGTAGTCGTTGTTCCAGCGGAAGCGCCTGAACACGGAGGGGATGACCGCGCCTAGGTCCGTTCGGCTTCGCCTCGGGTAGAGCTTTCCGTCCACGGTGAAAGCCTCGACAATCTCGCTCGATCCCCGGCCCGCGAAATCTCCGTAGAAGAGGAGCACCGGATGGTCGGGATCGGCGTGGTAGGGGGTATTCAAGCCGATGTTGCCCACGGCAAAGTCAGGCCGGCCGTCGCCGTTGAAGTCTGCGGTGGCGATCGAGCGCCACCACCCGTTTCCCGCCGACGCGAAGCCCGCCTTCTGCGTCCAGTCCTCGAACCCCTTTCCGCCCTGGTTGTGGAAGTACTTCACCTGACCCCATTCGAGAGTCACCATCAGGTCGGGCCACCCGTCGCCGTCGACGTCGCACCAGAGGGCCGAGGTGACCATGCCAAGCCGGCGGAGCATGGGAGCCACGGAATCGGTCACGTCCACGAACCGACCGCCGTGGTTCGCGAGGAGCGCGCTCTGCGGGGCGGAAGGGTAGAGCCCGGGCTGCACCCGTCCTCCGATGAAGACCCCAAGACGGCCCGAGTGCTCGAAGTCGGCGGCGCAGGCCGCGCCGGCGCTGATGGGAAGGGCCGGCAGGGTGCCGTCCGGCGCAGCCCGGAAGTGACCCTGCCCGTCGTTGAGAAAGAGGCGCGGCTGGTACTCGGCCGCGCCGGCCGGCTGGCTGGTCCCGCCGGCCGTGACGAGGAGGTCCACGTGACCACCTCCCGTTGAGTCAAAGAGAAGGAGCGGTCCGTCGTCGACTCCCGGGGGCTCCGCAAGGGCGGGAGACGCCTCGGGTGCCCAGGCCCGGTCCCCGTGGGGAAGGAGCACGCGCAAGGGCTCCCGCGTCGTCCCCCCGATACACACGCCGTCCCGGCCGCTCCCGTCGAGATCGCCCACGGCGATCGAAGGCCCGCGCCGGTTGAGCCGCGCAGGGAGCAGCCTCTGGTCGAGGAACTCGTCGTAGGCGTCTTCCCCCGCGGCCCATGAAAGTTTGGTGTCGCGGCTTGCCTCCACGAACTGGGTCCTCGGCGGTGGGGACGGGTTTGGTGCCGGAAGGGGAGCCGAGGGCTCCGTGATGGTGAACCTGCGATCCGCCGGGAGATTCTCAAAGGATTGCACCGCGCCGCTCGGCCACGAAACCGTGAGGCGCCGGACCACGGTCTCGTTGCCGAGACCGAAGTGGGCGATCGGCTCGCTGCTCGACATGAAGCCCCGCCCTAGCGAAACCGTGCGCGCCTGGAGCCCCGATGCGCTCTCAAGGGTCACCTTCGTGCCGATGCCGAACCGGTTGGAGCGGGTTCCGCGAAGCGCAACCACGATCCGGTGCCCGGTGTCCCCTTCGTTGCGCAGGAGGGTGATGCCGCCCTGGTAGTTGGAGTAGACGAGGTCGATGTTGCCGTCCCCGAAAAGGTCCCCGGAAGCGGCGCCGAAGCTGACCCCTTTTGGGTCGAGGCCCCAGGCGTGCGAGACGTTCTCGAAACGCAGGCCTCCCAGATTGCGGAACGCGTGGTGGACCTCCTCAAAGACGGGACTGTTGCGCACGACCTGCCGCCCGGCGGCCTCGCTTTCGGCCTTCGCCCTCCGCTCGACGAGGTCCTGGTTGTGGATCTCTCGGTGCATCCCGTTCGTGACGAAAAGATCGAGGTGCCCGTCATTGTCGAAGTCCTCCCAGAGGGGGGCCCAGGTCCAGTCGGTCGCATCGAGCCCTGCGAGGCGCGCCACCTCGAGGCAGCGTCCCGTCCCGGTGTTGAGATACAGGGCGTTGGCGGGGAACTGCCGCACCTCGCCGGAGCCCTCCTCGGGCTCGCGCATCCTACCGCGTGTCTCGGCCATCGCCCGTTGGTCCTCGACAGGGTCCGAGGCCGCCATGTCCGCGGCCAGCAAGTCGATCCGACCGGTGTTCAGGATGTCGCCGGCGTCCGATCCCATCGACGAGTAGGGGGTGTGGGGGACGACGCGGGAGGCGACGTCCGTGAAGGTGCCGTCGCGGTTGTTGTGGTAGAGCGCGTCGGGAACGTCGAAGTCGTTGGCGACATAGAGGTCGGGCCACCCGTCGTCGTCATAGTCCCACCAGACCGCCGAGTTGCCGTGGGTGGGCCCGGACGCCACCCCCGAACGCGCCGTGACGTCGGTGAAGGTGCCGTTGCCGTTGTTATGGAAAAGGTAGTCCCTCTGGCCCTCCGGGTGTCCGGTGGCGTCGAGCACGTTGGTCTGCAGGAACAGGTCCAGCCATCCGTCGCGGTCATAGTCGTAGAAATAGGCCATCACGCTGGCGTCCTTCACGTCCAGGCCGTAGGCGTGGGCCTCCTCCTTGAACGTCCCGTTGCCCTGGTTGATGTAGAGCTGGTTGGGCGCCCCGAAACGGCAGACGTAGATGTCGAGGAGGCCATCGTTGTTCACATCGACGAAAGTGGCGCCCTGCTTCCAGACCTTGGCGTCCGCCCCACGGTCGGCCACTCCCGCCTTCTCCGTCACGTCCTCGAATTTTCCGTTCCCGAGGTTGCGGAAGAGGCGGCAGCTCTCCGTCTTGCTGACAGTGAAAATGTCCGGCAGCCCGTCGCCGTCGAAGTCGCCGATGGCGACGCCGGTGCCGATGGCCCCGATTTCAAGTTCGCGCGAGCGCCTTCCCCACATCTCGGGGTCGTCATACTTGTTCTCGGTGCGAAGGCCGCTTTCCTCGGGGGGGACGACCGTGAAGAGGGTCGTGCCCGGGGCCCCGGGCCTAGATGCAAGGGGCCGTTCCTCTATCCCGCCCGCGGACGGTGGGTTCGCGCCCAGGACGGCGGCAGCCAGGCCGAGTGCGACGACGACTGCGGAGCCCCCACGCGCGGTTGTCCGATGCACCGGTCTCCGGCGCCCGAAAAGGAGCGGGGTGTCGCGCATGGAGCCCTCAGGGAATCGAGCGCTCCGTGCCGCCCGGATGCACGACAATGGGATCCACCCACCGGGTGTTGTAAGCCTTTATCCAGGAGTCGTCGATCCGCACGGGCCTGGGTTCCCGACCGTACGCCTGGTCGTCCATCCCCTCGAACGGCAGGGGTTCGAGCGTCCAGCCTAGCCCGACATGAAAGTCGGCGTCCTTGTCCCAGCCGACGACGTGGAGGAAGAAGTCCCGTATCATTCCCGGGGCCGGCGGCGGCAGACCCGCCGAGTCGAAGGACAGCGATAGCTCGTCGCCCCCGGCGAGAAGCACCAGGTGGTCGTCCCTCCGCGAGACGAGGTCGCCGACGGCGCCGTAGCGGGTGAACCAGCCCGCCGGTGTCCGGTCCCACGGGGGAACGGGTGAGACGTCGGTGTAGACCGGGGTGAGCGGGCTGGAGGCCGGCAGGTCGGCGTAGCGGCTGAACCCGCGCCCGTGGAGGTCGGCACGTGAGGGGTGCACCGCCGTGCTTCGCGTCTCCGCTTCGCCCACCTTCTCGCACAGGAGCGCGCAGTCCCAGTAGATTTCAAAGGCGCTGGAGAGCCGCAGGCGCCGTGCCCCCGCGGGAAGCTTCCGCTCGAGGTCGACCAGGATGGTCTTCGTCTTGCCGGCAGGCGTTCCCACGTCGACATCCACCCGCTGCCAGGTGCCGTCCCCGAGTTCCGCCTCGAGCACGGGGAAAGGGAAGGGGAGGGTGTGATCGATTGCCCCGCCGATGTTCGCCATGCCGCCTCCGAAATGGATCCAGCCGGTAAGCGCCAGCACGAGCGGCCGATTTTGCGGGAGCGGACCAAAATCAAGCGTGACGGAGAACGGCTCCGCCAGGCCGCGCAGCTGGGGCCGGCGCAGGGTTACCGGCGAGACCATCACGCCGTCCACTCGGGCCAAGGCCTCGGTGACGTCGAGGCCGTCGCTTCGCGCGGCCGCCTTTGGGGCACACAGGGGGCGAAGGGTACGGATCTCGTTTGCAGGAAACGGGCCCGATGGGTGCATCTTGCTGGTTTGCAGGGCGATCGTCCCGAGTGGGTGGTCAACGGCCACGAGATGGGCCTCGTCCAGGTAAAGCACCTCGCGCAATTCGTCGGTGATTCGGATCTCGTAGGTCCCGTTTCGCTGCGGGAACTGGGCTTCCCCTCCGAGAGCCAAGAGCTCTTCCGGGTCCGCAGGCACGTACCGCTTCTCGTCCTGGGGTAGCCCGAGGGGTGCGGCGCCGAGGATGTCCGTCACGAAGTGGAACGCCCTCCCATCCCAGGCATAAAGGTACGGGCACGAGCCGCTCGGAAGCTTCGGCTCAACAACCGTGTGGGCCGAGCGCTCGACGGGAACATCGACCTGCGACGTGGAGAGATCGAACCAGTGCACCTTCAGCGCATCGAGCAGCCGGTGCTGGCCGACGCCGATTTCCAAGGGCATGCGGCGCACGGTGCGACTGGTGCGCCAGTCCCCGGCCAGGACCTCGACTCGGACCCCGAGGGAACTCGTGTTGGACCGGTTGCCCACCAGGTGGAGCTTCAATTGCAGGTTCTGGTTGCCACCCTTGTTGCGCCAGAAGCGCAGCCCGGAGTCCGAACTCGTGACCAAGTCGATGCAGCCATCGCCCGAGAAGTCCGCCGCCGCCATGGCGTCGACCGGGCCAGCCTCGCCCAGCCCGAGCGAACTCGTAACGTCGGAGAATCCCTCAATGCCCCCATTGCGCCACACCCGCACGCCCGCGGGACCATAGGCCAGGACATCGAGCCAGCCGTCATTGTCGACGTCCTCCAGGAGAAGACCCGACACCTTGAATCCCCGAAGCGGAATGCTGGCGATCCGGCCGCGGCCGCTGCTCACGATCTCGATCGACTCCTTCGTTGCGATCACGGCCTCCGGGTGGAGGTCGTTGTCGATATCGCCCGTGGCGAGCACGGTCCCCTCCGGCCATGCACTGGCCAGGCTGCTTGGCTCGAAGGCGCCCGCGCGCTTCTTCGTGAAAAATACAGGCGCTCCTTCCGAGCGAGCCACGATCACGCCGGGCAGGCCCTTGTTTTCCCAGTCCTCCACGGTCACCTGAACGGCTTTGGGCAGTGACGCCGGCAGGCCCGATTCGCTCCAAGTTCCGTCAAAGAAGAGGTTCCCTACGTTTCGGTAGATGGCGAGGCCGGCTTCTGCCGGCCGTACGGCCACCAGGTCCAGGTTTCCGGTGAAATCGAGGTCTGCGAGGATGCCGGAGATGGCCCTGAGGCCGTCAAGCCCAGCAGCGTGGGTCGCGTCGCGGACCCGCCCGTGCGGGTAGAACTTGAACACGCGGGAGTCCTGCTCCCCGAGGACAATCACGTCGTCGAAGCCGTCGTTGTCGAGGTCCCCTGTCAGGCAGGCCCGATAGCCCGAAACCTGGGGTGCGTGCAGGGGGCGCCCGAGCGCCGAAAAGCGGCCGCTGTGGTTGTCGAGAAGGACGAATCCGCCCTGCGCCTGCCTCACGAACAGGCTTGGGCGACCGTCGTGGTCGTAGTCGATCGTTGCCAGCGGCCCGCGCAAACCCGCTGAAAGGGCGCCAAATGCCGCGGTCGTGTCGTCCACGAAGCGAAAGGCGATTCCCCGGCTATCCGGCTGAGCCAGGATGAAGGGTGCAAGCGGCTGCGTGTACTTGCAGCGCTCGAGTTCATCGACTGTGACCGGGTTGCCGTTGCGCTTGGCCAGGACACGCTGGTGGGTGTCGAGTTCGCGTGCAGCGTCACCGTCCCGGGCGGCCTGCCGGTACAGGCTGCTCAGCTGGAAATGCGCCGAGGGGTGATCCGGATCCGCCCTGGTGACCCCCTCGAAATCGCGGATCGCGTCGGGAGCCTGGCCCAGTGCCTCCTGCGCCATGCCCATCTGGAAGTCGAGTGCCGGTACCGCGGGGTCGATTTTCCACGACTGCTGAAACGACTCGGCTGCCTCCTCCGGCTTGTTCTCCCGAAGGCGGGCGCACCCCAGCAGGTAATAGGCGGCGGCGCTGCTGGGGCTGAGGCTCAGCACCTCCTGGCACATCCGGGCAGCCTCGTTAGCTCTTCCCGCCCGGAGGTAGGCGTTGGCCAGATTTAACCGGACGTCTGTGCTCCCCGGCGAGAGCCGCAGCGCCTCCGAATACACGCTGATTGCGCCGGTGGAGTCTCCCTTCTCGAGCATCCCGTTGCCGCGGCTCATCAAGCGAGTGAAAGCGGGGTACGCGTCCCTCGGACGGACTAGCCAGAGCGCGCCGCCGGCGAGCACTCCCAAGAGGAGCCCGCAGGCGACCCATTTCAGCGACTTGGGCATGGCTTGCTCCCTACTCCCCGGAGGATTCCATCACGATGAGTTCGACCCTGTCGGGACAAAGACTCGGACAGAAGGGGAAGGCCGGTCGCCGGCAGCCTGAGACAAGGCGAGGGGATATAGAGTGCCATGGGCTGGGTGCGTCGGGCTTCGACGGGGAAGCCCGGCACGGACCTCTATTAATGCAGGTCGCGTGTCGGCATGTAAACGAAAAGGGGTAAAGTGCCGCAGGCGCGGGGCGAAGCGCCGTTGGCTTATCGCTGCGACAAGTGGCGGACTGTTTTGCGTTGATCTGGATGCGCGGCACAAGCAGCTTTTAGCGTCTCGTCGGGTCGACATGTCATCGTTAATTGACCCGGCACCCGCTCCCATCACCCAATCCCCCGTCTCCATGGACGACTACATTGAAAGACTCGTCGACCTGACCGATCCGTCGACCAACCGGCTGAGAAACGTGTCCCTCGAGGAGGCGCGCGAGAGGATTCTTCGAGGCACAGCCGAGTCGGTGCGCGAGATCGACGGATCCTTCGCGATCGTCGCGCGGGAGGGCAAGCGGGTGCGGATGGCTCGCTCGCTCGACAGGCCGCTGCGCTACTTTCTCGCGAAGCGCCGCGAAGGTCCCGCACTCTTTGTCGCGGACCGCATCGACGCGATCCACCGGCAGCTTAAAAGCGAGGGTCTCGATGCGCAGTTCCATCCGAGCTACACGCGGATGGTGCCGGCGCATTACGTTGTTGAACTTCAGCTCATCGGATGCCCGGATCCCGACCCCACGTACACGCGATTTTTCATGCCCGAGAGGAATTCGCTCCCCGGTGACCTCGACGTGATTGGAGAGGCCTATGTTGGGGCCCTCGCGAGCGAGGTCGACAAGTGGCTGGGTGACATTGCCGAGCGCGAGCCGATTGGTGTGTGCTTTTCCGGGGGGGTCGATAGCGCCTCGGTCTTCCTCACGGTCTACCACGTCATGCGCAGGCGCGGCATGAATCTGGCGCGCCTCAAGGCGTTCACTCTGAATTTTGGGGATGGACCCGATGTCCGGCAGGCTCGCGAGTTTCTTGAGAAGCTGGGCCTTGGTCTCTTTCTGGAGACCATTGACGCGGATCCTGCGTCCATCGACGTCGGCGAGACATTGCGCGTACTGGAGGACTACAAGCCTCTCGATGTCGAGTGCGCCTCCATGGGGCTCGCCCTGTGCCGGGGAATCCGGGCCCGCTATCCCGACTGGAAACACCTTGTGGATGGGGACGGCGGCGACGAGAACCTGAAGGACTATCCGATCGAGGAGAACCCTGAGCTCACGATCCGCAGCGTGGTCAACAACCTGATGCTCTACCAGGAGGGCTGGGGGGTCGGCCGCATCAAGCACTCGCTCACGTACAGCGGCGGCCTGAGCCGGAGCTATGCACGCACCTACGCGCCCGCCAGGCAGTTTGGGTTTGAGGGTTTCAGCCCGTTTACGCGTCCGGCTGTGATCGCGGTTGCCGAGGCGATCCCCTTTGCGGCCCTGAGCGCAATGTCGGTCGAGAGGCTCTATTCCCTTAAGGGCGAGGTTGCCCGACGGGGGATCAAGGCCCATTTTGGCGTCGACATGCCGGTCTTCTCGAAGCGCCGATTCCAGCACGGCGCGATCCCTGTCGACAACCTGCGGCGGCGCTTTGCCGCTCCCGGTCCCGATTACCGCAGGCAGTACCTATCGATCTACAAGTGAGCGGCGCGGCCTCGGTGTACCCGGCGCGGGGCCGAACCGCCTGGATTCTTGCCCAGCGTCCGCCGCGGGCGGAGAAGGTGGACCCGGAGGCGCCCCACGGTGTCTTCCTGGAGCAGGAACGCCTCGCGTCAGGTGACGTGGCCTCCTCGGGCGTGGTGCTGATTGCCAACCGCGAATGTCCTTGGCGTTGCCTGATGTGCGACCTTTGGAAGGGCACAACGCCGGAGACCGTGCCGGAGGGGGCCGTCACGCGGCAGGTCGAGCGGGCTGTTCAAGAATGGCGGAATCTGGGCGCGCTTCCGGAGCAGGTGAAGCTCTACAACAGCGGAAGCTTCTTTGACCCGGGCGCCATCCCCGCCGCCGATTACGCTCCGATTGCCCAGCGAGTTTCCTTTGCGCGCCATGTCGTCGTGGAGTCCCACCCCCTACTTGTGGGGGACCGGGCCCGGTCCCTGCGCGACCTCCTGTCCGGGTCGCTGGAGGTGGCTATGGGTCTTGAGACTGCCCACCCAGAGGTCCTTGCTAAGCTCAACAAGGGGTTCGACCTGAGGCAGTTCTCCCGGGCCGCCGAATTCCTGGCCAACGAGGGGATCGCACTGCGAGTTTTCCTCCTCGTGAACCCGCCGTTTCTCGGCGGGGCGTCGGGCTTGGAATGGGACGTCAAGTCGGCCGAGCACGCGTTTGGATGCGGAGCGACGGCGGTGACTCTGATCCCAACGCGCGTCGGAAACGGCGCCCTGGAGAGGCTCCGTGAATCCGGTGAGTTCGAGCCCCCGATGCTAGAGGACCTCGAGGCAACCCAGACGGCGGTCCTGGCGCTTGGCCGGGGACGCGCCTTTGCCGACACCTGGGGGTTGGAGGCGTTTTCGTCGTGCCCGAAGTGCTTCGCCGAGCGACGCGACAGGCTGGAGCGGATCAACCTCGCCCAGCGGAACGAACCGCCCGTGCGGTGCTCGGCCTGCGGGAGCGAGTGAAGCTTACCTTGGTCGGATAAGCGACCACCTGCGGTGCAGGACGTCGCGATCCCGCAAGTAGCACGGTTGATAATCAAGATTAGAACAGCTAATGCATGTCTTTGGGCATCACCCCGCAAAGACGGGATTGCCTCGGATTCAAGGATCGGAAACTCCACGGCAGCAATTCCTTCAACATCCTCTGTTGGTCTCAATTACCGGCCGCGGTTCACCCCATTTATCCTGCGATTCACCATATTGATGCGGCAGCCTGGCCCAAAATTATATGCTTATGACTGATGCGGGTGTAACTCCTTAGGCGGTTCGCAACGTCTGTAATTTCTTGGGGTCCGACCGAAGGGTAGCGAATTAGGCATCGAGCTGGGTAGAAATGGAGAAATCCCTTACGAGATTTCATCATTAGCAGGGTTTATTGGAGGACCCCCTGGATTCCGGATTGGTGCGGACCGGGACGGCTGGTCCCCAGCCCCGGGAATCCGCTTCGGAAAGGATCTTAAAATGAAAACCAACATCATCGAGAATACGGGCTCCTGCCGCGTGCTTGTCCAATCATCGGAGCACAAGACGTTCACGGACTTCCGTATCACCGCAACCGTCGACGGGCCCATGCCCGCAGGCCTGGCGGCCGACGAGCTTTTCTCCCAAGTCGCATCGATCCTGGTAAGCCGCAGGATCCAGCCTATCCAGGAAAAGGTGTACGGGCTCACCCGCGCGCGATCCAATGTGCTCTCGCGCAGGGACAGCATCTACCGCGGGAGGGGTCTAGACCGCACGATGCCGGTGACCTGGATCCAGGGCGAGCCGCTGATGGGTTGCGATTTCGTGGGGCTCCAGCTCTGGGGTGTGGCCTCCTCGGACGGCGAGCCGTGCGTGGCGACTGTCGAGAGCCCGACGACCGGGCGCGCCAGGCAGTGGACGGGATCGGGCTTTCGCATGCTGCACCTGCCCTGCATCCGGGGCACGACCTCCGCGGGAGGTCTTGCAGTGGGCCGCGCCGCTCAGGCCCGCGAGATGTTCTTGAACGTCGAGCGAGGCCTCAGGGACCACGACATGAGCTATATCGACGTGGTGCGCACGTGGATCTACTCCTCGCGCCTGCTCGAATGGTATCCCGAGCTGAACGCGATCCGCACCGGGATCTACCGCCAGGCGGGGCTCGGCATCGAGGGGGGCCCGGAATTTCCCGCCAGCACCGGGATTATGGGACATTTTGACGACGAGGAGTGCCTGATGGACGCGCTGGCGCTCCAGTCGGAGGGCCCCGAGTTCGCCCGCGCCGAAGCGGTCCGCCGGAGCCCCCGCCAGGACTCCTCGTTCAACTACGGTTCGTCCTTCTCCCGGGGGATGGTGATAGAGATCGAGGGACGCAAGACGGTGCACATTTCTGGCACAGCGAGCATCAATGCGGCTGGCGCGAGCACGTACCTGGGAGATGCGGAGCACCAGAGCCTGGAGACGCTCATGAGCATCTCGGCGATCCTCGAGCGGCAGGGCGGATCGCTCAGCGACATCACCTCGGCCACGCTTTTCTGCAAGAACCGGGAGGCGTGGGACGCCTGGGAGCGTGTCACCGCACTCCTGGGTATCCCCACTTTCCCCAAGGTTTGCATGATTGCGGACGTGTGCCGCGACAACCTCCTGGTCGAGATGGAGGCTGTCGCCCTTATTTAGATCCAGGCGCATGATCCCCGGGGCCGAATCCACCGCGAGCCTTACCCGGCCGGAGGCTCGCCCTCCGTCGCCCTCCCTTAAGCCCCTGGTGTCACCTGCCGCGCTGGCCGAGTCGTATCCCCTCGACGGGGTCGCCTCGGACTTCATTGAGGACAAGAGGAGGGAGATTTCCGATGCGATGGCAGGCCTGGATGACCGTCTCGTGGTGGTCGTGGGTCCGTGCTCCATCCACGACCCCGTGGCTGCTCTGGACTACGCCTCCCGGCTCGCGCAGGTCGCCTGGACGCACGCCGACGAACTCCTGGTGGTGATGAGGGTCTACCTGGAGAAGCCGCGAACGGTGGTGGGCTGGAAGGGCCTCATCAACGACCCAGGCATGGACCAGTCTTTTGACATCAATAAGGGCCTGCGAACGGCGAGGGACCTGCTCCTTGAGGTCGGCCGTCTTGGGCTTCCCGCCGCAGCCGAGTTCCTCGACACGATGCTCGGTCCATTTTACTGCGACCTGGTGTCCTGGGGCGTCATCGGCGCGCGCACGGTCGAGAGCCAGGTCCACCGTGAGCTGGTCTCGGGCCTGCCCATGCCGGTTGGCTTTAAGAACCGGACCGATGGGGACGTCACGGTGGCGGTCGATGCAATCCGCGCCGCGAGGTCCCCTCACTGGTTTCCGACAATCGCGCGGGGTGGAACTCCCGCGGTCATGGGAACGAGCGGCAATGAGCACACACACGTCGTCCTGAGGGGTGGGACGCGGGGCCCCAACTTCTCCGAAGCCGACGTCCACGGGGCCGTTGACCTTCTGCGCAGGCACGGACTTCGGCCGCACGTTATGGTGGACTGCAGCCACGCCAACAGTGGGAAGGATCCGGCGCGCCAGCCTGCCGTCGCCAGGTCGATTGCCGAGAGGATCGGCGCCGGCGACCGCACGGTGACCGGGGTGATGATCGAGAGCAACCTGAGGTCCGGCGCACAGAAGGTCTCGAGCCGCCCCTTGGCCTACGGCCAAAGCGTGACCGACGCCTGCCTCTCCTGGGTTGATACGCGCCCTGTCCTCGACGAGCTGGCGACTGCGGTAAGGGCGAGGAGAAAGATCGCTGGCGGTCGGCCTGGCAAGTCGGGTGCGCCGGCGCTGGTCTGACGCCCCTTTTTCGCCGCCCCGGATCCAAGCGAAGGCGGGTGGGTCATGATGGAATGACTGAAAATTCACCTTCGGCCACCGAAGGAACGCATTTCGCCCCAAAAAGTTTTCGCCGCGGTGACTAATTTGAAATAGGGCTGGGTGCCCCGAATGTCCGACGCACCCCAACCTTCCATTCCAACCGCCGCCGCGTGGGCCCTCCGTATTGGGGTGATGATGGATTTTCTCGGGCACGGGATGGTGGGATTCGGGCTTCCTGCGCCTTGGGCCTCGTACTTCGGCGTCGTGGGAATCGGACGGAATGCCGCGTTCGAATTGATGCCGTGGGTCGCGCTTCTGGATCTGTCAATGGCCGTTCTGGCATTGGTTTACCCCATCCGTATATTCGTGCTCTTCATGGTCGCTTGGACGGTATGGACTGCAGCGCTCCGTCCGTTGGCGGGTGAACCGTTCTGGGAGGCAGTCGAACGGGCAGGAAATTTCGGGGCTCCTTTGGGGCTTCTGCTCATCCTTGACGGCAAGGCTCGGTGGGCTTGGTTTCGCGGCCGCTTAGCCGGATCCCTAACCAATAGCCGCCAAAGCGCTCTGGAGTGGGGTTTGCGTCTTTCTACGGTGGCCCTTCTTTTCGGCCACGGGGCGTTGGGCCTGATCGTCCGCAAGCCCCTCTTAGCAGCCCATTACTCTTCACTCGGCCTTGAGGGATCTTTGGTCGAGCCTTGGATAGGCGCATTTGAAATTTGCTTGGCGATAGTCGTGCTGCTTCACCCCTCATTTCGCATCCTCGTGTTTGTTCTCGTGTGGAAACTTGCGACGGAGCTTCTCAACCCAATTGCGGGTTCGGCATTCTGGGTGTTCGTCGAACACGGGGGTAGTTATGCGGCTCCCCTTGCGCTGGCCCTCCTGCGGGAATCCACGGCACAATCCGCGCGAAACAAAACCTCGAGAGAAAATGTGACGGTGGGGTCCGGCCCGATCGTGGCAGAGTAGCCCCGGTGGGACGTCAGGCGCTAGCGGTCCATTAGAAACTTCTCAAAACGGCCCCTCAGGCTGCGGCTAAGCGGAATTCGCGTCCCGTTTCTTAGGAGGATGCTGTAGTCGCCCTGAGAGTTTGGCTGAAGCTCCTTCACCTGGTCGACCCGCACCAGCGCAGACCGGTTCACCCGCGTGAAATGCGTCGGCCCGAGGCGTTCCTCGATGGAGGAGAGCGTGTCCCGAGGCATGAGGCGCTCGCCCGATGAGGTGTGGATGACGACATAGTTGTCCGCAGCCTCAACCCACACGATCTCGTCAAATTTCAGGAATACGAAACGCCCGTCCGCCTTGACCGCCAACCGCTCGGCCTTGGGCGTGGCAAGCGCGCCCGAGCTCGCGAGGGCCCCCTCGATGCGGGCCCCGAGGTCCCCTGCCTTCCTTGCGTTCACGAATTCGGCGGCGCGCTCAAGGGCGGTCTCAAGACGCTCGCGGTCAAAGGGCTTCAGGACGTAGTCCACGGCCCGCACCCCGAAGGCGTCGACGGCGAACTTGTCGAATGCCGTCACAAACACCACGGCCGGCCGCTCGTGGGGCTCAAGCCCGGAAACCACCTGCAGGCCGTCGCAGCCCGGCATCTGCATGTCGAGGAACACGATGTCCGGCTTGTCCCTGCGGATCCCCTCGATGGCCTCGGTCCCGCTTCCGTACTCCCCGACGATCTCGATGGAGACGTCCTTCGGAAGGAGTGACAAAAGGCGGGAGCGAGCCAGGGGCTCGTCGTCTGCAACAAGGATGCGGAGCTTGCTCATTTTTTGGACGTGCTGAACGGAATGGTGATGCGCACACACATGCCGCCTTCCGGGCGGTTGACCAGTTCGAATTTCTGGTGGTCGCCGTAAAGCTCGGCCAGGCGCGCCCGGGTGTTGGCGACGCCGATGCCCTCCCGCTTGAAGCCCCCTTCGGGAATCCCGGCCCCGTTGTCGGACACCGTGAGGACCAGGTCCTGGTCCCGCCTGAACCCCCTGAGCTCGATGAGGCCCGAGCGGGTGTGGGGTTCAACTCCGTGGCGCATAGCGTTTTCCACCATAGGCTGGAGGATCAAGCTTGGGACCAGGGCGTCGATCGCATCCGCGTCCACTGCGATCGTCGTCTTCAGCCGATCCCTGAAACGGATTTTCTCGATGTCGAGGTAGCGCTCGAGGAAGGCGACCTCCTCGCGGAGAGTCGTCTGCGGCGCACCGGTCTGGGACATCGTGATCCTCAGGAGCTCGGAGAGGCGCACGAGCATCTTGTCGGCGGCGTCCACATCGGTGTGCATGAGGGACGCGATCCCGTTGAGGGTGTTGAAGAGAAAGTGCGGCTTGAGTTGGTGGAGGAGCGCCTGGAGGCGCGCCTCGGTCAGGTGCTTCTCGAGCTCGAGTGTCTGCACCGTGCTCTCATTGTATTTGCTGTAATAGTCCAGCGCGTGGCTCACCGAGATGATGACCCCGTACACAAGCAGGTTGAACGGGAACGTCCTCACGAGAAGGGGGTGGAAGACGTCGCCGAACGTGGTTGGGTCGCCCGCGATCAGGCTGTCGATTTCGCCGACCACGGAACGCAGGCAGATGTAGACCAGGGAGAACACGATCGCGGCCCCCAGATGGATGCCCGCGGTGGTCCAGCGCGTGCCCTTCTCGGGGGGATAGCGCCTCGCCATCCAGGTCACCGGCAGGGAGAGCAGCCCGTAGACATACCAGTCCTCCAGGGAGTCGCTGATCGCCTCTCCCCAGGTGATCGACCTGCCGAGGAAGTTGCTCGACAGGTAGATCTCGCTCGCGATGGCCAGGCCGACGAGCGTCCACACGGCCGCCCATCCGGAAAGCCCGAGGAGTCTTCGTGCGGTTGGCCGGGCGCTCATGAGCGGAAAGGCTTTTACTTCGGCGAACGGGAGGTCAATAGCAGTCCGTGCCTATTTTTGCAGGACTTTCGCGCCTCGTCCCATGATTTCGCTCCCAAATGCCCGCAAAAAGACCCCCTGACGGACGGGAAAACGCCCCGGGCGGCGCGATTTCGCCGCTCGTGCCGGTGCTGGTCCCGCTTGCCGTGGCGTCGATACTTTTTGGCGTCTGGTTCTCCAGGATCTTCCCGTTTGCGTCGCCGCCGAGCGCCCCGCCGCCTGTCCGCTTCACCGACGTGACCCGGGAGTCGGGCCTTATTTTCTCCCACGACAACGGCTCCCGGGAGGGCCTCGACACCCCGACCTCGCTCCCCGGCGCGGTGGCGTTCCTCGACTACGACAATGACGGCCACCCCGACCTCTTCTTTGTCGCCGGCACGGCGTGGCCCTGGGCTAGCGCCCTGCCGGGTTCCCGCCCGACGTGCGCCCTCTACCACAACGACGGAAAGGGGCACTTCACCGACGTGACCCAGAAGGCGGGACTTGACGCCAGCATGGTGGGCATGGGGGTCGCCGTGGGCGACTATGACGGTGACGGATTTCCGGACATTTTCGTGACGGGAGTCGGGGGAAACCGGCTGTTCCACAATCAGGGCAACGGAACCTTCAGGGAGGTGACCCAGGCGGCGGGCGTCGGGGGGGACGAGCACGTGTGGAGCTCGGGGGCGGTCTGGCTCGACATCTTCGGCGAGGGCAGGCTGGACCTGGTCGTCTGCAACTATGCCCGGTGGGCCAGCCAGACCAGCCTCAGCTCGGCCTTTGCCGCTGAGATCTCGGGTCCCTCCTACACGGCCCCCGCCGGCTTTGTGAGCGTCTTTCCCACCGTCTATCGCAATCTCGGAGACGGCAGGTTTGAGGAGGTCTCCGCCAAGACGGGGCTCAACGTGATCGACCGCCAGACAGGATTCCCCCAGGCCTTTCCCTTGGCCGCTGCAGCGGTCGATATCAACGGGGATGGAAAGCTCGACCTGCTCTTCAAGTACCAGACGGGCCCGGACCTTTTGTTCCTGAACCAGGGGGACGGAACCTTCCGCAGGTGGGTGCCGCCTGCCGAGGAGCGACGCGAGGGAGCCACAGCGGGACTCGTGGGGGAAGGGGCTCTGCCCTTTGCCCGCCAAGGGCAACCCGCGGGGCGTTTCGGCGTCCTTCGGGAGGCCGGCCTGGTGATGGAGCCCATCCAGGACGAGGGCGGACCATTTTGCCGCCTCCAGGATAAACTTGGCGTTGCCCTGCTCGACTACGACCTGGACGGGAGGATCGACATCCTTTCCGGCAACGGACTCGCCGAGCCGAGCCTGGTCCGCTTTGAGCATGGCCGCAGTTTTGCCGCCGTGCCCTCCCTCATCTGGAACAATGCCCGCAGCTGGGTGCGCGCGGAGGTTGGGGGCCTGGGTCAAGGGGAGGGCAACGGCCTCGTGGCGCGGGGTGTCGCCGTGGCTGACGTTTTCGGAAACGGCAGCCTCGACGTCGTCATCGCCCAGAACGGCGGGCCCGCGCGCCTACTTCGAAACGACCTCCACAACCACAATTCGTGGCTCCGGGTGGACCTCGTGGGGACCCATTGCCAGCGGGACGCCGGGGGCGCCCGGGTGGAGGTCCACACCCCGCGCGGAGTCCTCGTTCAGACGATGGAGCCGGCCATGGGATTCATGGCGCAGTCGGAGAAGACCCTCACCTTCGGGCTCGGGGCCGACGACCGCGTGCGGAAAGTCATCGTACGGTGGCCAAACGGCGTGCGCCAGGAGGTCCGACCCGAGGGGGTCAACAGGCGCATTGTGATCACGGAGCCAAGATAGCGGATGCGCACTGCCGTCCGGGTCGTCCCGTGGCGCCTGCGGTTCGCCCCCAATAGGGGCGCTTTGGCCACAAAGGCCTTTAAATAGGGGCGGGGAGATAACCAAATCTGCGCACTCAAAGTTCACCCTCGGGCGCCTCCCCCCCTTTGAGCCCCTAGAATGCGACTTAACCCCATGATCATCAGAAAATTGCCCTCCCTTCTAACTGCCTGTGCACTCGTTGTGGCAACGGCCACGCGGAGCTTCGCGGGTAACGCCGTGCTCGACTGGAACGAGCAAGCCATTGACGCGACGCGCCTAGCGCGCAACCCGCCCCCGCTCTCGTCGCTCTATCTGGCGACCTACCACATCGCGATATACGACGCCGTGAACGGCATCACGCGCACCAATCACGGCTGGCTTGTGAACGATCCGGCCCCGGCGGGCGCCAACATGGACGCCGCGGTTGCTGGGGCCGCCTACACCGTCCTGAACGCCCTTTGGACCGCGACCAACCCGAGGACCCTTGAGGTAGCCTACGAAAAGGCCATTGCCGCCATTCCCGATGGCCAGGGGAAGACAGACGGCCTGGCCTGGGGCAAGAAGGTTGCAGAGGCTGTCCTGGCGAAGCGCGTCGACAGCGGTTACAACAAGCCGATTCCCGGGAAGTACTCGAGCAACGAACCCGGAAAATGGAGGGAAACGCCACCTACGTTCCGCCCACCCCTGCTGCCGTTTTGGGGCAAGGTCGTTCCTTTCGCCATGACCTCGCAGTCGCAGTTCCGAGCCCCCCCTCCGCATACGATCGATTCTAAGGAATATGCGGAGGAAGTCGCGTACGTGAACAAGGTCGGCAACCGAGACGTCGCCGACCGCACGGAATACCAGACGCTCTGCACCCCGTTTTGGATGGACGATCTCGGCACGTCGACCCCGCCAGGGCACTGGAACATGATCGCCCAGGACATCGCTCGCAGGAAGAACATGTCGGTCCCGGACGCCGCTCGTTTCTTTGCGCTGCTCAATATTGCCGAGGCGGACGCGGCCATCGCGGTTTGGGAGACGAAGTTTTTCTACAGCACATGGAGGCCTGAAACCGCAATTCGGGAGCTTGACGCGAAGACCAATCCCGGCGCTCCGCAAAACCCCCAGTTCATCCCGAATCTGGCCTCCCCGCCTTTCCCTTCATACGTGTCGGGGCATAGTGCGTTTTCGGCGGCTGGGGCACGTGTCATAGCGTTCTTTATTGGCACCGACGATATTGAATTCTCTACGACCTCTGACGGCCTACCGGGCGTGGTTCACAGTTTTAAGAAGCTGTCGGATGC
>CAITBM010000139.1 GCA_903890485.1 uncultured Opitutaceae bacterium | reverse complement strand
GCCGGTCCAGTACCGGAGTATCCTGGAGGAGCACAAGAGCGTCCGCCGCGCGGCCGGCCTCTTTGACGTGAGCCACATGGGCGAGGTGGACGTCGCCGGACCGGGGGCCCAGGCCTTCCTGAACCACCTGGTCACAAACGACGTCTCCAAGATGTACCCGGGCAGGGTCATCTACTCCCCGATGTGCGCCCCGGACGGCGGCGTGGTCGACGACCTCCTGGTCTACATGCGCGGGGAGAACGACTATTTCCTCTGCATCAACGCCGGCAACATCGACACCGACCTGGCCTGGATTACGGC
Source organism: uncultured Opitutaceae bacterium (assembly GCA_903890485.1). Lineage (GTDB taxonomy): Bacteria > Verrucomicrobiota > Verrucomicrobiia > Opitutales > Opitutaceae > Palsa-1447. The sequence goes on along the minus strand of CAITBM010000139.1, from coordinate 45,312 downwards.
CGAGGCCAAGGGCTTCGAGGTCAAGGTGGCCGACCGCTCCGCCGCCTGCTCGCTCCTGGCGCTCCAGGGCCCCAAGGCCCTCTCGATCCTTCAGCCCCTGACCGCGACCCGGCTGGACCAGATCAAGTACTACCACTTCGCGAACGGCGAGGTGGCCGGGATCCCCTGCGTGATCAGCCGCACCGGCTACACCGGGGAGGACGGCTTTGAGCTCTACCACAACAACGCCGACGACCTGGCGCTCGCCAAGGCGCTCCTCGCGTCCGGGACGCCCCAGGGCCTCGAGCTCGCGGGCCTGGGGGCCCGCGACAGCCTCCGCCTGGAGGCCGGCTTTCCCCTCTACGGCCACGAGATCACCCGCGAGATCTCGCCGCTCACGGCCGGGCTCGGCTGGACCGTGAAACTGGACAAGGGCTCGGACTTCAACGGGCGGGCGGCGCTCCTCAAGGAGAAGGAGGGTGGGGCGCCGAACAAGGTCGTCTTCTTCAAGACCGGCGACCGCCGGATCATCCGCCCGGAGACCCCGGTCCTGGGCGAGGACGGCGCCCCGGTCGGCCGCGTCCTCTCGGGAACCCTCTCCCCGATCCTCTCCGAGGCCATCGGCTCGGCGCTCGTCGCCACCCCGGCCGCCGGGGGGCTCCTCCGGGTCGACGTCCGCGGCACCCTCCTCCAATTGCATCTCGTCAAACCTCCCTTCATCGACCTTAAAAAGAAGTCACCATGAGCACCGTACCGAGCGACCTGCGCTACGCCAAGAGCCACGAATGGCTGAAGAGCGACCCGGACGGGTCCGTCACGGTCGGGATCACCGACTACGCGCAGGCCTCCCTGGGCGACATCACCTACGTGCAGCTGCCGAAGGTGGGTGCGGTCCTGAAACAGGCCGGGGCCTTCGGGGTAGTGGAGAGCGTGAAGGCCGCCTCCGACGTCTATGCCCCGGTGGGGGGGACCGTCCTCTCCGTGAACACGGCCCTGGACCGGGCCCCGGAGACCCTGAACCGCGACCCCTACGGGGACGGCTGGATCCTGAAGCTCAAGCCCTCCGACCCTGCCGAAGTGGGCGCCCTCCTGGACGCCGCGGCCTACGAAAAAGCGACGGCCTAAAAAGGTCCGTCGCTTGGAATTTCGGGGGGAGGGGCCTTAGCCCTTCCGCTCCACCTTGCGCCGCTCGGTGGCGCGGAGGATCCGCTTCCTTAGGCGCAGGCTCTTCGGCGTCACCTCGACGAACTCGTCGGCGGCGATGTACTCGATCGCGCGCTCGAGCGAAAGCTTCGTGGGAGGGGTGAGGCCGGTGGCCACCCCGGAGCCCTGCGAGCGGAAGTTCGTGAGCGCCTTGGCGCGGACGGCGTTGCAGGAGATGTCCTCGTTGCGGGGATTCTCGCCGACGATCATGCCCTCGTAGACGTCCTCGCCGGGGCCGACGAAGAGTTTCCCGCGCTCCTGCACCATCTCGAGCGCGTAGCCCGTTGTGGTGCCGGCCTCGGTCGCGATGATCGTGCCGGTCAGGCGGGTCAAGACCTCGCCCGCGTACGGGCCGTACTCCTTGAAGAGGTGGCTCATGACGCCCCGGCCGCTCGTGGCGTTCACGACGTCGATCTCGAAGCCGATCAGGCCCCGGGTCGTGATCGTGGCCTCGATCATGGTCGAGTGGGAGAGCTTCTGCATGTTGGTCATGATGCCCTTCCGGTTCGCGAGGTTCTGGACGATGGAGCCGACGCACTCGTCGGGGATCTCGATCCAGACCGTCTCATAGGGCTCCAGGCGCGTGCCGTTGTCGATCTTCTCGATCACGGTCGGGCGGGAGACCAGGAGCTCAAAGCCCTCGCGGCGCATGGTCTCAACCAGGACCGCGATCTGCATGGCGCCGCGGGCCTTCACGTTGAAGACGCCGGCCGCGTTCGTGTCCTCGACCTTGATCGAGACGTTGGTCTTCAGCTCCCGGAAGAGCCGGTCGCGCAGCTGGCGGCTCGTCACCAGCTTGCCCTCGCGCCCGACGAGCGGCCCGTCGTTCACGCAGAACTGCATCTCGAGCGTGGGAGGGTCGATCTGGGTGAAGGGGAGGGCGTGCTGGTCCTCGCTGGCGGCGATCGTGTCGCCGATGTCGATGTCCTCGAACCCGGAGAGGCCGACGATGTTGCCGGCGGTGCCGACCTCGGTCTCCACGGTGCCGAGCCCCGTGAACTCGCTCACCTTGGTGATCTTGGCGCGGACCTTCTTGCCGTCGGAATTGCGGATCACGAAGACCTGGTCGCCCAGGCGGGCCTCGCCGCCCAGGATCTTGCCGACGGCGATACGGCCCACGTAGTCGCTCCAGTCAATGTTGGAGACCAGCATGTGGAAGGGCTCGTTCGGCTTGGCGAACGGGGGCGGGACGTGGTCCAGGATCGTCTGGAAGAGGGGTCCCATGTCCTTACGCTCATCCTCAAGCTTGTACATCATGTAGCCGTCGCGGCCGGATCCGAACACGACCGGGGCGTCGAACTGCTCCTCGGTGGCGTTAAGCTCCAGGAGGAGCTCCTGCACCTTGTCGTACATCTGCTTCGGCTCGGCGTTCTCGCGGTCGATCTTGTTGATCACGATCACGACCTTCAGGCCGTGGGCCAGGGCCTTCCTGAGGACAAAGCGGGTCTGGGCCTGGGGGCCGTCGTAGGCGTCCACCAAAAGGAGGACCCCGTCCACCATCCGGAGCGCGCGCTCGACCTCTCCGCCGAAGTCGGCGTGGCCGGGGGTGTCGACGATGTTGATCGTCTTGTCGTGCCAGTGCACCGACGTGTTCTTCGCCTTGATCGTGATGCCCTTCTCCTTCTCCAGGTCCATGGAGTCCATGGCGCGCTCCTCGACCTGCTGGTTGGCGCGGTAGACGCCGCCCTCCTTGAGGAGCTTGTCGACCAGGGTCGTCTTGCCGTGGTCAACGTGGGCTATGATGGCGATGTTTCGGATGTTCTGGTTTATGTCTCGGATAAGGGCAGGAATCTTGAAAAAGAGCGCAATCCTCCCACTGGCCCGGGCCCAATGCAAGGGCTAAGGGGCTTTGGGGGACAATTCCACCCGTAGACGACCCGTTTCCAAGGGTTTGGCACCCGAAGAGGCCCGGGTTCTCTCCAACCAAGGGACGGCTAACAGAGCGGACCCATCTGGCTTGAGATACGGGTATGGGTCGCCGCGATCTCGGAAATCTGGCCTACGGGCACCGCGGCCTCTGCGGCGATTTTTGGCCAGGCCGCCAGGGCGTCATCTACCGCCACTGCAGCCGCTTGGATTTCATCTGGGGCAATACCGGCACCCAACAACCACGGCTTCAGCCGCCGCCACTCGGGAATCACCTCGCCGGCGATCTTCATGCCCCTGTCCAATCCGGGACTATGGGTGAGGTCGAAGGCAGGGGCCAAACTCCACGTCCGGGCGTCCTCGTCGTAGAGGAATGCATGGTTCTTCCCATGGTCGTCCTGATTTCCGGCTCGCAGGTTGAAGATCAGCCGGCGAGCGACGGCGAGAAGATCCGAACGGGGGCATCTGAGTCGGGCACACGCCTGGATCAGGTCCGCGTAGTCGAGATCGCCCTTGGGCCTATGGAGGAGTCCTGAGAGGCTGTGAACATGGCTTTTCCGGCCCTTGGCATCCGCGTCGAATCGCCCGATGAGGAGGTGGTCGTGCCCGCTCTCGTCCGTGAGGATTCGGGCACGGGGAGTCGCGATGCCCGCGCAAGCGGCCATCTGAAGGTAGGCGAGCTCGGCCCTGTGCCGATAGCTCCCGCCCACGTTGAGCTTTAGGATTGAAGGAACTTCCCTTGGGGCGAGGGACCTTATCCCGCCTCTTAGGCGAAGCGTGTTGTCGGGCTTTGCCACCGCCAGAACCTTGGGATGGGCTCCCCCGCCCGTGAGGCCACCCGTCAGGTTTTCCAGCACGAAGGAGATGTCGCCTTCGATGACGGCGCGCGCTTCCCGCTCCAGCGCGGAAGCGTGGATTTCGTGGCCCAAGTCGTGTGATCGTTCCTCGACAAATAGGCTGGGCTGAAAGCCGATGGCCCCCAGTCCTCGGGCGCCGACCCAGGCCATGAGCTTCAAGGGCGTTGGTTTCCCCAGTTGTTTTTGGGCGAATACCGACTCGGCGACGCGGCGGCCCCACGCGTCCGGCAACGCATCGGAAATGATGCCAGGGACCCCGTCGTCGGCCGCGGAGCAATTGATCGGCCGTGCATCAAAAGGCAGATTGAGCGGGGAAAGATTGTGCGCGGTTTCAAGCCACGCCGGCGCATAGCGGAAGTAAATGGGGCCGCTGTGAAGGAGTTCTCCGATCAAGCGGCCGTCGTGCCACACGACATCGAGGCGCTTGGGTGCTCGAAGCGCATTCATCGGGGTGGGGTATTGGGTTTGCTTGGGCGAGCCCGCTGGCGATCGGCAATCCGAGCCTCCGCGTCGAAGTCGATCACGGCTGGCGCCTCGGGCACACAATCTACCAAGCGGTTTACAAATCCGAATTGCCCAAGAACCCGCGCGAGTACGCGAAGCTGTACCGACCCATCGCCCGTCTCCAGTTTGGCATAGGTATTCCTCGAGACCCCAGCCCATGCCGCCGCCTGACCTTGCGTCTGATTGCGGCGCAGCCGTTCGCGCCTCAGGCGTTCTCCCAAGTGTTCCATCGCTTCACGGTCTCCAAATGGAGTAAGACTCATTAAAGTGAGCACTAACGGCAAAGAAGTGATACAATGCAAATTAAAAGGTGCATTATAGGTTTTCGTACGGTGGGCTTGACCGAACGATGGTATCGCCCATGATACCACGATGCGCGTCGTTCTCGACACCTGCATACTCTACTCCGCGTTGCGCTCCTCGATTGGCGCATCCCACAGAGTCATAGGTTCGCTGCCAAATTCAAGATTTCGCCCAATGGTCTCAACCCCTGTTTTTTTCGAATATGAAGAGGTATTACGTCGTCCAAAGCAGTTTCCTCATCTCACATCCCAGGACATCGAGGACTTTCTCGATTTCATCGCATCGGAGTGTGATCATGTACGGATAAATTTCCTGTGGCGCCCACAGCTTCCTGATCCAGATGGCGACCTAATCCTGGAATTAGCCGTTTCAGGGAACGCCGATGCAATAGTGACCTTCAACCAACGAGACTTCATTGGCTGTGACAAATTTGGCATCCGAGTGATCAGCCCACGAGAATTGATAGAGGAAATTAAACTATGAGCACCCTAAGCCTCAGACTTCCGAACTCTATACATCGGCACGCGAAACGCCTTGCCGAAACGGAAGGCATTTCGATCAATCAACTCATTAGCACCGCGGTGGCGGAAAAACTTTCGGCGATCGATACCGAGCGCTACCTTTCTGAGCGCAGCTCTCGTGCAAGCGGTTCGAAGTTCCGGCGCGTCCTTTCAAAAGTACCCGCGGTACCCCCGGAACTGGGAGATGAACCGTAATACCTCTCACCGGTCGTTGGAACGGACGCTCGCGTCAGGCATATCTCCCAAGGGACACGGACCGGCCAATTAGCTCCAAATCCGTAAAAAAATAAGGCCCCGGAACCTTTCGGTTCCGGGGCCAAATTTGGGGGTGGGCGCTCGCCACGCGCTCTTTCCCATCACATACGTTGGGCGCACTCGCTTTCGCGGGCCGTATGCTCCCCGACGCCACTCTCCGCGGCATGCGAAGATTTCGATCTCATGGCGGGATCGCTCCTACCGTTGCCGGTTGGAGTCTATCGAGTGAGGCCTCTTCGCCCAGTTCGGCCACCCCCTGCCAGGGACGGCACGCCGGACGTGGTGCAGACACGCCTACAAGTAGCGGATCTTTCGCGTCGGCACCGTTGCCACGGGGACGGCACCGGCTTTTGGCCGGTCGTTTGCCCCGCGTTACGGGTCTGACCTCTTAACTCTCAGGTTGCGTTCGCTTTGCAGTTGGGTGACGCGGATTTACACGCCGCCCAATTGAGGAGTTTTCACGGGATTTGCCTGGCCCGCTCGCTCCCCGCCGTCCCGTCTCCCTTGCGCGTCTGGTCCGTTTTTACCGGTCCAGGCCTTTTGGCGGGGTCGTCCCGCCGGGAAACGCGACTGCGTTCTGGTCTGCGCAGTAGCAACCATACCCTCTGGGTAACTGCGTCGGAACCCGGTTCGAAACCTCCCGGATCCCTGACTCGGCTCGGACGCGGTTTCTAATCACGCCTTGCCGCTCAGCTCCTGTGTTCATGTTACTGATCGGTCATGACACCGACCAGAGGAACTGGTGATATTGCCTCGCTCCACATTGCTGCGGTGAGGGGATGGCGGCACCAGCTGCCACCGTCCTTTCCCCGGTCGCCCGGGATTATCTCAGTCGTGCTTTCGAAGGGTTTTTCAGGCCTTCGCGCTGCGACTGTTCTATCAAGGAACGAGCAGACGTTGCGGCAGGGTTACGAAAGGGTGAAGCTTTTCTTATCCACAATTCCCTCACAAAAAGATGCTGTGAATAACCTGAGAGCAAAGTAACTCACCGGTTATTCACAACCCGCCCATGTCGCCCAAGGACCTTCCGATCTACGAGCTGGAGACCGAATTCCTCGCCTCCCTTAGGGGCGAGGGCCGCGTCGTCGTCCAGGCGCCGACCGGCTCGGGCAAGTCGACGCAGATCCCGCAGATCTTGCTCCGCCACGGGTTTCTCGACGGGGGCGAGGTCGTGGTGCTCCAGCCGAGGCGGCTCGCCGCCCGCATGCTGGCGAAGCGCGTCGCCGAGGAAGTGGGCACGCAGCTTGGCGACATCGTGGGCTACCAGATCCGGCTCGAGTCCCGCGTCAGCCGGGCGACCCGGATTCGCTTCGTGACCGAGGGAATCCTACTCCGGCAGATGACGTTTGATCCGGGGCTCCGCGGCGTGAACGTGCTCGTCTTCGACGAATTCCACGAGAGGCACCTCTACGGGGACATCTCGCTCGCGAAGGCGCTCAAGGTCCAGAGGGAGTCGAGGCCAGACCTTAAGATCGTCGTCATGTCGGCGACCTTGGACGCCGGGGCGCTCAAGGACTACCTCGCTCCCTGCGCGACCCTGGTCTCCAAGGGGAGGGCCCACCCCGTGACGATTGAGTACCTGCCGAAGGCCGTGAGCTTCGAGGCGGAGCCCGTGTGGGAGGTGGCCGTCCGCGAGTGCGAGCGGATCGCCGACCAGAGCGCGGGCGACATGCTGGTCTTCATGCCCGGGGCCTATGAGATCAGCCGCACGATCCAGGGGATCCAGGGAAGCCGGGCGCTGCGCGGCTTTGCCGCCCTCCCGCTCCACGGCGAGCTTCCCCCGGAGGCGCAGGACCTTGCGGTCACGCGCACGAACACGCGGAAAATCATCGTGTCCACGAACGTGGCCGAGACCTCGCTCACGATCGACGGCGTGACGGCGGTCGTGGACAGCGGTCTGGCGCGCATGGCGCGCTTCGACCCGGAGCGGGGCATCAACACGCTCCTCGTGGAGAAGATCGCGGCCGCCTCGGCCGACCAGCGGGCGGGCCGGGCCGGCCGCACGGCCCCCGGGATCTGTGTGCGCCTCTGGAGCGAGCGGGAGCATGGCCAACGTGCCCTCCACGAGCTCCCCGAGGTGAAGCGGCTCGACCTCTCGGAGGTCGTCCTGACGCTCAAGGCCTCGGGGATCGAGGACCTGCGGGCGTTCACCTGGTTTGAACGGCCCGACCCCAAGGGTCTCGACCGGGCCGAGGCGCTCTTAAGGGACCTGGCGGCCCTGGCGGGGCCGACCAGCTCCATCACCGAGATCGGCCGCCGCATGCTGCGGTTCCCCGTGCACCCGCGCTACGCGCGCATGCTGCTCGAGGCCCAGGAGCGGGGCTCCGTCCGCCCGGTCGCGATGATGGCGGCCTTGACCCAGGGAAGGAACTTCCTCCTGCGCGGCGTGCCGCGAGGGGTCGAGGAGGCCCGCGAGGAGCTCCTGGGCGAGGAGCACGAGAGCGACTTCTTTCTCCTCATGCGGGCGTGGCGCTACGCCGACCGCGCGAACTACAGTCTCGACGCCTGCCGCAGGATAGGAGTCCACGCCCAGGCGGCCCGCCAGGTGGGCCCCCTCTTTGAGCAGTTTCTCGAGGTCGCGAAGGCCGAGGGCCTGGACATCTCCGAGAAACGGGTAGACGGGGTCGCGGTCCGCAAATGCGTCCTGGCGGGATTCCCGGACCACCTGGCGAAGCGGCTCGAGTCGAGCACCCTCCGCTGCGACCTGGTCCACGGCCGAAGGGGGCTCCTCGCCCGGGAAAGCGCGGTCGGGAAGGCGACGCTCCTGGTGGCGGCCGAGATCACGGAGGTGGGCGGCCGGGGCGGGGAGGTGAACGTCCTCCTCAATATTGCCACGTCGATCGAGGAGCCGTGGCTCAAGGAGCTTTTCCCCGGGGAATTAAAGGACGTCCGGGAGGTGACCTACGATGCGGAGGCCAAGCGCGTCGTCGCCCGAAGGGACAAGCGCTTCCGGGACCTGGTCCTCGAGTCCAAGTCGGGCTCGGACGACGTGCCCTCGACGGAGGCCGCGGCGCTTCTCGCCAAGGAGGTCGTCGCCGGCCGGCTCTCGATCGACGCCTGGGACGAGTCGGTCGAGCAGTGGATCCTTAGGGTGAACCGCATGGCCGAGTGGTTCCCGGAGTACGAGGTGAACCCGATTGCGCCGGCGGACCGCCTGACCCTGATCGAGCAGGTGGTCTACGGCGAAACCTCCGCCCGGGGGGTGAAGGGCCGGGACGTCATGCCAACCCTCCGCGATTGGCTCACGGCCGAGCAGCTTGCAGCCATGGACCAGGTGGTCCCTGAGCGCCTCACCATGGGCAATGGCCGCAAGTCCCGGCTCACCTACAGCAAGGAGGGCCCCCCGGTCCTCAGCGCCCGCATCCAGGAGCTCTACGGGATCGAGGGACGGTTCACGCTTGGGCAGGGGAGGGTGCCGGTGAAGATAGAGGTCCTGGCGCCCAACCAGCGCCCGCTGCAGGTGACCGATGACCTTTCAAGTTTCTGGCGGGAGATCTATCCCAAGATCAAGCCTGAGCTTTCCCGGCGCTACCCGCGGCACGAATGGCGCTAGCCCAGATCCTGCGCCGAAGAGTGTCCTCTCCCTAACCGGACCGTCCCGACCTGCGGCTACGGGGTCGCCGGCTCTGGTGTGATCTCGCTCCCGCCTGTCCCGCGTGCAAACTTGATCAGGGGTGCATAGTCGAGGCCGTCAGCGCTTCTGAGCGCAGAGAGATACTCCTGGCGCCTTGCCTCGTCATGGGAGGCTGCTCCTCCCCAGGGGAAAATCGGGCGGCCAAGCTTCAGGGCGAGGATGTCGGCGGCGAGGCGCGCGTGACGCCCGTTGCCGTTGGAGAACGGATGAATGAACACAAGCCGGTGGTGGAAGCGGAGTGTCAGCTCGTCAGGCTGATAGGATTTATTTTTCACCCAATAATCTGCATCCCCAAGAAGCGCACCCAGGTCCGAGAGTATCCGATGGGGAGGGACCCCGATGGTCTTCTCGGTCGTCCGCACCTTTCCTGCCCAGCGCCACGTAGCATCAAACATATGCCGGTGCAGCTCCATGAGGTAGGAGACTGTGAGCACGTCGGCCTTGGCGAGCCTTCGCGGGCTCAGAGCCCACCTGCGCCCCGACATGATGTTTGCAAACTCGACCTCGTTGAGTTCGCTCTGCGTCGTTAGGCTCGGAATGAGCCCCTGGATTTCGTCGGCAGTAAGGGGGGTGTCCCCAAAATCCGCACGGTACAGGTCGCTCATGACGGCTCGCGTGGGTTTGCCACGGGCTGTCCTTCCAACGCCATCGTGCGCTGAACCGAGTTAAGGGCGGCGGTCTCATGGGTCCGTGCCAGTGCCGATAACGAGCCCTGCCTGGGGACAAGGGCGTAAACCAGGCGGCAGCCCATCGCCTCCGCCACCGCTTCCAGTCGCTTAAGTGAGATCGTGCGGGCGGCTTCCGACTCCTCAGCCTGTTTTACCGCCTGGGGCGTCTGGTCAAGGCGGACGGCCACGGCCTTAAGGCTCAGTCCGAGGGCTTGGCGGATGGCACGTAGCCAGCCCGCCGATGGGCGTTCCAGCCCAATGATTGTCCGTTCCGGCGAGAGCTGCTCTCCGAGCTGAATTAAACGTAAAGATTTAATATCGGCCTTAGTCATAAAGCTATAAGTAGATAATGATCTTTAATATTCAACCTTTAAGTTGTTTTCGACGTTCCTAAGCGTCTCGCTCCTTTCGGTTTTCGCTTGGGGATTCGAGCAAAACCAGCAACCCCTGGGTTCTGGTTCCAAAGAATATCACCTTGCTGCTCCCTCCCCAGCGCCTCGCAGTGCCCCTTTGCCTGCAGAGTCACTAGGCCCGTTTGACAATTACTGGATTGTCAGACAAAACTCTGGACATGGTTACCAACACGCGAGATTTTCTTCGCTCCTTTACCGTCTACAAGGCCAAGGCGCGCAAGGGTGAGACGATTCGCGTCCAGGAGAAGGAATGTGAGTACCTCTTTACGGCCACGGTGCCTCGAAAGTCGCTGTTGGGTTCCGCTAAGGGTAAGATTGAATTCCAGGATGACCTGACTAAGCCGACGCTCCCGAAGGAGGGCTGGAGGCCTTCCCTGTGAAGCGGCAGCTCAAATACCTTCTGGATACCCACGCTTTCCTATGGGCGGCGATTGACGACGACCGGTTGAGCAACAAGGCCGCGCGCGCGATTGGCACGACCCCCTACGAACAATTGGCCATTTCCGACGTGACGCTCCAGGAGGTCGGCCTCCTGGCCCACTCGGGGCGCATTTCGTTTAACGGGTCCCCGGCGACCATCCTTGGGGGCATGCTCAACTATGTGACGGTGCTCCCCATCACGTTGGAGATCGCCCTAGCGGCGCCCGAGCTGGCGCTTCCCCACGGCGATCAGTTTGACCGGATCATCACGGCAACGGCGAAGGTGCACCGGTTGCCGCTAATCACGAGGGACGCGAATAGCGGCGCGTCGGCGCTCGTTTCGGTTGTTTGGTAGGGCAGCTTAAACAATGGCGAGCGGCCACGAATCCCTCAATGCTGCGGCGAATGTGAAGGTTTAAATGCCGCAATGATGTGGTGCATAGGGGGAGTATTAACGGATAAGATATAGGATGCCAATTACGTGCGAACGTTTGATCTTTGGGCCCGCTTGTCGGGTTCACATAGATTCCAAAGCCCCTATTGCCTAAAGTGGGACAATCCCACTTGACGATGCTCCCTGGTGTTGGGTACATTACCCTCATGTCCTCGACCGTCATCAAGAACTCCGACTTCCAACTCATCACCGAGTTTGTGCAGCCTGATGCCAAGAAGCGGCTCTCGCTAGGATCGGCGTTGGCAGGGGCCGGAGCGTTCAACGTCTACCGCAACACGCTTGGGCAACTTATCCTCGATCCCGTGAAGGCCGTTCCGGCTTCGGAGGCGTGGATCCATGAACGCCCTAAGGCGCTGGCCTCAGTCCGTCGCGGAATGGAGCAGTCCGCCAAAGGCGAGGTCCATGACCTGGGTGATTTCACCCAATATACGCAGGACTAGCGGTCATGCTGCGGGTGCTTCGATTCACCACGGAGGCAAAGGCGCAGCTCGCCGAACTGGAAGCGGCTCCAGCGCGGCACGGCGCACTCAAACAGGTGCGCAAGGCCCTTGGATTCCTGCAGATGAATCCTGCCCATCCCGGTCTCAACACTCACGAGTTTACCTCACTCTCAACACCCGAGAGGAAGATGTTCGAGGCGTATGCTCAGAACCAGACCCCAGGAGCCACCCGCATATTTTGGCACTACGGACCCGATGAGCACGACGCCGAGAAGAAACGCATCCCGGTCATCACCATAGTGGCAATTACCCCGCACCCTTCTTGAATTCGACGACTCGTTTCGGACTCTTTTGGCGGGCCCCCGCGTCAGGCCCGCTCTGATCCCTCCGCACGCCTTGGCGCTAATCCACTTCGACCGGCCCCGAGAGGAGGAGCTTCCGGGAGTTGGAGCCCACCTGGATCGTATAGGTTCCGGGCTCCACCGCCCAGTCCCCCTTGTTCTCGTCCCAGTGCGAGAACGCCTTCCGGTCGAGGATGATCGTGACCGAGATCGTCTGGTCGGTCGCGAGCGTGAAGCGGCTGTAGGCCTTCAATTCCCGGACCGGCCGGTGCACCTTGGAATTGACCGGGGGGCTCACGTAGAGCTCCGCGACCTCGTCCCCGTTCATGGTCCCGTTGTTCGAGACATCGAAGGTCACCGACCAGGTGCCGTCGGGATTGGGCTCCACGTGGAACTTGGCGTAGCTGAAGGTCGTGTAGGAGAGCCCGTAGCCGAAGGGGTAGAGGGGGGCCACGCCTTTCGTGTCGAACCAGCGGTAGCCCACGAGGAGCCCCTCCGCATAGTCGACTTTCCCGTTCTTGCCCGGGAAGTTCCCGTAGGGGGCCGTGTCCTCGAATTTCTTCGCGTAGCTGATCGGAAGCTTCCCGCTCGGGTTCACCTTCCCGGTCAGGATCTCGCCCAGGGCCCTGCCGCCCTCCTGTCCGGGGAACCAGGCCTGCACCACGGCCGGCACCTTGCCGATCCAATCCTCCGTGCCCACGACGCCGCCCGAGTCGATCACGACCACGGTTCGTGGGTTCAAGGCCGCCGCCTTCCGGATCAGGTCCCGCTGCTCAGCCGGCAGGTCGAAGCTCCGGTCGCTTCCCTCGCCCTCCAGCATCTGGTTAAAGCCCACCGAGACCACCACCGCGTCCGCGGCCCGGACCTTCGCCTCGTCCGCGGCGGAGATCGCCTCCGGGGCGAGCCCATAGCCAAAGCGCACCGCGGGCGACCCCACGTTGTCGTACTTGGCCGCGACCGTGAGCGCGTAGGAGCGGCCGGCCTCCAGGGCCACATAGGCGTAAAGCACGTCCCCGGTGTTGAACCAGGTCCCCTCGATCGCCTTGCCGTCGAGTTCCACATAGAGGTTCCCGTGGTTCTGGGCCAGGAAGAGGTAGGTGCCGGAGACCGCGGGCCGGATCGTCCCGGTCCACCGGGCGTTCAAGTCGGCGAGGGGGACCCCGGGAGCTGGGGCCCCCGAGTCAAAGGCGTGATCGATCTGCGCGTCCGCCTGGGTCGCCAGCACCTTCTTCCCCGAGAGGAATTCGAGCTTCAGGGGCCCCTCGTAGACTGAGTTCTTGGCAAACGCCCCGAGGAGTCCCGGTCCCGACCCGGTGATCACGTCCACGTGCACCTTCTTTCCGGCGGCCTTGGCCAGGCCCTCGGCCAGGCTCACGTAATGGAAGGGGTCCACATGGCCCGAGCCGCCCCCGGCGGGATTGGCGAGCGCGTTCGGCCCCAGGACCACGATGTGCTTCAGCTTCTTGCCCGTGAGGGGGAGGGTGCCGTGCTCGTTCTTCAGGAGGACGATCGCCTCCCGCGCGATCTTGAGCGCCGTCTGGTCGCTCTTCGGGTCGTCCTTAGGGGTCCCGGTCTGCTGCGGCCGGTCCAGAAATCCACCTCCGACCTCAAGCCTGAGGATCCTCCGCACCTTGTCGTCGATCGTCGCCTGCGAGACCTGGCCCGAGGCGAGGAGCGGCGCGAGCGAGGCGGGGTTCATGTAGACGCCCGAGGGCATCTCCAGGTCGAGCCCGCCGTTGGCGGCCCCGAGCGTGTCGTGGGCCGCACCCCAGTCCGACATGAGGACCCCCTTGAATCCCCAGTCCCCCTTCAAAACCTTGTTATTGAGCCAAGCGTTTGCGCTGCAGTAGGTGCCGTTCAGCCGGTTGTAGGCGCACATGACCGCCCAGGCGTGCCCCTGCTTCACCGCCGCCTCAAAGGCCGGCAGGTAGATCTCCCGGAGCGCCGTTTCGCTGACCCGGGCGTCGATCGTTCCCCGCTCGGTCTCCTGGTTGTTGGCGGCAAAGTGCTTCACGGTGGCCACGACCCCCTGCGCCTGGAGGCCCTGGACGATCGGGACGGCGAGCGAGGCCGCCAGGTACGGGTCCTCCGAGAGGTACTCGAAATTGCGGCCGTTCTGGGGCACCCGGTTGATGTTCACGGCGGGGGCCAGCATGATCCCGACCCCGCGGGCCCGGGCGTCGCTTCCGACCGCAGCCCCGAATTCCCGGGCCAGCTCCGGGTCCCAGGAGGCCCCGAGCGAGATCGTGGCCGGGTAGGCGGTCGATTGGCCGTAGTTGCGGACCCCCTGGGGGCCGTCCGCCATCTTGATCTCGGGGAGCCCCAGGCGGGGGATCGGCCGGATGTAGAAGTCCCGGTCGCCGCCGAGAAGCGACAGCTTCTCGTCCTGCGTGAGCTTCGAGAGGAGGGACTCCACCCGTGCCTCAAGGGGGGCCTGGGTGTCCTTGACCACCGCCTCTTGGGCTTGGGCCGCTCGGGCGGCAATTCCGACACCGAGCGCCGCAAGGAGGGCGCGCGTCAGGATTAGGCTCATGGCTTCGTCTTCTTCTTCTGGGGGTTCGAGCGCTCGATGTTCAGGTAGGTCTTGTTGAGCATCTGGCTCTCGTAAAGTTCCAGCAGGCGGACGCCCTCCCGGGGCTTAACCATGTCCTTGCGGGTCGCGGCGTCGATCTGGGCCTTCATCTTCCGGCAGAGGTCCTCCTGCTGGTACTGGACGCCCTCGATCACGTCGGCGATCCGGCTCCCGCTTAAGGCCTCCTCGATGTAGAACCCGTTCGGCTCGTCGTCCTCCAGGAACACGTGCACCTCGTTCACGCGGCCGAAGAGGTTGTGCAGGTCCCCCATGATGTCCTGGTAGGCCCCGGTGAGGAAGATCCCGAGGTAATAGGGCTTCGAGTTCAAGGGGTGGAGGGCGATGTAGTCCTTAACGTCCTGCAGGTCGATGAAGCTCCCGATCTTGCCGTCGGAGTCGCAGGTGATGTCGACCAGGATCGCGTTCACGGTCGGCTTTTCCTTGAGCCTATGGAGCGGGGCGATCGGAAAAAGCTGCTTCAGGGCCCAGTGGTCCAGAAGCGACTGGAACACCGAGAAATTACAGACGTACTGGTCGGCCAGGAGCTTCGAAAGGTCGTGGAGCTCCTCCTGCTGGTAGCCCGCCTTCTCGCCCTCCTTGGCGATCTGCTCGCAGATCTGCCAGAAGATCTGCTCGGAGGCCGCCCGGTTCTCCAGGTCCAGGTACCCCAGGTTAAACAGCGAGAACGCCTCGTCCTTCTTCTGGAGGGCGTCGTGGAAGCGCTCGAGCCGCCCCAGCTTCGGCTTGTTCTTGAGGAGCACCTCCAGGTCCTCGACGATCTTCTGCTTCACCTTGGGCTGGTGCTGCTTGCCCAAGGACTCCCGCTTGTTGATCCGCTCGAATACCTCGACCACGAGCATGGAGTGGGGGGCCACGACCGCCCGTCCCGACTCGGAGACGATGTCCGGCGGGGCGACCCCGGCCGAGCGGCAGATCTCCTTCACGTTGAAGACCACGTCCCTCGCGTACTCCTCCATGGAGTAGTTCATCGAGCTCTCGAAGTTGGAGCGCGAGCCGTCGTAGTCGATCCCGAGCCCCCCGCCCACGTCGATGTAGCCCATGGGGAAGCCCATCTTCGCCAGCTGGCAGTAGAAGCGCATGGCCTCGATCACGGCGTTCTTGATCGTGATGATGTTCGGGACCTGGGAGCCGATGTGGAAGTGGAAGAGCCGGAGCGAGGCCTTGAGCCCCGCGGCCTTCAATTTCTCGCAGGCAAAGAGGATTTCCGCGGTGTTCAGCCCAAACTTGGCATTGTCCCCGGTCGAGAGCGCCCAGCGGCCCTCGCCCCGGGTCTGGAGCTTCGCCCGGAGGCCGATCATGGGCTTAACCCCTGTCTCGGCCGAGATCCGGATGATGTCGTCGATCTCGGAGAGCTGCTCCACGACGATGATGATCCGCTTGCCGAGCTTCCGGCCGAGGAGCGCCAGCCGGATGTAGTCGTGGTCCTTGTAGCCGTTGCAGATGATGAGCCGGTTCGGGCCCTCGTGCATGGCCAAGGCGATCATGAGCTCGGGCTTGGATCCCGCCTCGAGCCCGTAGTTAAAGTCCCTTCCCGCCGCCACGATCTCGTCCACCACCTCCCGGAGCTGGTTCACCTTGATCGGGAACACGCCCCGGTAGGAGCCCTTGTAGCCCTCCTGCTTGATGGCGGTCCGGAAGACCTCGTTCAAGGCGATCACCCGGTGCCGGAGGAGGTCCTGGAAGCGGATCACCATCGGGGCCTTGAGCCCCATGCCCAGGGACTCGTTCACGACGTCCAGGACCCGGATGCCCCTCCCGTCCTTCAGCGGCTGCACGTTCACGAAGCCCTCGGAGTCGACCGAGAGGTGCCCCTGGCCCCAGCGCTTGAACCCGTAGAGGTCCTCGGATTTGGCTGCCGACCAGGCGGATGCGGATTTGGGTTTCAAGGTATTTGGAGGGGGCCAGCCACTGTGGGCTTGCCATCCCGAGCGTGGATTCAGTTAGATGCGTGTTTTCTCTTTATCATAACGCAACACGAAATGACACCCTACATTGCCCAAGCAGCCGCCCCCGCCGCCCAAGGCGGATTCCCGCCGTCCATGATCATCGTCTGGCTGCTGTTCATCGCAGGCTTCTATTTCCTCTTTATTGCCCCCCAGAGGAAGAAGCAAAAGGAGCAGGACAAGATGCTCGCCGCCCTCCAGTCCGGAGACGAGATCATCACGACCGGCGGCATCTACGGCACCATCACGAACGTGAAGGACGACCGCTTCGTGGTCCGGATCGGCGACCAGACCAAGATCGAGATCGGCAAGGGCTTCGTCCTCTCCGTGGTGAAGAAGCCCTCCACCGACGAGAAGAAGTCCTCCTAGGCCGCCCCGCCCGCCCCCTCCAAAGGGCGGGCCCGAGCCGGCATGGGAGCCGGCTTAACCCCCCTTTAAACCCACATCCGACATGCTCAAACGCAACCTTTGGAAGATAGCCCTAAGCCTCCTCATCCTGGGCTGGGCCGTCTTCGCGCTCCTGCCCCTTAAGGACATCCCGTTCCCCGACTACGCCCGGTCCAAGGCCTCCGCCAAGAAGGAGGAGTTCAGTGCCCTCCTCGCCAAGGCCGCGGAGTTGAAGAAGAGCGGGGCCGCCCCGAGCGAGTTCGTGGCCCTGAAGCAGATCGGCCGCGACCAGCGGATCGACCTGTCCCAGTTCTTCCCCGACCTCCGCCTGGAGGAGTCCCTGAAGAACATCGGCAAGCGGAACGACATCCTGATGAAGTACCTCCTGGACAGTTCCAAGGGCCGCCTCCAGATGGGTCTCGATCTCCGCGGCGGCATCGGCTTCACGCTCGAGGCCGACCTCGGCACGAAGACCGCCGGCTACGACGAGGAGAGCGCCCGCAAGGAGAAGCTCACGAAGGCGATCGACATCATCAGCGCCCGCATCAACTCGATCGGCGTGGCCGAGCCCCTGGTCCGCGCCGTCGGCACGAACCGGATCGAGGTCGAGATCCCGAACATCAACACCCGCGACAACCCCGACGTCCTGGACGAGGTGAAGAAGCCCGCCCGCCTGGACTTCCGGATGGTGTACCCCTTTGCCACCCCCGACACCGTCCGCCCCGGCGAAACGCCCCCGGGCTACGAGGTCAAATCCTACGACTACGAGAGGCCCGACGGCACGGACCTCGCCCAGGAATACTTTGTGAAGCGGATCCCCGAGATGACCGGCGATGCGATCTCGTACTCGACCGTCCAGCATGACTCCTACGGGAAGCCCTTGATTGCGATGCGCTTCACCCCCGAGGGCCGGAAGCGGTTCGCCGCCGTGACCCGCGACATCGCCGCCAGCGGCGACAAGGCGAACGGCCGCCTGGGCCAGCTCGCCATCGTCCTGGACGGCGAGCTCTGCTCGGTCCCGACCGTCAAGGAGGAGATCGATTCCGACAACGCCGAGATCACGGGCTACTTCACCGAGCGCGAGGCCTTCCGCCTGGCGAACGACCTGAACAACCCGCTCGACGTCCCGCTTAAGATCATGACCCAGTACGAGGTCGGCCCCTCGCTGGCCCAGGACGCGGTCGACAGCGGCGTCCGCGCCTCCGTGATCGGCCTGGCGCTGGTAGCCGCCTTCATGCTCACCTTCTACACGACCGGGGGACTCGTCGCGGTCGCGACCTTGGCGGTCAACCTGGTCATTATCCTGGGCGTCATGGCCAACATCGGCGCCAAGATGAACCTCCCGGGCTTGGCCGGTATCGTGCTCACGATCGGCATGGCCGTCGATGCCAACATCCTGATCTTTGAGCGCATGAGGGAGGAGATCGCCCTCGGGAAGTCCCTCTCCACCTCAAACCAGATGGGCTACACGAAGGCCCTGATGACGATCATCGACGCGCACATCGTCCAGCTCATCATCTGCGCCATCATGATCTGGCTCGGCACCGGCCCCATCCGCGGGTTCGGCGTGACACTCGCGATCGGTGTCCTTTCGACGATGTTCTCGGTCTTGATCACCGCGCACTTGATCATGGAGCTCCTGATCGACTCCGGCACCGTGAAGAAGATCACGATGCGCCACCTCCTGAAGGCGATCCACGTGGACTTCGTCAAGTTTGGCGTCCCGGCCTTTGCCGGTTCCTGGTTCATCGTCCTTTTGGGCCTTGGCGTCGTGTTCTACCAGGGCAACAAGATCTTCGGTATCGACTTCTCCGGCGGCGACGTCGTGACGCTCCGCTACCACGAGAAGCTGGATGTCTCGAAGATCCGCGACGTGGCCGACCAGGCCCGCGTGGGCGAGGTGAACGTGAACTACGAGAGTGCGCTCGGCGGCGGCGGCGAGCAGCTGAAGATCGAGACCCCGGCCGGCAAGTCGGCCGACCTGGTCGACGCCCTTCAGAAGCGCTACCCCGCGGCCGGCTACACGAAGGCCGGCGAGGACCATGTCGGCGCCTCGATCGGACGGGAGATCATGCAGAACGCGGCGCTCGCGGTCGGCGTCTCCATGCTCACGATCCTGGTCTACATCGCCTTCCGCTTTGAGTTCGGGTTCGGCGTGGGCGCCATGGTGTCCACCCTCCACGACATCCTGATGACGATCGGCATCTTCGTCCTCACGGGCCACAAGTTCTCGGCGCCCATGGTGGCCGCGATCCTCTGTATCGCCGGCTACTCGATCAACGAGACCGTCGTTGTCTTCGACCGTATCCGCGAGGAATTGAAGCTCAACCCCTCGGGGTCGCTGAAGGACATCGTGAACTCGGCCATCAACAAGGTCTTCGCCCGGACGATCATGACGTCGTCGACGACCTTCCTGGCGGCCCTCTCCCTCTACCTCTTTGGCAGCGGCGTCCTGAAGGACATCTCCTTCACCTTCTTGGTCGGCATCGTGACCAGCACCTTCTCGGCGATCTTCGTCGCCGCCCAGGTGTTCTACTGGTGGCACAAGGGGGACCGGAAGCACGTCGAGGCCCACTCGGATGTGGCGCCCAAGTACGAGTGGACGGGTTCAAGCAAGGCCTCTCACTAGCCTAGAAGGCCCCCGGCCCGATGCTTTGGGTCTACAAGCCGGTCTCGGCCCCCCAGGCCGAGACCCTGAGCAAGAGCGCGGGCATCGGGCCCGTGATTGCGGAGCTCTTGGTCCGCGCGGGCTACGAGGATCCGGCCGTTGCCGCCGAGTTCCTAAATCCCGATCTCTCGCGCCTGGAGGACCCATTCCTTGTCGGCAACGTGGTCCCCGCCGTCGAACGCCTTAAAACAGCGATCGCGGGCCGCCAGAAGGTGATCGTCCTCGGAGACTACGACGTCGACGGCGTCTCAAGCACGGCGCTCCTGGTCCTGGTCCTCCGGCGCTTTGGCCTCGACCCTACTTTCGTGGTCCCCCGGCGCTCGGAGGACGGCTACGGGCTCTCCCGAAGCGCGATTGACCGGGCGCTCGAGGTCGGCCGCCCGGACCTCTTCATCGCGCTCGACTGCGGCACAAACTCCCACGACGAGGTCGCGTACCTGGTGGGGCAGGGGATCGACGTCCTCGTGGTGGACCACCACCGCTCGAAGGAAAAGCCGCTCGATCAAGGCCTCCTCATTAACCCCCATGTGACCGGTCCCAACGGAGAGGCCCCGCAGCCGGCCTGGCAGCACCTCTGCACGGTGGGCCTCGTCTTTAAGCTCATGCACGGGCTCTTGAAACAGCTCCGGATTGAGAACCACCCCGTGGCGGCCCGCGTGAAGCTCCGGGAGCACCTGGATTTGGTCGCGATGGGCACCATTGCGGACCTGGTCCCCCTCCTCGGCGAAAACCGGATCCTCGCGAAGACGGGACTCCGCATCCTCCAGGAGACGGCGCGACCGGGCCTCCGGGCCTTGATGGAGGTTTCGGGAATCACGAACACGCAGCTCATCCAGCCGGTCGACATCTCGTTTCGCCTGGGCCCCCGGATCAACGCCTCCGGCCGCCTGGCCGACGCCGCCCTCTCGGTGGAGCTTCTCCTTACCGAGGACCCGGACTTCGCCCGCGAGACAGCCCAGCAGCTCGACCAGTTCAACCGCGAGCGCCAGGACATCGAACGCAAGATCACCGAGGAGGCCGAGCGGATGATCGAGGAGAACTATATCGCCGACGCGGGCATCGTGCTCTTCAGCGAGGCCTGGCACCCCGGGGTGGTCGGGATCGTCGCAGGACGCGTGACCCGGCTGTACAACCGACCGTGCATCGTCCTCGGCAACGAGGGGGACCTGGCCAAGGGCTCGGGCCGGAGCGTCGACGGGATCAATCTGGTGGAGATCCTTTCGCGCTGCCCGCAGGGCCTTGCGAGCTGGGGCGGGCACCCCATGGCGGTCGGTGTCTCGCTTCCGAAGGTGGAGCTCGAGGGCTTCCGCTCCCGGTTCGCGAATACGGTCCGGGAGCAGGTGGGCTCCGGGGTCACCGAGGCCCAGCTTGCAATCTCCGCTTGGCTCACGCCGGAGCAGATCAACGAGGGCCTGATGGACGAGCTCGATACGCTCCATCCCTACGGCCAGGGCAATCCGGAGCCCGTGTTCGGGCTCGCCAAGGTGGTCCTGCGCCGGCGCCCCGAGATCTTCAAGTTCCGGCACTTCCGCTTCTGGGTCGAGGACGGCCGGGGCCGGGCCCTGGGGGGAGTGGCATGGAAGATGGCTGACCGCATTCCACCGGTGGGGGTCCCACTCGACCTGGCCGTGGAGCTCAATTGGAATTTCTTCAACGACCGCAAGATGCTGCAGCTTGAGCTGATCGACTGGCGGACGGCCTCCTAACGGCTCAATTCGCACTTGCGATACGAGGCCCGGCCTGCTCTTTTGACGGACTCTACACGCACCCGTAGCTCAATTGGATAGAGCATCTGACTACGGATCAGAAGGTTTGGGGTTCGACTCCCTACGGGTGCGCCACTTTACGCCGTCGCCTTCTTGACTCTAAGCCCGTCTTGTCCTGATTTTTTCCCATCGAGAATGACGTCTCCAACTCAGTTCCGCCAACTGCGCTCGACGCAGCCATCCAGGCCATCGAGCGAGGCTTATGCCCAGATGGGAAGGATGCTCGCGGCCTCGGCGAAGGAGATCGTTCAGGCCAAGAGTGGCGATTGCTCAAAGCTTGGTGTGCCGAATCCGGTTATCTCCAAAAATCGGAAATAGATCCGGACAGGAAGGGCGGCCGTGAACACGACGTCTCCTTCATTGAGGAGGCGAAAAGATGGCGAAAGTTCACGAAATGGGACTGTGCGGGTTATACGGTTGATCTTGAGACTGGGGAGCCGATTTTCGTGCCGGCGACGCCCGGGCAGTATTTGCAGCGCATTCGCTTGAGGCAAAGGAGACCGTCAGGTGGGTGCCCAGGGCCTTGGCTTCGCGGAAGAATTGGACGTGCCCGGCGTGCAGGATGTCGTAGCAGCCGGAGACAAAGACATGAACCATGATCCCTGTTTATGGAGGTCCGGGGCACCGGTGCACGTGCAAATTTTTCCGGAAGAATAGCGTGCATGCGGCTATTTCGTGGACAGGCCCCTCTCTCCCGATAAAAACAGCCTCGGAACGACCCGAGTCTCCTTCGCGGGTCCGGAGGTCCCGGCAAGGCCCTCAGCTTCGAAGGCAACCCCGCAAAGCCCCCCCCCAAGAGCGATTCCATGAGCGCGCCGAACGATCCCTTCAAAGAACCCCGCGAGAAGGCCGGAGTATTGAGGGCCAAGTTCCAGGGGGACACGCTCCCGATGATCCTGCGCCATGAGGATGTCCGCAAGGCGGCCAAGGACTGGAAGACCTACAGCAATGACGCCCCGTTCCGGGTCCCTATCCCGTCGGAGGAGGCCGTGCGCACCGTCAGGCAGCTGCCGATCGAGACGGATCCGCCCGACCACACGGAGTACCGGGACATCGTGGAGCCGTTCTTCAAGCGGGCCAAGGACCCCGCGGTTGTTTCCCAGGTTGAGGCCATGATCGACAGCCTAGTGGTGGAGGCCCTCGGCAGGGAGTCGGTGGAGATTGTGCGCGAGTTTGCGCTCCCACTCCAGTCCCGCGCCCTCACGTTCCTCCTCAACGTGCCGGAGTCGGAGGCGAAGACCTGGATCAGCTGGGGTACCCACGTTTTCCATGACGGGGGCTCCGGGGAGCAAAAGGGCAAGGGCCTGGAGGTCTATCTGACCGAGCAATTGGACCGCGCGGCAAGGAACCCCGGGGAGGATTTCTTCAGCGCGCTCACCCGGGCCCAATTCCGCGGGCGCCCGCTCACGCGCGACGAGATGATGGGGTTTGCGAACCTGACCTTTGCGGGCGGACGCGACACGGTGATCCACACGGTGTCCTCCGTCTTGGCCTACCTCGGGAAGAACCCCTCGGCTCTTGAATTCCTGAGGAAGGACCCGTCGCGCATCGTCCACGCTGTGGAGGAATTCTTCAGGGTCGTGACGCCACTCACCCACATCGGTCGCGTGTGCCCGGTCGACACCGTGGTCCAGGGGGTGCCCGTCAAGGCGGGCGACCGCGTGAGCCTGTGCTGGGCGTCGGCCAACCAGGACGAGGCCGCCTTTGATGCCCCCGAGGAGGTTCGCCTCGACCGGAAGCCCAACCCCCACGTGGCTTTCGGCTTCGGCGCCCACGTGTGCCTGGGCGCTCCCCATGCACGCCTTCTGGTCCGCACGCTCCTGCAGAGCTGCATCGATCGGGTTGGGGCGGTCACCATCCTGGACTCAAAGGCCCAGGTCGAGGAGGAGGCGAGCTACTCGCGAACCTCCGGGTACGAGTACCTGAAGGTCAGGTTGGCCCCGCTCGCGTGAGGGCGGTGGGTCACCCTGCGCGGCCTTAAGGAGCGCCCTAAGCTGTTCGGCTCCCAGCGTTCGCGGCTTCAGGTCCACCACGCAAAGCGTCCCGATGGCGTGGCCGTGGGGCGTGACGAGGGCGACGCCGGTATAGGCCCGGATTCCGGGCTCGCCCGAGACCAGGGGGTTGTGGGAAAAACGGGGATCGATCGACGCGTCGTGGACTGAGAGCGGCTCGGTTTGGGCGGCTATCGTATGCGCGCAGAACGATCCCTTCCGGGGCAGTTGCGTGAGCGTCGTGCCGTGGGCGGCCTTAAGCCACAGGTGATCCTCGGTGATCATCGTGATCAGCGATATCGGGGTGCCGCAAATCTGGGCGGCAAGGGCTGCGATCCCGTCCAGGACGCTATCCCTGGGCGCGTCCAGGACTCCATATTCTCGCAGCGCCTTCAGGCGCGCGATTTCAGCGGGGGGAGGGAGAAGGGACGGATGGGGTCATGCGTGCCCTTAGGCGAAGGAGGGATGACGATTGTCACCTTTAGTCTACGGCACAAGCACGCAGAATCTTCCCCAAAAACACACCTCCAGAGCGTCGGGCGCGAGGCGCCCAGGGCGTCCGTCCACCGGGCCAGGTCAGCCCGCCTAGCTGCGGGCCGTCGTGCTGGCCAACTCGTAGCTGATCTTGCCCTCGATGATCTCGCGCAGAGCGGTATCCTCGGCGGAGAGCTTCTCCAGGGACTCGACCAGGGGACGATTTCCGCGTTTAAGCTGCTTCACGCGGCGCGAGACCACGTTCACCAGGATGTTCGGGTCATCGATCACCTTCAGGGCCTCTTTTACGTAAGCGTCTCTCATTGCAGCAATTCTACAGGCACAGACCCGGCAACACGACCCCCAATATCTTGCCCAGGGGGCTGCGCGGATCAAAGGATCGGCAGGTCACCCAGTTAGGGCAGTTATAGGGGCCCTTGGAGGGACTAGTCCTCGACCAGGCGGTAGCCGATCCCGGACTCCGTGCGAAGGTGCCTGGGCTTGTGGGGCTCGGCCTCCAATTTCTGGCGGATATGGGTCATGTGCACGCGCAGGTAGTGGGTGTTGTCCTCTGCCTTCGGTCCCCAGAGCTCCCTGAGCATCTGTCCATGAGTGACCACCTTTCCCCTGTGCACGACTAGGAGCCGCACCATCGCGTACTCCTTGGCCGTCAGCCTCACCTCGGTTCCGGCCTTCTTCACGATGCGGGCGCTCAGGTCCACCTCGATGTCCCCGAATTTGACCGACGAGGGCTCGTTCTCCTCGGGCATCCGCCGCAGGATGGCGCGGATGCGCGCCAGGAGCTCGGCCGAGCCGAAGGGCTTCGTGAGGTAGTCGTCGGCCCCCGCGTCGAGCGCCGAGACCTTGTCAGCCTCCGCAGCCAAGACGGTGAGGACCAAGACCGGCACCTTCGACCATTCCCTGAGAAGCTTGAGCACCTCGAGGCCGCCCATGTCGGGAAGACCGAGGTCGAGCACGAC
The DNA here is from genome assembly GCA_903890485.1 of uncultured Opitutaceae bacterium. Lineage (GTDB taxonomy): Bacteria > Verrucomicrobiota > Verrucomicrobiia > Opitutales > Opitutaceae > Palsa-1447. The sequence goes on along the minus strand of CAITBM010000139.1, from coordinate 20,652 downwards.
CGCATCGGGGTGGGCGCGGGCGGCCTCCTCCAGGCCGATCCTGCCCGTGTCGGCCTCGACCACGGCAATGCCGGCAGCTTCCAGGGTGATCTTAAGCAGGCGCCGGATCTGCACCTCGTCGTCGATCACCAGGACTGTCATTTTCGCTGAGCTCATAAGTTCATTCCGCCGGCACGTCGCCATGCGCCTTGTAGGGGAGGTAAACGGTGAGAACAGCGCCCCCGCCAGGGTTCTCGCCCGCCACGACATCGCCCCCCTGGGCCGTGACAAAGCCCCGGATGATCGACAGGCCAAGGCCTAGGCCCCCGGCCTTTGCGGCGTCGCCCCGCTGGAATTTTTGGAAGAGTCGTTCACGCATGGCCGCCGGGAGCCCCGGACCGCGGTCCGCCACGGTGAAATACACGCGTGACTTCGCCCGGTCCAGGCCCGCCGCCAGGAATATGGGCGTTCCGGAAGGTGTGTGCAACGCCGAGTTGAGCAGGAGGTTGGCGATCACCTGCTCCATGAGGGCTGAGTCCGCGCGGAAAAGGGGGAGATCCTGGGGGATGTTTGTCTCGAAGGGATGGTCGATCAGGAATTCGCTGACGCCGTCCACGGCCGCGTTGACCAGGTCATGCCCGTCGCACCAGTCGAGCCTCGGGCGCAGGGCCCCGGACTCAAGCCGGGTCTGGTCGAGGAGGTTGTTGACGAGCCGGTTGAGTCTTCGGGTCGCGGTCTTGATCTCGTCGGCCAAGTTCGCCTTCATGGACTCGTCGGCCGTCGCCAGGTTCTCGACCGCCGCACTCAGGACAGCGAGCGGTGTCTTCAGCTCATGGGAGACGCCGTCAAGGAGCGTGCGGTGAAGTTTTTCCGATTCCCCGAGGAGTTTCTCGCGCTCGCCGGCGGCCCGGAGCTGCTCGCGTTCCACCAATTGGGCGAGCTGGTCGGCAAAGCTCTCGGCCAGGTCCCGTTGGGCCAGCGAGAGGTTCGCCTCGGGCGGCATCTTCAGCACCAGGACGCCGATCGCCACGTCTTCCCGGACGAGCGGAAGGTGGAAACCCTCGCTCGAGGGGAGGGTGTCGGTGAATCGCCCTGCCTTTTTCCGGTTCCTCCAGGCCCAGTCGGCTACGCCTCGCTCCTTGTCGTTGATGACGAAGGAGCCGGCAAAGTGGGGCATGAGACCCGAGCCATTGCCGTCTCCTAGAAGGAGCGCCGTTTTCGCTCCAAAGTACTTGTCGGCCTGGCGGAGGGCGGCAAAGACCGCGTCGTCAAGGGTCCGGGCGGCGCTGATCGCCTGCGTGAGGTGGAAGAGGGCGGTGGCCCTGTCCTCTCTCATACGCTCGTTTCGCTCCTGGGCCCGGACGCGCGCGGTCAGCTGGCCCGAAATGAACGCCACCACAAAGTACGTGAAGAACATGAGGCCGTCCTCAAAGCGCGCGATAGCGAACGTGAATATGGGCGGGATGAAGAGAAAGTTCCAGGTGAGTGCACTCACCACGCCGCCAACGAAGACAGGTCCCGGGCCGACCCGCAGGCTGAGCACGATGATCGCAAGGAGGAAGAAGAGGCCGACGGAAAGGTAGCCCGAGTGGGGCACGATGAACCAGCTCACCAGAGTGAGCGCAGCCAGGACCCCGAAGACCTCCGCGTATTCGCGGGCGGGGGAGGCGGCTGTGGGCCGCCAGTCGAGCCATGTCGTGGGCTTTTCCGAGGCCCGCTCGGCGGGGACGACGTAAATGTCGATCGAGCCCCCGATCCGCAAGAGGCGGTCCACGAGGTTTCCTCCCCTGAAGGCGTCAAGCCACCAGGGGCTTCGCGACTTGCCGACGACGATCTGTGTTGCGTTGTTTTGGAGTGCGACCCGCACCAGGGCCTCGGCCACGTCGTTGTCGTGGGTCACCACGATTTCGGCCCCGAGCTCGCGTGCAAGGGAGAGGTTCTTCTCTAGGCGGCGCTGGGCCTCGGGGTCCAGGGGCGTCGAGGACTCTACGCTGACGGCAATCCAGGACGCACCCTGGGAGGCCGCCATCCGGCGCGTCCACCGGACGAGCTGTGTCGAGGAGGGGCTCGGTCCCACGGCTACCAGGAGGCGCTCTCCTGACCGCCACACGGTTTTAAAGGTTCCCACCGAGCGCATCTCCCTCAGGCGCTTGTCGACGTGCTCGGCTACGAAGCGCAGTGCCAGCTCGCGGAGTGCCGTAAGGTGAGTGTCCTTGAAGAAATTCTCCGCCGCGGCCGCGGCCCGGCCCTCCATGTAGACCTTTCCCTCGCTCAGGCGCTCCCGGAGAGCCTCCGGCGTCAGGTCGACCAGTTCGATCTGGTCCGCCATCCCGAACACGGAGTCGGGCACGGTCTCGTGCACGGTCGCACCCGTGATCTGGCGGACGGCATCGGCCCGGCTTTCGATGTGCTGGACGTTGAGGGTCGTGAAGACGTCGATCCCGGCATCCAGGAGCTCGACCACGTCCTGGAAACGCTTGGGATGGCGCGAGCCCGGTGCGTTGGTGTGCGCGAACTCATCGACGAGGACGAGCTTCGGCTTCCGGGCCAGGATGGCCTCAAGATCCATCTCGGTTATCTTGATATTCTTGTACTCGATCTGCTTGCGGGGAATGAGGGGCAGCCCGACGAGCAGGGCCTCGGTCTCCGTGCGGCCGTGGGTTTCAACCACCCCGACAACCAAGTCGACCCCGTCGTGAAGCTCCTGCTGGGCAGAGCGGAGCATGGCGTAGGTTTTGCCGACGCCAGGGCACATCCCGAAGAACACCTTGAGTTTGCCCCGGCGCGCGCGCTGCTCCTCGCGGTTAAGCGACGCCAGAATGGCGTCGGGGTCGGGGCGCTGGTCGTTCATGGGCGGCTTCCAGTGTGGACGCCCTTATCGGGGGCGCAAGCCGCCCGAAACCCGCGGCGCCTCAACGGTCGCGTCACGGCTGGATCTTGCGCGGATGGGCGGGCTCGGGCCAGGCTATCCGCGAATGTCCAGGCTCGCGGATTGCGCACAGCTGCCCCATCGCCATGCCCGCGATGAACCCGGCGGCGGCCACGAGCGCGTACGCCCACAGTCTCGCCCGCTCCAAGGTGGGGTGCATGGTCCCTACTTCCCAGCAGCCGGGCTGATGGCATCAAGGGCCAGGTTGAGGCGGAGGACGTTGACCCCGGCCTCGCCCAGGATACCCAGGTCACGGCCTTCTGTGGCTGCTGTCACCAGGGCGGTCACTTTTTCCAGGGGAAGCGCGCGCGCCTTGGCGACACGGGCGGCCTGAATCTGGGCGTTCTCGGGGCTGATGTGCGGGTCAAGGCCGCTCGCCGACGACGTGACTGCGTCCGCCGGCACGGCTGCGTCGGCCGCGAGGCCGTTCGAGTCCCGGTAGGCCTTGACGGCCGCCTTGATGCTGTCGGAGAGCTTCTGGCTGGTCGGCCCGAAGTTCGTGCCCCCGGAGCTCGTGGCGTCGTAGCCGGTGCCCGCGGCGGAAGGCCGGGGCTGGAAGTACTTGTCGCTCGAGAAATTCTGCGCGAGGAGCGTGGACCCGCGCACGGTCCCGTCGGCGCCCACCACGAGGCTCCCGTTGGCCTTCGCGGGGAAGAGGGCCTGCCCTGCGGCCCAGACCGCGGCCGGATAGGCGCCGCAGAGGAGGATGGTAAGGACCGCCGTTACGAGCAGGGCAGTCGCGAGATCCTTGAGTATAGTCTTCATGGGTTTAGACGAGGTGCACCGCGTTCACGATCAGGTCGATCAGCTTGATGCCGACAAAGGGGATTAGGATTCCGCCGAGGCCGTAGATGAAGAGGTTGCGCCGGAGCATGGCGGCGGCCCCGATCGGCCGGTAGGCGACGCCCCGCAGGGCGAGGGGAATGAGGGCGATGATCACCAGGGCATTGAAGATCACGGCGCTCAGGATCGCGCTCAGGGGTGAGACCAAATGCATCACGTTGAGGGGGGCGATCGCCGGAAACGCGCCGACGAGCATGGCCGGGATGATCGCAAAGTACTTCGCGACATCGTTGGCGATGCTGAAAGTCGTGAGGGCGCCCCGGGTGATCAGCAGCTGCTTGCCGATCTCCACGATGTCCAGGAGCTTCGTCGGGTTGGAGTCCAGGTCCACCATGTTGCCGGCCTCCTTTGCAGCCTGGGTGCCGGTGTTCATGGCGACCCCGACGTCCGCCTGGGCCAAGGCCGGGGCGTCGTTTGTCCCGTCGCCGGTCATGGCCACCAGGTGGCCCGCGGCCTGTTCCTCGCGGATCCTGGCGAGCTTCATCTCAGGCGTGGCCTGGGCCAGGAAGTCGTCGACACCGGCCTCCGCGGCGATCGCGGCGGCGGTCAAGGGATTGTCGCCGGTGATCATCACCGTCCGAATACCCATGGCCCGGAGCTGGGCGAAGCGCTCCTTGATTCCGCCCTTTACGACGTCCTTCAGGAAGATGACTCCCAGGGCCTCGCGACCCTCGGCCACGACGAGCGGGGTTCCCCCCTGCCTGGAGATGTCATCCACGGTGGCCGACACCGAGTCGGGAAAAGACCCTCCCTGGACCTCGATCCATGAGCGGACGTTTGCGGCGGCGCCCTTTCGGATGGAGCGTGCCTCGTGGCCATCTGCGGCCGCCAGGTCGACTCCACTCATGCGGGTCTGTGCCGTGAACGGGACGAAGGTGGCGCGGCTCGCGGAGAGGTCGCGCGCGCGCAGCTGGTACCGCTCCTTCGCGAGAACGACGACGCTCCTGCCCTCGGGCGTTTCGTCCGCGAGCGATGCGAGCTGAGCGGCCTCGGCGAGGCGCTCGGCGGGAACCCCGGGAGCGGCCAGAAACGCCGTCGCCATGCGGTTGCCGAGCGTGATGGTCCCGGTCTTGTCCAGCAGGAGGACGTCGATGTCGCCGGCGGCCTCGACGGCGCGTCCGCTCATCGCGAGAACATTCTTCTGCAAGAGGCGGTCCATGCCGGCGATCCCGATGGCGCTCAGGAGCCCGCCGATCGTGGTCGGGATGAGGCACACCAGGAGTGCGATCAGGGCGGTGATCGTGAAGGCGACGTTCGAGTAGATCCCGAAGGGCTTCAGGGCGATGATGACAAGGAGGAAGATGAAGGTTAGGGCCGAGAGAAGGATTGTGAGGGCAATCTCATTGGGCGTCTTCTGGCGCGTGGCGCCCTCGACAAGGCTGATCATGTGGTCGAGGAACCCCTCGCCGGGGTTCGTGGTGATCCGGATGAGCAGGTGATCGGACAGGACCCCCGTGCCCCCGGTTACCGCGCTCCGGTCGCCGCCAGCCTCGCGAATTACCGGGGCGGACTCCCCGGTGATCGCCGACTCGTCGACCGAGGCGGCGCCTTCCACAACCTCGCCGTCGCCGGGGATAAGCTCGCCAGCGTTCACAAAGACCAAGTCCCCTTTACGGAGGAGGGAGGCGTCGATCGACTCCAGGGAGCCGTCCTGCGCCTTGCGCCGGGCGACGAGCTGCTTGCGCGAGGCGCGAAGCGCGCGGGCCTGGGCCTTGCCGCGACCCTCCGCCACCGCTTCCGCGAAGTTGGCGAAGACAACGGTGAACAAGAGCCAGAGGGCGATCTGGAGCACATAGCTGAAGGGCTCCTTTGAGGTGAACAGCTGCTGGAAGGTGAGGAGGGCGCCGATCAGGGTGACAAACATCACCGGGTTCTTGATCTGCTGCCTCGGGTTGAGCTTCGTGAAGGAGTCCACGACAGCCTTCTGCATGATGTCGCGGTCGAAGAGGGAAATGGTTTTTGAGCTCATGGTGCCTTTGAAAAAGTGGGTGCGTTTAACCAGCCGGTTAGAACAGGGTTCCAGCGCCCATCAGGAAGTGCTCGACGATCGGGCCTATTGCCAAAGCGGGCAGGAAGGTGAGGGCGCCGACCAGGACCACAGTACCGATCAATAGTGCGATGAAGGTGACCCCCTCGGTCTTGAACGTTCCCGCGCTCGCCGGGATCAGCTTCTTGCCCGCGAGGTTTCCCGCCAGGGCGAGGATCGGGACGATCATCAGGAAGCGGCCTATCAGCATCGCGATGCCGAGCGTCGTGTCCCAGTGCGGGTTGCCGTCCGCCGGGGCGGCAGTAAGCCCCGCGAACGCGCTGCCGTTGTTGCCGACGGCCGAGCTATACGCGTAGAGGATCTCGCTGAAGCCGTGGGGGCCTGAGTTGTTGAGGCCCGCCAGGCCCCAGTCCGCGATGCTGGCCCACGCGGTAAAGCCAAGGATGGTGGCGGAGAGCACCATCAGGACCATCATGACGAGCTTAACGTCGTAGGCCTCGATCTTCTTTCCCGCGTACTCGGGGGTCCTCCCGACCATCAGGCCGGCAATGAAGACCGCGAGGACGACGAAGATCAGCATGCCGTAGAGTCCGGCCCCGACTCCCCCGAAGATGACCTCGCCGGTCTGGATGTTGAAGAGGGGAACCAGGCCGCCAATCGGGGTGAAGGAATCGTGCATTGCGTTCACGGCGCCGCACGACGCGTCCGTCGTGATGGTGGCAAAGAGCGCCGAGTTGAAGATACCAAAGCGCACCTCTTTGCCCTCCATGTTGCCCCCCGAGGCGCTGACCCCGAGAGCGTGGTGGATCGGGTTGCCGCTCGACTCGGCCTTCCAGCACACCAGGACCCCGGCCATGAACATGACGAACATCGCGCCCCATACGGCCCAGCCGTGGCGCTGGTTCTTGATCATCCGTCCCAGGTAATAGGTGAGGGCGCTCGGGATCGCAAAGATCGAGAGCATCTGGATGAAGTTGGAGAGGGGGGTCGGATTCTCGTAGGGGTGCGCCGCGTTCGCGTTCACGAATCCGCCGCCGTTTGTCCCCAGCATCTTGATCGCGACCTGCGAAGCCATGGGCCCCTGGACGATCGTCTGGGTGTCGACGGATTGGTCGACCATGACGGGAGTCTTTCCGTCCGCGGCCATGACCGGCTTGCCGGCCTGGTCCACCTTCGGGACCTGGATCGTATAGGGCTCGTAGGTCTTCGCGACCGTGTAGGGCTTAAAATTCTGCACGATCCCCTGGGAGACCAGGAACAGGGCGAAGAGGATGCAGACGGGCACGAGCAGGTAGTACGTGACCCTGACCGTATCGACCCAGAAGTTGCCGATGGTCGTGACCGATTGGCGGGCGATGCCCCTCACCAGTGCTGCCGCGATCGCGATGCCCGAGGCGGCCGAGGTGAAGTTGTGGATCGTGAGCGCCACCATCTGCGAGAAGTACGACATCGTCGATTCGCCGGCGTAGCTCTGCCAGTTGGTGTTCGTGGTGAAGCTGGCCGCCGTGTTGAAGGCGAGGTGGGGCGCGAGCCCCGGGAAACCCTGCGGGTTGAGGGGCAGGTGGTCCTGGTACCTGAGGATAAAGTAGGTCATCAGCATGCCGACCAGGCTGAAGGCGAGGAGGCTCACGGTGTACCCGATCCAGTCCTGCTCCAGGTTCGGGTTGATCCCGCTCACCTTGTAGGTGAGGCGCTCAAAGGGCTTCACCAGCCGGTCGAGGAATGTCTCCCCGCGGGAGTCCAGGACGCGCATCAGGTAGAGCCCGAGCGGCTTGGTGATCAGGAGGAGGAGGCCCACGTAGAGGGCCAGCTGGAGCCAGGAATTGGGAATGTTCATTTCGGAGGGCCTAGAATTTTTCGGGACGAAGGACCGCGACCACGAGGTAGATGAGGCACGCCACGGCGATCAGGCTGATGATGAAGGTTTCCATGGTAGGAGGTGAGAGGGGACGGGCTCTAGCGCACCTTCTCGCAGAAGTGCGCATAGGCCACCGAGACGGCGAAGAAGACTACGGAGAGTACGATGAAGAAGGCGTCGCTCATGGATGTCGTGTTTTTAGGTCGGTAGAGGGAGAGTCCTCGCCACCCAGCGGCGAAGCGGTTCGTTTTGGCGGCGCCCATGGTAGCACCTGCCCGGAAATCCGCTCAGTTAATTAGCCCCCCAAAACCGCTAAATGTGCATTAAGGCCCTTAGGCCGATTGCGCCTAACCGCCTCTGCTGCAACGCCGAACCCGGATTACCAGCTTAGGCGCACCCCTGCGGAGCCTGCCCGGCCCGGCGCGACGTTAAAGACACCCAGTGCGCTCCGGGCGGTCTCGACCCTCGCGTCGCCGAGGTTGTCGACGGCGCCAAAGAGTTCGAAGGATTCGGAGAGAAGGAATCGGACGGACGCGTCGGCGACCGCATAGGGTGCGAGCCTAAGGAGGTTCTGGTCGTCGTCATACTGGGAGCTCGCGGCCCGCGCCCGAAGGACGAGGAATACCCGCGCCACCGGCTGCCAGCTCACCCGCAGCGACGCGTTCCAGCGGGGCACCTCGGGAACGGATCGTCCCACAAGGCCCGGCGCAACCGGCGCGGACCCGACCGTGGCCGACTCGCACACCGCGGAGGCGTCGACATCGAGGCAACGGGCAAGGCTCCAGCGGGCCCCAAGCTGAAGCCCCTTCGTATCGACCCGCCCAAGGTTCAGTCGCTCCTGGCCCGTGGAGCCCGCGGCCAGAATGCCGAAGAGGGGGAACGAGCCAGGGCCCTGGGCCAGGGTCACGTTGGACACGGGGTCGTCCAGGCGCGCGGCAAATGCGGTCACCGAGAGGGAAAGGCGGCCCCGGTCCCACCGGGCGCCGAGCTCGGCTGTGTCGGCGTGCTCTGTCAGGAGGAGGGGATTGGCCAGAGTCGTGGTGTTTCCCTGGCGAAACGGCCGGTAGAGCTCGTTCAGGGTGGGCTGGCGGGACGCATGCTGGCCGGCCATGTGGAGGCTCAACTCTGGCGTGGGTGCCCAGGTGAGGCCCGCACTGGGGCTCAACTCCGTGCCTGAACGGTCGGGGTAGAGGCTCTCCGTGAGGAGGGCCCCGGTTGCGAGAGCCGTGGTCCTCAGGTGGCCATCGGTATCCTGCCAGCGGTCGATCCTGGCGCCAACCATAGCGCTTAGGCCCGGCGCGAGGGGCTGGAGGCGCTCGGCGAAGAGCCCGGCAAAGGCTTGGCGGCCGCCGGCAAAGCGCTGCTCGGTGTAGGCGCCCTTGGAATAGAGGAAGTCCTCCCGCGTCTCGCCTGCGACGGATCTCAAATCCCCGCCGAAGGTGGTCGATGCCCCTGAGGGTTCCTGGACCCTGGCGGAGCCCGAAACCCCGAATGCCGATGCCGGCACTGCGAACTGGAGGCTGGCAGGAGTCTCGGAGGTCCGCGCGGCGTTCACCGAGCTGAAGGCCTGGGAGGAGTTCTGGTCCTGGGCATATGTGGCCAGAGTCCAGGACAGGTCGGGGCCCACGACGCCGCGCAGGATGACCGAACCGAAGGAGAGCCTCAGGTGGTTCTGCTGGTAAGGGGTTCCATTGTCCCTCCACTCCTCGGAGCGGCGCAGCGTGACGGTCATGCCGACAAGAGGGGACACTTTCCCCAGCCACCGGGCCGACTCCGCGTTGTGGCGCATCGAGGCATCGGTGTCCACGGGGCCGCGGTTGGAGGCGGCGACCAGCCCGGTGCCCTCGGTCGTGAAGGTCTCACCCCGGAGGTCGAGCGTGCCGGGACCCGCGCGGACTGCCTGGGACAGTTCGGCGCTTGCCGTCCCAAAATCACCCAGGCGAAGGGCTGCACTGCCGTTTCCCGGCTGGGGGTCCTTTGAAAAGAGCTGAATCACTCCGGCGAGGGCCTCGTTTCCCCAGGCGGCAGCCCCACCGCCAGGCACCACCTCGGCCTCCTGGAGGGAATCGGCGGGAACGGAGCTCCACGGCACCCAACCCCCGAACGGGTCGTTAAGGGGCACGCCGTCAAGGAGGACCAGGGAGCGGCTGGCCCCGCTTGGCCCTAGGCCGCGGAGCGACACGCCCTGGGTTGTCGGGTTTGCGGTCAGGCTGTCGCTCCGCCTAAAGAGGCTAAAGTCGGCCGAGCCGCGGAGCGCATCGTCCACGGTGAACGAGGCAGAGTCGCCCAGCGCGTCCTGCCGTACCGTGTCGACCGTGAAGGGTACGGCCGAAAGCGGTTCCGGCGCGCGCGTCGCGGTCACCGTGAGCGGCGCCAGGGTCGAGACCTGGGCCTTCGCGGCGAGGGCTGAAAGGAGCGCAAGGGTGGGGATTATCCGCACGGGCGCCCTTCGTACCGTGCTCGCCTGAAAAAATCAACAGGCATAGGAGAAAATTGAAATGGGCGTTGAAGACTGCGGGTCCCCACCTATGTTCCGCGGACCCCGACCCCATGGCGTTTATCACCCCATCGACCACAGCGGATGCCTATGACGTTGTCGTGGTCGGGTCCGGAGCGGCGGGGGGGCAGGCGGCGTACACACTGACCATGGACGGGGCCCGGGTCCTCATGCTTGAGGCCGGCCGCAACTACGACCCGAGCACGGAAACCCCGATGTTCCAGACCCCTGACATGGCGCCGCTCAGGGGGACCGCGACGCCGGACAAGCCGTACGGGTTCTTCGATGCAACGGTGGGGGGTGGCTGGACCGTGCCCGGTGAGCCGTACACCAACGCCAGCGAGGATCCTGCCCGCCAGTTCATGTGGTACCGCTCTCGGATGCTCGGGGGCCGGACCAACCACTGGGCGCGCCACGCCCTCAGGAATGGGCCCTACGACTTTAAGCCCAGGAGCCGCGACGGCCTGGGCTTCGACTGGCCGATCTCCTACCAGGATGTGGCTCCGTATTACGACAAGGTCGAGATGCTGATCGGGGTCTACGGGACCAAGGAGGGCCTGGAGAACACCCCGGACTCCCCGGACGGAGTCCTCCTGCCGCCGCCCAAGGCGAGGATCGGGGAGCTCCTGGCGCGCCAGCGGGCGAGGCGGATCGGGATCCCCGTCGTGCCCATCCACCGCGCCGTCCTCACGCGTCCCCTGGACCACGTGGGGATACCGCCAAAGCTTCATCCCGGCAACGCCAAGGCCCAGAGGATTCTCGCCGAGGACATGCGCAACCGGGCCGCCTGCTTTTGGGCCACCCAGTGCGCAAGGGGATGCGCGATCCGCGCCAATTACCAGTCGACCACCGTCCACATCCCCCCGGCCCTGGCCACAGGCAACCTGGACATCCTCACCGACGCGATGGTCCGGGAGGTCCCGGTCGACGAGGCGGGCAAGGCCACGGGGGTTATCTATATCGACAAGCGAACGGGCAGTGAGCACCGCGTGAAGGCGAGGGTGGTGGTGCTCGCGGCCAGCGCCTGTGAGACGGTCCGCTTGATGCTCAATTCCAGGTCCAAGCGATTCCCGGAGGGCCTCGGCAACTCGAGCGGCCTGGTCGGCAAGTACATCCTGGACACCGTGGGCGCGAACTGGGGCGGCCAAATCCCGCTCCTGGAAAACCTTCCGCTCCACAACGAGGACGGGGCCGGGGGCCTCCACGTCTACGCGCCGTGGTGGCTCTACAAGGAGCAACTGGCCGGCACGCTCGGATTTGCCCGGGGATACCACGTCGAGTTCGGCACGGGGAGAGGGATGCCCGGGGGCTTCGCGCCCTATGTTCCCGACGCGGGTGGCCGGACGACCTTTGGAGCGAAGCTCAAGGAGGATGCGCGGCGCTACTACGGCTCGCACGTGGGCTTTTCCGGGCGGGGCGAGATGATCCCCAACGACGATTCCTTTTGCGAGCTGGACCCGAAGGTGGTCGACAAGTGGGGTCTGCCGGTCCTTCGGTTTCACTGGAGGTGGTCCGACCATGAGACGCGCCAGGCGGCCCACATGCAGAAGACCTTCGCCGACTGGATCGAGGCGATGGGGGGCGTGAACCTGAAGAAGCCCTTGAATGACGGCGCCAAGGTGATCGACCCGGGCGGCAAGGTCATCCACGAGGTGGGTGGAACCATCATGGGGACCGAGCCGGGGAAGTCCGTCACGGACGCCTGGTCGCGGACTTGGGACGTCCCGAATGTCTACGTTGCCGACGGCGGGGTGTTTGCCTCGAATGCCGACAAGAACCCGACCCTCACGATCATGGCGCTCGCCTGGCGCGCAGCCGACCGGATCCTTGATGAGATGAAAAAGGGCAACCTCTGAGGGCAAAGAGCATGAACCCAGAACTTTCCCCGCGCATGGACCGCAGGGTCGCGATCAAATGGATGCTGGCCGCCGGGGCCGGGACGCTCCTGGTCCACCCGCTCTCGTTTGCCGAGGCAACGCCCCCGGGCTCCGCGAGTGAGGGGTACGGCAAGGACGCCGATCTCCTGAAGGCCCACAAGCCGGGCGAGTTCTGGCCGCTCACGTTCACGGACGCGGTGCGCAGGGACGTCGCAGCCCTCTGCGACCAGGTGCTGCCCGCAGACGACCGTTCGCCGAGCGCTTCGGCGCTTGGCGTCCACGACTTTATCGACGAGTGGGTGAGCGCACCCTATCCGGCGCAGGTGAAGGACAGGGCGGTGATCCTTCCCGGGCTTGCCTGGGTGGACACCCAGTCGAGGGCGCGATTCGGACGGGCGTTTTCCGAGGCGAGGCCGGAGCAGCAGATCTCGCTCTGCGAGGAGATGGCGCCCGAAGCCCCGGCCGGCTCGCAACTGGAGGTCGCGTCCCGCTTCTTCAAGCGCTTCAGGAACCTCGCCGCAGCCGGGTTCTTCTCGACCCCGGTCGGGATGACGGACCTGGGCTATATCGGAAATGTTCCCCTTCCTCGCTTTGAGGGCCCGCCGGCTGACCTGATCGAGAAGCTGGGTCTCACCGACGAGGTCAAATGGTGACGCCCAGGCTCTTCCTCCAATATTTCGTTCCCCCAGTCCGCCTTAAGATTGGACAACTCGAGCCGGGAACCGCTATCATTATCCCCATCCCCCATGCCCCTCATTGACTCCGGATCGACCGCAAAGAGTTACGACGTGATCGTGGTGGGGTCGGGCGCAGCGGGCGGGCAGACCGCCTACACGCTGACCATGGAGGGGGCGCGGGTCCTCATGCTGGAGGCCGGCCGCAACTACGACCCGAGGACGGAAAGCCCGATGTTCAACACGCCCGACACGGCACCCCTTCGTGGATCGGGTACCCCGGAGAAATACTTCGGGTATTTCGATGCAACCGTTGGGGGAGGCTGGACCGTCCCTGGCGAGCCGTACACAAACGTGTCCACGGAGAAGAACCGGAAGTTCACGTGGTGGCGCTCCCGGATGCTCGGCGGAAGGACGAACCACTGGGGCCGGATCTCGCTCCGGAACGGACCCTATGACTTCAAGCCCAGGAGCCGGGACGGCCTCGGGTTCGACTGGCCGATCTCCTACGAGGACGTGTCCCCATACTACGACAAGGTCGAGATGCTGGTCGGGGTCTACGGGACGAACGAGGGCCTTGAGAACACCCCGAACTCACCCGAGGGGGTCCTCTTGCCTCCTCCGCGCGCGCGGATCGGGGAACTCCTTGCCCGCCAGCGCGGCAGGCCGCTCGGGATCCCCGTGATCGCGGCCCACCGCGCCGTCCTGTCGCGTCCGCTCGACAGCAAGAACCTGCCCGCGAAGATTCATCCCGGCAATGCCAAGGCCCAGCGCATCCTCGCCGAGGACATGCAGAATCGCGCGGCCTGCTTCTGGGCCACGGATTGCGGCAGGGGTTGCGCCATCCGCGCCAACTATCAGTCGACCACGGTTCACATCCCGCCGGCCCTGGCGACCGGCAACCTCGACATACTCACCCAGGCCATGGTCCGGGAGGTGACGGTTGACGCCGCGGGCAAGGCCACCGGTGTCACCTACATCGACAAGACCACCGGCACGGAGCACCACGTGTCGGCCCGGGTCGTTGTGCTCGGGGCCGGCGCCTGCGAGTCCGTGCGCATCCTCCTCAACTCAAAGTCCGCACTCTTCCCGAACGGCCTCGCCAATTCGAGCGGACTGGTGGGGAAGTACATCATGGACACCGTAGGCGCGTCCTGGAACGGGCAGATTCCCCTCCTCGAATCCCTGCCGCCCCACAACGAGGACGGCGCCGGGGGCGGGCACGTGTACGCCCCGTGGTGGCTCTACAAGGAGCAGCGGGCCGGCAAGCTTGGCTTTGCGCGCGGCTACCATGTTGAATTCGGCACGGGAAAGACCATGCCCCAGGGCTTCTCCAGCTTTGGACCCAACGCCGACGGCAACACCTCCTATGGCAGGAGGCTCCGCGAGGAGGCTCGCCGCTACTACGGCTCCTATGTCGGGTTCACCGGCCGCGGAGAGATGATCCCCAACGCCGACTCGTTCTGCGAGATCGACCCGAAGGCCGTGGACAAGTGGGGGATTCCGGTCCTCAGGTTTACCTGGAAGTGGTCGGACCACGAGTTCAAGCAGGTGGCCCACATGCAGCGGACCTTTGCCGACTGGATTGCGGCCATGGGCGGAACAAGCAAAGGCACGCCCAGTCCCGACGGGAGCAAGGCCATCGAGCCGGGCGGCGCGATCATCCACGAGGTCGGGGGAACGATCATGGGTGACAAGGCTTCCTCCTCCGTCACCAATTCCTGGTCCCAGACTTGGGACGTCCCCAACGTCTTCGTGGCCGATGGCGGGGTGTTTGCCTCGAACGCCGACAAGAACCCCACGCTCACGATCATGGCGCTCGCCTGGCGGACCGCTGACCGGATCCTTGACCAGATGCGCCAGGGCAACCTCTGAACCCGAGGATACACCGATGAACACCCCCTTTCCCCCGAGAATGGACCGCCGCCTGGCGATCAAGTGGATGTTGGCTGCGAGCGCCGGAGTGGTGATGGCGAGGAACCCGATGCTGGGGGCCTCCAATCCCCCCGGGATCGCCGAACCGGAGCCCCCGTTTGGCTACGGGAAGGACTCGAACCTGATGAAGGCGAGCAAGCCGGGCGACTATTGGCCGCTCACGTTCACCGAGCTTCAGCGTCGGCAGGCCGCCGTCCTTGCCGACATCATCATCCCCGACGACGGGAAGAACCCGAGCGCCACCTCCGTCGGAGTGGTGGACTTCGTGGACGAGTGGGTGAGCGCTCCCTATCCCGACAACCTTCGGGACAGGAAGATCATCCTGGACGGCATGGCCTGGCTGGACGAGGAGTCCGTCAGGCGCTTCGGGCGGAGGTTTGCGGAGTCCTCGGAAGCCGACCGCTTGGTCCTCGTCGAGGAGATGTCCCGGTCGCAAAAGGCGGAACCGGACGCGGGAAGCTCGCAGGCGTTCTTCAGGCTGGTCCGGGACCTGGTGGGAGTCGGCTATTTCACGACCCCGGTGGGGATGAAGGACCTGGGCTACGTCGGGAACGTGCCCCTTGCCACCTTTGACGGCCCACCCGCCGAGCTTGTCGCCAAGCTCGGTCTAGTGGACGAGGTCAAGTGGTAGTCGCTAGATCGCCTTTGGAAGTGCCGCACCGAGCTCGATGGCGTGCGGGTGGTGGCGCTTAACCTTGTAGAGCTGCGCCCGGCGGCTGAGCATCCGGTCGAGCTTGTCCACCAGAAGCGCCACGGCCTTGTGGCACTCGTCCGATTCCACGGATGCGTTGAGCGCGGGTCCGTCGATCGTCATGTGGCCCTTGGCCTTGAAGCGGGCGCCGAACTTTTCCTTCGGGTCGCACTCGAGCTCCACGCGCAGACGAAGTATCCTCTCCTCATGTCGGAACAATCGGTCGGCTTTCTCCTGCACAAAGATCTTAAGGGAAGGGGTGAGATCCAAGTGAATGCCTGACACGATCAGTTCCGGATGATTTTGTCTGTTCATGGATGAGCCTTTGATTTTGGTTATACCTGCGCAGCCAGAGTTAATCCCTGCTGCGGAAAATTCAGATTCTTAACACCGATGCCTTCGCCCTTTGCCGCTATTAAAGATTTCCGAGCGGTCGTCATCACGGGCGGATCTTCCGGGATTGGAAAATCATACATCGAACTGTTGGCAAAACTTTGCCCCGAATTGGCATTTTGCAACCTATCTCGGCGCAAACCGGACATAATTAACAAAAAGCTTAATCTGCGCCATGTGCCCTGCGATCTTTCCGACAAGGAGCAGGTATTAAAGGGACTGCTCGAAGTGAGGGACTTCCTCCAGAACGTCCCCCAGGGGAAGGTGCTCCTCATAAACAACAGCGGGTTCGGCATCTACGGCGTATTCCCGGAGCCGGGGGCCGCCCAGCAGTTGGAGATGATCGACCTGAACGTCCGGGCCGTGGTCCAGATGACGGCGGATCTCCTGCCGATCCTTAAGGCCCGTGGCGGGGCCATCATCACGATCGCCTCGACGGCGGCCTTCCAGCCCACGCCCTACCTGGGAACCTACGGGGCGACAAAGGCCTTCGTCCTGAATTGGAGCCTAGCCTTGAACGAGGAGTTGCGGGGGACGGGAGTGAGCGCCCTGGCCGTTTGCCCCGGGCCCACCTCGACCGATTTCTTCAGGCGTGCGGGACTTGCCGAGGGGTCCGTCCCCAACATGTTCGGCGAGACGAGCGAGAAGGTCGTGGAGGCCTCCCTTAAGGCACTGGCATCAGGGCGCTCGATGGTCGTGAGCGGGTGGAAAAATAAAATCATGACCTCGTTTGTGTCGATAATACCTAAGCCCGTGATCGCACGCCTGGCGGCGGCGGTGCTTTTGCGCTACCGTTTGAAGCAGGTGAAGACGTGAAGGAGCCGGGTCAGGAGGGACCCCGGGCCTCGGCGTGGCCGAGGCGCCTTGCACAGGGTCCCGCGCGGATCATCTCGCCCGAGGAACTGGCCTCGTGGGTGGTTTACGAGGATGCGCGGCTGGTCGTGGTGAACAAGCCGGGCGACGTCGTGTGCCATCCCTCGAAGCATGGGCCGTGGTCGAGCCTGGTGGGCGCCGCGCGAACCCGCTCGAACCTGGAAACGATCCACCTGGTGTTCCGCCTCGACCGCGAAACGAGCGGAGTTGTGGTCCTTGCGAAGGACCCCAAGATGGCGAGCCGGCTTCAGAAGGCCATGCAGGACCGGAAAGTGGGCAAGGCCTACGCCGCAATCCTAACCGGGTCCCTTGGAGAGGCGGTCGTCGTGGACCAACCGCTGGGCGCCGATACGGCGAGCCCGGTATTCATGAAATCCGCGGTGACCCCCGACGGGCAGAAGTCAGTCACTCGATTTGAGCCGGTTTCCTCTGCCGGCGGGTTCACTCTCGTTCGGGTCACCACGGAAACGGGCCGCAAGCACCAGATCCGCGCCCATGCGCAGTGGCTCGGGATGCCGATCGTGGGCGACAAGATCTACGGGCCCGACGCCCGGCTCTACCTGGAGTTCATCGACAAGGGGTGGGGGCCCGCCCTTGAAAGCCGCCTGCTTCTGCCGCGCCAGGCGCTGCACTGCGCGCGGATAGACCTGAGGCCCGCGGGCTTGGAGCACGTGTTTGACGCACCCCTTCCGGCGGACATGGCGGGGTTCTGCGCGCGGGTGGGCCTCGACGCACGAAGGGCCCTGCCCGACTAGCCGCGTCGTTTGACGACGCCGTCGATCGCCGCAAACAGCGCCGAGCGGTGCGCCGCGACCCGGGTCTTCAGGGGGAGCGAGGAGGGGGTCTCCGTCGTGTATGAGAGCCGGGTGTGGTTGACCTGGAGGTAGATCGCCTCGGGCCACTTCTCCCGTTCCTCGGGGGCAAGTTTCGGGCGGATGACGCCCCCCTTGGCCTCGCGGCCCTCGATCTCGGGACTCAGGTCAATCGGGCAGACCTTGCCGGCTGCCTTCAGCATCGCAGGGGCCAGGCTCGGCCGGTCGTCGGGGTTGAGCTCATAGAGGTAGAATCCCTTGGATTCCCAGTCCTCGTGGACGCAAATGGCCAGGTCGAAGCTCGGCTGGTGGCTTAGCCAAGCCACATGGGCCTTCACCTCGGGAGTCTCGAGGTGGCGGTAGTCGCGGTTCAGGTCCACGCCGGCCTCGTTTTCGCGGACCCCGCGGGCAAGTCCGCCGGGGTGGAGCATCGGGCAGAGGAACCAGACGGCGCGCTTGTCCAGTTGGCCCGACTCGATCAGGGAGAGGAGCGCAAGCGGAGGTGCGGGCTCGTCCCCGTGGATCCCCGCGGAAAGGTAGATCCTCGGGCGGGGCCCGGGCGTGCGCTTGGTGAGGGCAAAGAGAGGGAGGTCCCCGGCGGCGCCATAGGCTTCGTACCGAAACCCGGCCTTTTCCCCGGCCTCGCGGAACTGGGCGGCAAGGCCGGCGGGGTCCAAGGGTGCGGCTTTGACAGCAGTCATGGGATGGTTCTTGCTTGCCCCTCGCCCAAATCACAAGCCGCAATCCTTAAACCCAACCATGTCCCAAGTCCGAGTTCGATTCGCCCCAAGCCCGACCGGATTCTTCCACATCGGGAGCGCCCGGACGGCCCTGTTCAACTGGCTCTATGCCCGCCACACCGGCGGAGTGTTCATCCTGCGGGTCGAGGACACGGACCAGACCCGCAACAGCGAGGAGTTCCTGAACCTGATCTACAACAGCCTGCGCTGGCTCGGGATGAACTGGGACGAGGGTCCCGGGATCGGGGGCGACTTTGGCCCGTACCGCCAGAGCGAGCGCTCGGCCATCTACAAGGAATACCTGGAGCGCCTGAAGGCTGCGGGCAGGACCTACGAGAAGGACGGGGCCCTGTTCTTCAAGATCAGCGGCGAGCCCCAGGTGATCGAGGATGCGATCCGCGGCCGCGTCGAGCGCACAGAGGAGAAGGATTTTGTGATCGTGCGGTCGGACGGAAATCCCGTCTTCCACTTCGTGAACGTCGTTGACGACATCGCGATGAAGGTCACCCACGTGATCCGCGGCGAGGACCACCTCTCCAACACGAGCAAGCACACGGAGCTCTTCAAGGCCTTCGGGGCCCCGCTTCCCATCTACGCGCACATCCCGCTCATCCTTAAGCAGAACGGCCCGGGCAAGATGTCCAAGAGGGACCAGGGGGCGCTGATCGAGGAATACCAGAACCGCGGCTTCCTGCCCGAGGCGCTCGTTAACTTCCTGTGCCTCCTCGGCTGGTCGCCGAAGGACGACCGGGAGAAGCTCCCGATCGAGGAGGTCATCCGCCTGTTCGACCTGCCCGGCATCAACCAGAGCAATGCGCGCTTCGACGAGAAGAAGCTCTCGCACATGAACATGGGGTACCTGCACGCCATGGCGCCTGACGCGTGCTTCGCCTTTGCCAGGGACTTCCTCGCCAAGAGGAAAGTGTTTGGCGAGAATGCGCCCGAGGACGCTTACCTGCGCGAGGTGGTCCTGCTTTGCCAGCCGAAGATACGGTCCTTTGAGGACCTGCCCGGGTTCATCGGGTATTTCTTCAGCGACGACTACGCGATCGACCAGAAGGCGCGCGAGAAGGTGTTCTCAAAGGGCGACCCCAAGGTGCGCCTGGGCGAACTAGTCGCAGCACTTCCCGCGGCGGACTTCGCGACCGATGCGGCCCTTGAGGCGCTTGTCCAGCAGCTGGCCGCGTCCCACGGGGCTTCTACGGGCGACTATATCCATCCCGCACGCCTAGCGCTTTCTGGCACCCCTGTCGGGCCCAGCTTCTACGGGCTCCTTCGCGTGCTTGGCCGCGACCGGGTCACCCAGCGACTTCAGCGGTTCCTCGCTACGGCTTGACCTCCCGTTTGACGGGCGGTTTGCTGTCCTCCCTCGGGTTTTTTGCGAGTGTAGCACAATGGATAGTGTAGTGGCCTCCGAAGCCATTGATCCGGGTTCGACTCCCGGCACTCGCACCACCTGATGTACAAGAGTTTACGGGTTTATTCTGGATTTGGGACCTACCTTCATTGGCATTATATTGACGTTAAGGGCCGGAAGATGCTTTTCTAAGGCCCGTGAAGACCGCAAAACCCCGGGTCATCCCGAACAATACGGCGAAAACGCCCGGGTCCAAGTGGGTTGTTGAGGGCCTCCGTGACCAGAAGGGTGCCCGCATCCGCAAATTCTTCGGGACGCGCGACGAGGGCGACGAATGGCTCAGGAAGAAGCGCGTCGAGTTGAGCCAACAGGGAAGGGCGGCGATGGACCTGAACGACGCCCAGCGAGTCGATGCGGTGCGGGCTCTGGCGATTCTGGCTGAGCATCAGGTCAACCTCACAGTCGCAGCCGAGGCGTTTCATAAGCGGGCCCTGATGCTCAAAAAGACGGTGACTTTCGGAGTCCTTCGCGAGCAGATGATCGCGGCGAAAAAGGCAGACCGCAATTCCACCTCGTACGTTGCGGACCTCCGCACACGGCTTTCTGGGTTCGGGCAGGCCTTCGACGGCCGACCGGTCGCATCCATCGAGACCCGAGAGATCGACGACTGGCTTCGTGCACTCACGCTTTCCCCAACCAGCCGCAGCAATTACCGGAAGGTCCTCATGACGGCGTTCGCGTTTGCCATCTCCAGGGGCTATGCTGGCGAAAACCCTGTCGTTAAGACGGCCAGAGTCCGTGCGGTAACGGCACCCGGGATCCTCACCCCCACCGAGGTTGCAGCCCTCCTCTCTGTGGCTGACAGCAGGATCGTCGTATCGATTGCCCTATCGGCGTTCGCGGGAATCAGGGATGCCGAGGTCGGGCGTCTGACATGGGACAAGGTGAACCTTGCGGAGGGTCACATCGTGATCGATGCTCAGGCTGCGAAGACCGACAGTCGAAGAATCGTGCCGATACTGGACAACCTCCGAGCGTGGATGGGGCCCGCAAAGGACAGGAGCGGCCCTGTGCGCCCCACGCAACGAACGACCTACCTCCTCTACCAGCAGGCCAAGAAGAAGGCCGTGGCGTTGCTACAGGGCGAGGGCAAGCCCAGTGCGAACCTCGACTCTTGGCCCAGGAACGCACTCCGGCATTCGTTCGT
>CAITBM010000138.1 GCA_903890485.1 uncultured Opitutaceae bacterium | reverse complement strand
GCGATCCTGGGCCCGCTCACCTACCAGCTGGCCTCGGGTCAAATCACCGAGTCCAAGGTGAACGGCGAGAACGCCCTGTTTAGCCTGGTCTTCAGCGTCCCCTTCATTGTCCTGGCCCCCCTGGCCGGCTTCCTGAACGACCGGATGCCGAAGTCGACCTGGCTTGTCGGGGGCAACGCGGTGAAGATCCTGGGGGCCGTGGTCGGGCTCCTCGGGGTCACGCCGCTCGCTGGAAGCCACGGCCACGCGGTGCAGGTCGCCGGGTACCTGGTCGTTGGGATCGGAGCCTGTTTGTATTCGCCAGCCAAATACGGGATCCTGCCGGAGATCGTCGGGACCGAGCGCCTGGTGAAGGCAAACGGGACGGTGGAGATGCTGACCCTGGTGGCGATCGTCTCCGGGCTCGGCCTGGGCGGCATCCTCTACGACCAGACGCTCTCCCTTGCGGCGTGCTACGGCTCGGGGATCGCGCTCTACGTGGCCGCGCTCCTGTGCAACGGGGCGATGACCCGCACGCCGCACAACCCGGGGGCGCGCCTCTCGTCAAGCCTCGGCGATTTCGGCAGGAATTTCGCCTCCCTCTTCGGCAACCGGCGCCTCTCGAGGATCCTCCTCGGCTCGGCGCTCTTCTGGTTCGCGGGCTCGACCCTCAAGTCGGCGCTCCAGGGCTGGGGACTGGAGGCCTACACCCAGGCGGGCGTCCTGCACATCACGAACTTAAAGCTGGTGCTGCTCGTGATCGGCATGGTGGCAGGGATCGTGCTCGGCGCGTTCCTGGCCGGCCGGCTCCACCGGACCGGAGACCTGTCGCGGTCGCGCCGCTACGCGTTCCTCATGGCGCTCGGCCTCGGGGCCCTGGGCCTCCTGGGCGGGAAGTTCGGGCTCGCGCCGCCGGTCCTGGTCCTGGTCGCCACCGGCGCCTTCTCGGGGCTCCTCATCGTGCCCCTTAACGCCGCGCTCCAATCGGAGAGCGACCCGTCGCGGCTCGGGAAGACCGTTTCCGTCCAGAACTTCACCGACTACGTCGGGATCGCACTCGGGGCCGGCTACCTGTCCTTCCTCACCCGGTTCAACCTGAGTCCGAACCAGGACCTGGTTATCCTGGGGATCACGGTCGCCTTTTTCGCCGCCGCCTTCGGCCCGGCGGTGGCGAGGGCCGCGGCCCCGGGTGACGGGGCCTAGGGTGGGATTGCCAATCGGCCGGCGCCGGCGCAACGTTCCCCCCGGAGCCTCGTCTGACCCTGCTTCGGAGGCTTTCAACCCCACCATGAACCTGCGTATCCCCGCCCTGGCCCTGCTTTTCCTCATCCCCTGCATTTCCCGCGCGCAGCAGCTGCGCACGGTTCAGACCCGCACCGCCGAAGGCGTCGTCGAAGGCGTCGTCTCTGGGGACAACAAGGTCCGGACCTTCAAGGGCATCCCCTTTGCCGCGCCCCCGGTGGGGGCCCTCCGCTGGAGGGCCCCGCACCCGGTCACCCCGTGGACCTGCGTCCTTAAGACCGTGG
>CAITBM010000137.1 GCA_903890485.1 uncultured Opitutaceae bacterium | reverse complement strand
TTGGAGATAAATCGCGCTTATGCCGCTCCCCGAACCCTTTGTTATCGAGTAAGAGTAGCTTACCGTTCCACCTGCCGTGACCGGGTTTGACGACGTCAGGTTTATCGCAGTTATCTGGGGCGCATTATAGCTGTTTAATCCGCCCGACAGGGTGAATCCACTCGCTGATAATCCGAGTGTATTTGGAGGCATCGGTCCGATCGCCCCGTTGTTGTAGTTCACCGAGCCATCGGGATAGTAATAGCTTTGGTAACTATTCGTATCGACGACGTAGACGACGGAGACTGTGTAGGCTCCGTTGATCCAATTACTTGTCGTCGTCGTCGACAACGTCCCCGAGGTGGCACCCGAACTGTCAGAAAGGGTGATGTTCCTGCCCAGCGGGTCGGTCAATTGGAGATAAATCGCGCTTATGCCGCTCCCCGAGCCCTTTGTTATCGTGTAAGAGTAGCTTACCGCTCCTCCTGCCGTGAGCGGGTTCGACGACGTCAGGTTTATCGACGTTATCAGGGGCGCATTATAGGATGCCGTAGCTTTCGATGAACCGATCGCGAACGCTGCGCACAAAAAAAGAAAAGAGAGGGTTAAACGACGATTCGGATTAATCATGTGTAAGTGAGGAGGGCGAAACATGGTGGCGCCAAATGACACCGAGTCCGTGCAATCGAAAGGCTTCTGAGATTCGTTCCTACAAATCGCGGAGAACACATGGGTTGCATAGTCGCCGAGGACACCCCTAAAAGGCGCACAAGCGTTCTGCTGCCCTCGGTTGCATCCGGATAAGAAACCACGCGTGGCTTTGCTGCCAGAGATCCAGAGTTTAGACGCAGAGCCGATTCATCCGCATAACTATCTAACGTATCCGTGTTGTGGATATGCGTGTCGACCCGCATCTATGCGAAACAGCAATGCATCGGCAAGAAGGTTCCAGGAAATCCACTCGGGACTTGCGCAGCCGACGTAGTCGCTGTGGAGGCACGACCACCGATCTGAATTTCATAAAACCTATTAGTTCCCCTTCAGGCCAAGCCGTTTTCCCTAATGAATCCGATAATTTAATACACGCCGTCGCAAGCTGCTGGCGTTTAATTCCGGGTTTTGGTGCTGCACTCCTCCGATCGGCAAACACTTTCCTGCTATTCCGACCAGGCTCCCAAAAACTCCCCGACGAGCTGCGGAAGGTCTGCGCTGTATCCTCCCTCGAGCACCGCTGCGGCGGGAATACCCGTGTGCTGAAGCCACTTCCCAAGGGAGGCAAAGTCCTCGGCCTCGAGAGTCATCTCGGTAAGCGGGTCGCCCACGTAGGCGTCAAAACCCGCGGACACGAGGATCAGTTCCGGCCTGAAACCCACGATCGCGTCCAAGGAGGCGCGCAGCGTGTCCATGTGTAAGTCCCGGGACGAGCCCGGGGGAACCGGCCAGTTGCGGACATTGCCCAGGTCGTGCAGCCCAGTGCCGGGGTAGCCCGGGGACTGGTGGACCGAGCTCACCAGGACTCCCTCGCGCCCAAGAAGAATCGCCTCAGTTCCATTGCCATGATGGGCGTCAAAATCCCAGACCGCGATCCTGCGGATGTCGAAGTCGCGCATCGCCGCTAGGGTCGCGATCGCCACCTGGTTCAGGTAGCAGAACCCCATGGCCTCGTTGGAGGTCGCGTGGTGTCCGGGCGGGCGCATGAGCGAAAACGCAGGGCGCCCCGTGTCATGGGCGTGCCGCGCCGCCAGGAGCGCGGCGGCCACGGAACTGCGGGCATAGCGGCTGATCCCGGGGAGATAGCGCGTGTCCGCGTCAAAGTCGTTCTCGACTTCAAGGCGCGCCAGGTGCTTCGGCGTGTGGGCGAGGAGAAGGGTCTCATCGGGGACCTCCTCGAACTTGGATCTCCAGGTCCAGCCGGGGAAGGTGTCCTGGAGATACGCGGCTGTATGGATCACCCGGTCGGGTTTCTCGGGGTGGCCGAGCGCCTCGTAGTTGGCGCAGGCCGGGTCGTGGAGGATCAGCATCGACATCGCCTGGATCTCCGACGATCGCCCCAGTATTGGCGGCAACCGGTCTAGCTCCCCATCTTGGCAGCCTCGCTCCGGCTGCGCACCTTGGCCTTCAATTCGTCCGTCGGGCACCCGCACGCCCCGCCACATCCCGGCCGCTTACGGTTGGCATACCAGCGACCAATTAGCCATGCGGCCGCGGTGGCCACGGCCGCAAGCGCCAGAAGGGTTTGGATTTCCGGGGACATGGTGAGGCTAGAACCCTAGCGCCGTGCCCGTCTGGTACACAACAAACGATATGAGCCAGGCCGCCCCCGTCATGTAAAACGTCTGGAAAAGGGGCCATCTCCACGAGTTCGTCTCCCGCCTGACGACCGCGATCGTGCTCATGCACTGCATGGCGAACACGTAGAAGATCATGAGCGTCAGGCACACGAGGGGAGTGAACAGCTTGCGCCCGTCGGGCCATGAGGCGTCGCCCAGGGCTTTCTGGAGCGGCTTCGTGTTCTCTCCGTCGGACTCCGCGTTGAAGACGACCCCCATCGTGCTGACGAAGACCTCCCGGGCCGCAAAGGAACTGATGAGCCCGATGCCGATGTGCCAGTCGAAGCCAATCGGCCTGATGACCGGCTCGATCAGGTGCCCGGCCCTGCCCGCGAAGCTCTGCGAAAGCTGCTCGGTCGCCGAGGAGCCCGCCGGGGCCTTCGGGTAGGCGGCGAGCGCCCAGAGGACGATGCTGATCGCCAGGATCACCGTGCCCGCGTTCTTCAGGAACACGCCAGCGCGCTCCACCATGTGCAGGATCACGTCGCGCAGGCGGGGCAGCCGGTACGGCGGCAGCTCCATGATCATGAGCGGCGGCTGGCCCTTCAGGAGCGTCCTCTTGAACAACCACGCGAAGCAGAAGGCCCCGACGGTCCCGATCGCGTACATGAGCACCATGATGCCCACCTTGGCGGCGATCGAGGTGCCCGATGCCGGGAAAAGGGCCGCGATCATCAGGAGGTAGACCGGCAGGCGCGCCGAGCAGCTCATGAGCGGAGCCACCAGGATCGTCACCAGGCGGTCCTTCGGGTCCTCGATCGTGCGGGTCGCCATGATCCCCGGGATCGCGCAGGCGTAGGAGCTCAACAGCGGGATGAACGATTTCCCGTTCAGCCCCACCCTGCTCATCAGCCGGTCCATGATGAAGGCCGCGCGGGCCATGTAGCCCGTGCTTTCCAGCATGCCGATGAAGAAGAAAAGGATCATGATCTGCGGCAGGAACTTCACGATCGTGCCGACGCCCCCGATCACGCCGTCCGTGAGGAGGTTCCTCATGTCTCCGGGCGCCATCACGGCCTTCAGCCAGTTGGCGAGCCCCGTCGTCTTCTCGTCGATCCATTCCATCGGCGGCTGGGCGAACGAGAAGATGCTGATGAAGAGAAGCGTCATCACCGCGGCCAGGACGACCCACCCGAGCACCGGATGCGTGACGACCGCGTCGATGCGGTCGCTTAACGTCGGTGCCGAGGAGTGCGCGGCCTCGACCACTTCCGACGACAGGCCCCCGATCACCTCGTACCGGGAATTGACAAGGGTGCCCGCCCAGTCGGTGCCCTCGGCCTCCCAGCGCTTTTGCCACGCCCTGAGGATCTCCTCGGTCCGGGTGTCGATCGGAGTGGAGCCCGCGACGCGAACGGAATCCTGGTCGGTGAGGAGCAGGAGCGCCTCGGCCCGCGCAATCAGGGGGGCGCGCCCGCCGTTGGCGACCAGGGACGCCTGCAGCTCCGCGACCGCCGAGGAAATCGCCGCCGGGATGTTCCACGCGTGGCGCGAGAGGGGCGGGTCAAACTTGCTCATCGCGAGCTTCAGCTCGATCAGGCCCTTGCCGTTCACGGCCTCGCAGGCGATCACGGGGATCCCGAGGAGCTGCTCCAGGCGCGCCGCCCGGACCACGAGCCCGGCCTGTGCGGCCAGGTCCATCATGTTGAGGACCACGATCACCGGCCGGCCCAGGTCGAGCACTTGGTGGACCAGGTAAAGGTTCCGCTCGAGGTTCGTGGCGTCGACGATGCACAGGATGCGGTCGGGCTGCGGGGTGTCGGCCCTCCGCCCCAGGAGCACGTCGCGGGTCACGGCCTCGTCGGGCGACCTCGCGGCAAGCGAGTAGGCCCCGGGCAGGTCGATCACTGTGATCGGCTGGCCATGCTGGGAGTATGCCGTGCCGATCTTTTTCTCGACCGTGACCCCGGGGTAATTCCCAACCTTCTGCTTCATGCCGGTCAGGGCATTGAAGAGGGTGCTTTTCCCGCAGTTGGGGTTGCCCACCAGGGCGTAAATCGGGGCCTTGGGGGTGGAGGTCATGACTCGAGGACCTCCACGACGACTTCCGCCGCCTCGCTCTTTCTCAAGGTCAGGTGGTAGCCGCGAACCTTGATCTCGATCGGGTCCCCAAACGGGGCGAGCCTCACCAGCTTGATGGAAGTCCCGACCAATAGGCCCATCTCCCGGAGGCGGAGCGCGGCATTGCCGGTTTTCGGATATTCCCGGACCACTGCTGACGCACCCACGGAAAGCTCCGATAGCTTGACCAGCGCCGCCATGGGATGCCCTGGCCCTTAGCGAGGACCGGCTCGCTCGACCAGGATTCGGCTGGCTGCGTCGTGGCTGAGCGCGATACGGGTTCCGTTCACCTGGCAGAGGATGGTCCGGTTTCCCGAGACCTTGGTCACGAAGGAGGACTCTCCAAATCCCATCTCGCGAACCCGCTGGCAAAACTCGGAGTCGCCCTTTAGGCGGCACACGCGGCCCGTCGCACGCACCGGAAGCTGACACAGCGGGAAGGGGGAGGTGATCGGTTGACCGGCCATGGAGGGGAAGAGGAACATGTGGGAACTGAGACTCAGTTTCAAGAAAATCTTGTTGGGATCTGCTTTTCGAGACGCCCCACAGCTACCTCCCACTACGCTCGATTGCATCATTTTTGGCCAAAAAGCGCTGTTTTTGAGCAATAAACCGCAAGAAATGACCATTCTCTGGGCCATTCGAGACTCTTTCCCGAAAGACCCTGCAGGCCCTGGGTTCCCCCACCCTGCCCCGCTGAATTACTTCCTGCGGTTGCGGACGCCGATCTGGGCCACTGAAAAACGAACGAGCCCCTCGAGACGTTCCACCTCTGCCGGGTCGAGAGCCTCCTTGGTCTTCAGGGCATCCTGTGCGCGCTTCATGGCGTTCTCGACCGCATTGACGTCGATCTTCGCCTCCTCGATCGCGCTGTCCGCCAGGATGGAGACCTTCTCCCCGGTGACCTGGGCAAAGCCGCCGCCGACCACCAGGAACTGGGTGACCCCACCCTTCGTGGCGCGAAGCTCGCCGGCGCCCACCTGGGCCACCAGCGGGATGTGCCCCGGAAGGATGCCCACCTCTCCCTCGACGGTCGGGATCACGACGGTGTCCACCGTCTCCGAATAGACCCGGGCCTCTGGGGTGACGATCTCGAGGATGAGCGACATCGGCGCTATTTCTTGCTGGCGGCGATCACCTCTTCGATGCCGCCCTTCATGTAGAAGTCGCCCTCGGGCACGTCGTCGAGCTGCCCGTCGAGGATCATCTTGAACCCGCGGACCGTGTCCTTAACGGGGACGTACTTGCCCGGCGTGCCGGTGAAGACCTCGGCCACGGAGAACGGCTGCGAAAGGAAGCGCTGGATCTTGCGGGCGCGGAAGACGGTCAGCTTGTCCTCGGGGGAGAGCTCGTCCAGGCCCAGGATCGCGATGATGTCCTGAAGGTCCTTGTAGCGCTGGAGGACGCGCTGGAGCTCGCGGGCCACGTTGTAGTGCTCCTCGCCGACGATCGAGATCTCAAGGGCCTTGGAGACCGAGGCCAGCGGGTCGACCGCGGGGTAGATGCCGAGCTCGGCGATCGAGCGCTCCAAAACGATCGTCGAGTCCAGGTGGGCGAACGTGTTGGCGGGAGCCGGGTCGGTCAAGTCGTCGGCGGGCACGTAGACGGCCTGCACCGAGGTGATGGATCCCTTGTTGGTCGAGGTGATGCGCTCCTGGAGGAGGCCCATCTCGTTGGCGAGGGTCGGCTGGTAGCCGACGGCCGAGGGCGAGCGGCCCAGGAGGGCGGATACCTCGGAACCGGCCTGCGAGAACCGGAAGATGTTGTCGATGAAGAGAAGCACGTCCTGGTTCTTCTCGTCGCGGAAGTACTCGGTCATCGCGAGGGCCGAAAGGGCCACGCGCATGCGGGCGCCCGGCGGCTCGTTCATCTGGCCGTACACGAGCGCCACCTTGGACTTGGAGAGGTCCTTCTGGTCGATGACCCCGGCCTCGGACATCTCGTGGTAGAGGTCATTGCCCTCGCGCGAGCGCTCGCCGACACCGGCGAACACCGAGAATCCGCCGTGGGCCTTGGCGATGTTGTTGATGAGTTCCAGGATGACGACCGTCTTGCCGACGCCGGCTCCGCCGAAGGCACCGGCCTTGCCGCCCTTGATGAACGGGCAGATCAGGTCGATCACCTTGATGCCGGTCTCCAGGATCTGGGCCTTAGTGTCCTGGTCCACGAGCGCGGGGGCCGCGCGGTGGATCGGGTAGCGCTTGTCAAACTTGACCTCGCCCTTGCCGTCGACCGGCTTGCCGGTGACGTCGAAGATGCGGCCCAGGACGCCGTTGCCGACCGGGACCGAGATGGGGGCGCCGGTGTCCACGACCGTCATGCCGCGCTTCAGGCCCTCGACGGACGACATCGCGATTGCGCGCGCCACGCCCCCGCCCAGGTGCTGCTGGATCTCAAGGGTGAGGACATCGGTCTTCCCCGACACGGTGAATTCGATCGTGAGCGCCTGGTAGATCGGCGGGATCGTGTGCTCGGCGAACTGGACGTCGACCACGGGGCCGATCACTTGGACAATTTTTCCGGTGTTCATTGTGTCGAAGGAGGGATGGGTTTTTCTTTGAAAGGGTTGGGCTGATTAGGCTGCGCTGAACTGGGCCGCGGCGATCTCCAGGATCTCCTGGGTGATCGCGGCCTGGCGCGCCTTGTTGTACTCGAGGGTCAGGTCGCCCAGCAGCTCGGTCGCGTTGTCCTTGGCCGTCTTCATCGCGACCATGCGGGCGCTGTGCTCGGAGGCCTTCGCCGAGAGCGCGATCTGGTGGATCTGGTGGTCCACGTAGAACGGGAGGAGGGCGTTCAGAACCTCGGTGACGCTCGGCTCAAAGAGGATCTCGCGGTCGTCGTCCGCTTTCACTGTGGTGCCGGGCTTGCGGAACTGATCGAGGAATTCCTTAAGGCTCTTGAGCGGCAGGATCGGCCGAACGATCGACTCCTGGACGAGCGTGTTCTTGAACCTCGGGTAGATGACCTCGATCGTGTCGATCGCGCCCTCCAGGTATTCCTTAACCATGAACTGCGAGGCGACCTTCACCTCGGCAAAGGGGACCCGGTCGTGGACCTGGAAGTCGGCGACCATCGTGCGCTTGGTGCGGGCCAGAAACTGCGTTCCCTTGCGGCCGATCGAGTAGAACTTCGCCGGCGTCTTCACCTCGGTTACGAGCTTGAAGAGGTTCGCGTTCAGGGGGCCGCAGAGGCCCTTGTCGGTCGTGATGAGGAGGATCCCGCGGTTCTTCACCTCGCGCTGGACGAGGAAGGGGTGGGCCGACTCCTCGATGCCGTGGGAAATCGCGGCAAGAACCTCGGCCATCAGGGCGGCGTACGGGGCCCCGCCGAGGGCCACCTGCTGCGCCTTCTTCATCTTCGACGCCGCAACAAGCTCCATCGCCTTCGTGATCTGGCGGGTGTTCTTGACCGACTTGATGCGTCGGCGGATGTCGCGGGTGCTGGCCATCGTGGGGGATTCTTAGGGGACCAAAAGGATTAGGCCGAGTAGGAGCTTTTCCATTCCTCGCAGGCCGCGAGAAGCTTGGCCTCGAGATCCTTGTCGAGGGCCGCCTTCGTCCGGACCTCGGCCAGCAGCGGATCCTTGCGTGTCGTGAAGAAGTTCTTCAGCGAGGCCGATGCGTTGGCGATCTTCTTGATGTCGATCGGGTCGAAGAAGCCCTTCTGCATAGCAAAGAGGACGGCAACCTGGAGCTCGATCGGGAGCGGCGCGAACGCCGGCTGCTTGAAGAGTTCGACGATGCGGCTGCCGCGGTCGAGCTGCGCCTTCGTCTTGGCGTCCAGGTCGGAGCCGAACTGCGCGAAGGCGGCCAGCTCGCGGAACTGGGCGAGTTCGCCCTTCAGCTTTCCGCCGACCTGCTTGGTGGCCTTGATCTGAGCGGCCGAGCCGACGCGGGAGACCGAAAGGCCCACGGAGACGGCAGGGCGGATGCCCTGGTTGAAGAGGTCGGTCTCCAGGAAGATCTGGCCGTCCGTGATCGAGATCACGTTGGTCGGGATGTAGGCCGAGACGTCGCCGGCCAGCGTCTCGATGATGGGGAGCGCCGTGAGCGATCCCTTGCCGTCGA
Organism: uncultured Opitutaceae bacterium; assembly: GCA_903890485.1. Lineage (GTDB taxonomy): Bacteria > Verrucomicrobiota > Verrucomicrobiia > Opitutales > Opitutaceae > Palsa-1447. The sequence goes on along the minus strand of CAITBM010000137.1, from coordinate 18,464 downwards.
GTCGGGCTGCGCGCTCCAAGAGGCGGCTGTGGAGGTAGAACACGTCGCCAGGGTACGCCTCGCGGCCGGAGGGGCGCTTCAGGATGAGGGAGATCTGGCGGTAGGCGACGGCGTGCTTGGAGAGATCGTCGTACACGATCAGCGCGTCCATTCCGTTTTCCATGAACCACTCGCCGATGGCCGCTCCCGAATAGGGGGCCAGGTACTGGTTGGCGGGGTTGTCGCCGGCCGGAGCCGCGACGATGACGGTGAACTCAAGGGCGCCGGCCGCCTCAAGGGCCGAGATCGTGCGCACAACATTCGAGTTCTTCTGGCCGATCGCGACGTAGATTGAATAGACGGGGCGGAAGTTCTTGTCGCCCGAGGCGAGGCCCACCTTGTTGATCTTCGCCTGGTTGATGATCGTGTCGATCGTGATTGTCGTCTTGCCGGTGCCGCGGTCGCCGATGATCAGCTCGCGCTGCCCGCGGCCGATCGGGATCATCGAGTCGATCGCCATGATGCCCGTGAAGAGCGGCTGGGAGACCGACTTGCGGACAATGATGCCGGGGGCGATCTTCTCGACGGGGTAGGTCTCCTTGGAGTCGATCGGTCCCTTGCCGTCAACGGGCTGTCCCAGGGCGTCCACCGTGCGGCCGAGGAGCGCCTTGCCCACGGGAACCGAGAGGAGCCTTCCCGTCGTGGTGACCTCGTCGCCTTCCTTGAGCTGCGAGACGTCGCCCAGGATGACGCAGCCGACCTCGTCCTCCTCGAGGTTGAGCGCGATGCCGATCGCGCCGCCCGGGAACTGCACCATCTCGTTGTACATCACGTCCGAGAGGCCATCGATCTTTGCGACGCCGTCGGCGACGGTGCGGATGTTGCCGGTGTTCTTCTTGACCGCCTTGCTGGAGAGCTTGGCGATCTGCTGTTCGATTTGTTCGAGGACGGTGCTCATGGAGCGATGATCGGGAGTTGAGAGACGGGTTTTGTTTTGAAAGGGGTTCCCTTGGGTGGGATCAGACGGAAGCGGCGAGCGCGGCCAGCTGGCCCGCGATTGAGGACTCGTAGACGTCGTCGCCCACGTGGACGCGCATGCCTGCGAGAAGCTCGGGATTGGGCTCGGCCTTGGCCTTGACGGTGCGGCCGTACTTCTTGGACATCGCGGCCTCGATGGCCGCGAGGGTCGCGGCGCTCACGGCGCCCGAGTGCTCGACCAGGGCCACGCTCTTGGAGAGCTTGATCGAGACCAGCCGGTGGTAGGCTTTGAGCACCATCACCGGGTTGGCGACCTTGTGCTTCTCCACGAATTGTAGGACGCCCTCGACGCGGTCGGCCGAGACGGCGCCGTCGACCACGCTCATCGCGAAGAGCTGGCGGGCGAACTGTTGGGCGACTTTAGCGTGCGAGGCCATGGACTAATAGAGGGGCGAAGATCAAATGCTCGTGAGCTCGCGCGCCGCGGACTCGTTGTAGCGGTTGCGATCCGTGTCCGATAGCTCCTTCGCGAGGACGCGCTGCGTGGTCTCCACGACAAGGTGGGCGATCTCCGTGCGGGCCTCGGCCAGCATCTTCTTCTTCTCGAGCTCGATCACCTGCTGGGCCTTCGCGAGGATCTCGCCGGCCTGGGCCGAGGCTTCCTGGGATTGCTTGTCGAGGAACTCCTTGGCGGACTTGCGGGCCTCGTCGATCACCCTCGTGGCCTCGACCTGCGCCTTCTTCGCGCTGGCGACGCTTTCCTGCTGCACGGCCTCGAGCTTCGCCTTCATCTCCTCGGCGTACTTGAGCCCGTCGGCGATCTTCCTCTGCCGCTCGTCGAGGGTCGCGATGACGGGCTTGAAGGCGAACCTCCAGAGGACAAAGCCGACGACCGAGAAGTTCAGGACCTGCGCCAGGAAGAACGGCCAGCTGATGCCGAAGTCCTGGATGATCTTTGAGACGCCGCTGGCGGCCTCGGCGTGGGGGGCCTCGGCCTGGGCAAGGATGATCAGGTGGGAAAGCATGACGTTGATCTGGAGCGTGAAAGTGACCGAGCCGGCGGTTTGCCGCCGGCTCGGAAGATTCTAAATCGGATTACTTGCCAAGGAAGAGCGAGTAAAAGGCGACGGCCTCAGCGAGGGCCATGCCGATGATGCCCTGGACGAGGATCTTCGTGGCGGCTCCGGGGTTGCGGCCGACCGCTTCCGCGGCCTTGAATCCGACGAGTCCCACTCCGATGGCGGCGCCGAGGCAGCCGAGACCGCCCTGGATGCTACCTGTCATTTCAGCGAATACTTGGATCATTGTGTGGTGTGTTTTCTTTGTTGGTGGATTTCCGGCGCCCGCACGCTTGGCACGGTCCCGCCGGTAAAGTGTGTGACTAGTGCCCTGCCTCCTCGTGGTCCTCGTGATGCTCGTCGCCGTGGTTGCAGATGAGGCCAATGTAGACGCTCACCAGGAGCGTGAACACGAACGCCTGCACGAAGCCGATCAGGAGCTCCAGGAAGTAGAACGGGGCCGGGAGGCCCCACTTCTCGATGCCGCTCATGGCGTGCATCAGGTTCTCGCCGCCGAAGATGTTGCCGTAGAGTCGGAACGAGAGAGATATCGGCCGGAAGGCGATCGAGATCACCTCGATGAGCCCCGCTGCGAAAAAGATGAGGTAGAGCGGGTAGTAGATGATCGCCGGGGTTTCCTTCTTGTCGGCCTTGTTGCCGAAGATGTCCTTGAGGACGAAGGCCGGGCCCGCGTAGCGCATGATGAAGTAGAACCACCCGCAGAAGGCGATGGCTGCCAGCGCAAGGGTCGCGTTCATGTCGGCATCCTCGGGACGGATGACCTCCATCCACTCGCCGGTCTTGTGGTCGGCCATGTAGATCGTGCCGACCCCGGGGAACAGGCCGCTCCAGTTCTGGACCAGGATGAAGGTGAAGAGGGTGATCAGGAGGGGGAAGGCGGGCTTCGCCACCTTTGACCCGACGATGGGCGAGGTCAGGTCCATGATGCCTTGGACCAGGTTCTCAACGACGGCCTGCCCGCGTGACGGGATGAGCCGGGTCTTGCCGACGGCCAGGCGGATGACGACGATCAGGACAAGGGCAACCAGCCAGCTGGTCACCATGCTGTTCGTGACCGGAAGCGGCCCGATATTGAACAGGGGCATCGCCTTGCTCTCGACGCCCGCGCTCTCCGCAGCAAATGCCGGAACCCCGGTGGCTAGGGATGCAAGGGTGAGGGCGAGCTTGGTGACTCGGGACATGGATCGGGCAGGCGGCAACGGTATCCTGAAACGTTTAGTCGTAGGGAATGGCCCCTTGCTCCGTCAATAACCGAAACCTAAAAAAGGCGTGCTAGGAAGGCCGGTAATGGCCCCGTGAAGCCTAGGTTGCAGCGCGGGTCCTGCCAATCGTGATAATGGCCACCGCACCCACAATGATGCACGAGGCCAGCATGATGCGCAGGTTCATGGGTTCGCCAAGGATCAGCCAGCCAAGGAAAACGGCGACCACGGGGTTGACGTAGGCGTAGGTCGAGACTTTTGCCGGGGTACTGTGCTCCAGGAGCCAGACATAGACCGGGAAAGCCACAATCGATCCGGCGACGACCAAGTAGGCGAATGCCACCCAGGAATGGACGCTGATGGCTGAGAGCCGAAAGACGCTCCCCTCCCCTAACACTAAGCCCAGCAACAACATCGTTAAGCTTCCACAGAGCATCTGCATGGCCGACGCCATAAGGAGCGGCGTGTCGGACTTCACGTGCTTGCTGTAGAACGAGCCGGTCCACCAGCAGATGCTCGAGAAAAAGAGGGCAATAATGCCTAGGGCTGGGGGTCTCTCCCCCTTGGGTATGGCGTCAGGCCCCAGGAGAAGGGCGATTCCGGCGATGCCCACGCCCACGCCGATCAGCATGCCGACGGTCGGCCTCTTCCCGTTGGGCTTCAGGTAGTCGAAAACGACCACCACGATCGGCGAGGCGCCGAGGATGAGTGAGGTGATCCCCGACTGCACGGTCTGTTCACACCACGAAACGATGGCGTTTCCCCCGAGCAGCAGGAAAACGCCAATCACGGCCTGATCCTTCCACTGGCGCAGAGTTGGCCAAGCCGCGCCCTTGGCCTTGAGGAACGAAAAGATCAGAACTCCGGCGATCAGGAACCTCATGCCCGCCATCAGGAGCGGCGGCAATGTCTCAACTGCCACACGGATACCAAGATACGTGCTTCCCCATATGATATAAATGGCCGCAAACGCCAGGATAAGGGCCGTCCGCGAGGGGGTTTGATGCGTGGTCATGGGCTTTGCGCCTAGGTAGGGCGCCCACCAATCGCCCCGGTTGCAACCCTGTTCCGAGTATCGGGACTAGCTCCCGGAACCGTATTCCATGTAGCGGGCCGTCGCGGATGCCGCATCCGGCCCCAGGAGCCGACCCACCAGGTGGAGCGAGGCGTCGATGCCCGCCGAAATGCCGGCGGCGGTCACGACGGCCCCGTTGTCATGGAACCGGGCGCCCGGGTCGACGACCGCCGTGGGCTCCATGTCCCGGAGCATCTCAAGGAGCTCATGGTGGGTCGTTACGCGAAGCCCGCCCAGGAGACCGGCCTTTGCCAGGAGGAGTGCCCCGGTGCACACACTCATCGTCACCGCAGCGACTCGCGCCCTCTCCTGTATCCATGCCATTGTTACACTGTCCTTGAGGAGAGCCCGCGTCCCGAACCCGCCCGGGACGACCAGTATATCCACCTTGGGGCACGAGGCAAAATCGTGATCCGGGACCACGCCCAGCCCGTTGCGTGCACGGATTTTCCCGGGCCTCGGCGCCACCGTGAAGACGTTGAAATCCTTGTACCCGCGGAGCTCATCGGCCACCGCGAACACCTCGAACGGCCCCGCGAAATCGAGGACCTCGACGTCGTCAAAAACCATGATCGCGATGTTGATCCTCATCGGGAATTTATCTCCCTAGCGGCGCCTCGCCTCGAGGGAAAAATGGCTCGGGGCGCGTTTTTCAAAAACCGTCTCCTCCTCGAACGGCCAATCCGGGGAATCTGCAAGTTTCCAATCGGGATGCCGCGCGAGGAGCGACGCCACCTCGCGAAAATAAGGCTCGTGGTCCGTCCTGAAGAAAAGGCCCGCTCCGCGGCGTGAACGAGCCGCGGTCGCGGAAAGAAACGTGCTCGTGACGACACGGTTCTTGTGGTGCCGGCGCTTGGGCCAGGGGTCAGGGAAGAGGATGAAGATGGTCTCGAAGTGCGAGTCTTCAGGGCACGAGGCGAGATAGTCCTCCGCCTCCGCGCGGATGAAGTGCAGGTTTCCGATCCGCCCCCTATCGCGCTTGCGTTCCGCCCTTCCTATGCGCTCCGAGGCGATGTCGATCCCGATGCAAAGCTCCAAAGGATGGGCCTTCGCATAGGCCGCGAGGAAATGTCCGTGGCCGGAGCCGATCTCCCAGACATAGGATGCCTTTCGCGGGATCAATTCCCCAAGGAGGTGCCGGAGCGCCGCCCGGCGATCCTTCACGAGCGAGAGCCGCTCTGGGAGACGGTTTGCCCTTATGCTGATGGCTTCCCTTCCCTACCCGCTTCGATGGCCACCATGAGCAGGCTGATGTCCGTGGGGTTCACGCCGCTCATGCGACTCGCCTGGCCAAGCGTAAGTGGCTTGATATGAGCTAGTTTCACCGCGCTCTCACGCCTGAGGCCCGGAATGGACAGGTAATCGAGGTTCAACGGGATTCGGATCTTTTCGACATCCTTGAGGCGCTCAACCTGGCGAAGTTCTCGTTCCAGATAACCTTGATAGCTAACTTTATAAATAACCTCATGGCGGATCTGGGGGGTTTCCCGGACAAAATCCTCAGGAAGGGGACTCCCCTGCCCTGACTTGCGCACATGGCCAGCCCAAGTCGTTCCCTCAAAGCGATTTGACTCGAAAAAGCGAACCCACTCCCCGATACGTGCCGATTTGTCACAAATACGACTTAAGCGACTTTTGCTGATTAGGTTATGCTTCTCGGCGTGATCGGCAAGACGCAGTTCGGCGCTGCCGTGATTGAGCAGAAGCCGGTGCTCTGCCCTACTCGTGAACATCCTGTAGGGCTCGTCGGTCCCCTTGGTCACGAGGTCGTCGATCAGGACACCGATGTAAGACTCATGCCTGCCCAGAATCAGGGGATCCACTCCCCTAGCCTTGTTGGCGGCGTTTACACCTGCCACCAAACCCTGGCCCGCCGCTTCCTCATATCCCGAGGTCCCGTTGATTTGTCCGGCCAGGAAGAGATTCTTGGCGAGCTTGGATTCCAGCGATGGGTACAGTTGGGTTGGCGGCGCAAAATCGTATTCTACGGCATAGGCCGGCCGAAGGAGTTCGGCGTGCTCGAGGCCGGGAATGCTGTGAACCATGTCGAGTTGGACTTCGAATGGAAGTGAGGTCGACAACCCGTTGATGTAATACTCATTGGTCGTTCGGCCTTCAGGCTCCAGGAAAAGAAGGTGCCGGGGTTTGTCGGCAAAGCGAACGAACTTGTCCTCGATGCTCGGACAATACCTTGGGCCGACTCCTTCGATCTCTCCGCTGTACATAGCGGACCGGTGCAGGTTGGCGCGGACAATCTGCGCCGTGGCGTCTGTAGTGTGGGTCATCCAGCAGGAGATCTGCTCGGATCCAGGTAGCCAACCCAGACGCCTTTCCCGGGAATGTTCCACGTGGAACAAATCCTCGGGATCGCGGGTGTCATGGAAGGCGAAGAGGGTAGGTTCGGCGTCGCCTTTTTGCTCCTCCATTTTTCCGAAGTCGATGCTTCGGCCCAGGATACGGGGTGGGGTGCCGGTCTTCAGGCGCTTTAGCTCTATCCCGAGATCCATCAAGCTGGCGGACAGCGTCTTGGCGCTGAAATCCCCCAGGCGTCCACCCTCATTCTTGTTCTGCCCAATATGCATCAGGCCGCGGAGAAATGTCCCCGTGGTGACGATGACGCATTGGCCTTTGAAATCGATATCGAGATTGGTTCGGCAACCTACCACGACATCCTTCTCAAAAAGGAGTCCGGTAACCGTTGCCTGGAAAAGGGTGAGGTTCGGCTGAAGCTCCAGGGTGTGCTTCAGCCGAAACTGGTATGCCTTCTTGTCGCATTGGGCCCGGGGCGACTGAACCGCAGGACCCTTGGATTCGTTCAGGAGCCGGAACTGGATTCCGGTCACATCTGTATTGATCGCCATCTCTCCGCCTAGGGCATCGATCTCGCGCACTATCTGTCCCTTGGCCTGGCCCCCGATCGCAGGGTTGCAGCTCATCTGGGCGATCGTGTCGATGTTGCCGGTGAGGAGCAGGGTGGAGGCCCCCATCCTCGAAGCTGCCATTGCCGCCTCAACGCCGGCATGTCCGGCGCCGCAAACGATCACATCGAATCTTTTCTCGTTGGTGTACAATGGGTTAAAATCCACCCCGTGTACCGAGAGTCGACGGGGCCGGCCCCCGGCGTCTTCCCCAAGCCCATCACTTCCCGATACAGAAGGATGCGAACAATTGATCGAGCATCTGCTCGTTGTCCACCTTGCCGGAAATCTCCCCAAAGGAGGCGAGGGCGGACCTGAGGTCGCTGGCGACCAACTCGGCGGGGCCCGAGGACTCGATCTTGGCGAGCGCCTCCGTGAGGCAAACCCGCGCTTCTCCAAGGTAGTGAGCATGCCTGACGTTGATGGCGATCCGCTCCTCCCCAACGGTCGTCTGGATCCCGCCGGCCAGGCGCTCGAGTTCGGTGAGCAGCTCCGGAAGTCCCTCCTCGGTGAGCGCCGAGACCCGAACCACCGGGATCCCCGCGGGCGCCACTGCGGCCGGGGCCGCACCCGGGCGCAGGAGGTCCGCCTTGTTCAGCACCCCGAGCGTAGTTGAAGAAGTGATACGCTTGAGGATCGCCTCGGGAATGACCGGGGTGGGGCGGGTCGCATCGAGAACCAGCACCAGGAGGTCGGCACGCTCGGCCTGCTCGAGGGTCTTTCCAATCCCAAGGCCTTCCACTCCCGTGGCGACTGGGTTTAGCCCCGCCGTGTCCACGAGGCGGAGCCCGTGCGGCCCAACGGTGACCCGCTCCTCGATGAAATCCCGGGTGGTCCCGGGTTCCGGGCTCACGATCGCCCGCTCCGAGCCGACAATACGGTTCAGGAGTGAGCTCTTTCCCGCGTTGGTCTCGCCCAGGATGACGGTCGCGATTCCCTCCCGGAGCAGGGTCCCGGTCCGCTCCGTCGCGAGCAGCCGCTCGGCCCCCGCCTGCACGAGGCGCACGCGTCCGGCCAGGCGCCCGCGGTCCTCCGGGGGAAGGTCCTCATCCGGAAAATCGATGTAGGCCTCGACCGTCGCGAGAGCCGAGAGGACGCCCCCCACGAGCTGCTCCAAGTGCCTTCCCAGCGCGCCCCGGAGGACCTGGCGGGCCGCGGAAAGCGAGCGGTCGCTCCGGGCGTTGATCAGGTCCATCACGGCCTCGGCCTGGCTCAGGTCCATGCGCCCGTTCAGGAACGCCCTCATCGTGAACTCCCCGGGGCCCGCCGGCCGGCATCCCCGGCCCAGGAGGTCGGCCAGGATCTTCCGGGCGATGAACGGATTGCCGTGGCAGGAGATTTCCAGGCAATCCTCGCCCGTGTAGGAGTTCGGGGTCGAAAAGACGGTCGCAACGACATCGTCCACAACCGCGCCGTCCCGGTCCAGGTAGTCGGCATGCGTGGCCACGCGGGGTGGGGGAGTGGTCCCCAGGACCGCCGACGCAATCCTAAGCGTATCCGGACCACTGATACGAAGGAGCGCGATGGCGGACGTGCCGACGGGGGTCGCTAGGGCCGCGATGGTGTCCGTGTGCCGCGCCATGGGGCCCCAAACAACCCCGCCGCCGCCGCGGACTCAAGCGCCGAAGGCGGAAGGGGCCGGGCCGGCCTCAGCGAAACTCCACCCACTCGGGCGAGGAGTACTGCTCGACCAGGCCCTGGAGCTCGTCCTCGTTGAAGTCGGGCCAGGGAGTTGGGATGGCCTCGGCCCCCAGGGCAGCCGCAATCCGCGCCTCGAAGGTTTCCCCGAAGGCCTCCCAGTCCACTGCGGCGCCCGCAGCCGGGCGCCAGATCGACCCCTGGAAGAGGAGCCCGCGCTTGTTGCGCTTCTGCGCCCCCCCGGCGATCTTCGCGCCGCTCGTCGTGTGGACTACGTCAAAGATCTCGGCCCTCTCGAAGCACACTCCCGCTGGGCCCCCGGGCTCGCCCGCGGGCGCTGCCTCGGCAACCGGCTTCAGGGTCACGGGAACCCCCACCTCGGCAAGCGCCGCGGCCAGGGCCTCGTGGACCGCCCGGTAGCTCTGGGTGGCGCGGGCCTCCTCAAGGGGGTGGCCGCGCGGGATCACGAGCGAATAGGTCCAGTCGTCCCGGTGGTCGACGACGCCCCCTCCCGTCGGGCGCCTGCACAGGTCGAAGGTTTCCCCTTCGGGCAGCTGGCTCCTCACGAAGGAGACCTTCTGGCTGTAGCCAAAGGTGAACGCCGGCCCGCGCCAGTCGTAGTGGCGGTAGCGGGCCACGTCCTGCCGCGGGTAGCGCTGCAGGAGCATGAAGTCGGTCGCCATGTTCTCCGCTGCGCCGCCGGTCCGCTGGGGGAGGATCTCGAGGATCATGGGGACCGCACGATCCATTCAGAGGTCCACCCCTGCTCGCCGCGGGAGAGGCAGAGGAGGCCCGCCTTCGAGAACGGGTAAAAGACCCCCTTTTGGCCGGGACCCCGGGCGATCAGGGACGCAAGGACGCCGAGGTGTGGCTCGTGCCCCACCACGGCAATGTCCCGGGTCTCTGCAACAAGCACCGCGGCCACCGGTGCCGGGTCGTCGTCGGGTGTGAGCCCGTCCTTAAGGACGAGCGTCGAGGCCAGACCGAGGCCCTCGACCAAAAGGGCGGCCGTTTCCCGGGAACGGGCGAGTGGGCTGTGCCAGATCTCAACCGGGTTAAAGCCGGTTTTCTTCTCCAGGACCTTGCAGACCCGGGCCACCTGGTCGCATCCCCTCCCGCTCAGCGGCCTCTCGGGGTTCACCTCGTCGGAGACCGCGTCGGCATGCCTCATCAGGTAGATCATCGGTTCGCGGACTCGCCCGGCCCCGGGCCTAGGGCGAGAGACGCTCGATCGTCCACGAGCCGTTCGCCTCGCGCCTGTAGCGCAGGCGGTCGTGGAGGCGGCTGCGCCGGCCCTGCCAGAACTCCACCGTCTCGGGGCTTATCCTGAAGCCGCCCCAGTGGGGCGGGAGCGGGGCCTCGGCACCCGAGAACTTCTTCTCGGTCGCCTTCATCGACTCCTCGAGCGCGCCGCGTCCCGAGATGATCGAGCTCTGCGAGCTCGCCCACGCGGCCAGCTGGCTCGCGCGGGGACGGACATGGAAATACGCCTCGCTCTCCTCCCGCGTCGTCTTGGTCACCGGTCCCTCGACGATCACCTGGCGCTCGAGCGCCACCCAGGGAAACAGGAACGAGACGCGGGGGTTTGACTCCATCTCCATGCCCTTGCGGCTGGTGTAATTGGTGTAGAAGACAAAGCCGCGGCCATCGATGCCCTTCAGGAGGACCATGCGCGAGGAGGGCCGCCCGTCCTTGGTCGACGAGGAGAGCACCGCCGCGTTCGGCTCGTGGATCTTTGCAGCCTCGGCCTCCTGGAACCACTTCTCGAACTGCCGGAACGGATCCTTCGCGAGGTCCTTCTCCGACAACCCCGCCAGGGAATACTCCGTTCGTTTGTCGGCCAGGGTCATCGTGGGGCACGCTGTCCCCGAGCGGTCGCCAAGTCAAAAAACATCTGCTCGGGTGAGGGCGCGGACCAACGCCTGTTCGGTGGGGAAAGCCCGGGAAAGCTCCGACCTGTCCCCAAGCTCAAACTCCCGCTCGTCCCATGCGGGCGACATCGTGCAGGAAAAGAGGGTCCATCCCCGCCCGGGGGCCCCTGGCAGGATGCGCGCGCCCTGCCACACCCCGCCGGGTGCGACCGCGAACGGGCGGTGGGCCCCGAGGACGTCCGGACCCAGCACCACCCGGGACGCCCTTCCGGTTGCCGGGTCCAGGAGGGCGAGCTCCGCGGGATCCCCGGCGTGGTAGTGCCAGGTCTCGGCGGTCTTCAGGCGGTGGAGGGCCGAGAAGCCCTCCGGCGTGATCAGGAAAAGGATGCCTGAGCCTGCGGGGCGCCCGCTGGCCGTCTTGTCCGCGCTGAGCCAGGTGGCCGCAAAAAACCCTCCCTCCCGGGGGAGCGGCTGAAGGCCCAGCTTCAAAATCAATTGCGTCGCTTCCGCGTTCACGGACAGCGAGATAGACAATCCCGGCGGGGTTTGCACGCCATTCCGGGCTTCCCGTTTGCCGGCGGAAGGGAGATGCTCTGCCGATGGACCGGCTCACCACCTTCATCGACCGCAGCACCCCTGATCTGCTCGGACGGCTCAAGCGCCTTGTCGGCTTTCCCACGATCAACCCCCCGGGCCAGGACTACGAGGCGATCACGGGCTACCTGACGCGCGAACTCGGCCGAATCGGTCTCTCGGCAAAGCGCCACCCGATCCCCGGCGCGCTCCTGAAAAAGTCCCTACCCGCCGCCCAGCACGGCTTTCCGCGGTACAACGTGATCGGCAAGCTGAAGGTGCCCGGGGCAAAGAAGACGATCCACTTCAACGCCCACTATGACGTGGTCCCGGTCTCGGGGACCTGGCGCCACGGGAGCCCCTTCAGCGGGGCTGTCGAGAAGGGCCTGATCTACGGCCGGGGCACCGCGGACATGAAGGGGTCGATCGCCAGCCTCCTCACGGCCCTCGACGCCCTGCGCCAGACCCGGGCCAAGCCCCTCATGAACATCGAGGTCTCGTTCACCGCGGACGAGGAAACCGACTCCATCCTCGGCTCGAACTGGGTGGTCGACCACGCCCCGATCAAGCCCGACTACGCCATCGTGATGGAAGGGGCCGAGGGCGACCAGGTGTGCTGCGGCCACAACGGGACCCTCTGGATGGAGGTCACCGTGCACGGGCGCGCGGCCCACGGCTCCACGCCCGAGGAGGGGGTGAATGCGCTTGAGAAGATGGCGGCCCTGGTGCGCGAGCTCGAGGCCTACAAGGGGATAATCGGCAAGAAGACCTTCGTGACTCCCGAGGGAAAGACGATGCGGCCCACGATCAATGTGGGCGGCACGTTCTCCTGCGGGGACGGTGCGAAGATCAACACCGTCCCGGCCAAGGCCGTGTTCTCGATCGACCGGCGCGTCCTGGCCATAGAGGACCATGACAAGGCTGAGCGCGACCTGCGGGCGTACCTCGCGGCCGCGGCACGGCGGATCCCGGGCTGCAAGATCACCGTCTCGAAGGTGTCCGAGAACTTCTCGTGCTTCTCAAACCCGGACCAGCCCTTCTTCAAGGCGATGGCCTCCAGCGTCCGCGCGGTCCGCGGGAAACCGACCGTCTTCCATGTCTCCACGGGGTTTAACGACGTCCACTTCTTCGCCCACCACCTGAAGATCCCGACGCTCGGCTACGGCCCGGGGGGCGACGATATCCACGCCGTCGACGAGAAGGCGCGCGTGAAGGACCTCCTGTCGGCGGCCAAGATCTACGCGAACCTGCTGACGACGTTCGCGGGCTAGGGGGTGGGGGAGCTAGGGGCTCAGGAAGCCCCGCCGCACGATGTGGACGGCGATCGCGGCCAGGAGGAGCGCGATGATCTTCGACACCGCGCGAAGCCCCGTCTGCCCGACCATGCGCTCGAGGCGCTCGCTCTGCGCGAAGGCCAGTGCCACGAGCGCGAGGTTGGCCGCCAGGGCGACCAGTGTCATCACGAGCCCGAAGGACTGCGAGATGACCAGGAGCGTCGTGATCGTGGCCGGGCCGGCGATGAGCGGCATGCCGAGGGGCACCACGCCGAAGTCATCGGGGAGGTTAACCCTCTTGTCCGTCGAGACCGACTGGACCAACTCGCGGCCCGCCAGGATGAAGAGGATCAGCCCGCCGGCGATCTGGAAGTCACCCTCGCCGATCCCGATCGCAATGAAGATGCTCCTGCCGAGAAAAAGGAAGAAGAGGGCGACGATTCCCCCGGTCCAGGTCGCCTGGTTGGCGATGCGCTTTCGCTTGGCGACCGGGACGTCGCGCCCGAGCGCCAGGAAGATCGCCGCCAGCCCGACCGGGTCGATCGTGACAAAGAGCGGGATGAAGCACTCGAGGAATTTCCGGGCCAGGTCCATGCCCCCTTGAGCGTGCCCCGGGGCAGGCGAAAGGCAATCCACCTTGCGCCGTGCGCCGCCCGCTCATTCAGTGGCGGCTCCCTTGACCGCCACGCCGACAGACCTCTACGGCCTCACCCTTGATGAGCTGCGCTTCCTGATGGCGCAGTGGGGGCTAAACCCGATCCACGCGTCGCGGGTCTGGAACCGGCTCTACCTCGGACTTGCGTCCACGCACGACGAGATCCACGGACTGCCAGAGCGGGTGCGGGCGGGCCTCTCCACACACGCGCGGCTCGGGGGGTTGTCGGTCTCCAGCCTCGCCGAGTCGACCGACGGCTTCACCCGGAAGTACCTTCTCGGGCTCGACGACGGCGAGCGCATCGAGGCGGTCCTCATGCGCTTCACCGGGCGGGTCACCGCCTGCGTCAGCAGCCAGGCGGGATGCGCGATGGGATGCGTCTTCTGCGCCACGGGCCAGATGGGGTACCGCAGGCACCTCTCGACTGCGGAGATCGTCTCGCAGGTGGTGCATGTCGCCCGCGCGCTCGCCCTGGGGCCGGAGCCCAGCCGGCTGAGGAACGTGGTGTTCATGGGCATGGGCGAGCCCCTCCACAACTACGACGCCGTCATGAAGGCCTGCGGCATCCTGCGCGACCCGAGCGGCCTGGCGCTCTCGGCGGCGCGGATCACCGTGAGCACGGTCGGCGTCGTCCCCGGAATCCGCCGCATGGCCGACGAGAGGAGCCCCATCCACCTGGCGGTCTCGCTCCACGCGGCCACCCAGGACGAACGCGCCGCGCTAGTCCCGGCCGCGCGCAAGTGGCCGCTCGACGAGCTCATGGACGCGTGCCGCCACTTCTGCGACACGCTCAAGCGGAGGATCTTCTTCGAGTGGACGCTGATCGAGGGCAGGAACGACTCCGAGCTCCACGCCCACCAGGTCGGCAGGCTCATCTGCGAACTTCCCGTCCAAGTGAACCTGATCCCGCTCAATCCCACCGCGGGATACGCCGGGACACCTACCCGAAGTGAGGCGGCCAAGCGCTTCCAGAGGGTCCTTTCTGACGACTACGGCATCCCCAGCACGGTGCGACAGCGGCGCGGAATCGACATCGCGGCGGGCTGCGGCCAGCTGGCGTCACCCTCCTAGTCGTAACGGGCCGAGCGGCCCAGGTAGTTGAGCATCCAGATCTCCTTCCAGACGCGGTAGCGTCCCTCGTGGGAAATCTTGCCATGGTCCTCGCGGGCCGCCTGGGGGTTCAAAAAGCCAAGCTCGGTGTTGACCCGGTCGAGCTCGCGCTGGGCGTCGTTCAGGTCCGCCATGGGCTCAACCATGAAGGGAACCAGGGCGCGCCCCACGGCGGCGATCCGCTTCTTGTGGAGCGCCACGAGCCGCGGGAGGCTCCGCGAGCAGGGCCTGCGGTCCACGAACCAGTCCTCGGGATAAAAGCCGCCGAAGGGGATGTAGAGGTTGTCGGTCACGTACCGGGACCCGTCGAGGGTGAGGGACGTGAGCGAGTAGCACACGTCGATCGCGCCGTTGTTCTGCGGAAGGAAGGTCACCTGCACCCTGAGGAGCGCCGCCTCATCCTGGTAAACGGAAACGCGGAGGAAGATATCGCCGCCCACCTCGGCCTTGAGGGCCTGGACCTGCCGGAAACCCTGCGCGCGCAGCCATTCGCGGATTTTCAGGAAGCGCGGCTGTACCGGCCACTCCTCGCCGCTGTTGTTGAGGACGTAGCGCGGGAAGAGCGGGAAGGGGCTCACGCTCAGGGCTGCGATCGCGAGCCAGTTGTAGAGCGTCTCCACGAGGAACCACAGCAGGAAGCCCGAGACCGCAAGGACCCACATCGGCCGGTCGATCAACTCAAAGTCCCTGCAAAGCCAGGCGCCCACGATCGGGAAAATGATCCAGCGGAGCCACCTGTCGGCTATCGCCACGACCGGAGAGGCCAGGCGCTGGTTAACATGCACGAGCACGAAGGAGACGATGATCGCGCCGACGATGATGTACCGCAGCTCCATGGAAGGCCTGGCCGGGGCAGGGGCCCCGTTTAGCTCTGCCTCATCGGCATGATGACGCAGATGAAGTTGTCCAGTGTCTTGAAGACTCCCGGGCTCACCTCGTCCTTCAACTCGAGGAACACCTCGTCCTTGGAGAGGGCCCGGAGCGGGTCGATCACGAATGCGGGGTTGAAGGCGACCTGGAGGTCGGGGCCGCTGTAGCCGATGGCCATCGACTCGTGGGCCTCTCCGAAGTCCGGGCTCTGCGCCGTGATCTCCAGCAGGTTGCTCGTCAGTTTCATGCGCACGGAGTTGGACTTCTCGGAGCAGACGAGCGCGGCGCGGTGAACGCACTGCAGGAGCAGCTCGCGCTCGAGCTTGATCCGCTGGTGGGTCTCCTTGGGGATCACCTGCTGGTAGTTCGGGTAGCTACCCTCGACCACCTTGGAGTACAGGTACACGCTGTCGACCAGGCCGCTTCCATCCTTGTCCGTCCCGATCTGGAACGCGCAGCGGCGGTCGTTGAAGTTGATCTTCACCTTGTCTCCCTTGTCCAGGATCCGCGCCAGCTCGCTCACGGTCTTCGCGGGAAGGATGATCGCACCGGTGCCTGCGGCGGGAACGACCATCTCCTTGGAGATCAGGGCGAGCCTGCGGCCGTCCGTGGCGACCAGCGAGAGGCTGCCCTCCTTGAAGTTGAAATAGACGCCGTTCAGGGTGTAGCGCGTCTCGTCCTGGGACTGGGCGTAGGCGACGCTCTTGAGCATCGCGGCGAGCTCGTCCTGCTGGAGCGTGTGGGCCTTCTCGTCCCCAAACTCGGGCAGCGGGGGGAACTCGTCCTTGGCCATCCCCATGATCCGGAACGTGGAACCGCCGGACGAGATCTTCACCTGGTGGTTCGGGGAGGCGTCCACGGTCACGTCGGCGTTGGGCAATTCCCTCACGATGCTGGCCAGGCGCTTCACCGGCAGGGTCACCGATCCCGTCTCCTTGACGTCGGCCTTGATCTTGCACCGGATCCCGAGGTCCAGGTTCGTGGTCGTGAGCGAAAGCTGGTCCTTTTCCGCCTCAATCAGCACGTTGCTGAGGATCGGCATGGTGGCCTTTGATCCCACGACATTGAGGACCTGGGAGAGGCCATTGGCAAAGTGATCGCGGTTCGTCTTGAATTTCATGTTTCCGGGGGTGTTCCCGGTTGGAAAGCGGGATAAACTAACAAAGTTTAAATGACTGGGGATTCAATAATGAATTAAAGCAGTAGTCGTATAAGGGGCTCGAAACACCAGTAACTTGGCCGTTTCGCTCGCAAAGGGGGGAATTTGGGACCGTGAGCAAGTCTGGGCCGGGTGTCGGTAAGTGGGCGGTTATTCGCAAGGTTGGGGTTGCTCGGAAACGGCCGACACGATCCCGACATCTTGTTCGCAGCGCCGTTCTTGGCTCATGGGGAGGCCGGTTTAGCGGACCGGGAACGCCTCCAATGCCTGATAAGGCCTAAGAAAATGTAACCCAGGCACAGGCTCATGAAAGCAACCTCCTTGTAGACGAAAACCAGGCCCAGAATGAGGACCAGAACAACGAAAGTCCTCAGCCGGGTCTGGGTCTGCAGGTCGACATTCTTGCCGCTGGGGTAGCGGACGGTGCTCATCATCAGGAAAGCGATGAGTAGCATGAGGAAAGGGAGGACGAGCGCGAATTTATCGAGGGTGCGGTCGGCGTCGGCGAGCTTGAGGAGGAAAAGCACCAGGGAAGCCACCGTCATGGCCGCCGCGGGCACCGGCAACCCGATGAAATCCTTGCTCGAATCCTTCGTTCCTCGGTGGACGAGCGGGTTGGTGATCACGTTGAAGCGGGCGAGGCGCATCGCCGCAAAGAGGAGGTAGAAGAAGCCCACAAAGCCCCCGATATCCCGGAACCAGGGGAAGCCCTGGGAGGGGGAAAGGATCAGGAAGAACATGAGGAAGGCCGGGGCCATCCCGAACGAGACCACGTCGGCCAGGGAGTCGAATTCAGCCCCGAAGAGGGATTCCCGGCCGCCCATCCGGGCTAGCCTGCCGTCGAGCATGTCGAAAACCGCCGCCCCGAAGATAAAGTAGACCGCATAGCGGTAATGGTCCGGCGCCGTCGCGGCCAGGTAGCGCCCGTCGTCGGAGGATCCCGCCAGGCGCGCGTGAATGCAGTTCACGACTGCCATGAAGCCGCAGAGCAGGTTGCCCGCAGTCATCAGGTTGGGCAGGATGTAGATGCGGCTCGCCTGGGAAACGTTGTACGGGTCCTCGCGCGAGGCCAGGTCGTCGTCCGCACGCGGGTCGCGGTTTCGGCGTTGGAAGATCATTTGGTGAGGCTTTCCAGGTATTTCCAGAACTTGGAGTGCTGCTCAACCAGCTGCTGTTCCGATACGGGAAGCCTGTTGCGCAGCAGGAAGTCCTCGAGCGAATTCTTGTGGAGGATGTAGATCACGTGCAGGGTGTCGCCATTGACCTCGAAATAGAACCGGTGGAGGCCGGCGCGCAGGCGGTAGAACGTTTTACCGTCCCGGTGGAACCGACCAAGGGGTTCACGCGGGTGCTCCAGGTCCGAGGACCGTACGCTGCTGATGGGTTCGACAACCTCGAGCTGCGCCAGCGTCTCGAGCTTGTTCAGTTCCCGCATGGCTTGCTCTGAAAAGGTAACCTGATACATCGGTTCATCTGGGGTCTAAACCCGTACGGTTTACCCGCAACGCTATTCCTTGCAAAACGATGGCAGAAAAGCCCGTAACACTCGCTGACATCCGGGCCGCGCGCCTCCGGATCCGGGATGGGGTCATCCTGACGCCGTGCCCGGAGTCGATCCCGCTGAGCGAGATCACCGGGGCGAGGATCGTCTGCAAACTCGACAACTTCCAGCGCACGGGCTCGTTCAAGGAGCGCGGGGCGCGAAACGCCCTGCTGCTCCTCCCTAAGGAGCTCCGGAGCCGGGGTGTCGTTGCCGCGTCCGCGGGCAACCATGCCCTTGGGCTCGCCTACCACGGGCGCCTGCTGGGGATTCCGGTCACGGTGGTGATGCCAGAGTTTGCCCCGCTTATTAAGATCGCGACCTGCCGCCGGCTCGGGGCCTGCGTGGTGCTGCACGGATCCGACTTCGCGGAGGCGCGAGCCGAGGCCGAGCGACTGGTCGCGGAACAGGGATTGGCCTACATCCATGGATTCGACGACCCGGCCATCATCGCGGGGCAGGGAACCCTTGGCCTGGAGATCCTGGAGCAGGTGCCCGACGTGGAGGCCATCCTGTGTCCGGTGGGCGGGGGCGGTCTCCTGG
>CAITBM010000136.1 GCA_903890485.1 uncultured Opitutaceae bacterium | reverse complement strand
GGAGGCGGCGGGGGGCTGCTGGGCCCAGGCCCTGCGCCCCAGGGCCACGCCGGCCGTCGCGGCGAGGGAGGAGACGATGAATTCGCGGCGGTTCATGGGCTTAGGGAGACCGTACCCGTGCCTAACGCAAGCGAAGGCGCCAATCAACCCTGGAGGGGAAAGTCCGTGGGCCAAAATAAGTCGGTAACAACCCGGGCAAGGTCCGGGTTATCCCCGCTGTACCGACCATGCTCTGCGAACCGAAACCCCGAGCACATGCCGACCGCCCAAGCCGAAATTCCTGTGCTTCCTCGACCCGCGGGGTTTGAATCCCCCGCACGCCCCCTCGTGGACACCACATCCCCGACTTCTGACCACGACCTGATGCTGGCGGTGCGCGACGGCGACCTGGACTGCATGGGGGAGCTCTTCGAGCGCCACCACGGCCCCCTCTTCGGCTACCTGGCAAAGCTCACGGGCAACCGCGCCGCCGCCGAGGACATCGCCCAGGTTGTCTTCCAGCGGATGCTCAAGTACCGCCACACCTACCGCGACGAGGGCAAGTTCACGGCCTGGATGTACCACCTGGCGAGGCGATGCGCCTCCGACCACTTCCGCAAGGCGTCGAGCGCCCCGCTGGCTGTCGACCCCTCGGACCTCGAGGACCACGCCGACGATTCGCAGGCAGCGGACCAGTCCGCCCTGGCGAGCGACGACCACGAGCTCCTGCGCAAGGCGCTGGGCCGGCTCGACCGCGACGACCGCGAGGTGCTCCTCCTCTCAAGGCTCCAGGAGCTCTCGTTTGCCGAGGTCGCCTCGGTGCTCGAGTGCTCCGTCGGCGCCGCCCGTGTCCGCGCGCACCGCGCGCTCAAGGCCCTCAGGGACCATTACTTCAGGATTCAAAAGGAGAACCTCTCATGAACTGCCAAGCTTGCAGCGAACGCATGGCCGAACTGGCCGACAATAAACTCGACGGGGCTGTGGCGGCCGAGGTCCGCGCCCACATGGACGGCTGCGAGGCCTGCCGCCAGGAGTTCGCCCTTCTCGTGCCGCTCCTTTCCGCCCTGGACGCGCTGCCCGCGCCCGTGCCCTCCCAGGGGCTCAGGGCCAAGGTCATGGGGCACATCGAGTCGGAGAAGCTCACGCTCCGGAAGGAGTTCCAGTGGGCTTCCTCGATCCGGGCAGCGGCGAGGACCCAACCCGTGCCCGGCCCCTCCTGGGTCCGGGTGCTCGTGGGCGCGCTCGGCGTGACTACGCTCGTCGTGCTCGGCTTCGTCCTCGGGGAGCGCACGGCCACCCAGCGCCAGCTTGCGGACCTTCGTGTCCGCGTCGACACCATGGGCCAGCTGGTCGAGCAGTCGGTGCTCCAGAAGCGCACGGCCGGGGACCGGCTGGAGACCGTCCTCACCGCCGCCCGGACCACGAAGCCCGACGAGCGGGTCATAGACGGGCTCATCAATTCCCTGGCCTTCGACCCGAGCATCAACGTCCGGCTGAACGCCCTCTCGGCCCTCTACGGCCACGCCGACCAAGAGGTCGTCAGGGCCGGAGTCCTCGCCTGCCTTCCCCGCGAATCGAACGCCCTGGTGCAGATCTCAATGATCGACTTCCTGGTGGCGTCCCGGGCGCGCGAGGCCGCTCCCGAGCTGCGCAAGCTCAGCCTCGACACGAAGGCCGACAACGACGTCCGCGACTCGGCCCGGCGCGCCATCGACCTCCTCTAGAACCCAGACCCTTTCAAAAACCATGAAAACCATACGAGCCTGCTCCCCCTTTATCCTAGCCGCGGCCCTGGCGCTTGCGCCCGGCCACGCCCGGGCCGACGAAGCCACCAGCCGCATCGCCTTCAGCGATCCCTCGAAGCCGGGCACCCTGAAGGTGCGCGTCTGGCACGGGGACGTGATCGTCCACGGCGAGGACGTGAAGGAGGTCTCGGTCAAGTCCGACTCGACCGCGGTCACTGAGACCCCCCGGAAGGACGGGATGAGGGTCCTGTCGACCTCGGCGTCCTTCGTCCTCACCGAGAAGAACAACGTCGCCGTCCTGGAATACGGCAGCGAGGGCTGGTCGGGCGGCTCCGCCGACTTCGACATCACCGTCCCGCGCTCGACCAACGTCATCGTCTCCAACTCCGCGCACGGGGACCTCGAGTGCGACGGCCTCTCCGGCGACATCGACGTCCGTACCATGAGCGGAGACGTGAAGTTGAAGGACGTGACCGGCGGGGCGCTGGTCGAGACGATGAACGGGGAAATCTCGGTCGACGTGAAGTCCCTCACCGGGGGAAAGCCGCTCTCCTTCACCTCGATGCACGGGGAGATCGCGATCCACTGCCCGGCCGACACCAAGGCGAACGTCCTCTTCCGCACGCACCGCGGGGTGATCCTCACCAACTTTGACGACAAGGCCCTGGTCACGAAGACCGAGATCGCGAAGGGCTCCAGCCGCCGGCATAGGGAGAAGTCCGCCTCGCCCGACGCCCGCCCCTCGACCCCGGCAGTGAATTCGCCGGACGCACGCCCGGCCACCCCCGCAGTGAATTCGCCGGACGCTCCCCCTGCGGTGCCCTCGGTCAATTCCCCCGACGCCCCGCCGAGGACGGCCGACAACGAGGACGGCGATAAGCACTACGGGGTCGTTTACCAGAACGGCGACTGGCATGCGGGTGAGGTGAGCGACTCCATCCGGGAGGCCGCCGAGGAGGCCGCCATGGCGGCGCACGCAGCCGCAGACGCCATCCGCCAGGGCCTGGCCGAGGCCCACGTTGAGATATCCGGAGTGATCCCGCCCCTGCCCCCGATGACCGGCGGCAAGGTGGTGACCGGCACCCTGAACGGCGGCGGCACCCAGATCCAAGCGGCGACCCTGAGCGGCGACATCATCCTCAAAAAGGACGAATAATCCCCGGTTTCGGGGTCCAGAGCCCCGGAACCCCCTTTCACGGAGACCCTTTATGACAGGGTCTCCGTTTTTTGTAACCCCCTCATGGTGTGTGTCAAACGGGTTACTTTTTACATTTCCAGGGCTATTTACTTGAGAGTTTGGAACAAGAGCAGCTTTGTACGGCTCGAAGACGTTAACTTTGCTTTCAAAGGACCCCCAAGTTCTTTGATCAGGATCCCAAACCGGCCCCTTCCGGTGGGATAACAAGAATTTCGGCCGGGCGTCTCGTGCGAGTGACCACCCGGCCTGTTTACTGGCTCTTGGGCAGTCCCCAAAACTCAACCTTTTGATCGCGGGGCGCCATTATGCCGCTTCGCGATCAGAACGTCCCAAAAGCTGCGGATGCTTCCGCACCCGCGGCCCAGGGGCGCTTAACCATAAGCCAGAAAACAAACCTCCGCTTCAGGCGGAGTATAAAGAGAAGCCATGAAAAACACTAACAAGCTCGCACTCCTGCTCAGTCTCGGAGCGCTCCTGCCCTTCGCCGCCTCGGCGAAGTCCCTGGAGCAATCCTACATTGAGTCGTGCCGCAAGGGAACCGATGTTCCCGTGCCCGTCGCTGTGGTCTCACCGCAGGTCGACGCGTACGACATCGGCAAGTCCGTCCAGGTGGAGTTCGTCGTCGACACGACGGGCCACACCACGGGCGTCAACATCAAGTCCCCCGCGGACCGCGACTTCGCGGAAGCCGTGGTGGACGCGGTCAAGCAGTGGAGGTTCACGCCTGCTCTGCACAACGGCGCTCCGGTGGCGACGAAAGTCATCCTCCCGGTCCGTGTCGTCCCGGCCGCGGCCTCCAGCCAGTTCGCGGTGAACTGATCAGGACCTAACCAAAGAAAACAACTGGGGCGCTCCCGTGAAAACGGGGGCGCCCCTTTTTCTTGGGCCCGTGCAAACGCCCGGGCCCGTTACGTTTGGGCGCCAAAGGCCGTCCGGGGGAAACAGTTCCGTAAAAACCGGGAAACCAGCCTTGCCGCAGTGCATCATTTTGGTGATCCTGATCGTTTATATCTTAACGCCGCCCCTTCATGCCGAGCCGCCTACGCACCCTCCTCCCCACCCTGATCCAGTGGTTTGATGCCGACTATCAACCCCACGGGGCGGACGCCGTGCGCAATGCGCCCGACAAGGTCGACTGGCTGCGCTGTATCCCCTTCATCATCTTGCACCTCGGTTGTCTCGGGGTGATCTGGACCGGGGCGAGCGCATTCGCCATCTGGACGGCCGTCGCCCTCTATTTCGTGCGGATGGCGACCGTGACCGGCGTCTACCACCGGTATTTCTCCCACAAGACCTACAGCACGTCCCGCCCGATGCAGTTTGTCCTAGCCCTGTGCGGGGGAACGACGGTGCAGCGGGGGCCCCTCTGGTGGGCCTATCACCACCGCAACCACCACCAGCACTCCGACCAGCCCGAGGACGCCCACTCCCCCCATGTCCACGGGTTTCTCTGGTCTCACATCGGCTGGATCACCAGCCGTCGGAACTTCCCGACCGACTACTCCAAGGTTCGCGACCTCGACAAGTACCCCGAGCTCGTGTTCCTGAACCGCTTTGACGCGGTCGTGCCCCTTGCCTTCGCCCTCTCGATCTTCGGGCTGGGCTCGTTCCTGGCGGCGCACGCCCCCGGGCTCCACACAAGCGGCTGGCAGCTCCTCGTGTGGGGCTTCTTCATCAGCACGACCGCCCTCTTCCACGGTACCTCCTGCATCAATTCGATGGCCCACCTGATGGGCCGGCGCCGCTACAAGACCGAGGACGACTCGAGGAACAGCTTCATCCTGGCGATCGTGACCCTGGGCGAGGGCTGGCACAACAACCACCACCGCTACCAGAGCTCGACCCGCAACGGCTTCTACTGGTGGGAGCTCGACATCACCTACTACTGCCTGAAGGCCCTCTCCTGGACCGGGCTGATCTGGGGGCTGAAGTCGGTGCCGGCCAGCGTTCTCGCCGAGGGCGAGCAGAGCGACCACCACGAGTCGGTGGAGGCGGCAAGCCGCGCCCAGCACGTGCACCCCGAGTACGCCTCGCTCAAGAGGATCGTCCCGGCCGCGGCGGCAATCGCGGTAGCAACGGTGAACGCAGCCCAGTCGGACACGCAGAGGCGGGCCGATGCCCACCAGATCAGCCGCGACCTGAGCACGCTTTCCCAGGGCTCGCGCGACGACGCGGCCCCTAAAGCTTGAGCCGCCAACGGGATTGATCCAGAGTTTGGACGCTTGGTGAAGGAAACCCCCCAGTCCGACGCGGCCGCCCCGGCCCGCACCCCTTGGCAACGCCATGTGATCGACCCGATCGCCGTGCAGCTGACCCAGGGCATCACGCCCGAGAAGGTCGCCCTGACGCTCGCCGTGGGCAGCGCCCTGGCGCTCTTCCCCATCCTGGGAACGACCACGCTGTTGTGCCTGCTGGCGGGCATCCTCCTGAGGCTCAACCAGCCGATCATCCAGATGGTGAACGCGCTGTGCACGCCGCTGCACCTGCCGGTCATCTATCTCGTGGTGCGCCTGGGAAACTGGGTGTTCCACGTTCCCTCGGAGCACCTCGGCATCCGCATGATGAACCACATGCTCTGGGACGACCCGCGCGAGTTCTTCGAGAAGTTCGGGATGACCGCGCTCCACGCGATCGCCGCCTGGGCGATCGCCGCCCCGTTTTGGGTCGTGATCGTCTACCTGATCTCGCTGCCTGTCCTCAAGGAGGCGCTTCGCCGGAAGACCGTCGTGGTGACGCAGGCTC
>CAITBM010000135.1 GCA_903890485.1 uncultured Opitutaceae bacterium | reverse complement strand
TGGCCCAGACCGACTCTTCAAGCGGCTCGAAGCGGCGGGATCACGTCAATGTGCTGCGGGGCGATCTGCTTCTCCGGAATCGGCCGCGTGGTCTACGGCACGTCCGAGGCCCCTTTCGTGAGTGTGATGGGCCTGCCCTCCGACCCGGACCCGCTCACCAGCCGCGAGATCCTCAGGCGGATTTCACCGGGCACGAAGATCCTGGGGCCGCTCATGGAGGCCGAGGGCCTCCTGATCCACGAGGCGTACTGGCCCGTCCACCCGGAGGACGTCGGCAAGTCCTAGGCGCTGGCCGCCCGTTGGGCCCCGACCTTGCGGTGGATGGCCATGGCGGCCCTCCTCCCGTCACGCACGGCGTGAACGACGAGGCTCGGCCCCCGGACGGAGTCGCCGCCCGCGTAGACCTTGTCGACGGTGGTCATCTGGTCGCGGTCGACCACGATCCCTCCCCACTCGTTGATCTTGATCTTGGCAAATTCGCTGTCGTCGGGGAATGAGACGGGGTCAAATCCGTAGGCGACGATGACCACGTCGGCGGGCACGACGAACTCCGAGCCCGGCACCGCGATCGGCTTGCTTCGCCCGGAGGCATCCGGCGCGCCGAGCTCCATGCGGACGCAGCGCACACCGGCCGCGGAGCCACCCGAATCGGCGACGATCTCCACGGGGTTGGTCAGGAACTGGAACTCGGCGCCCTCCTCCAGGGCATTGTAGTACTCCTTGCGGCTGCCCGGCATGTTCGAGAAGTCCCGGCGGTAGAGGCAGGTGGCCGACTCCGCGCCCGCGCGGAGCGCGGTCCTCAGGCAGTCCATCGCCGTGTCGCCGCCGCCGAGGACAACGACGTTTCGGCCCCGGACATTGACCTCGCGGCTGGCGACGATCCCGGGCCCGGCATTCTTCTCAATCAGGAAGGGGAGGGCCTGCTCGACACCGGAAAGGCCCTCGCCCGGGACGCCGGCAGACTTGGCCTTCTGCGCCCCGTGGCCCAGGAAGACGGCGTCGTGGGTCCTTATGACCTCCTTGAGCGGGATGTCCTTCCCGATCGTGATCCCGAGCTTCACCTCCACCCCGCGCTCCACGAGGACGTTCATCCGGCGCGCCACGACGGGCTTCTCAAGCTTGAAGGAGGGAATGCCGTTCACCAGAAGGCCTCCCGGAAGGGAGAGGGACTCGAACATCGTTACCTGGTAGCCGAGCTTCGCCAGCTCGTCGGCGCACGCGATACCCGCTGGCCCGGAGCCGATCACGGCGGCCCTCAGGCCGTTCGAGGCGGCCGGGACAATGACCTCGGGGTTGTGGCTGAATGCGTACTCGTTGATGAAGCGCTCGATGGCCCCGATCGACACCGGGTCGGTCCTGCAGTTGAGGATGCAGGCGCCCTCGCAAAGCCTCTCCTGGGGGCAGACCCGGGAGCAGATCTCGGGCATGTTGCTCGTCTTGTTGGAGAGTCGGGAGGCCTCGACAAAGCGGCCCTCGGCCGCGAGGGCCAGCCACTCGGGGATGCGGTTGGAAAGGGGGCATGCCTGGGAGCAGAGGGCGTTCGGGCACTGGATGCAGCGGCGCGCCTGCTCCTGGGCGGTCTTCTCGTCATAGACGGCATAGATCTCGTTGGAGTCGAGCACCCGCAGCTCGGCCGTGCGCTTTGGCGGCGCCTGCCTCGACACCAAGATCCAGTCGTATTTGGACCGTGGCACACTGTCTCCGGCG
>CAITBM010000134.1 GCA_903890485.1 uncultured Opitutaceae bacterium | reverse complement strand
GCATCCATCCCTGGCTCCGGTCAGGCCCGCCGAGCCGTGCCTTCCCTCCGCCAGGGATGGACAACCAGCGTCAGTCGTATCAACATTAACCAACCTTCCAGACCGACCCTGAACCCGGATCGAAAAGGTGGAGCCGCTCAGGAGCAGGCCGAGGAGGCGAAGGAGTCGTGGGGCCATGGGAGGCAATCCGAGCACGCGACGTGCCAAGGCCCCGGGCCGGGCCCCGCTGAAACCGGTGGACGAGGGCCGCCAAAACGCCACAGTTCGGCTTTCCCGAGTCACCCATGCCCTCCCCCGCCCACGACCCGTTCCTCGAAGCCGCAATCGACGAAGCCCGCAAGGGATTCGAGGAGGGCGGGCTGCCGATCGGCTCCGTCCTGGTCTGCGACGGGAAGATCATCGGGCGGGGCCACAACCGCCGGGTCCAGAATGGAAGCGTCATCCACCACGCCGAGATGAACTGCCTGGAGAGCGCGGGGCGCCAGCCCGCGAGCGTCTACCGCAGGTGCACCGTCTACACGACCCTCTCGCCCTGCAGCATGTGCAGCGGGGCCATGATCCTCTACGGCATACCCCGGTGCGTGGTGGGAGAGAACCGCACGTTCCTGGGCGCGGAGGACCTCCTGCGCTCGAAGGGCGTGGAGGTCGTGGTCCACGATGACCCGCAGTGCGCCGCGCTCATGAAGGCCTTTATCGAGCGCTCCCCCGGGGTCTGGAACGAGGATATCGGGGTCTAGACCAGAAGCGTCAGC
This sequence comes from uncultured Opitutaceae bacterium, assembly GCA_903890485.1. Taxonomy (GTDB): domain Bacteria; phylum Verrucomicrobiota; class Verrucomicrobiia; order Opitutales; family Opitutaceae; genus Palsa-1447. Next base: position 6,052 of record CAITBM010000134.1, on the reverse strand, counting down.
CGTCGCCGATGCACTCGTTCCAGAGGTCGGGGCGCCTCTTCTGGAATTCCCCGGTGATCCGGATGCACTCCGGCGACTTCAGATCGACGATGTCGATCCCCTGCGCGCGAAGCCAGTCGATGCCCCCCTGGGCGTTCACGCTGTCGCCGACGATCACCTTCTTGAACCGGAACTGGGAGATGAGGCCGGAGCAGTAGCGGCAGGGGGCGAGCGTCGTGACGAGGATCAGATCGGTGTAGCGCGGCTGCCGGCCGGCGGCCCGGAACGCATCGGTCTCCCCGTGCATCGAGGGATCCCCGTTCTGGACCAGGCGGTTGCGGCCCGCGCCGAGGAGGGTCCCGTCCTGGCGGAAGATGGCGCCCCCGACCGGGATTCCCCCCTCGGCCAGCCCGATCTTCATCTGCTCGATGGCGACCTCGAGCATCGCCTCGTCCGTCGTTGCCGGGTTCATAGGGTCGGCTCCAGGGCGGGCAGGGCCTTGGGCTGCCTCGCCTGCCAGCCGTTCACGCCCGCGGCCACGGCCAGGTAGAGGAGAAAAATGTAGGGGAGCCAGTTCTTGGGCGCCTCGGGGACCGGGTACAGGGTCCCTGCGAGAACGAGCACCATGGCGACGACCGCCAGGACCGAGACCAGGACCGCGGTGTTCGTGAGCTTCTGCCTGCGCTTCAGGTAGATTGGCAGCGCGACCGCGACCAGCGAGTAGACCACGATGAACCCGTAGGTGGCGAGCGACCCCATCCAGTCGTAGATGGTCTCGCCGCTCACCTTTCCCGCGGAGAGCGGCACGGAGAGGAACAGGGTGACCACGGCGGTCGCGATGACGGCCACGTGGGGCGTCTTGTTGCGGGTGTGGACCCCGCCCAGGCGGACGGGGACCAGTCCGTTCGAGGACATCCTGAGGAGGACGCGGGAGGCGGCGGTGATGCAGGCCAGGGTGCAGGAGAGCATCGTGATCAGGGCGCAGACGTCCATGAACGGCCCGAGCCAGCCGACACCTGCCGCCTTGGCGAGGACGCTCAGGGGGGCGGGGCTCTGGTCGAGCGGGCCGGCCGAGGCGGGGAAGCCGAGGATCTCCGTGTAGGAGGCCGTGATGAAGAACATGCCGGAGATGATCGCCGTCTGGATCACGGCCCGGGGGATCGTGTGGAGGGGGTTGCGGACCTCCTCGCCCAGGGTGGTCGCGCTCTCAAACCCGACAAAGCTGAACATCGCCAGAACGAGCCCCAGGCGGACGCCGGAGAAGTTGACCCCGTGGAGCGAGAACTGCGAAACGTCGAGGTGAAGGCCGTGCTGCCAGAGGAGGAGCGCGAAGACCGAGCTGATGACCAGGACCGAGACGAGCTCGATGTAGAGCATCATGCGGGCGGAGGCCTTCACGTCCCGGTAGGCGACCCACGCCGAAAGCAGGACGCAGGCGATCCCGAGCGGGATGTCCGGCACGGTGAACCCCGCGAACTCGTTGAGGACGACGCTGGCGTAGTGGACAAACCCGCCCACCACCGAGGCCCCGCTGGCGACGTAGGCCAGGAGAAGCGCCCAGGCTGCCACGCTGCCGGCCGCGGGCGGCAGGGACGAGGTCGCATAGGAGTAGAGGGAGCCGGGCGACGCGGAGTCCCGCGCGAACCGGGCGATGCATAGTCCGACGACGAGCGTGCAGAGGGTCGCCAGGAGGTAGGACACCCAGGTGCCGTTGCCCGCGGAGGAGAAGACGAGGGGCACGGTCATCGCCGCGGAGGCGGTGGGGGCCATCGTCGAGACCGACTGGGCGACCGAGTCGAAATGGCCGAGGACGTTGGCGTGCAGGCCGTGCCCGCCTGGGGCGTGCTCCGGGGATGGGGTGGGGGGGGTCTTCGTCACGGTGCGGGGTTTACGAAAGCGAACATCGGCCTGGGCCCAAGGATAATGTCCTTGGGTTAGCACGATTTGAGCCAATCGCGGGATGCGGTCTTCTGGCCGGGGGGCCCGGGAAATCGTTCACCGGGATGAAGGGAAGCGGCCGCACGGGGGGTTGTACCGTCCGATCCCCCTCCTCCCCATGCGCACCCCCCTCATCCCCCTGCCTTGGATTCTCGTCCTCTCCGCCGCCCTGCCCGCAACCCCCTCCGCCCGCGCCGAGGAAACCGTGGCCGTCTCCGCCCGCGCCAGCTCCGACTACGCCCGCACGAGGCTGGCGGACGGCTCCCTCCAGCCCGAGACCTTCGCCTTTGCCAAGGGCGGTCTCCTGAAGGCAACCGAGGCCGGAATCAAGGAACCCCTCGCCTTCGGCGACGTGGCCCGCACGATCGCCCGGCCGCTCGAGGCCCAGGGGTACTATTCGAGCAGGGACCCGAAATCGACCCGCCTGCTGATCGTGGTCTATTGGGGGACCACGACGCCGCCGCTCCCCGGCACGCGCTCGGTCTCGGCGCAGAACCTTGCGGATGCCGGCGCCGCCGCGCTCGCCGCCAACCATCCGGACGCCGTCCGGTTCAACCCCAACGACAGCTGCGCGCCCACGCAGATAACCCAGTCCGCCACGACGAGCTACGCCGTCCGCACTCCCGAGCAGGTCGATCTGGACGGCGCGTTCACCGGGGCCCTGGCCGCGGTCGCCGCCGAGGAGGGCCAGAGGCGGCTGCTCGACCTGAGGAACGCGGGACTCCTGGGCTTCGACCAGTCGTGGCTGCCCGAGGACCAGGCCCGCGGGACCGCGCTCCAGGTGGGCCAGAAGGACCTGGTTGGCGAGCTCGAGGATCCGCGGTATTTCGTGGTGCTCATGGCCTATGACTTCCAGATGATGTGGAAGGAAAAGAAGGCAAAGCTCCTGTGGGAGGCCCGCTTCAGCGTCCGGGAGGGGAGCGGGGATTTCAGCAGGCAATTGGCCGCCATGGCCGAGAGGGCCGCCCCTTATTTTGGGCGGAACAGCGGAAAGTTGGTCCATGCGCCGCTCCCTGACGGCCGCGTGGAGATCGGGCCGATCCAATCGCTGGAGCCAAGCCAACGGACGAGCGCGGCCGACGGCGCCGCGCTTCATCCCCAGCAGGGATCGGCGCTCGAGGCTTTGCGCCCATGACCGTCCTCGGCCCGGGCACCCGGCTAGGCCGGCTTGCCTCGGCCCGGGAACGTGAGCTCCGCGATCCCGCTCTTGTCGATGCCGCCGAACCCCAGGGCGACCAGGCGGTCGAACTGCTGCTTCGTCGCGGCGGCAAGGGGAAGGCTGAGCCCCTTCTCGACGCCGAGGGCCAGAGCAATCCCGCTGTCCTTGGCGGCGTGCGCCGCCGAGAAGTAGCACGCGTGCTCGCGGGCGATCATGTCCTCGCCGTCGGTGGCCACCACGCGCGACGCGGCCCCCGTCTGGGAAAACACCTCGAGGAGCACCTTGGGGTCGAGCCCGAGGGCAACCCCGAGCCCCAGGCCCTCGGCCAGGCCCGCCGTGTTGATGTTCATCACCATGTTGACCAGGGCCTTCACCTGGGCCGCGGTGCCGGCGCCCCCGATGTAGCGGAGCAGCTTCCCGTGGTCGCTCAGCTCGCTCAAGATCGGCTTCAGGCGCTCGAACACGGCCTGCTTCCCCCCGCACATGAGGTAGAGGGTCCCGTTCAGGGCCTGCGGGATGCTGGAGGCCATGCAGGCCTCGAGCGAGGAGGCGCCGGCCTTCTCCGTAGCGGCCTCGATCTCCACGTGGACGGCGGGGCTGATGGTGGCGCAGTTCACGAAGGTCTTCCCCTGGGCTCCGAGCAGGAGGCCGCCCGCCTTGTCATAGAAGACCTCCCGCTGGGCGGCATCGTCGGTCACGACCGTGACGATCACGTCGGCCCGGGCCGCCACCTCCGACGGCTTTGCGCAGGCCTCCGCTCCCAGTTCCAGGGCGAGAGCCCCGGCGCCCTCGGTGTTGCGGTCGTAGACCGCGGACACCGCGTACCCGCGGCCCTTCAGGCACCGGGCCATGTTGGCTCCCATGCGTCCGACTCCGACAAATCCAAGGGTGGGTTTCATGGTGAAAAGAGTTTGGGGTTCGCCGTTCCCGTTCAAGCGTTTCCCTGGGAAAGGCCCTGGAGCGCGGCCTTCCAGCGCCGCTCGATGATGGCGCGCAGCACCTTGGCGTCCTCCCAGCTGTTGGGAAGCTGCGCCAGGTTGTAGCCCCCGCGGACCGGCCCCATCTCGGGGCAGGCAAAGAGGACGCGGCCGTCCTGGCGCCCCCCGAGCCAGGTCTCAAAGGTCTTGTCGAGCACGGGAAGCCACTGCGTGAACTCCAGGGAAAGGCGGCCGCGGCCGTCCGTCACCGGGACCTGGCAGTGGTGCCCGTTGAACGGCCTGAAATGGAACTGGCAGGCGTGGCGCACCAGGCGGTCATCCACGAAGAGCCGCTTCCAGTAGGGCGGGGCCAGGTGCTTGACGACCGAGATGTGCGAGAGGTCCCAGGTCATGGGGAGAAGGGTCCCGGTCGCCCTGCGGTATCCCGCGGCGATCGCGTAGGCCTTCTCCGGGGTCTCCGTGCACGTGTCGCGGTGCACCTCCACGTCGCAGGGGACCCCGAGGTCGATGCCGTCCTGGACGATCCGGACGGCCATCCGGACCGCCTTCTCGACCGGCGTGTCGTGGTCGCCCAGCTGCACGTTGATCCGGAGGGCGCCCCCGTCCCGGTTGGCCTTGATCTTGTCCCGGAACTCCGACGGCTTCGAGGAGGAGATGTAGCCCAGGGCGTACAGTCCGTGCTTCGCGGCAAGGCGGCCCTGGTTCCGGTCGAGCGCCCCGGAGAAGCCGTCAAAGCCGGCCTCGGCCACGGCGGCGATCTTCCTCTCGAGCGACCACTCGCGCTTTGCGCTCGGGTAGTCCCAGAGCGACCAGAGGTTCGCGATCACGCGGAGGCGGGGCGGGGCGGGTTTCGGCTTCATGGGGTGACGGGGAAGGTCATGCGGCGGAGGGTGGCGGCGCTGGCGCCCATCGGCACCAGGGCGAGGGACTCCGTCTTCAGGGTGTCGAGGCTCAGGAGCGACCCCTCGAGGCGGAAGGGCGGGGCGTCCCAGGGGTACTTGGCGTCCGCGGCGGGGTTTGCGGTGAGCTTGAACGCGGAGAGCTCCGGGACGCCGCTGCCCGACCTCGGGAGCGCGTAGCGCGCCTTGCCCCAGGTGACCGGGAACGCGAGGTAGTCGTGGAAGCCGGCCACCGGGAAGTCCTTGATCGACTTCATGACCGCGGGAATGCCGACCGCGTAGAAGAGGGGGCCCCGGCGCACGTAGAACTCGCCGTTGTTGGCCGGAACGGGCTCGGCGGAGCTGCGGAACGAGACCTCGAGCGCGTCGCCCTTCGACCAGGTCTTGCGGACCAGGATCCAGTCGCCGGCGCGGGAGATCTCGGCCCCGGCGCACGCGGCGTCAACCCCGGTGGCCCACGAGGGGACACGGACATGGAGCACAAAGGACTTGGGGGAGTCGGGCTCGACCCTGACCTTGACCGACTCGGAGAACGGGTAGGTGGTCTCCTCGTCCAGGCGCACACCCGTGCCGCCCACCTCGGTCCGCACCTCGCACGGGCCAAAGAGCACCATCGCCAGCCCGTCCCTGGAGCGCATCCACATGTTCCGGACGAAGATCGGGCCGATCTGGACAAAGTTCGGGGCGCAGCAGTTGGCCACCTCTTCGTGGGACGGGGAGAACACGCGCCGGTTCATGATGGCCCCGTCGACCCGGAACGCGTTGTCCGTGGAGACGTAGGCGAGCGCCTTGCCGTCGGAAAGGCGCGAGCCCTGGACCGAGTTGTAGTAGGTGGTCTCCGCCTGCTCGGCGAGCGACGCCCGCCCGGTCTTCTGCGCGGCGGAGAGAAGCGAGGTCATCCATTCTTTCTCCCCGCAGCCCTCGTACCCCGTCTTCTCGGGGTCCGTGGGCTTGTTCTCGATGAACTCGTCGGAGACCGGCCCGCCGGTCGGGGAGACGTGGCTCCAGGCCTTGGCAAACCCCTCCGCGCCCGCCGCAAGGAGGACCGGGTCCCCGCTCGCGTATCCGGCCCAGACCGGGACCCGCAGGGCCTCGTAGGTCGTGGCGCCGTGGCCGATGAACGGGTGGTCCTGCGCGAG
>CAITBM010000133.1 GCA_903890485.1 uncultured Opitutaceae bacterium | reverse complement strand
TGTGCGTGCGGACCCGCAACCCGGGGACCTTCGCCGCGGCCGTCTCCACGATCTCGACGTCCTTGATCCCGCGGAAGCCCGAAAAGGCGGCTGCGTAGAGGGTGCCGTCCGAGTCCTCGAGCGCCACTCCGCCCTGCCAGCCGATGAAGTCCGGCCTGTTCACTCCGGTCGGGCCCTCGTCGATCTTGCCGGCATACACCAGGCGCTCGAACTCCCCCGTCGCGTAGCCCGTACGCCAGACCTGGATCACCTTGCGGCTGGCGATGCCAAAGCACCAGCGCCCGCGGTCGGCATCCGTCCCGACGATCCGGCCGAACGTCCGGCCCGAGGGGTCGATGACCAGGAATGCCGCGTTGCCCTTGGACTGCGCCCCGTCGATGGGGTCCAGGAGGAAGGTGGGCACTAGTTTCTCGATTTCTTCGATCAGCTGCTCGGCTGGGGGTTTCATTGCGCGACTTTGGTCGGGACCCGGCCGCAGGTAAACCTTGGAATTGGGGCGCCCCCTCCTCTAGGGTTGGGTCCCGCACGCAGCCGCCCCTTTGCCCCGCCCCGAATTCCGTGTCCCCTGGCGCCCATGAAAACCCCTTTGTCGATTGCCGTCGCCCTGGCGTGGCTCTTCCCGGTCATGGCTGAACCCCAGACCGACGCTGCCGCACGTTGGGCTTCCAAGGCCGAGATCGCCCCGGATTTCGCCGCGCCGTCCACCCGCGCCGAGTGGGAGACCCGCAGGGTGGCGATCCGCTCGGAGCTCCTCACCCTCCTCGGGCGCCTGCCCCCTAGGCCCTCCGTTCCGACCGTGAAGGTCGTCTCGCGCGAGGACCGCGGGGATTACCTTCTCGAGAAGTTCCGCTTCGACAACGGCGCGGGATCGGTCGTGCCGGGCTATATCTTTATTCCCAAGCACGCCCCGGCCAAATCGCCCGCCATCCTCTACTGCCACTGGCACGCCGGGGAGTACGACCTGGGCAAGGAGGAGCTCCTGCAGTCGCGGCACACTCCCCAGGCTCCCGGGCCGGCCTTTGCCCGGCGCGGTTACGTCGTCCTCGGGATCGACGCCAGCGGCTTTGGCGAGCGGAACGGCAGCGGTCCCGACGGTCCGGCCCAGCGCAACAACCCGGCCGAGGAGACCGCCGCGAAATTCAACCTCTGGGTCGGCCGCACGTTCTGGGGCATGCTGCTGCGCGACGACCTGATGGCGCTCGACTACCTTGCGTCACGTCCCGAGGTCGATCCGCGCCGGATTGGCGTGACCGGGATGAGCATGGGCGCCACGCGCACCTGGTGGCTCATGGCCCTCGATGAGCGGCTGAAGACCGGGGTGGCGATCGCGTGCATGACCCGCTACCAGAACCTGATCGCGCACGGGTCCATCCACGAGCACTCGATCGGCTACTTTGTCCCGGGCATGCTCAACCATTTCGACAGCGAGGCCGTCATCGCGCTTTCCGCCCCGCGCCCCATCCTCTTCCAGACGGGAGACCGGGACGGGGGTTCGCCCGTCGACGGGATCCATGCGATCGAGTCGGCCGTGCGCCCGGTCTACGCCCTCTACGGCAGGAGGGACGACTTCGAGAGCCTGGTGTATCCGGGCCTTGGGCACGTCTACACCGCGGAGATGTGGGCCCGGACGCTGACCTGGATGGACGTGCACCTGGCCAATTAGCGGCGCGCGCTAGGGGGCCGGTGCGGCGGAGGAGGGCGCGGGCAGGCCGTCGACGGTCGAGGGCTCCATGATCTCGACGCGGGTCCCGTCGGGATCGTAGCAGTTGACCTGCCGCTTGTGGTTCCTGCCGGTCCGGGCGGCCGACATCGGCTTGCAGCCGGCGGGCAGGGCCCTGCCGCCGAGGAGGGCGCCGGCCGCCGACACGTCGGCCACCTCGAGGCAGATGTGGTGGAGGATGTGGAGCTCGTCCAGCGCGGGCCTGGCCTTCACGAGCATGAGCTCGATGTAGTCGCTTCCTTCCGGGAGCCGCTCGTTGACCCAGCTGAGGGTGACGCCGTCGCCGCTTCCCCTCCAGGTCTCCTTCATGCCGAGAATGTCGCGGTAGAAGGCCAGGGACCGCGACAGGTTCGCAACCGTGATCCCCGCGTGGCTCATCCGCGCCGCGACGCGGCGCGGCGGCAGGAACTTGCCCGCATTGGCGAGGGTCCAGCCGTCGGGCAGGTACTGCACGAACTCCACGGTGTGGTGGTCGGGATCCTCGGCGAAAAAATTGAGGTTGCCGATGCGGCCCTTGCCGGCCGTGGCCGGCAGGGGCTTGCCCTCGGGCCCGCGCACGCCCCGGGCCGAGAGGTAGCGCAGCATCGCCTGGGCGTCATCGGTCTCCAGCGCGACATGGTAGAGGCTGTCGCCGTCCGCCGGGGTCCTCCCGCCCAGGGGGAAGAGCTCCACCGACTGCCGGTCGTTGACCTTGATCCAGGTCAGCGCGACCGAGCCGTCGGCGTTCCTGAGGGTGTAGGGCTCGTCGAAGCCGAGGTAGGCCTTGTAGAAATCGCGGGACTTCTCCAGGTCGGCGACCCAAAGGGCCACGTGGGAAAGCCCGGTGATCCTCGGGCGCAGCGCCTCCCCCGCGCCCGACGCCGGGGACAAGGTCACGGGAAGGAGGCACGCGAGAACCAGGGTGAGGCGCATCATGGGGTGGGGGGCGGCCAAGCGTGGAACGGACGCCGCGAGCGCGCAGCACAAAAACCGGGAACCTTGGCCCCGGGAAACCCGCGCCCTGACTGGCCCTCGCCCGCTAGTCGGCGGGCTCCGGGGCCGCCGCCCCCGGCACGGACGCGGCCGGGCCTCTCGCGCTCACGGCCATCCCGGCGATCAGCAGCAGCCCGAAAACGTAGGGAAGGTAGCGCCACGGTCCCTCGGGGACCGGCACCAGGCTCATCACGAAGGCCGCCGCGATGACGACGACCGATGCGGCGGCCACGGCAAGCCTTGCGGGCCGGGTCTCCCCTTGCGCGGCAAGGTAGAACGGGGCGGCCACGCAGACCACCAGGTAGGCCCCGAGGAACCCGAGCGAGGCCAGCTGCATCAGGTAGTCCATGGCGTCGGCCATCGAGACCCCGAAGGCGATCATCGCCGAAGGGACCAGGAGGGCGACGGCCGCGAGAAGGGAGAGGGCGCGGTGCGGGGTCCCGTTCCTCGGGTGGATCGCCTCCAGGTATCCGGGGACCTGGCGGCTGCGGGCCATCGCGTAGATGACGCGGGACCCGGCGTTCATCCCGCCGAGCGCGCAACCGAAGCAGCTGAGGGCGATGCCGAGCGAACTGAGGGTGCCCAGGGCCGGAAAGCCCGCGGAGCGGGCGATCATGTCGAGCGGGGCGTCGGTCTGGTCGAGCGCCAGGTTCAGGCTGTGCGAGAACACGGTCAGGCAGTAGATGCTCACCACGAAGAGAAGGCCCGTGGGGAGGATGCACAGCATCATCACCCGGGGGAGCGTGCGGGTGGCCGACTTCGCCTCCTCGCCGAGCGTGGTGGCGCTCTCGAAGCCGGCGAGGGTCATGAAGGCCAGTACAAAGCCCAGGCGCAGCTGCGGGAAGCCCGAGCCCTGGAGCCTAATCTGCGCGGAGTCCACCCAGTGGTGGGTGGTGACCATCGCCCCGACCAGGATCGCCAGGATCACCAGGACCGAGACCGACTCGGCCGCGAGCATCGTCTTGGTCGAGAGCTTGATGTCGCGGTGGGCGGGCCACCACGCGGCGACGACGACCAGGGCCGTGAGGAGGACCTGGCCCAGGGGGCCAACCTTGCCCCCCTGGACCTGGCCGAGGACGACCACCAGGTAATAGGCGCACGAGATCGCCGAGCTGGTGACGACGAACGCCATCGCCACCAGGTACGACCAGCCCGTGAGGCTGCCGGCCCACTTGCCCAGGCCGTGCTCGGCAAATGCCGAGAGGGATCCCGCCGAGGCCACCTTCCGGGCAAAGACATTGATGTTGGCCGAGATCAGGCAGAAGGCGGCCATCACGAACAGGAACAGGAGCCAGGTCGCGTTGCCCGACTTATAGATGAGGAGCGGCAAGATGGTGCCGATCGTGGCAACGGGCCCCATGGTCCCTATGGACTGGGCCACGTTTTCAAGGGCGGAGAGGTAGTTGCGCCGGAGCAGGACCGGTCCCGTGGGGGCGGCAGGTGTGAGGGGATCGCCGGGCATCTCCCCGGAGGGTGAGCACGTTCGGTGCCACCCCGACTCTTGGGACCCTTCTCTTCTAGTGGCGGGTATCGGCTGCGCCCGGGGGCGTCGGAGCCGGGCCGCCTCCCCCGGCCTTCCCGTCCCCGTAGGTCATCTCCAGGCACATGGCCTCGGTGGCGAAGGGATGATGGGCCCCGAACTGGCTGCCGATCGCCGGGCCCTGCGCGGCCCCCCACCCGTGGGCCTCCTCCTCGCCATTGGCGTGGAACTGCGCCAGGAGCTGGCGGCGCATCAGGAGCCCGGGCTGGTCGGAGGCCATGTGCATCTCCTCCCGTCTCCTCAGGTCCACCGGAGTGTCGAAGGTGGTCGACTCCAGGACCTCGCGGTCCTCGGAGACGACCGCCCGGTCGAAGGCGATGATGTCGGCCGCCTTGGCCTCGGCCTCGGTATCATTCCTGTAGGCGATCTGGATGATCTGGGAGGAGTGGTCGTCGATCGGCGTGGCGGCCGTGACGATCGTGTGGACCAGCCCCGTCGGGTAGCGCATGCGCAGCTTGCGGAAGAACGGCATCCACCAGGTGCCGGTGTTGTTGCGGACCGTTTCCGCCGTGGCCATGTTGAGCGCCCTCATCGAGAGCGGCACGTTCTTCACCGGCACCACCGTGTCCATCGTGAACCCGAGCCCGTCGGG
>CAITBM010000132.1 GCA_903890485.1 uncultured Opitutaceae bacterium | reverse complement strand
GTCGACGATGAGACCGCGCTGCGCGTAGGTCGGGACGCGGCCGCCCTGGCCCGCCAATATGGGCTTACGGTCTATGATGCGGCTTACCTGGAGTTGGCGATGCGGCGCGGAGCGGCTCTCGCCACCACGGATAGAGCGCTCGCCCATGCTGCGAAGGCCGCGGGGGTGCCAGGCTTCCCATAGCTACCCGGGTCGGACCGGCCTCCGCAGATAGGTGGTAACGATGCTGAGTCGGTGCGTTCGGCTCACGGCATATCACTGTGTCGATATAAAGGTGGGGATTGTGCGGAAAAGATAGCTATAGTTTAGCTTTCTGGATTGAAAGGGTGCGGCCCAGGCGAGGCGGTCGTAATTGGCCTAACGACCGGTGAATGATCAGTCAGTGGATACCGCTTAGGCGGTGGGTTGCCCGATTGCGCAATGGTGCCCGGCGGACAAGTATACCGGTGCGCTCCGCCATGAGAATTCTCCACCTTAGCGCCTGCATGCGGTCGATCCCTTCTACGACTGGATCACGGACGAGGTTCGACGATCCCACTATGATGCGCTTGTTGTCTCCGGAGACCTCCTGAACCTGTTCGAATTGGAGCAGATCGAGGGCCAGATCGACAGGGTCCGGGATTGGGCCCAGGGCCTTCCTGCGGAGCTTCCTGTGTTCATCGTCTCGGGAAACCACGACACGTTCAGCCTGCACCCGCTGCTCCAGGAGGCCCGGTGGCTAAAAACGCTGAAGAGGCCGAATGTCTTCATTGACGGCGACGCGGCCGAGCTCGGCGGATTCCTCGTCGAATGTGTCGGGTGGGGCAGGGTGCCTGTTACGAACTCGGCGCTGCCGAGGATCGTTGTGTGCCATTGCCCGCCGGCTTTGTCACTGGCAGGTACCGATCACCTTGGGGGGGACTTGGGTGACCTGGAACTCGCCGAGCATCTTCTGAAGGCATCGACCATGACCTGGCTTATCCTGTCGGGGCATGTTCACGAGCCGAAGCGCTGGCATGATGCCGGCCGGTTTACCTGTCTGAACCCCGGAGTTAGACTAGATGTCGCAGTGCCAAACCACATCGTGATCGATACTAATGCCAGTACCATAACCCGGTTTGGCGACGGGCGGCAGCAGACCGTTCCCCTCAAGAAATGCCACTTATGGTGCTCAACAGCTCAGACGCTTGCCTCGGGAAGTTCCTAGGGTAAGGACTACCCTAAGATGATGGGAAGTAACATGAAAGCCCAATTAGGCGTGAAATCGAATATAGCGATTATGGCGTTTGTAGCGTTTGAGGGTTTGATTTTCCAATCTTCGCTCCGATAGTGTCGCCCCATGAACCCGAAAGAAGATCGCCTGGACCCGTCGCTCCTTAAGCCCGCGGAATTGAACCAGCTGATAGAACTGGTGAGCCGTGAGGAACGGCCCGCCCTCGTCGGGCGCGAAGGCGTTCGGATCGAATTGCCCGATCCGATATTCCACCTGCTTGTGAACACCGTCCGCCAGATGCAGCAGGGCAGGGCGATCATCCTGATGCCCGAGGACGAGACTTTCACGACCCAGGCGGCCGCGGCCCTCCTTGGCATGTCGCGCCAGCACCTCGTCGAATTGATGGAGAAGGGCGAGATACCCCACCACCGCGTCGGCACACACCGGAGGGTGACGCTTAAGGACCTTCGCGCCTATCAGGAGGTCAGGGACAAGGGCCGGCGCGAATCGCTCGGCCGGCTGTTCAAGAAAATCAAGGAGGCGGGCCAATACGATGCCGACTACACGGGCGATGCAGGCTGACTTCAGGGTGGTGCTCGATGCGTGCGTGCTGGCTAATGCGGGCCTCTGCGACCTGTTCCTTCGACTGGCCGAACCTCCGCGACTCTACCTGCCGGTCTGGTCGAGCCAGATCCTGGACGAGGTCCGGACAACGCAGACGGAGAAGCTGAAGAAGCCCTATTCCCGCGAATTGGCTGACTTTTGGAGGCAGGAGGTTTGCCGCTCGTTTCCCGAGGCGAGTGTGACGGGCTTCGAGATGTTGCTGCCCGTTGTCACCAATGAAGAAAAGGACCGGCATGTGGTGGCGGCCGCCGTCAAGGCCGGGGCTTCGCTCATCGTGACCTTCAACCTGCGGCATTTCCCGGCCACCGCCCTCAAGCCGTGGGACATCGACGTCCTGCATCCGCAGGACTATCTGCTGACGCTCTATTCCATGAATCCCGGGGTCGTCATGGGAAAGCTGGCGGCGATCGCACAAGAGGATGGCCGCGAACTTCAGGACGTTGCGATACATCTCGGGAAGAGCGTGCCTGCATTCTCGTGCCAGATTCTGGAGGCGCTTGGGAATTAGTACGGCGACTTGTCGCAAAACGCTTAAGGAGCCCAAGACTATCGGACATCACGCCGGGTAAGGCGAAATCCAGGGAAGATTGTCGGGCCGTGACGAGATGGACTCACCTAACTACCGCAGAGGCGGTAATCCTAGGCCTTTAGGCGGTCATCAAAGCTGGCAGCCTAGGAAATCCTATGAACACTGATCGATTTCGGGCCAAGATGGTCAAGGAAGCCGCAAAGGACATCGAGGCTCGCCAACGCCGGATCGAGATCTTGAAGGCCGTGGACTCAAGGATCGTCAATGCTGCGGCCCGAACCTTCGAGAGTCCGGCCGCTGCGGCCGACTGGCTCATGACAGCAACGGTCTCGATAGGCGACTTGAACCCGCTCGACATGGCTACCAATCATTCGGGCTGTTCTGCTGTTCTTCGGATACTGGCCAGGATCGAACAGGGGAACTGAAGTGGGCTGGCGACGGCGGCCCGTCCCTGAGGGTGGCTGGGAATGGCCGAATCCGAGCCTATTTGGAGCCTATTTTTTGCACAAAGTCGGCCTTCTAGTGCACAGGAGAGCATCTGCCTGTCGCATTGTAATCCATTCAAAAACAAGGAACTTAACCCTGCCTCGAGCGAAAATCCAAACCGGCGTCTAACTGGCCTGGACGATTTGCTAAACCGTTGTAGGGGTAAAACCGTACCTGGGGTTCGAATCGCTCTCTCCGCCACTTTAACATGTTGGTCTTCAGCGGCGGGCAGCTAAAGTCCCTGATATGGAATCCTCCTCCCGCAGAACATTCTTCCAGCAAGCGGCAGCCGGACTCGGCATGCTCTCCCTTGCGTCCTCAGGACTTCGGGCCGGGGAAGAGAAGGGAACCAAGGTTCTAAAGATCGTTTGCGTGGGCGGGCATCCGGGCGACCCCGAGGCGGGCCCAGGCGGCACATTGGCCCGGTTCGCTGCGGCAGGCCATCGGGTCTCGAATCTCTACTTTAACCGGGGCGAGGCGGGTGTTGACGGAAAGACATCCAGTGAGGCGGCTGAAATCCGGACGGCCGAGGCTACCGCTGCGTGCACGATACTCGGCGCAAAGCCCATCTTCTTTGGCCAGATCGACGGCGCCGGCGTCGTGAACAATGACTGGGTCGCCAGGATGGAGGAGCTACTCGCCTCCGAAAAGCCGGACATCGTGTTCACCCATTGGCCTATCGATTCGCATAAGGATCACCAGTGCGCGAGCCTTCTCACCATTCAGGCGTGGATGCGCGCGAAGGTGAAGTTCGATCTCTATTTCTTCGAGGTCGGGTCCGGCGTCGAGACGATGACATTTCACCTGAGCGGAATGGCTCTCGGGGTAGAGATCCTGCGAATTCAACCTGACTTGCCTGTGATCTTGATGACCGGCTTCTCCGGTTCGCTAACCACCGAGGTAGCGAATGCGTCGGGAATCCACCAGCTGCTGATAAAACCGATCTCTTCCGAAGCTATCGGAGCTGCGATCCAGCTCGCGATCCGGCGAGGTGTGCTGGTTTGTTAGCGAGGCTGGCCGTAGTCCAAAACGCCGAGTCAGGCTCCCTCCACCGGGTTGTGGTTGATTGTCCGGGTGGTGCAAGGCGGCTCTACCGCGGCAAACGCTTGTGGAAAAGGCCGGAGGCCGTTACCCACCAAGAAAATATTAAGATAATATACACCAAATGGTTATAAAATTTAGCCCTTTGTTGGGACTTGGGTGAGGGAGCAATGGGAAACGATTCCTGGTGTCCGCGCTTGCCTCGTGGGCAGGAATCCTAACCTGCTACGTTTTCCATCACTTCTTTCCACATGAGCGAAGCCACGAACCAGACCAACAACGAACTGATGCAAGTCGCGATCACCGAGGTGCGCGCCTTCGTCAAAAACCAGACCGAAAAGGAGGCAAAAGCCGAGCAGAAGGCCAAGGCCGAGGCATGGACCAAGTATGCCGCTCTCTCGATGGCCTTCATTGCCTTGGTCGCCGGCTACACGTTCTCCAAGGGCGGGACCTGTTCGGGACGGGTGGCAAAGGACCTGAGCGAGGCGACTTACAACCAAACCAACGCATCAGACCAGTGGAGCTTCTACCAATCAAAAGCCCAGAAGCAGCTCCTGACCGAGCTGGAGATCAACCTTAAGGCGGCCGAAAAATCAGACGAGGAGGGCCTGAAGGCCCTTAAGGCAAAGGTCGCCCGCTACGACAAGGAGAAGGCGGAGATCCAGGCAGGGGCGAAGAAATACGAGGATGCCCGCGATGCCTACCGCAAGGACGCCGAACGCATGACGGCGCTCGGGGGAAAGTTCGGGCAGGCCGCACAGGCGTTTCAAATAGCATTGGCAATCGGTGGCCTCTGCCTCTTATCCAAGAAGCGCTGGCTGTGGTTCATCACATTGGCGGTCGCCGCCGTGGCCACGTACCTCCTGGTTGTGGCCCTCACCACGCCGCTGACCTAGGCCCGCAAGAAGGGATAGCCGGGCAGGGGCCTCACCGAATTAGCCGAGTAGGGCGCGGGCTATTTGGGTCCACTCCTCGTCGAGCGGACCCTCAGCCTCGGGTCTTCGGGCGCGGGCGTACCAGTATCTGGCGTTCCCAATATCCCCCTCCTTCCGATGAAGGTAGGCATGGACCCATGCCGGGTCGCGTGCGGGATCGTCCTGCGCCGCCTTGTGGGCGCTTTCCCAGTCGCCGCGAGCGTCGTACCAGAGGGACAAAAGGGCCGCACTTAGGCCGGCCGGCGGAATCTCCGCATCACCCTTTGTTGAATGAACGAATTCCTCGAGGCTCATGGCTCCAAGATATTGGAGCAGCATACAGCACTAAGTCACCGCGAAATCAACATTCCCCAAACCAGCAAATGGCTTGGGATTTCAAGACCGCGGGCTCGATCTGCGCCGCATCCGATTGTCCTGGGCGGTGCGGGCGCTGTTCATGCGACTGGCCCGCTTGGATGGTCCGAGCGCAGCTGCTTGTCTTGGGTCGCCGTAGTCCCCGTTTGATTTTGACAAAAGTTCTTCGATGAAAGGCGCTATCCGATGCGAATAATAAAGCTTTTGGTCGTTTTTCCGGCGCTCGCATTGGGGGTACTTCCGCTAACGGCGGCCGAGCATGTCACCGTGGCCGCCGCCGCAAACTTGGTGTACGTCCTTGAGCCGCTAAACGCAGCGTTCGCGAAGGTTATGCCGGAATGCGAGGTGCGCTGTGAGGTTGGGGCATCAGGAAGCTTGGTCGCGCAGATTGAGAACGGGGCGCCGTACGATGTCTTTCTCTCTGCGGATACGGATTACCCGAAGAAGCTCGCCAATGCGGGAGCGGCGGACCCCAAGAGCATGAAGGTCTTTGCCCGGGGCCGCCTGGTTCTTTGGACTTTCAGTCCTGCCTTGGAATTGAGCGGGGTGGGCGCAGCAGTATCCAGCGCGATGGTAAAGAAGCTAGCGATAGCAAACCCGGATACGGCTCCGTACGGCCGGGCTGCCAAGGAGGCTCTCGAACACCTGGGGTTGACGGTGCTGGCCACGCCCAAGCTCGTTTTTGGCGAGAATGTATCACAGACGGCTCAGTACGTCTCAAGCGGCAATGCCGATGCAGGATTCGTGGCGCTTTCCCTTGTACTCTCACCGAAGCTTAAGGACAAGGGGAGGTGGATCGAGGTCCCGACCGCCATATACACTCCGATCCTTCAGGCGGGGATCCTCACCAACCGAGGAGGCCCAAACCCTGGCGCGCGCAAATACCTCGAGTTTCTTTTGGGCGCAGAGGCGCAGGACATCTTTGCCCGCTACGGCTATGGGGCTCCCTAACCGCAGTGCGCGGATGCCAAACACCGTCTCGGCGTCGAAGGTAATGGTTATGCAGACCTGTTGCCCGTCCTGCTAGCCCGTCAAGCAGCGCATTTAAACGCTTGGTCATGGGATAGGGCGAAGGTTGTGACAGTGCTAGGCCTAGCAAACTCGCCCTTCTGCAACCGGAATAATGCCAGGCGCGCCCGCGAGCGCTAAGGGTTGTCAACCCGGGGCGGCCTCGCGAATCTGGACGCTTAGCCCTTGGACACGCCCCAAAAGACACCTCCAGGCCGCCCAGCCGACACCGACTTCGCGTTCCGGATCGAGTTCGCGCCCGAGCTCCCGATCAGCTCGCGCGCGCAGGAGATCGTCGACGCGATTGCGGACAACCCCGTGATCATCCTGGCGGGCGAGACCGGCTCAGGAAAATCGACTCAGATTCCAAAGATGTGCCTGGCGGCGGGCAGGGGTGTCAGGGGGCGTATTGCCTGCACGCAGCCCCGCAGGGTCGCGGCCCTTTCCCTGTCGAGGCGGATCGCCGAGGAGATGGGAGTAGCCTGGGGAAAGGAGGTCGGCTGCAAGGTTCGCTTCAGCGACAACACGACGCCCCAGACCGTGATCAAGTTCCTCACCGACGGCATGCTTCTGGCGGAGGCGCAGGGCGACCCGCTCCTTGGCGAGTACGACACGATTGTGATCGACGAGGCCCATGAGCGCTCCCTCAACATCGACTTCCTTCTCGGTCACCTCCGGCAGCTCAGGTCAGTCCGTCCCGACCTGAAGATCATCGTGACCTCGGCGACGATCGACACCGACGAGTTTAGCAAGGCGTTCGGCAACGCGCCGGTGATCCGCGTAGAAGGCCGCATGTATCCGGTGGAGGTGGTTTATTTCCCTCTAGATGGCCTCGGGAGCGACCTGGTCGAGGGCGACGAGGGAATTTCCCAGTCCGAGGCAATGCACTACATCGACGGAGCCATAGAGAGCGCCGAGCGGATCGCGCGGGATTCCTCAAGTGGCGACGTCCTTGTGTTCATGCCAAGCGAGAGGGATATCCGGGACACCTGCGACGGGCTCGCAGGCCGCCTGAGGGACTGGGACATCATCCCCCTTTTCGGTCGGCTAACGAACGACGAGCAGCGAAAGATATTCACCGCCGGAATCAAGCGGAGGGTTGTGGTCGCCACCAACATTGCCGAAACCTCGCTCACAATACCCGGGATCCGGTTCGTGGTCGACACGGGCCTTGCCCGCATCAGCCGCTACTCGCCGAAGGCGCGGACCCGGCGACTGCCGATCGAGGCGGTTTCCCAGTCGAGCGCCAACCAGAGGAAGGGCCGGTGCGGCCGGGTGTCGGACGGGGTCTGCGTCCGCCTCTACTCTGAGGAGGACTTCCTGGCCCGGCCTGAATTCACCCAGCCTGAGATCCAGCGCGCCAATCTGGCGGACGTGATCCTGCGCCTTAAGGCCTACGGGATGGGGGACATCGAGACCTTCCCCTTTATCGGGCCGCCGGCCCCCAAGGCCGTTCGCGCCGGATACCAGCTCCTCGAGGAACTGGGTGCCCTGGACCCCGGTGCGGGCCACCCGCTGACCAAGTTGGGGCGCGAGTTGGCGCGGCTACCGGCCGATCCCACAGCGGGCAGGATGATCCTCCAGGCGATCCGGGAAAAGGCAGTGCGCGAGGTGCTGGTCGTTGCCTCGGGCCTGTGCATCCAGGACCCGAGGGAGCGCCCGCAGGAGAAGCGGGTGGAGGCCGACGCGGCGCACCGGAAGTTTGCCCACCCCGACTCCGACTTCCTCACACTTCTCAATATCTGGGATGCCTACCACACCAAGATGGAATCGTTGGGCCAGTCGCGCCTCAGGGCCTTCTGCAGGTCCCATCACCTGAGCTACACACGGATGAGGGAGTGGCGGGACGTGCACGCGCAGATCACCGAGGTCCTCGGTCGGGAGCGGGGGGCGAGGGAGGTCTCGGTGTTCGACGGGGTGCGCCCGGGTGGGGAGCGCAGCATGGCCTTCGGCACGCCAGCCTACCGCGCCATCCACAGGAGCATCCTTTCCGGGCTTCTGGGCAACATCGCAACCTTGGATGAGGAGAGCGGCGGATACCGAGCCGCCCACGACCGCCGGGTCGTCCTGTTTCCGGGCTCGGTCCTTCACCGGCGCGATGCGGCAGACTCCCGGAAAAAAGCGCCCCCTGGAAAGGGGGAAAAGAAGAAGGCGGGAAAGGCCCCCCGGTGGATCATGGCCGCCGAGATCATGGAGACCTCGCGCCTCTTTGCCAGGACATGCGCCCGCCTGGACCCGGTCTGGGCGCTCGAGATTGGAGCCCACCTGGTCACGGTTTCCCATAGCGAGCCATTCTGGAATCCAGACCAGGGCCGTGTCCTGGTTAAGCAGAAGACCCGGCTTTACGGCCTCGAGGTCGACGTGCGGACGGTCGGCTATGGGGCGATCGACCCGGTGCGCGCCACTGAGATCTTCCTGAGGGAGGGTCTGGTCAACGATACCGTGACCTGGCCGTTTGACTTCATATCCCACAACCGGCGTCTCCGGGAAAGGCTCGAGGCGACGCTCACTCGGATGAGGGACGCCAGCTACCTTGGCCTAGACGAGGCGGCGTACCGCTTCTACGCGGCTCGCCTGGAAAACGTCTCGGCCGTCGGCGAACTCGTGGACCTGGTGAGGGAGCGCCGGGGCAGGGAGCCGAGGTTCCTGATGATGGAGGAGGTGGACCTTTGCGGGCCGGCCGAGACCGAGCGGGACAAAGAGCATTTTCCGGAGGCCCTTCCGATCGAGAATCGGGCCCTGCCGCTGCACTACGCCTACAAGCCCGGCAAGGACGACGATGGGGTGACGCTCACTGTGAACATCAGGCAGGTCAACTCGCTCAGCGAATCCGACGTGGACTGGGCCGTGCCGGGCCACCTCGTCGAGAAGGTCGAGCACGCCCTCCGGGCGCTCCCGCGGGAGCTCAGGCGCGCCTTTGTTCCGGTCGCCGACACCGCCCGCGAGCTTTCCGAACGTCTGGCAACGAGACGCCGAGAGGGAAAGGCGCCAAAGGGACTGACTGAGGAGCTCCGGGACCTTATCCGCGAGACTCGCGGCGTTTCAATCGACCTGGCGACCCTGTCCGCGAAACCTCTGCCTGACCCACTTCGGGTGAGGATTCAGGTTGTGGATGACAAGGGCAAGGAACTGGCCTCAGGGAGGGACCTGGGCCTGGTGAGGGAGGCCTTGCAAAGCCATGAGAAGGCCGGTTCGGCCGCACTCATGCGCACCGACCCGGACGCCTGGTCGCGGGCGCGTTCCCGGGTTGAAAAGGCTCCGCTCCAGTCCTGGGACTTCGGAGCGATCCCGGAGAGGGTGGTGGTGACGGAGAAGGCTGGCGTCTTTGTCTACGGCTATCCCGCCCTCAAGGCCGAGGAGAGGGGTGTTTCGCTTCGCCTGTTCGGAACCCTGGAGGAGGCCAAGGAGTGTGGCCGAAGCGGCCTCGCAGCCCTTTTTGCTCTGGAACTGCGCAACGACCTCGCTTGGCTCCACCGGGACCTGAAGGCCCTAGGAACCCTCGGCGCCTCCATTGCCATGCTCAGGACGGCCGACGAGCTCAGGGAGGATGCATTCGCCTGCGTTCGGTCCTGGCTGTGCGGCCGTCCGGTCGATCCGCTGACGGAGGCCTCGTTTCGCTCGGCGGTTGCCCTGGCTAGGGCAGACCTCGTGGGGTTCGTGCCCCGGTTCGTGGACCTGCTTCGGGAAATTACAACGAGCCGGCAGGAGCTATTGGTGGAAAAGCGCGCGTACCCCGGGCTGGCCGAAGACGCCTCGAGGCTGGTCCCCCCCGACTTTCTGCGGACAACGCCCTACGCTCAGCTTGTCCACCTGCCCCGATACCTTAAGGCGATGCGCCTAAGAAGCGAGCGAAGGCGCCAGAACCCGGCTCGTGACGAGGAAAGGGCGAGGGAACTGGCGCCCTACCTCGCCGAAGCCCAGCGACGCGGGGGCCCATTCCGCTGGCTGGTCGAGGAATTCAGGGTGAGCCTCTTCGCCCAGGAACTTGGCACGGCGGTCCCCGTGTCCAGGGTGAAGCTGGACCGTGCGCTCGAGGGAGGGGAGGACACCCCCCGGGTGGAACTGCCGGTGCGTTCCGCCTCTTCGGCCTCGATTGTGCCCGCCGCAGGGGCGAGGCAGCCCGCCAAGCTCAAGAACCTTCGCTCGCTCGACGCGCTCTTTCCAAAACCGGGCGGCTGAGAAACAATTCACCAATGTCCCCAATCGGAGAACCCATGCCATCGCGCCCTTCAAGGCCCTCCCGCCAAGGTTTCGCAGTCCTCGCTGCGTCCTTCATGGTCCTTGCGACCGCCGCGTTCACGGCCCCGTTCCCGTTGGTCGTCCAGATGGACCTGCCCGTCAAGAACGCGCAATTTGCCGGGCTGTTGCTTGCCGAGCAGAAGGGGTGGTACAGGCAGGCCGACCTCGACGTGACGATCCAAAGCTCCCAGGCCGGCATCGACGGAGCCAAGCGGGTGGCTTCAGGGGACAATCTCGTGGGCTCAATCGAAAGCGGTCTCTTCCTGTCGGCCCGGGCCGAGGGGCTTAGGATAGTCGCGGTTGGCACCATGTTCCAGGCCTCGCCGCTGTGCCTGATCAGCTTTAGGAAGACCGGCATAGCCGCGCCCCGCGACCTGGTGGGCCGCCACGTGGTGGTCCACGCCGACGGCCACGAGGCGCTCTCTACGGTGCTGGCCAAGGCCGGGATCGCCGCCGGTTCGCTAAGGATCGACGAGGAGGACTACGGCAATGAGGCGCTGCTTTCGGGCCGCTACGATGCCCAGCAGGGCTACACCGTCGATGAGTTCGTCGCACTAAAGGCGCAGGGTTTGGACGTCGTCGCGCTTCCCCTGCGCGACTACGGGCACATCGCCTATTCGCAGGTTTACTTCGTCTCGGAGGCGTTTCTGGCAAACCACCGGGCGGAGCTCGTGCGGTTCATTTCCGTGTCCAACCGAGGCTGGAAGGCCGCCCTGGACGACATCCCCGGCACGGCCCGCATGATCGTAGAGCGTTACGAGCCGAGCCTCTCGCTTCCCTACCAAACGCAGTCGCTGCGGGAGATCGGCAAACTCCTGTGGGCAGAAAGCCCGGTCACCTCCGCGATGCGGAGGGAGACCTGGGAAGAGAATCTTTCCTCATTCAAAAATTCCAACGCTGGCGCCAAGCTGCCGCCCATGGAGGCATGGGCGGACTTCAAGGTCGCCGTCGAGGCTGCGCGCTAGGCGAAGAAACCAATCAGGGGACGTCGTAGACCTCCACCAGGGCCACCCCGGTGTCGGTTGCTGTCCCCGCGCTTCCCGCCACCTGCACGGTGTAGGGTCCCGGAGGGAGCGTGACCAGGAGTGCCGAGTCCGCGCTCCCCGCGTTGCCCCAGGCAAAGGCTCCGACGGAGTTCGCCGCTGCGGTGACCGCCGTCGATCCGCCCCATCCGCTATTGGACGCCAGGACCGTCGTGCCGCGCAGGAGGGTGACTTGGGGATCGGCGAGCGTGCCGGTGACACCGAACGGCACAAGGGCGGGGCCTGAGGCGCGGATGAGCACCGTCTTGGCAGTCGATCCCCCGATGACGAACCCGGCGATCAGGATGTTGCCCCCCGTGCCCACCTGGACGCGGGCGGAGATATTGACGATCCGCGGTGACGTCGGCGTATAGGTCCCCGCGGGCGTGGCGTCATACACCTCAGCCAGGGCTACTCCGGTGTCCCCGGCCGCTCCGGCGATCTGGGCCGTGTAGCTGTTGGAACCCAGGTTGGGAATGTAAAGTGCGGAGTCCTTGCTGGTAGGGGTGTTCAGGGCGAAGGCGCCGACCTGGGAATCGATTGCGGTGATCGAGGAACTGCCCGCCCAGCCGGAATTAGACGCCACCACCGTTGTGACCTGGTAGAGGGAGAGCGCCGGGTCGGGAAGGGTGCCGGTAACCCCGAACGGGATCAGCGCCGGCCCGGTTCCGCGGATCAGCACAGGCTGAGTGCCTGAGGTGCCCGCGCCCCCGCTCACGAAGCCCACGATAAGGATGTTCCCGCCGGTCCCGACCCCGGCGCGGCAGGAGATATTAACCAGTCGGCCCAGGTCGGTCGTGGAGCTGACTGAAAGGACCGCGGCCGTGCTCGTCGTGCTTCCGACGGAATTTGTGGCCACACAGGTGTAGCTGCCGGCCTGTGCCGCCGTCGCGTTGCTCACTACCAGTGTCGAGTTTGTTGCGCCGGCCAAGGGCGCCCCATTGAGCTGCCACTGGTAGGTAGGAAGGGGGCTGCCTGTGGCCGCGGCGGAGAACACCACGGAACTGCCCGAGCCGACGGTTTGGCCGACAGGTTGGGCAGTAAACGAGGGAAGGGTGGGGGATAGGACTGTCAGGGTCGCCGCGTTGCTTGTCGCCGAGCCGGCCGAATTGGTCGCCACGCAGGCATATTTGCCCTGATTGGCAGCCGATACGCTGTTGATGCTGAGCGAGCTCGAAGTTGCCCCGGAGATGGGGCTCCCGTTTAGCGTCCATTGGTAGGTCGGTTCCGGTGCGCCCGAGGTGACCACCGTGAAGACGGCGTTCGAGCCCGAGGCTATTGTAAGGTCGGCAGGCTGCGTCGTGAACACGGGGGCCGCGGGTGCCGTGCTGACGACCACCTCATAGGTGAAAACACTCGACGAGTATCCGCCGCCGTTGGCCAGCTGGTAGGCCTGAATCAGGAACTTGTAGTCCCCGGTTGTCGTTGGCGTGCCAAAGAGCGTAGGATTGGCGAGGTTTACCCCGTTGATCCCGCTCGCCAGGGAGGTGGCGTCAACCGACGTGGTGCTGTTGCCAAACTTTAGCCCCGGGGGGATCGAGGTGTTGCCAAAGGGGGCGACGGCCCAGGACTGAGGGGGATTCTGCGCAGGCGTCGAAATCAGGACGAAGCCGACGGGCGCGATGGCCATATTGACGATGACTGAATAGGGCGAGGGGTGCCCCGGGCTGCCTGTCGAGAGGGCATAGGTATAAGAAAGGCCCTTCGACGAGGCGCCTGCCACCGAGTCGATCGCTCCCAATGCGGCAACCGAGGCGGCCGCCGATTTGAGGAGCGCCCCGGCAGGGGACTCCAGGACATAGTCCCCGAAGGCCACCGCGACGCGGGCGACAGGGGAGCGCTGGAGCAGCGTTACCAGTGCAAGAGCAGGGACGTGGAAACGGCGGAGCCGTCGTCCAAGGAGGGCGAATCTAATCATCATAGTTTGACGCTGGATGGATGTCTAAAGTTGCACCGCGTTCAAAAACTCCGGTCGGCCCGCGGCAGGCCGGCCTCTTCCCCTCTAGCCTCAATTGCAGCCGCACCCGGCTCCACCGACGCCGCGGCCCCCCGCCGCCGCTTCGCGCGATGACACGACGTGCTCCATCATGGCTGAGCCGATCGCGTCGCGGCCGGGGTCCATGGTGGTGTCGGCAAGGAGCCCCCTCTCCCAGGGATGGACGCGGACTGTTTTCATCGTTGTGCATCCGGTGCCGGATATGCACAGCGCAACTGCGGCTAGGCCCAGGAAGACGCGGGATTTGAGCTTCATCGATAAAGGGGGCGTTAACGTGCCGTTTTTAGCTTTCGGAGATCAGGAGCTCGACTTCTTTTCTCAGGGCCTCGTCCGTCTCGGAGCCGTGGTATCCCGGGTGAATAAACCGGATGCGGCCATGACGGTCGAGGACGTAGCAGGTCGGCATCGTGGGCACACTGACCAAGCCGACCAAATCGTGCCCTCGGTCCAGTGCCACCGGGAACGGGGGCGAATATTTCTTGATGAACTTCTCGTAGTCGGCGGGGTTGTCGTCGACGCTCACCGCTAGGATCGCCAGTCCTTTCGCGGCATAGGTAGCGTTCAGCTTGCCGTATGCGGGAAACGAGGCCTTGCAGGGGGCGCACCAGGAAGCCCAGAAGTCCACGATGGCCACCTTGCCCGCTAATGCAGGCAGCGCCCCATCTGCGACCGTCTTTGATGCCGGGAAAGAGTCACCCACCTTGACTTGGGCCTGCGCAATGCAGGCCAGCGAGAGGGCCCAGAGCGTGAGGACTGTGCGAGAAAGGTTTTTCATATGTGAAAATATGGGTCTAGGGGAGCGCCGCCCGGAGCTGTGTGGCTTCGTCTATCCGCATCTACCACGAAATTGCTGCTCCCGCCGAGTAGATGTTCGCATCGGGATAGGCGCTCTGCGGAGTCTGACCATCCCGGCCCCGCATGTTGTACCGGCTGTAATCGACCGTGAGCTTCAGCCAGTCTCGGGGCTTCCACGAAAGGTTGAGGCCGTACGTTGTGGCAATGAGCTTTGAAAGGCGGTAATCGGAGGAGTATGCGGGACCGCTGGGGTCGGGAACGTAATTCGGGACGATGTTGGTCGTGTTGAGGTCGTAGTGGTAGAAGCTAGCGGCACCCTGCTCGTGGATCCGCAGGTCGGGGGCCAGGATGACGGTGGGCCCAAGCTTCTGGAGCCACTTAAATTCGAGAGTGTTGGCTTGGACCCCGTAGGTGTCCGCGTAAAACCTGTAGCTCGCCTCGACGGCTCCCTTTAGCTCGGGGTAGGCCCGGTTCACCGAGGCGAAAACGACCCCGGAGTTCCGCTCGCTTGGGCGGTTCTCGTGGAAGATGAGGGGAAAGAAGGATCCGGGGACCAGCTCGATCGTCTTCTCGACGAACTTGTACTGGTCGCTCAGGTAGCCCACGTCGCGACTCCAGGTCACGTTCAGGCTCACCGTGGTTCGGGGGTCAATCAGCTGGGTGACGCCGATGATGGAACTGTAGGCGTGCCGCTTAACGTAGATCTGGGGGTAGTCGTAAAAGGTCTCGGCGCTGTCCTCATGGCCGGCGATGCCAAAGAGAAGCGTCGTGTTCTTCTGGTTAAAATCGGTGAGCGTGTTCACCGACCAACCTTTCGAGATGTAGTCGTGCTCGCGGCTGTCGGCATAGCCTATCGAGAGGTTGACCCGGTCAAACTGCCTCGAGAGCTCGGTTTCCCACGCTTTCCGGTGGTCGTGGAGAGTCGCCAGGGGTACCTGGGTGGAACCGGCCGGCGCGGGCTCCCCGGTGGGGGTTGCGCCCGCAATGGCGTCGTTGATGGCTGTGGCGCTCAGCTTAACATCGTAGGGGAGGTCCTGCTTGAGGAGGGCGCCCATCGTGTGGACACCGACTCGGCCGGCGGTCTCGCTGTAGTCCTCCAAGTTGTAGGACAGCGAGCCCTCGGCGCGGGCGGAAGGCTTTGGCAGCGCCCCGAGCAGGAGCAGCGAAAGCGAAACGGCGTTTAATCCAGTGGGTACAGGCAGGCGTAGTCTGGGCACGGTCAGGTAAGGACTATTAATGGAACAATTAGTTCCCACTTCAATTTGGGGACGAGTTTCAACGACTACGATGATGAAACTCCCAGTCTTCAATGGTCAGATGGACTCGTCAAAGCCTAGCTGACTATAAGTGACACAGAATCACAAACTGCCGTATGCCAAATATATAGAGTAAGGTGTTGGGGGGGGGCTCGTATGGACGGTGCAGCGCGTGGCCCCCTACTTTTTAAACGAATGATGCACCGAATTTTTGCGCCCGGCCCAGGGTTTCCAGGATTCAAAATCCCGTAAAACCAAGATTTGCCCGAACTGTGCTGAAAACTTTTTAGCCCGGACTGCCCTTGCCTAGTGGCGGTCGACAACGATCAGGGAAACGGCCTGCCGGGGAAGCTCGATGTTAAGTCGCGCGGAGCCGGCGACAATGGGGAGCGTCGAGTTTTCCCCCTCGATAGCGGCCAGGCGGCCGGCTTCGAGCATCTTCCTGTATTGGGCCGAGCTTGGGGCCACAGGGCTGCCCAGTCCCTTCCAGGTCGCGGTAGCGTTGCTATGGCTACCGTCGATCCGGAACTGGCTCACCCGTGATCCTGTCCACTCCGGGGGGAGCCCATTGAGAGCCAGCTCTACCCGGGCTTCGGGACCGGGAACGTCGTCGTCGTGATAATGCCAGAGCAGGACGCAAAGCCTGTCGCCATCTAGGCTTGCCAGCGCGCCGATGTCGGCCGCCCCGCGGACGCCGTTTGCGACAATCTCCTCGAGGGAAATCTCCCCGGAACTGTGGGTTTCCAGCCTGGAGCCCGACATCTTGCTGAACATCCTGAATACATTGAGGACGGGAAGGTCGATGCCATTGCTCGCGAGCACCCGCTGGCCCGAGAAATAGGGCTGGTCCTCAAACTCAAAGGCCCAGGTGAGTGCCCCTTCCAGGTCGACGCCTTCCTGGTCAGCCAGCGCGAACTCCCGGGCAACCGAGGCCGCCGTGTAGCTCGAGTACATGGTCCCGGTTCTGTACCCGAGCTGCGGGCCGAGACACGCCGCGCAACCGTCGGGGTCAGATTCACCGATCACGATGGGCTTGCCACGCAACTCCGGTACCGAGGCGATGATCCGGAATCCCCTCCGTATCTCTGCGAGTTGGGCTGCGATCCCAAGCCGCACGTGCCCGTCGACAAAGCTGGGCTGCCCCTTGGCATGGAACGAGAGGAAGTCGGTCGGCGTGCCCTTTTGGCCTGTGGCATAGTTGGTACCCCGGGCGCAGTGCGCGAGAAATCCTTCCATGAAGGCTCCTCCGCTTCCGGCCACATCGGGCCCGCCGACGCGGGCCGTGGGCAGGGCCCGGCGCACGGCGTCGATTGCCACGTCGTGGAGCCGGTAGAATTGCTCGGGCGTGCCCTGCCAGTAGGAGATGTTGGGCTCGTTCCACACCTCCCAGTACCATTGTTCGACCTCGGTCCGCCCATAGCGGGCGACACAGTGGAGAACCCACTGGCGGACAAGCTCCGCCCATTTCGCGTAGTCCTTTGGGGGATAGGCCCACCCGGTGACGATCTCCTGGTAGTCGAGTCCCGGGCGCCACGCGTGCTGATAGGGCTCGGGATGAACCGAAAGCGCCTCGGGCATGAATCCGATCTGGGCGTAGGGCCTGACGCCGCGGGCACGGTAGGCGTCGAAGATTCGGTCGAGGACTGTCCAATCGTAGACGGGATTGCCGTCCTTGTCCTCCGTGTAGGCGTTGGTGCTGCCCCATTTGTACGCGGGTGTGCCGTCCCCGGTGCAGAGCAGGTTGTGGCTCCGAAAAAACACACCGTCCGGTCGCAGCTCGCCGAGTTCGCCGAGGAGCTTCCCCCCGTCCTTCATCGTGGCATAGTTGGGTTCGTCGGCTCCGAAGAAACGCCAGATCGGCTTCATTGCGCCGACAGGCCTTGCCGCGTTCACCTCAACGTTGACCGCTATCATTCCGGCATCGGACGCGAAGAGCTCACCGCTCGAAACGGTGGCGACGGCCAGGGCAAACAAGACGCGCGCTGTGAAAGGTCCGGGGTTCATGGGCAATAAGGATAATCGAATTTGGGGCGGGGGGACCAGGCCTCTGAAAGCTCCCCAACATCAGGTGTGGGGAACTTCGGGGACGACACTGCAGGAACTTGACCGTTAGGCAAAAGTCGAGGATTTTGCCCAAAGTGCCCCCTTCCGTGCCAGGTATTACCCTCAATGACATTGCCCGAGGGCTGGGTTACTCAAAGAACACGGTGTCGCTTGCGCTGCGCAGTGACCCCCAGATACCCCCGCGCACGCGGAACAAGATCAAGGCGGCGGCGGAGCGCCTGGGCTACCGTCCAAACGCGGTGGTTTCGCAGCTCATGGCCCAGCTCAGGTCGTCGCGCACGAGCCGGCTCCAGGCGAAGCTGGCGCTCGTGAACGCAAACTTGGACCCCGATGCATTCCATAGCCACCCCACGATCCCCATCTATGTCGAGGGCTGCCAGAAGCGGGCGGCAAGCCTGGGCTACGATTTCGACCAATTCTGGCTGCACGACCCCGAGCTAACGGCGGAGCGCTGGACTAGGATCCTTAACGCCAGGGGTATCAAGGGACTGGTCCTGGTTGGCCTGATGGACAAGAACCAACTTCCCGCCCACTTGGAACCTGTCTGGAGGCGGTTCCCGTGCGTCGTGACTGGCGTCCGGACCAGGGACCCTGCCTTGTCGTTCTCCTGCGTCGACCACTTCAACCTCGCCATGATCGCATTCGAGAAGGCGCTGGAGCTGGGGTACGAAAGGCCGGGGCTGGTTTTGGACGATGTGATCGACGCCCTGGTGGAGCGGCGCTTCTCGGCCGGATACCTGAACGCCCAGCGCCTGATCCCGCGCGCCCGGCGGATACCAGTGTTTGGGGACGTGGACGGTGCGGGCGGGGCTGAGCGATTCCGCGCCTGGCTCGACCGTCACCGGCCCGATGTTGTCTTCACGCTCTACAACAGCGTCTTTGGATGGCTGAAGGCGGCAGGGCGCAAAATTCCGGAGAGCATTGGCGTGATCCAGCTCGAATGGCGCGCCTCACGGCCCGACATCGCGGGAATGAATCAGCACAACTTCGTCACCGGTGAGGCCGCTGTCGACATGGTGGTGGGCCAAGTCCACAACAACGAGACCGGCATCCAGGAATTTCCCAGGTCGACCATGATCGGGGCGACCTGGGTGGGCGGAAGCACAGTCCGGCCCCAGGGCCAGCGAAAGGCCCCTGTGGGTTTGGCAAAGGTGCGCCGCGCTTAGGTTCCGTCCCGCGCCGGCCCTTGGCGTCAGAGGTCCAGGACCACGACGGAAAGGGGAGGCAGGACGACACTGAGGGTGCCGCCCGATGCCGTCGCCCCGTTGAAGGCTTTCGGCTCGACGGCGTGCGGGCTCTCAAAGGTGTTGTGGGCCGTGAAGGTTGGCGCCGTCAGGATGCGCCCCGCGACCCTGGTGGCGCTGATGCCCTCCAGGACGCAGGACACCGTCGCCGGTGAGTCGGGGTCGGTATTGACGAGCGACAAGTGGACCTTGCCGGCCGCGTCGCGCGAGGCCGAGGCGCTCACCGTTGGGATCTTCTCCTTGGACTGGGAGAGGTCCGGCGTCTTGAGGTCCAGCGGCAGGGAGGTTGCCCCCTGGTGGACGCTCAGCATCTCGAAGACGTGGTAGGTCGGAGTGAGGACGACCTTGTCCTTGTCGGTCAGAATCATGGCCTGGAGGACGTTCACGACCTGCGCGATGTTGGCCATTCTGACGCGGTCGGCGTGCGCCTGGAAGATGTGCAGGTTCAGCGCCGCAATAATCGCGTCGCGCTGCGAATTCTGCTGGAAGAGGAAGGCCGGGTTGGTGCCCGGCTCGACATCTGTCCAAATGCCCCACTCGTCAACGCAGAGTCCGACCCGCTTCTCGGGATCGTACTTGTCCATGACGGCCGAGTGCTTGGCGACAAACGTGTCCATGTCGAGCGTAGTGCTGATCGTGGCAAGGTAGTTGCCCTTGTTGAAGTCAGTGGCCGAGCCCTTGTTCTTCCAGTCCCGGTTCGGCAGCGTGTAATAATGCAGAGAGATCCCGTCCATCTGCTTGCCCGCGATCTTCATCACCGTGTCCGTCCAATCGTACTCGTCGCCGCTCGCTCCGCAGGCTACCCGGTAGAGGGCGTCAGCCTTGGCCGGCGCGTAGTTCTTGATGTAGGTGTTGTAGCGCCGGAAGTTGTTCGCGTAGAACTCGGGGGTCATCGACCCGCCGCAGCCCCAGGCCTCGTTTCCGACGGCGATATAGTGGACCTTCCACGCCTTGTCCCTGCCATTGGCCCGCCTCAGGTTGGCCATGGGCGAATCTGCATCGGAGGTCATGTACTCGATCCACTCCTGGGTCTCGCGGACGGTCCCGCTGCCGATGTTCACGCAGATGTAGGGCTCGATCCCGAGCATCTCGCACATGTTGAGAAACTCGTTCGTTCCAAAATGGTTGTCCTCCACGACGCCGCCCCAGTTGGAATTGTACATCGACGGGCGCTTATCGAGCGGCCCCACGCCGTCCTTCCAGTGGTACTCGTCCGCGAAGCAGCCGCCCGGCCAGCGCAGGAGCGGAACGTGGAGGTTCCTGAGGGCGTCAATGACCGCCTTGTTGTAGCCCTGCACGTTGGGGATCGGCGAGTCCTTGCCGACCCAGATGCCGCCGTAGATGCAGTGGCCCAAGTGTTCCGAGAACTGGCCGTAGATATTTCGATTGATGACGGGGCCGGACTGGGTCCCGTGAAGGGTGATCTGGGTTTCAGTCGCGGCGGGCGCTGTCGAGGCAACAACCGCGAATAGAAAGAGCGCGCGGGCTAGGGTAGGGGGCATGACTGCTTGCTAGCGTGGAGCACACGGGAAACGATTCAAACCTTACTTGACCGTAAACCGAAGGCGGCTCGGCTTCGGGCCCCGTCCGTGGGACTGGGGGGGCGCGGCCCGGGCTCCTAGACCTCGACCATGGCCTTGATCACGCCCGACTCGCGCAGCGTCCAGCTCGGGAATTGGCGCGAGATGCTACCGATATCCGCGCGGTGGGTGATCCAGGGCGCAGTGTCGATCCTCCCCTCCTCGATCAGCCTGATGATCCGGGTGAAATCGCTCCCCAGGGCGTTGCGGCTTGCCAGAAGCGTCAGTTCGCGTCTGTGGAAGTTGGGATCATTGAAGGTGACCTCCCCTTGGAAAAGGCCGACGAAGACCAGTCGGCCCCCGTGCGCCGGGAACTCGAAGGCCTTCGCCATGGAGCCGGGGCTGCCGGTGGCGTCGAATACTGCTGTGGGCAGGTCCCCGCCGGTAATGCGTTTAAGCCCCTGCAGGGGATCCTCGTTCGCGGCGTCCACCAGGTGCTTCACCCTGAGCTGGCGAGCACAGAATTCGAGACGGGCGGGGTTCACATCGAGCGCAATGACCTCCGCCCCCGCCTCGGCGGCGAACTGGATCACCGACAGCCCGATCGGCCCGGTTCCCACCACAAGGACGAACTCGCCACGCCCGAGACCGGCGCGTGTCACGGCGTGGCAGCCGATCGCGAGCGTCTCGACAAGGGCAAGCTGGTCAAAGGTGAGGACCTTTGAGGGATGCAGCTTGTGCGCGGGAACCACCATCCGCTCGCGCATGCCCCCGTCGCTGTGGACCCCGAGGACCTGGAGGCGCTCGCAGCAATTGGGCTTGCCGCGCCTGCAGGCGATGCATCGGCCGCACTCCATGTAGGGCTCCACCGAGCAACGGTCCCCGACGGCGAGCGTTTTTAAATTGCTCCCGACCTCGAGCACCTCGACCCCGAGCTCGTGGCCCAGTATGCGCGGGTAACTGAAGAAGGGCTGCTTCCCGGCAAAGGCGTGAAGGTCGGTCCCGCATATGCCAATGCGGCGCACGCGGACCAGGGCCCCGTCCGGAGGGGCCGATGGAGGTTCCGCGGCGTCAACGTCCACGAACCTTCCGGGTTCTTCGAGGCGTACGGCTTTCATGGCGGCGTCTTGGGTTAATGGATCACGGTGTCAGACGGAAGCGCTCGGCATCGGGTTTAGTGTCGGGCGGCGCGCAAGCGGGCCATCCTCGACTCAACCTCGGCCGCGGCCCGGGTGGAGTCGGGGTTCAGGCTGCTCCCGTTCTCGACGACCAACCTAGCGCCGACATACACCTTCTCGATGTTGGCCACGCTGCAGGCCAGGACCAGCGTCGCAGTGGGGTCAAACGAGGGCCCGGTGTCCATGCGGTGGGGGTCGATGACCAGGAAGTCGGCGTACTTTCCCTTTTCAAGGGTGCCCACCCGGTTGGAGACCCCGATCACGTCGGCGGCCCCGCGCGTCTGGAACCCCAGGACGTCGCGGACCCCGAGGATGGAGGCGTCCTGATAGCGCGAGCGGATGGCATAGAGGCCCGAGCGCATGTTTTCGAAGGGGTCGGAGAGGTCGGCGCTGCCCTGGCCGTCCACGCCGAGCCCGATGCGGATGCCCAGCTTCTGGATCCGGGGGATGTCTGCCAGTCCCGAGCCGAGCCGTCCGTTGGAGAGGGGATTCCAGACCATGCCCGCGCCGGAGGAAGCGATGGCGGCGAGGATGCTGTCATCAGGATGGACCAAGTGCCCGAAACTGAGCCTTGGGCCCAGCTCCCCGCTCTCCTTAAACCACCCGAATCGGGAGCGCTGCAGGGCGACCTGCGCGGGATCGGCCGCCTCAAGGTAGTGCGCCTGGTTAAAGAGGCCGTACTTCTCCATCAGTTCTCCCTCTAGAAGGATGTAATCCTTGTCCGGGGCCGAGAACGCATAGCCGCCCAGGGCCAGCGCGAGAAAGGCGGTTTTGCCCGAAAACGGACGGGTGTAGGCGTAGAACGCCTCGAATGCGGCCCGGCGGCTTTGGCGCGTGCCCTCCATCGGCAGGCAGTACCCGTGGACAAACCGGATGCCGGAGCCGAGCTCGGCTTTGAAGCCCTCGACATCGTAGCCCTCCTTTCCGCTTCCGTCGTTGAAGTTGAACGCGGTCGTGATCCCGTGCCGCAGCAGGTCGAAGCAGCCCGAGAGCGTCTCGTAGTAGTGGTCCGACGGGGAGGTCAGCCAGAAGGGGAAGCTCGCGTCGAGCCAGCCGCGGAGCGTCTTGTCGCTCGCTAGCCCGCGCGTTGCCGCCTGATAAATGTGGCTGTGGGCGGAGACGAAGCCGGGGACGATGAATCGGCCCGTGGCGTCAAGGGTCTGAGTTGCCCGGATTCCCGGCGGCGGATCCCCGTAGCCGACCCTCAGGATTTTGCCGTCGTCGCCTGCCAGGAGATACCCCTTCCTTGGCTGGGTCTCGTCAGCCTGCAGGGTGAAGACGATCCCGTTCTTGACCAGGATACGGCCCACCTCCACCTCGGCCCTCAAGGGAAGCGGGCACAGGGTGCCCGCCAGGCAGGCGAGAATAAGGCATCTCATCGGCTCCACGCTACTTGCGAGGGCCAAGGGCATTCCACAAAATTCGGCCGGCATTTTGCGTGGACAACCCTCGTGGGGCTAGGCTTTGCTCGGAGTCCATGCAACAGCCGGAAACCAAACTCGTCACCCCAGCCAGCCTGGCGGTCGATGCCGTCCTTGTCATCGCCTTTTTCATCTACATGTACGGCGTGGTCTCCACCCATGTGCCGTCCAAGGACCACCGCATGGTGATGCTCTGGGGAGGCGCCGCCGCCGTGTGCCTCTCGCTCGTGTTCTGGCTGACGATCCAAATGTTCCGCGTGGTCCTGAAGGTCCAGCGCGAGGGCGCCAAGAGCTCCCACTAGGGAACAGGCGCTAGAGGCGCCTGAAGGAAGCGACAAAGTACGCGTCCCCGTCGGGCTCCGGCGGCCCGATCCTCAGTCCCGGGATCACGGGCTCGTATCCCGGGACGGAGCCCAGAAATCGTTCGACGACCGCCTCGTTTTCCGAGTGGCAGAGGGAGCAGGTCGCGTAGGCCAGGGTGCCCTCGTGCCTCACCCGGCGCGCCGCGTCCCTCAGGAGCTCGAGCTGGAGGTCGGCGGCCGTCCGGACCGACTTCAGGGTCGTGCACCACCTCAGGTGCGGCGACCGCCGCCACGTTCCCGAGCCCGAGCACGGGGCGTCGACAAGGACCCCGTCAAACCCGTCCTTGGGGTCTTGGGGGTCCCCGATCCGGATCTGGGAGCCGACCCCTGCCCGGTCCGCGCGGAGGGCCAGCTCGGCCAGTGCCGAGGCGCGGAGGTCCCGCGCCACGACCCGGCCCTCGGGACCCAGGAGCGCCGCCAAGTGAAGGGATTTCCCACCGGCTCCAGCGCAGGCGTCAAGCCAGCGCCCGCCGGGGGACGGCTTGACGGAGGCTAGGATGAGCTGCGAGCCGATGTCCTGGATCTCGACCCTGCCCTGGTGGTGAGCGCGGCTCTTGGAAACATCGGTGCCGGGCGCAAGGCGCAGGGCCCCGGGAAGCGCAGGGCTTTCGCTCCACTTCCAGGAGAGGGCGTCAAACTCTTCCGTCACCTCCCTGGGATCGTCCGCATTGAGTCGCAGCCACAGGGGAGCCCGCGACAGGAGGGCGTCCTGAAGGGGCGGGGCCATCGCCTCGGGGCATTCGGCGCCGAGCCAGTCGGGTGCAAGATCCGACGCACGCGTTCCCAGGACGGCGGCCTTCGCGGCGGCCCCGGCTGGGCAGAGGGGCATCTCCCCGGCCAGCGCGTCCCGGAAGGGCTTCACCACAGGGGCGTCCCCGGATAGCCAGGCGATCCGCCGGGCGGCCTCGTCGGGGGCCGAGTCAAGAAGCGGCTCCACCCAGGGAAGGTAGCGCAGGGCCGTGTAGGCGAGCTCCCGGTAGAGCCTGCGGTCGCGGGAGCCCAGGCGCCGGTCCCGCGAGAGCAGGGAATCGATGCGGGAGGGAAGGCCGGGCTCGGCCCTCCAGTGGGGGCGCAGCTTCCCGAGGATTTCCAGGAGCGTGCGCTGTTGGCTACCGTGGCGGCTCACTAAGGGGAGGGGGCGTCGAAGCGGACTCTCTTCGAGAAAGCGCCTAGAACCGGATGAGGTTTAGGTTCACCTCTAGGCCAAAATGTCCGTTTCCATT
Organism: uncultured Opitutaceae bacterium; assembly: GCA_903890485.1. GTDB lineage: Bacteria > Verrucomicrobiota > Verrucomicrobiia > Opitutales > Opitutaceae > Palsa-1447. The sequence goes on along the minus strand of CAITBM010000132.1, from coordinate 88,795 downwards.
GTTGGGGCCGGAGCTGAACACGACGGCGTACTCGAGGATCCATGTGTTCGAGATCTTCTGCTCGACGCCGTAGTACTGGTTCACGAAGAGGTGGTCGCGCGCATCGTAGTCGCCCCGGACAAAGCCCTCGTAGACCTCGTTCAGGCGCGCCCTGAGCTCAAGGTGGTAGGTGTCGACACCGACGATCGGGTTGTTGCCGAGTCCGGGGACGAAGAAGGTCCCGTACTTGTCGGAGAGGTAGCCGACCCCAAAGCGGGCCATCCAGACGTCGCCCTCGTGGATCGTGACGTCGGCGTCGATCGCCCGCTGGGCGGCCCTGCGCGTGGAAACCGCGTCCTCGAGCCGGAGCTCAAGCCAGCGGGCGGGAGTTGCCGTGATCTCGGCGTGAATGTCCGAGAAGTCCGTCTGGCCAGGGGCGCGCTTGAAGCGGAAGTCCTCGTCCAAGTTGAAGGTGAGCAGGTCCCTTGAGCCGTAGGCCTTGTCCCGGGTCTGGAGCGTGTTGTTGAAGCCGACCCGCAGCACGTTGGACGCCTGGAGCTGGTCGATCGAGCGCATGTCCCCGAGCTCCATGATCGGCAGGTAATTGGTGAAGGTGTTCCGGTCGATCGGCGGGATCGCGCTGGCGGCCCGGTCGCCCTGGGGGATGTAACGGTAGCTCAGCGTGGGGGTGATCAGGTGCCGTAGCCCGTTGATGTGCCAGAGGGGGTTCTCGTAGTCGAAGACCGCGCTCGCCTTCATGTCGGCGTCGAACCCGATCTCGCCGAGCGCCCGGCCCGCCCCGCCCGCGCTCGTGGCTCCCTCCGTGTTCCAATAGTGGGTGTAACGGGCGCCCGCCACCGGGGTGAAGTCAAAGACGCCGTTCTGCGTGAAGGTCCGGCTGATCCCCAGGAAGGTGTCGAAGCGGTCGGCAGCCAGGTGGGCGCCCCCCGCGGGAGGGGACTCCTGCAGGTGCGCCAGGCCCGAGTTGAAACGCACGTAGACCCCTCCGCCCAGGGCGGTGGGCAGCAGGTCGAAACGGAGCTCGGGCAGGCGCTCCTGGACCGGGTAGTAGCGGTCGGGCTGGAGGCGGGCGAAGAGGGAGCCGATCATGTCGGCGTGGGCGTAGGTGGCCTCGATGAAGTTGTCGGGCTCCTGCACGGGCACGAACTCCTTGGAGCGGAAATCGCGGATCACCTCGGAGTCGGTGGACCAGTTCATGTCGGCGTTCACCGAGAGCTCGGGAGTCACCTGCTGGTTGTGGTGCCACTCCGCGTAGCCGCGGTCGGCCGGAACCGACTGTCCCAGGACGTCGGGATTGCGGCTGCCGAAGTCGTGGATATAGCCGCTCTTCAAGTAGCCCACGGCGTGGTCATCGCCGCTGGTCAGGTTGTAGGTGGCCACCGGCCCGAGCATGACGCCCCGGGCAGTGTAGATCCCCAGGTCCGGGCCCGCGCTCGCACCCGGGATAATCGGGATGTTCATGGCCGCGTCGACGTAGGCCCCGAGCTTGCGCCGGTAGCCCCCGTCGAGGCTCGTGTTCGCGAAGCTGGGTTCGCTGGCCAGGTCCTGTCCGACGCGCGACACCGGCAGGGGTCGGTAGTCGCCGATCCCGACGTTGGCGCCCGAAAGCCGCAGGTAGCGGCCCGGGGAATAGGAGAGGGTGCGTGCCTTGATGGTGGGCTGCCAGCTGCCGGGCTCCCGGTAGCTGACGGTTGCGTCATGGACTATCACCTCCTTGCGGTTCCCCTCCGCCCGTGGGCCCTCGATGTAGTAGGGGAAGCGTCCGACCCTCAGGTTGATCGCCGTGAAGCTGCCGTCCTTGCGGTTGAAGCTCACCTGGTCGGCGAGCAGCCGGTCGCCGATGCGGGTGAGGACCACGTTGCCCTCGGCCACCGCGACCTGTGTCCTCTGGTTGAAGCGGATCGCGTCGGCCGTCAGCAGGAGGCCGGCATCGACCAGGCGGGCGTTGCCCCGGGCGATCGTCTCCCCGGTCCCGTAGTCGGTCAGGGTCTGGTCCGCCGAGAGGTCGGCCTGGTCGGCGGCGCGAACCCCCAGGGAGGGCAGGCAGAGCAGGGCGAGGATGAGGGCGACGCGTCGGATCACGTGTCCGGCAAGCAAAGTCGGCGGGGAGCGCGCTAGCAAGCCCGACCGCCGAATCGAAAAAAACTTAGGAACAATCGGCGATATGGCGCACTTTTGGCTTTTTAGCGCCCCGTGCCGACTCCATCGTAGCGATCCCCGATGCCCAGGAAAAAGACCATCCGCATGTCCAAGGCCGTCCGAGACATGGCCCCGCTCCGCTCCGAGGTGAGAAGCCTGGGGACGGCCCTGGGCCGCGTGATCACCAAGATCGAGGGCAAGGAGACCCTGGAGACCGTCGAACTCCTGCGAAAGCTCGCCAAGGCCCGCAGGGCCAATGATCCCGACGCCGAGAGGCTTCTCGCCAAGGAGGTCGGCAGCCTCGATCCCCAGGCGGCGTTCAACCAGGCGATGGCCTTCACGCTGTACTTCGAGCTGGTGAACCTGGCCGAGGAGAATTTCAGGATCATTCTCCTCAGGCGCCGGCGGTTCGCGCGGACGATGCAGACCGACGGGGGGCGCCCCATCCGGGAGTCGATCGAGGCCGCGGTCATGGAACTGAAGGCCGCCGGGGTTGAGGCCCCTGAGATGCAGCGGCTGGTCGACCGCCTGGGGATCGAGCTGGTCTTCACGGCCCACCCGACGGAGACCAAGCGCCGGACGCTCCTGGCAAAGCTCCGCCGCCTGGCCGCGATCCTTCGGGCCCGGGCCCAGCCGGAGTCCACGCCGGATTTCGCCGTCCTCGAGGCCTCGACGATCGAGCGAGAGATCGCCTCCCTCTGGCTCACCGACCGCAGCCGCACCGTTCGCCCCGAGGTCCGGGACGAGGCCCGCACCGGCCTGTGGTATTTTGACACGACGCTCATCGAAACCCTGCCGCGCCTGCAGTACGACATGGAGCGTGCGCTTGCCGCGCACTACCCAGGCGTGGTCGCCCCGAGGCGGTGGCTCACCTTTGGCTCCTGGATCGGCGGGGACCGGGACGGCAACCCCGAGGTCACGGCCTCGACCACCGCGGACGTGCTGCTCCTCAACCGCAGCCTGGCGATCGAGAAGCTTCGGGCGACGGCGGGCGAACTGAGCAAGACCCTGACGGTGAGCGACCGAAGGGACACGGTCGTGCCCGCCCTCAAGCGCGAACTCCGCGAGGACCTCCACCTCTCCAAGCACATGGACGAGCTCGAGAAGCGCTACCCCCATGAGCCGTACCGGCTTCTCCTGGGAGTCCTGCACGAGCGCCTGGGCCAGGCCCGGGAGGAGGTGAGGGACAGCCGCCTGCTCTTGGGCGGCGGCCTTGTCGGGTCCTGCCTCTCTCGCACGACCGTCCTGGAGACCTTTGAAACCATCAAGGCGGGTCTGGAGGCCGGCCGGGGCGGGATGCTCGCCCAGGGTGGGGAACTGGCCGCGGCCACCAACCAGTTTGAGGTGTTCGGGCTCCACACGGCGAAGCTCGACCTGCGGCAGCATTCCTCCAACCACGAGGCGGCCGTTTCCGAGCTGCTCCAGAGGCCCGACTATCCGGGCCTAGGAGAGGAGGAGAAGCAGTACGTGCTGATCGAGGCGATCGCCGCGTGCTCGGCCCTCGCGAGCAGCGAGGGCTACACCCCGGCGACCCGCCACGTGATCGACCCGCTGATCCTCGCCGGGAAGGCGTGCGGGGTCATCGGAACGGAGGCTCTCGGCATCTACATTATCAGCATGACCGACGGGGTGTCCGACATCCTGGAGGTCGACCTCCTCCAGAAGCTTGCCGGGTCCTCCCTCCCGGTGGCCCCCCTCTTTGAGACCTTGGACGACCTGGAGCGGGCGCCCGACGTGCTCCGGGACCTGTTCGCGATCCCCGGGCGCCGCCCGGCCCACCAGAACGTGATGCTCGGGTATTCGGACAGCAACAAGGACTGTGGCTACATCACGGCCAACTGGGCCCTCTTCAAGTCGCAGGAGACGATCTCGCGGGTCTGCCGCGACGCGGGTGTCGAGGTGACGCTCTTCCACGGCCGGGGCGGGAGCATTGCGCGCGGCGGCGGACCTGCCGCCAAGGCGATCCTGGCGCAGCCGGCGGGCCTGAGGGACGGTCGGATCCGCGTGACCGAGCAGGGCGAGGTCCTCTCCACCCGCTATCACGATCCCGACCTCGCGCACCGCATCCTCGAGCAGATGGCCTACGGGGTCATGCTGGGGATCCACGCCGCGGGAGCGCAATCGCCCGCGCCCCAGGAGTGGCGCGACACGATGGAGGAGATGAGCCGCGCGGGGTTTGAGGCCTATAAGGCCCTGGTGCACGACGATCCCGATTTCCTGGTCTTCTGGAGGCAGGCCACCCCCATCGACGAGATCAGCAACCTGAAGCTCGGCTCACGGCCCACCTACCGCCGGGCGACTCAGAGCGTTGGGGACCTGAGGGCCATACCTTGGGTCTTTTCCTGGATGCAGAGCCGCTTCAACTTCCCGGGCTGGTTTGGCCTCGGCAGCGCTCTCAACTCGATGCTCAAGCGGGGTCCGAGGGAGCGGGAGCGCCTGAGGGCGATGCACGCCGGCTGGCCCTTCTTCCAGACACTCATCGACAACGCCCAGCTGACGATGCGCAAGGCGGACATGGGGATCGCCTCGCTCTACGCTGGGCTGGTGCCCGATGCCAAGGTGCGCCGGCGGATGTTCGCCGCCCTCTCGGCGGAGTTCGAGCTGACGGAGAAGGCGATCCTCAGCATCACCGGCCAGAAGCGGCTCCTCGGCCGCGAGCCCGTGCTCCTGAAGTCCGTGGAGCTGCGGAACCCCTACATCGACCCGCTCAACTTCATCCAGGTCGACATGATCCGGAGACTGCGCGAGGGGACGGGCCTCACCCCGCGAGAGGCCGACGAGATCCGTGCGGTTATCGAACTGACGATCAACGGCATCAGCGGCGGCCTCAAGAACACGGGCTAATTCTTCGCCTGTTTTTTTGGGTCGCTTGGGCACGGGGCCCCTCCCACACTCCGCCCCAATCCCACACCCCAAGCAGTGATCCTCCCCAAGACTGATTTCGAGGCCCTCCTGCATGCCCGCCACGGTTCCGCACACTCCGTGCTCGGGATGCACCCCATCACCTACCGCCGCAGCCGCGGCCTGGTGGTCCGGGCCTTGCTCCGCGACGCCGCCTCCTGCGAGGTGATCCTGGTGGACCAGAGCCCGCCGGCCGTGTTCCCGATGAAGGTGCTCGCGCCGGAGGGCCTCTTCGAGGTCTTCATCCCGAAGCATCCCGAGGTCTGCGGCTACGAGCTGAGGGCCACCTCCGCAAGCGGAGCGGTCCGGCAGTTCAGGGACCCGTACTGCTTCCTGCCGACGCTCGGCGACCAGGACCTCTATCTCTTTAACGAGGGCAATGAGCACCGGATCTACAACAAGCTCGGCTCCCACGTCAGGGACCTGGGCGGCGTGGTGGGGACGGCGTTCGCCGTGTGGGCGCCCTCGGCGCACCGGGTCTCGGTCGTCGGGGACTTTAACGGCTGGGACGGGCGCTACCATCCGATGCGCAGCCTCGGAGCCTCGGGCGTCTGGGAGGTGTTTGTCCCGGGCCTTGGCGCGGGAGCCCTGTACAAGTTCGAGATTAGGGACGCCCACGGCGGCATCCGCGTAAAGACCGACCCGTACGGAACCCGCTTTGAGTCCCCGCCGGGCAACGCCGCCATCGTGTGCCCGGCCGACTCCCACGCCTGGGGGGACGGGGACTGGATGGCCCGGCGCCTGGAGCGCGCAGGCAACCTGGACCGGCCGGTCTCGATTTACGAGGTGCACCTGGGCTCCTGGAGGCGCAAGCCCGAGGAGGGGAACCGCCCGCTCACCTACCGCGAGGCCGCCCCGCAGTTGGCCGACTACGCCAACGAGATGGGCTTCACCCACATCGAGGTGATGCCGCTCGCCGAGCATCCCTTTGACGGTTCCTGGGGCTACCAGGTCACCGGGTTCTTCGCACCGACCTACCGCTTCGGAACGCCGGACGATTTTGCCTGGTTTGTCGACCACCTCCACCAGCGCGGGGTGGGCGTCATCCTGGACTGGGTGCCGGCGCACTTCCCGAGGGATGCCTTCGCCCTGGCCGAGTTCGACGGGACGCATCTCTACGAGCACGCCGACCCCAGGCAGGGGGCGCACATGGATTGGGGCACCCTGATCTTCAACTACGGTCGCAATGAGGTCCGCTGCTTCCTGGTTGCCAACGCCCTGGCGTGGTTCGACAGGTTCCACCTGGACGGGCTGAGGGTGGACGCGGTGGCCTCGATGCTCTACCTCGACTATTCGCGGGGGGCGGGGGAGTGGGTCCCCAACCGCTACGGCGGCCGGGAGAACCTGGAGGCCATCGACTTCCTGCGGCGCGTGAACGACCTGGTCCACCACTACTATCCCGGGGGGCTGATGATCGCCGAGGAGAGCACCTCCTTCCCCGGGGTCACCAAGCCGACCTCGGAGGGGGGCCTCGGTTTCGACCTGAAGTGGAATATGGGCTGGATGCACGACACGCTCCAGTATTTCTCGAAGGAGCCCATTCACCGCAGGTTCCACCAGAACGACCTCACCTTCGGCATGCTCTACCAGTATGCCGAGCGCTTCGTCTCGGTGTTCTCCCATGACGAGGTCGTCCACGGGAAGGCCTCGATGCTCTACAAGATGGGAGCCTGGCACATCCCGGAGAAGGCCGCCAACCTGCGCGCCCTCTACGCCCACATGTGGGCCTATCCCGGGAAGAAGCTCCTCTTCATGGGCAACGAGTTCGCGCAGGCCCAGGAGTGGAACCACGCGGCGAGCCTCGACTGGCACCTCTGCCAGTACATGGACCATGAGGGGGTCCGCCGGCTGGTCGGCGACCTGAACCGCCTCTACGTGGCGGAGCCGGTCCTTGGCTCCAACGATTTCAACCCCCACGGGTTCCGCTGGATCAGCTGCCTGGACGCCGACGCCAACGTGGTCGTGTACCTGCGCTCGGACGCGTCGGACCAGACGCTCTTCGTGGTGGTGGGCCACTTCGGGGGCTCGAGCCGCTCCTACCGGGTCGGTGTCCCGAGGAGGGGGTGGTGGAAGGAAGTCATCAACTCCAACAGCGAGTACTACGGGGGCTCGGGCCTGGGCAACGACGGGGGACGCTCCAGCACCGAGGTGCCGCACGACGGCTACACCCAGTCGATCGAGTTGACCCTGCCGCCCCTTACCACCATGATCTTCAAGTGGTCGGCCTCGGGATAAATGCAGGCTGAAGGCGATTTCGGGGGGCTAGGGTTTGGAACTCGGGGTGTTTTTGACTCGCGGATCGCCAAGTCAGCACGCACAGTGTTCGGTGGTATGCGAACTACACGCATCTAACGCATGGCGCGCAAAATAAGCTTTATCAACTACAAGGGTGGCGTCGGAAAGACGTCACTCATTGTTAACACTGCCGCTGCGCTCGCCAAAATGGGCAAGCGCGTCCTTTTGTTCGACTTGGACACCCAGTCGAACGCGAGCATCTGGCTCCTGAAGCTCGACCGGTGGAACAAGATCAACGCGACAAGCGAGGGTTCCATCTACTCGATTTTCGACCCCGGCTCTTTGAGAAGGTCCAGGCCCAGCAGGAGCGCGAGATCGAGCTCGACCAGAAGGAGGAGGAGTTGAAGGTGAAGTTGCGCAAGTTCAGGGAAAGCGAGGCGGTTGGGGATGCCCAGGCCGCGGCCACCCTCAAGGCCGAGGACGAGGCCGCAGCCGACGACGACGAAATGAGGGCATGATTCTTGACGCTTTTGACGCGGGTGACCTATTTTGATGCAACTTTTCTCCGGACCCGGCGTCCCAATTCCTTCAACACCCTAGTATGAGACTCCTTCGAATCGCGCTTTGCCTCGCCTGTCTGCCCGTCGTGGGCCTCCGTGCTGCGGGTGACGACAAGGAGGAGCAGCAGGCCCCGGAGGAAATCCCGAATTTCAACCAGCTGGACGAGTATGTCTACGTGCCCAAGTCCACGCTCAGCCTCGGCGGGCGTTTCCTGCTGAAGGGGCCCAAGACGACCTATGCCGGCCAGGGTGCCATCCCTTCGACGGTCAACCCGGGCGACAGCACGACGGTCTCGGTGCCGAACATCTCGCGCACCTACATCGACGGCACCGTCTCCCCTGACGCACGCACGGTGACGGTGATCTCGGCCCTGGGCGGTACGGTCACACACCCCATCCAGTCGGACGGCAAGACGAACACGTGGAGCTACGCGAACAACTCGTCCCTGCTCTGGAACTACAACACGAACTCAAATCAGCTTTTGCCGGACGGCAATATCGCCTTTCACACCTACGCCGTCGAGGTCACGGACACCTCGGCGCACCAGGTCTACGGCCAGTCCAACGCGGGCGTCGAGCTGATCCTCGACCACGACATGGGCAAGCTCGGCAAGCACTTCAAGTGGAGCCTCTCGGGTGGCTTCTCGATTGCGGACATCCATTCGAGCGTTTATGCCGGGGTTCCGACGACGCTCACGACCCTGGCCGACGAGTATGACCTCTTTGGGCAAGTGCCGCCTTCCGCCCCCTTCTCCTCGCCGAGCAACGTGAGCCAGACGGTCTACAACTCCCTGGGGCTGCCCGTGACGGGCACCACCACCGGAACGGCCAGCCAGAGCATCACCCAGCAGATCCTTCTCGGCAACGTGCCCCTTAGCCGGACCTTGACCGACACCTTCATCACGACCACCAACCGCTACTTCATCGAGGGGGCGTACTACACGCTGAGGTTTGGCCCCACCATCGAGCTGCCGTTCTGGAAGCACTTCGACCTGACGGCGAGCGCGGGTCCTATGTTCATCTACTCGGGCTCGATCCTGAACGTTCTTGAGGACCTGAAGATCGCCACCGGCGAGGAGTTCACGGACCTCTACTCAAAGCAGAACAACCACATCCTGCCGGGCTACTACGTTGATGTGAACCTCAAGTATGAGCTGACCGATACGGCCGGCTTCTACATGGGCGGCCTCTACCAGAGCGCCGGAAGCTACAAGCAGTCGGTTCCCAGCGGACCCTCGACCTCCTACACCTCGACAATCGACTTCGGCAGCCAAGAGGGCGTCAAGGGCGGGCTCACCGTCCGCTTCTAGGACTCCCCCAGGTCGGCGAGGACGGCCTCGATGTCGCGTATCTGCCCCTTGGGGTAGAAGCTGTTGATCCGGCAGATGACCTGCTGGATGATCCCGTCGGGGCAGGAGGCCCCCCCGGTCACAAGGATGCGCCGGGCGGGCGCACCGGCCTCCGGAGCGGTCCCGCCCCACAGGGGCCTTTTCTCCACGTGGCCCACCTGCCCGGGCAGGCCCTTCGCAGGGAAGACGTAGTGCTCGGCCTCTGTCGGCGAGAGGATGTTCGCCTCGCTCTGGATGAAGAAAGCGCGCTCCCCGAGCCGCTTCTCGCACAGGCGGTAGAGCTGGTAGGTGTTCGAGCTGTTCTTGCCCCCGATCACGAAGGCGGCGTCGAGCGGCTCCTCGAGCGCCCGGGCGAGCGCATCCTGGTTAACCTGGGTGGCGTAGCAGAGGGTGTCGTTTCGGCCCTGGCCCCCCACGCGGGGCAGCGCCCCGGGCAGGTCGGGTCCATGCTTCACCGCAAAGATGTCCCTGAGGTAGGCGATGATCTCCCGGGTCTCGTTCATCAGGAGGGTCGTCTGGTTGACGACGGCCACCTGCGCCAGGTCGCGGTCGAACCGGAACCCCTCGGTGTATTTCCCGGCAAAGAGCGTCCTGAAGCGCTCTCCGGCGGAGGGCGAGGGGTCCAAGATGAGCTCGCCGAGGAGCCGGGTTTCCTCGAGGTTGCGCACGATGATCGCCGGGGCGTAGCGCCGGGTGTTTGAAAACGTGGCCTTGGTCTCCTCGTGCTCGTGCTTGCCGTGGATCACGACGGTGTAGCCCTCGCGGCCGTAGGCCCGCGCCGCCTTCCAGACTTTCTCCACCAGCATGCACGTGGCGTCGTACTGGCGGACGGCGATCCCCTTGGCTACCAGCCGGCGCTTGTCCTCGTCGGTGGCGCCGAAGGCCGGTATGATGACGATGTCCTCGGGGGTCAACGTGTCCCAGAGGTCGGGTCCCCCGGGGCCGGCGGGGTGGGGGACGCCCTTGTCGGTCTGAAGGTAGCGCAGCCCCCTTTGGAGCAGGTCGTCGTTCACAAACGGGTTGTGGATCAGCTCGGAGAGCATGAAGACCCGCTTGCCGGGGTTTTCCGTCAGGCTCTCGTAGGCCCGCTCGATCGCGTTCTTCACCCCGAGGCAGAATCCGAAGTGGCTCGGGACCAGGTAATGGACCGCTCCGAAGTCGAGGGCCACGGGTGCGGTGGCGGTGCGCTCGTGCCGGCGCGCGAGCGCCTTGATGGCGGCGCACAGGCGCGACCCGTAGATGACCCCGGCTGCGGCGTCCTGGTCGTAGATCGCCGTGTTCCGCTCCTTCTCGGGCCTGAACTTGTAGATGAAGTCGTTCTCCCCGAGGCTCAGGTAGGGGATCTCGATCAGGTGGGGCTCGAGGGCCCCGAGGATGCCGTAAAGGGAGGGCGCAAGGGCCTCGGGCCGAGCGCGGAGCTGCTCGACGGATTCAAACGCCACCTCGGAGTCGAGCGCGGCCCCCTCGACCTGCGTCAGGTGGACTCGGTAGGAGCGCCCGCCCGCCTCCACCGCGAACCTTTCCTGCAGGGCGGTATGCTCCTTGAACGAGGACTCAAGCCTCTGGAGGGCCATCTCAATGCCCGTCCCGGTGAAGGGCAGGCCGGCCTTCGATCCCAGGCGCCGAACGGCCAGCCGGTTGTTGGCGTCGAATGCCAGGACGCAGTCGAGCATGGTCGAGGCGACCCCTTGGGGCATGGGCATGGGCCTACTTTGTCCCGGGTGCCGGCTTCGGCAAGGGGGACGCCAGGATTTGCTCCAGCTTGGCGACATCGCGGCCGCCTCCCATGGCGAAATCGGGCTTTCCGCCGCCCTTGCCCCCGAGGAGGAGGCTCAGCTCGTTCACGATCTTCCCGGCCTGGTAGCCGGCCTTGATGGCCAAGGGCGAGGCGAAGGCCACGACGGTGGCCTTCTCTCCAAAGGCGGCGCCGAGGCGGACCACGCCCTCGCCAATCTGGCCGAGGACCTGGGACCCCAGGGCCCGGAGCGCGTCCGGACTCTCCGCGGCCACGACCGACGACACGAGTTTGAGGCCGTCGACCTCAGTGGCCTTGGCGGCCAGCTCTCCGGCCAGGTTGGCGGCCGCCTTCTGCTCGAAGGCGCGGAGCTTCTTCTCGGACTCGGCCTTCTCGGCGAGGAGAGCCTCGACGCGGGCGTGCAGGTCCTCGCGGGAGGCGCCGAGGCGGTGGGCGACAAATTCGACCGTGTCGAAGGCATGCAGGGCGTGGCGGTAGGCCCCGTCGCCGGCGACGGCCTCGATCCGGCGGGTGCCGGCTGCGATCGCGCTCTCGTGGACGACCTTGATCAGCCCGACCTCTCCGGTCGTCAGGACGTGGGTGCCCGCGCACAGCTCGCGGCTGTAGCCCCCGATGTCCACCACCCGAACGACCTTGCCGTATTTCTCGCCGAAGAAGGCGAGGGTTCCCTCGGGCTTCTTGTCGAAGTCGACCTCGTAGGCCACGACGGATGCGTTCTCCAGGACGCGCTGGTTGACGAGCTCCTCGATCTCGCGCAGCTGGGCGTGGGTCACGGATTCAAAGTGCGAAAAGTCGAAGCGAAGCCGCTCCGGGGAATTGAGGGAGCCGGCCTGGCGCACGTGGGTGCCGAGCACCTTGCGAAGCGCCCAGTGGAGCAGGTGGGTCGCCGTGTGGTTGCGCTGGATGGCCCGGCGCCGGGAGAGGTCGACGGCCAGCTCGGCCGAGGCTCCGGCAAGGGGCGCCTTGGCCTCGGGGGCCAGCTTGTGCAGGTGCCGGCCAAACTTGTCCTTGACGGTGTCGATGATCGTGAGGCCGACGCCGGCGATGAGCGCGTGGCCCGTGTCGCCGAGCTGCCCGCCCATCTCGGCGTAGAAGGGGGTTTGGTCGAAGACGAGGAAGGTGCCGGAGGCCGTCGTCACGACCTCGAGGAGTGTGGCGCGCGTGCCCCGCTCGCGGTCGAGCAGGTAGCCCGTGAAGATCGTGGGCTCGTGGGAGACCGCGGCGGAGCCCTCCGTGGCGGCGACAATGATCTCCTTCTTCTGGGCCGCCCGGCCGCGCTCCCGCTGCTGCTCCATCAGGCTCTCGAAGCCCTGGGCGTCGACCGTGATGCCGCGCTCGGCGGCGATCACCTGCGTCAGGTCGAGCGGAAAGCCGTACGTGTCGTAGAGCTCAAAGACCGTCTGGCTCGGTAGGCTCCCGGAGGCGGCCGCCTCGTCGAAGCGCCTGAGGCCCCGCTCCAGCGTGCGGCCGAAGCTCTCCTCCTCGGAACGGATCACCCGCCTTAAGGTCGACTCCTGGCGTCTGAGCTCGGGGAAGACGTCGCCCAGGGACGCCACGACCGGGTCGACCAGCCGCTCGAAGAAGCCGGTCGAGAGCCCAAGGTGGCGGCCGTAGAGCGCCGCGCGGCGAAGGATACGCCGGATCACGTAGTTGCGCCCCTCGTTGCCCGGGAGGATTCCGTCGGAGATCGCGCAACAGACGCACCGCGCGTGGTCGGCCAGAACCCGGAAGGCGACGTCGGTGCGCTCCTGCTCGGTGAGGCCGGTGCGGGCCCTGGGAACGCTTCCCGTGTAGGTCTTGCCCGAGAGGGCGGCGATCGCCGCGAAGATGGGGGCAAACACGTCGGAATTGTAGTTCGAGGGCTCGGCCGAGAAGTCGGTGAAGCCTTTTGTCGTGGCGACAATGCCCGACACCCGCTCAAACCCCATTCCCGTGTCGACGTGCTTGGCAGCGAGCGGCGAGAACGTGCCGTCCGAATTGGCGTTGAACTGGATGAAGACGTGGTTCCAGATCTCGATGCAGCGCGGGGAGCCCGAGTTGACGAGTTGCCGGCCGGCCTTCTCGTCGTCGGAGGGCAGGAGGTTCACGTTGATCTCGCTGCACGGTCCGCAGGGACCGGTCTCGCCCATCATCCAGAAGTTGTCCTTCTTGCCGCCGTGCACCACGTGGACGGCCGGGTCCAGGCCGGCCTTCCTGAAGAGGGCCGACCAGATGTCGAACGCCTCCTGGTCGAAATCGGAGGGGTCGCCCTTCGACTTGTCGGGCGAGTAGACCGTGGCGAAGATGCGCTTCGGCGGCACTCCCCAGACCTTCGTCACGAGCTCCCAGCCCCATTCCAGGGACTCTCGCTTGAAGTAGTCCCCGAAGGACCAGTTGCCGAGCATCTCGAAGAGCGTGTGGTGGTATGTGTCGAAGCCCACATCTTCGAGGTCGTTGTGCTTGCCGCCGGCCCGGATGCACTTCTGGGTGTCGGCGGCGCGGGTGTCCTTGGCGGGCCGCGCCCCGGCCCACTGGGAGAGATTGGGTGCCCGCTCGCCAAGGAAGATGGGCACGAACTGGTTCATCCCGGCGTTCGTGAACAATAGCCCCGGGGAGTCGGGCAGGAGGGAGCTCGACGGGACGATCGTGTGGCCGCGCGCCGCGAAGAAATCGAGGAAGGACTGGCGGATCTCTGAGGATTTCATAGGGCGGAGATGACTGCGTCCGCCATGGCGCGGGTTCCGATAGAGGCGCCCCCGAAGGCGATGTCGGCCGTGCGGCTACCCGAGGTGACGGCCTTCTTCACGGCGACCTCGATGCGGGAGGCCGCCCGGTCGAGACCAAAGCTGTGGCGGAGCATGAGAGCCGTCGACAGGATCTGGGCGCAGGGGTTGGCGATTCCCTTTCCGGCGATGTCCGGGGCAGTTCCGCCCGCCGGCTCGTAGAGGCCGAAGGGCAGGCCGAGAGAGTTCTTGCCCGCCCCGAGCGAGGCCGAACTGAGCATTCCCAGGCTCCCGCAGATGACCGCCATCTCGTCGGAGAGGATGTCCCCGAACATGTTCTCGGTGACGATCACGTCGAACTGGTTAGGCCCGCGGACCAGCTGCATCGCTGCGTTGTCCACGTACATGTGGGTGAGCTCGATGTCGGGGGCGTGCTTGGCCACGTACTCGGTGACCGTCTTCCTCCAGAGGACGGAGGTTTCCAGGACGTTGGCCTTGTCGATCGAGCAGAGCTTGTGCTTGCGGGTGCGGGCCGTGGCGATGGCCGTCGCGGTGATCCGCTCGATCTCGCTCTTCCTGTAGATCATCGTGTCGACAGCTTGCAGGTCGCCGTCGGGCAGGGTGGTCGTCTCCTTCGGCTTCCCAAAGTAGAGGCCTCCGGTCAGCTCGCGGATGCAGACCATGTCGATCCCCTCCGGAATGCGGTCTGTCTTGATGGGCGAGGCCGCCGTGAGCTCCTTGTAGAGGAGTCCCGGGCGGATGTTTGCAAAAAGCGTAAAGTGTTTTCTAATAGGAAGAAGCGCGGCCCGCTCAGGCTGCTCCTTCGGCGGGAGTTTTTCCCATTTTGGGCCACCGACCGACCCGAAGAGAATGGCATCGCTGGATTCGCAGATGCGTAAGGTCGAGTCAGGCAACGCCTTGCCGTGATTGTCGATCCCCGCTCCCCCGACGTCGGCGGCCGTGTGCTGGAGGACGAGCCCCTCCTGCCCGGCGACATGCTCGAGGACCCGGAGGGCCTCGGCCATCACTTCGGGTCCAATGTAATCTCCGGCGAGTACGGCAAACTTGAGGGTCGGCATGGAAAAGGGTGTATCGGTATCCGCTGGGGGCGCAAAGGTGAAGGGAATTTTCGCCATTGCGGATCGCCGGGAAAGTTCTCTTTTTGCGACGTGAACGTTCATTGCCTCCCGGCCGGACCCATCCCCACCAACGCTTACCTCCTGTCGGAGCCCGAGTCGGGCCAGGCGGTACTGGTCGACGCCCCCCTGGGCGTGTGGGCGAAGGTGGAACCGATCCTGAAAAAGGAGGGCACCCGGCTCGTCGCCCTCTGGCTGACCCACGGGCATTGGGACCACACCCAGGGTGCGGCCGAGATCGTGCGGAAGGCGGGGGTTGAGGTGAGCGCCCACCGGGCCGACCAACCTCTGTATGAGACCCCGGAGGTGATGCGCTCACGGATCGGGCCCAGTATCGCTCTTGAGGCCGTCCGGATCGACCACTGGCTGGGCGACGGTGACACGCTCCAGGCGCTCGGTCGCACGGTCAACGTGGGCCATGTGCCCGGGCACTGCCCGGGAAGCCTCATGTTTTATTTTCCCGGCGAGAAGGTCGTCTTCGGCGGCGACGCGCTCTTTAAGGGCAGTGTGGGCAGGACCGATCTGCCGGGCGGCGACCGGAGCCAGCTCGAGACGTCGATCCGAACCCGCCTGTACACGCTGCCGAACGAGACCCTCGTCCTCTCGGGCCACGGGGAGCCGACAACGATCGGCGAGGAGAAGGAATCCAACCCCTATGTCCGCGGCTGAGGACCTCGCCCAGATGGGCCACGCCCTCCAGCTCGCCAAGCGGGCGTGGGGCGCGACGCACCCCAACCCGATGGTGGGGTGCGTCCTGGTCGAGAATGGCGTGGTGACCGCGGAGGGCTTCCACGAGAGGGACGGGGGCCCGCACGCCGAGCGCGCGGCGCTCTCCTCGCTCCTGCGAAACCCGGTTGCCGGGGCGACCCTCTATGTGACCCTTGAGCCCTGCTCCTCCGCGGGCCGAACGGGGGCCTGCACGGACGCAATCCTGGCGGCGGGCGTCCGCCGGGTCGTCGTCGGGGCCACCGACCCCAATCCCGCCCACGCCGGGCGCGGCTACGATGTACTCAGGCGCGCCGGGGTGGAGGTCGTGACGGGCGTCCTCGAGGAGGAATGCCGGGACCTTAACCTGATCTTTAACCACTGGGTCACCACCGGCGGCCCCCTGATCGCGGCCAAGGTTGCCACCACGATCGACGGCCGCATCGCGACCCGCACCGGCGACTCGCAGTGGATCACCGGGGAGGAGGCCCGGGCCGATGTCCACCGCTGGCGCAGGCTCTTTCCGTCGATCGCGGTCGGCGCCGGCACCGTGATGACGGACAACCCGAGGCTCACGGCCAGGATCGAGGGCGAGCCCGAGTGGTGCCCCGTGCGCTTCGTCTTCGACGGACGACTCAGGACGGTCCTGGACCACCGCCTGCCCAAGGTCTACACCGACCCGTTCGCGTCCCGCACGATCGTCGTCACCACCCAGCACGGGGGCGAGGGCTATATGCGCAAGCTCCGGGCGCTCGGGGTCGGGGTGTGGGTCTTCGAGTCCCCGAGCGGCCGGGTTCCCCTCGGGCGGTTCCGCGCCCGCTGCGCCTCCGAGGGCATCGGCGGCGTCCTCCTTGAGGGCGGCGCCCAGCTCATCAGCCGCGCCCTGGCCGAGCGCCAGGTCGATTACTTCTTCGGCTACCAGGCGCCGCTGCTTTTTGCCGACGACAAGGCCAAGTCGGTCTTGAGCGGGCTCCGGACCGAGAAGCTTTCCCAGGCCGTAAGGCTTGCGGACTTGAGGCGCTCCGTGCTCGGGGACGACGGCCTAGTGCGGGGCCGCGTCGTCTACCCCGAGAAACTCCAGGTCGATGAAACTCTTTTTAGCCTCGGGTAACGCCCACAAGGCCGCGGAGCTCCAGGCTCTCGCCGACGCCCACTGCGCGGCGTCCAAAGCCGCACCGATCCAGGTGGCCTCCGCCTCCGAGGTGGGGGGCATGCCCAGCGTGGTCGAGGACACGGGAACCTTTGTCGGCAACGCACGGAAGAAGGCCGAGGCCCTCCATGCGCTCCTGCCCCCGGGGGGATGGGCGCTCGCCGACGACAGTGGGCTCTGCGTGGAGGCCCTGGGGGGAGCCCCGGGGGTCGAGTCGGCCTACTACGCGGGGCCCGAGGCAGACCCCAAGGCCAACCTCCGGAAGCTTTTCCTTGCGATGGAGGGGGTCCCCCTGGAGCGGCGCGGAGCGCAGTTTGTGTGCGTCCTTTACTTGGTTGGACCGGATGGGTTCGCGATCTCCTTTGAGGGTCGCTGCCCGGGCCGGCTCGCCCTGTCCCCGAAGGGCGCGGGTGGCTTCGGCTACGACCCCCTGTTCGTGCCCGAGGGCTTCTCCCAGACCCTCGCCGAGATCCCCGCGGAGGCCAAGAACCGGGTGAGCCACCGCGGCAGGGCCTTCGCGAAGTGCGTCGGCTGGCTTGCGGGGAGGGGGTAAACTGTGCTTGGATTGGCCCTCCATGGCCGACTTCTACATCACAACGGCGATCGACTACGTTAACGGGTCGCCCCACATAGGCCACGCCTACGAGAAGATCCTGACGGACGTCATCTCGCGCTTCCATCGGCTGATGGGCGACAAGGTCCATTTCCTGACCGGAACCGACGAGTACGGCCAGAAGGTCCAGCAGACGGCGAAGGCCCGGGGGGTTCCTGCGCAGGAATTCGCCGACACCGTAAGCGCGGAGTTCAAGGCCATGCTCCCGCGGCTCCAGATTTCCAACGACGACTTCATCCGGACGACGGAGGAGCGCCACAAGAAGGTGGTCAGGGAACTCCTCCAGAAGCTCTTCGACAAGGGCGACATCTACAAGAGCCAGTACCACGGGTTCTACAGCACGCGCCAGGAGCAGTTTCTCCAGGAGAAGGACCGCAATCCCGACGGCTCGTGGCCGGAGATCTACGGCGAGGTGCAGGAGATCGTGGAACCGAACTACTTCTTCAAGCTGAAGGCCTACCAACCCTGGCTCCTCGAGTTCCTCGCCGCCAACCCGGCCTTCATCTTCCCCAAGTACCGCCAGAAGCAGGTCTTGGAATTCCTGAAGGAGCCCCTGAACGACATGTGCATCTCACGGCCCCGCGAGCGACTGGAGTGGGGAATCCCGCTCCCGTTTGACGAGGCCTTTGTGACGTACGTGTGGTTCGACGCCCTGGTGAACTACTTCTCGGCCGTGGCCGACAAACCCGGCACCTGGCCGGCCGCCTGGCACGTGATTGGCAAGGACATCCTCGTGCCCCCGCATGCCGTCTACTGGCCGGTCATGCTCCACGCCGCCGGGCTCCCGCTCCCCAAGGGGATCCTCGCCCACGGCTGGTGGCTTTCGGCCGGCTCAAAGATGTCCAAAAGCAAGGGCAACGTGCTCAACCCCCTCGCCCTCGTGGACGAGTTCGGGTCCGACGCGCTCCGCTTCTTCCTGATCCGCGAGATGAACGTGGGCCAGGACGGCGACTTTTCGCGCGAGCTCTTCCTCACCCGCTACAACAGCGACCTGGCGAACGACCTGGGAAACCTGGTGAACCGGGTCCTCAACATGACCAACCGGTTTGCCGCGGGATCCATCCCGGCGCCCGCCGGCGAGTTGGAGGCGGAGGCCGAGCTCCGCAAGCTCTGGGGTGAGACCCGTGCGGAGTATGTGCCTCTCTTCGAGCAGTTCCAGTTCCACACGGCGCTCGAGCGGCTCTTCGTGTTCATCCGCTCGATCAACGCCTACATCGAGAAGCGTGCGCCCTGGAAGCTCGGCAAGTCGGCCGAGCCGGCCGACCAGGCGCTCCTGGCGACCTCGCTGGCGACGATGGCCGAGGCGCTCCGGCTGGCCTCGGTGGCGCTCCGGCCCGTGATGCCGGGGGCCACGGACAAGATCAATGCCGTCCTCGGCTACACCCCGGCGGGGACCTGGTCGGAGGAGCTCGCCTGGGACGGCCGCCTGGCGGCCTCCAAGGTCGCCCAATCGCTCGTCCTCTTCCCGAGGCCCGCTCCCCAGGCGAAGGCTCCGTGACCATCCTGCCGCTAGATCCCGTATCGAATTCCTCGCCCGAGGCGCTGAACGGGTTTCTCGCGGAGTGCCGCGACACCGCTGCCGAGGCCGGCAGGCCGATCCTGGTGAGCATCACGATCCAGGTGGACAGCCTGGACCCGCTCGCCGTCCTGGAGTCGATCTTTGAGCCAGGTGAGCGGCACTTCTACGCCGAGCGCCCCTCGGAGGGCTGGGCTATCGCAGGCGCCGAGTCGGTCCTCTCCTTCACCTCGTCGGGCCCCGGCCGCTTCGAGGACTGCCAGGACTACATCGACCGGGTCCTGGAGGACACGATCGCCGTCGGCGACCAGGAGATACCGTTCGGCGGACCCCACTTCTTCGCGGCGTTCTCCTTCCTGGACACGCTCGGGGAAGGGGAGCCCTTCGAGGCGGCGCGGGTCTTTGTGCCCCGCTGGCAGGTGGCGCGAAAGGGCGGCCACACGACCGCCGTCGCCAACCTCCTAATCCAGCCGGATTCCCCGATTGAACCCATAGCGGCCAAGGTGTGGCGGGCCCACGCCAAGTTCCGGTCATTCGAGTTTGGTGCCCCGGGCCTTCCCGAGAAGCACCCCCGCAAAGCGACGTCGATCGCTGAGGTCGGCGGGCGCAACACCTACGCCACGGCGCTCAGCGAGGCGGCCGAACGCATCGGCCGCGGTGAGATCGAGAAGATCGTGATCGCCCGGGCCAAGGACGTGCGCTCGCCGGCGCCCCTTCATCCGCTGCAGATCCTTAACGGCCTCCGGCAGCGATTCCCCGACTGCAATGCGTTCTCGGTGGCGAACGGCCTCGGGCAGAGCTTCATCGGGGCAAGCCCCGAGCGCCTGCTCCGGGTCGAGGACTCGGTCGTGACGACCGAGGCGCTTGCCGGGTCGGCCGAGCGGGGGTCCACGGCGAGCGAGGACGCGACCCTAGGCAATCGCCTTCTATCAAGCGAGAAGGACCTCCGGGAGCAGCGCATCGTGCTCGACTCGATTGTCCGGCGCCTCTCTCCCCTCGGGCTTGACTTGAGGTACTCCGTGAGGCCCGGCCTTAAGCGGCTCTCCAACATCCAGCACTTGCACACCCCCGTTGAGGCTCGGCTGCCGCGAGGGGTTCGCCTGCTCGACATGCTAGGCCGGCTCCACCCCACGCCCGCCGTGGGCGGGACCCCACGGGAGCGCGCCGTTCCGCTGATCGAGAGCCTGGAGGCCTTTCCGCGGGGCCTCTACGGCGGCGCGATCGGTTGGATCGACTCCCGTGGGGGAGGGGAGTTCATCGTGGCCCTTCGCTCGGCGCTTGTGTCCGGCAAGCAGGCCCGCATGTACGCAGGCTCAGGGATCGTCGAGGGGTCGACCCTCGAGACGGAGTTTGCCGAGACGGAGCTTAAGTTTAGGGCTATGCAGGAGGCCCTCCTCGGCAACTAGCCTCCAGACCATGCATCCCCCTTCCCTCGATTTCCGCAACGCGAACTCCCTCTGGGCAAGCGTGGTCGCCGAGGTGCTCGTCCGCTCGGGCGTAGGCACGGTCGTGGTCTCGCCAGGGTCGCGGTCGACCCCGCTCGCCTTTGCCTTTGCGCGGCATCCCGGCCTCGAGGCGATCCCCATCCTTGACGAGCGCTCGGCCTCGTTCTTCGCGCTGGGGCTCGCCAAGCGGGACCTAAGGCCCGTGGTGCTCCTGTGCACGAGCGGGACGGCCGGGGCCCACTACTATCCCGCCGTCATCGAGGCCCACGAGGCCGGGATCCCCCTGATTGTGATCACGGCGGACCGCCCCCCCGAGATGCGGGCCTGCGCCTCCGGGCAGACGATCGACCAGCAGCGGCTATTCGGCTCATTTGTCAGCTTCTTCCACGAACTGGCCGTTCCGGAAGTCTCGCTCAAGCTCCTCGGCTACCTGCGCCAGACCATCGTGCAGAGCGTGGAGCGGACTCTTTTCCCCTTCCGTGGCCCCGTGCACCTGAACGCCCCGTTCCGCGACCCCCTGGTACCGTCGGATGACGGCGGCATCGCGGATCGTTTCGCAAGCCAGGTCGACTGGGAGAAGTTCTTCGACCACATCCAGGCGCCGCTGCCGGTCCTCTCCGTTTCGGAGATCCCGGCCTTTCCAAGCGAGGTCCACGGGCTCATCGTCGCCGGCCCGGTGCTCACCTCCGACCCCGCGGCCTATGCGGCGGCCGTAGCCGAGATCTCGCGCAAGCTCGGCTGGCCTGTCCTGGCCGACGGGCTCTCGCCTGCCCGCAACCACGGCGGCATCCCGTTCCTGGTGACCCGCTACGACGCGGTCCTGCGCTCTCCCAAGGCGGCAGAGTCCCTCCGCCCCGAGTTTGTGCTCTGCCTTGGGGAATGGCCCACCAGCAAGGTCCTGCGCGCCTTCATTGAGGCGAGCGGCGCGCCGGTGTTCTTCGTCACGGATCGGCCCGACAGCCGCGACGCCCTCCACGGCGCCACCCGCAGGATCGTGGCGCCCGTTGCGACACTGGCGCAGGGCCTCCCCGAAACCCTTTCGCCGAACGGCTACCAGCGCCTGTGGTCGATCCACGAGGAACGGACGCTGCGGGCTCTCGACATCCGCCTTGCCGCGGAGGACAGACTCGTTGAACCGAAGGCCGCGTGGCTGCTCGGCCGGAAGCTCCCTGCGAAGACCCTGGTCTCGGTGGCCAACAGCATGCCGATCCGCGACGTCGAGTTCCTCTGGCCGGCGAACGACCGCGGGCTGCGGGTCCTCTTCAACCGTGGCGCCAACGGGATCGACGGGACGCTCTCCACGGCCCTCGGGGTCGCGCACGAGGGAGGGTCCGCCGTGCTCCTGACCGGGGACCTGGCCTTCCTGCACGATTCGAACGGTCTCCTCGCGGGAAAGCGGCTCAAGGGGAGCTTGACGGTCGTCCTCATCAACAACCACGGGGGCGGCATCTTCGAGCACCTGCCGGTCGCCCAGTTTGACCCGATCTTTGAGGAATTCTTCGCCACGCCCCAGGAGGTCAACTTTGGAACGCTCTGCGCGGCCCACGGGGTCGAGCACGTCGCGATAAGCGACTGGCTCCACTTTGAGTCGCTGATTGCGACCCTTCCCGAACGCGGGATCCGGGTGCTGGAGATCCGGACCGACCGCAAGGTTGACGCCGCCTGGCGCAAGGAGGCGTTTTCCTCGGCCTCGACCTGACCGAATCAAAGGACCCCAAAAACCCATGCCCACCACCTGGAAAACCGCAAAGACCTACACCGACATCCTCTATGAGAAGTCGGGCGGGATCGCCAAGGTCACGATCAACCGGCCAGCGAAGCGGAATGCCTTCCGGCCGGAGACGATCACGGAGATGATCGACGCCTTTTCCGACGCCCGGGACGACCAGGCGATAGGGGTCGTGCTCCTCACGGGAGCGGGACCGCACACCGACGGAAAATACGCCTTCTGCTCGGGCGGCGACCAGTCAGTCCGCGGGAGCGCGGGCTACTTGGGAGGGGACGGGGTGCCACGCCTGAACGTCCTCGACCTGCAGAAACTCATTCGCTCGATGCCCAAGGTCGTGATCGCCCTCGTAGCCGGGTACTCGATCGGGGGCGGCCACGTGCTGCATGTCGTCTGCGACCTTACCCTCGCGGCCGACAACGCGGTGTTCGGGCAGGTGGGCCCGCGGATGGGCAGTTTCGATGGCGGCTTTGGCGCGAGCTACCTGGCGCGCGTGGTCGGGCAGAAGAAGGCCCGCGAGATCTGGTACCTCTGCAGGCAGTACAGCGCCGCCGAGGCGCTCCAGATGGGGCTCGTGAACACGGTGGTGCCGGTGGCGGACCTGGAGAAGGAGGGCGTCGCCTGGGCCACGGAGATCATGCAGAAGAGCCCGCTGGCAATCCGGCTCCTGAAGAGCGCCTTCAATGCGGAGCTCGACGGGCAGGCGGGCATCCAGGAATTGGCGGGAAACGCGACGCTGCTTTACTACATGAGCGAGGAGGCCAAAGAGTTTCACTCGGCCCAGCAGGAGAAGCGGCGGCCGAACGCGGCCAAGTTCCCCTGGCTGCCCTAGGGGCGGGTCCGGGCGACCCATCGCCCGTGAGGGGCCTAGAGCAGGGCGTTGCGCACGGCGTCGATGAACGCATGCGCGCAGACCGGGACAAGCAAGAGGCCGCTCCGTCGCCAGAAGATGGACAGGAGCGCGCCAACGCCGCAGTGGACCAAGGGCAGCGCGAGCACGAGCACCGCGAGCTGCGCGACCCGGTGCTCCGGCTGCAACGCAACGGTTGGCAAATGCCACCATCCCCCGAGCGCCGAGAGGTAGAAGGCGGAGAGCCAAGGGGCCCTGACGCCGCCGCGCGTCAGGTAGGAGTCGAGGCATCCGCGGAAGAAGACCTCCTCGATCATGAAGCACACCGGCAGGTACAGGACGAATGAGCGCAGCCCCTCGAGTATCCGGGCGGAAGCCGCCAGGGGGGAGTGCGAGCGGACGAAGAAGCTGATGACGAGGACGAGGATCCCGGCGGAGCCCGCGGTGAGCACGCACAGGCCGAGCAGGCGCCACTGCGCGCGGGTGCAGGCGAAGAGCGACCACGAGAGCGGCACCGCCCCGAGCGTGGCGACGATGAGCCAGAGTTGGACGTCTAGGCCGGGGGTCTTCCATGTTACCAGGTCGTAGACCGGCTGGATCATGAAGGCCGCGGCCACGAGCCAGGCCAACGCTGGCATCCTGGGGCGCCCGGGTTGGGCAAACCACACCTCAAAGAGGGGTCTCCGTGCAACAAAGCACTGGAAGAGGACCAGGAGCGGTATGCCGAGGAGGAGGTAGCCGTTTGCCGTGAGGCCCAGGGCCCACCCGATCGACATCCACAGGGCGACCATTGCCGTGGTGACCGCGTATCGCCGGAGTTCGGTTGGACCGGGCGCGGCCAACGGCGGGGTGGGGGCGGCAGGGGTATTCATCTCCCCGATTAGATGCTTGCTAGTAGCCTTCCTTACAGGGTTTCTGCAATGAAGTGACTCCGGTTGCTAGGAAGTCAGGGACCCGGCCGAGGGTGCCAATGGAGGCGCCCCGTGCCGGACACGAAAAGGCCGGCAGGCGATGAAGCCGGCCGGCCTTTGAGCACTGGGCTTAAAGGGAGGGGGCTTACTTCCCTAGGGACTTGCGCAGGTCGGCCAGCTGGTTGGCCGAGCCGAGGAGCACGTTGCGGCTCGCGATGAACTTCGCGTACTCGTCCATGAAGATCTTGCCCGGCGGGCGGAAGTCGAAGTCGCCCGGCTTGTCGCGGAAGAACTCGCGGTGGACGCGGCACCAGACCAGGCGGCCGTCGGTGTCGATGTTCACCTTGGTGACTCCCAACTTCGCGGCGGGCAGGTATTCCTTGGGATCGACTCCAACGGCGTTGGGCATCTTGCCCCCGGCTGCGTTGATGCGGTCGACCTCGTCCTTCGGGACCGAGGAGCTCCCGTGCATGACCAGCGGGTAGCCGGGCAGGAGGGTCTGGATCTGCTTAAGGACGTCAAAGTGCAGGGACTGGCGGCCTTTGAACTTGTAGGCGCCGTGGCTCGTCCCGATGGCGCAGGCCAGGGAGTCGCAGCCGGTCTTCTTCACAAAGTCCAGGGCCTCGGTCGGGTTCGTGAGGGTGGCGTGGCCGTCCTCGACCTTGATGTCCTCCTCGACGCCGCCGAGCATGCCGAGCTCGGCCTCGACGGAGAGGCCCTTCGCGTGGGCCGCGTCGACGACGCGCTTGGTGATCGCGACGTTCTTGTCGAAGCTCTCGTGGGAGGCGTCGATCATCACCGAGCTGTAGAAGCCCGACTTGATGCAATCGTAGCAGGTCTCTTCGTCGCCGTGGTCCAGGTGGACGGCGTAGATCGCGTCGGGGAATATATCTCCGGCTGCGCGGATGATGGCCTCAAGCATGCGCTTGTCGGTGTACTTGCGGGCGCCCTTGGAGATCTGGATGATGAAGGGGGCCTGCGAGTCGATACAGCCGCGGAAGAGGCCCATGGCCTGCTCCGCATTGTTGATATTGTACGCGCCTACGGCGTACTTGCCATAGGCGTGCTTGAAGAGCTGCGCAGTGGTTACGATCATAGGGACCCACAGCGTACGCTTGGGCCAGCTCGGCCCTCAAGCGTATTCATCGCCGAGCGTGTCATGCGCTAGCCCTTGACGCCGGAGACAGGCGGAGTGGCGGGCGCGGAAGGCGTTCCCTGAGAGGGCGATCCCGGGGCATTACCCTGGTTGGCGGATCGCATTAGCTGCTGGATTTGTTGCTGCGCCTGCTGCTGCAGCTGGATTTGCTGGAGGGCGGCCAACTGCGTGGCCGTCAGGATGCCCTGGGCCTGGTTGATGGCCTGGTCGGTGACCTTGGCCGTCCCGCCCCCGTTCAAGAGGCCGAAGACGCCGGGGCCCGGGCCCCCGGCACCTCCAAGCCCGCCCGTGCCGCTTCCGTCGCGCTGGGGCTGGGACTGCTGGAGGAGGGCGATCACCTGGTTTGCCTGGTCGTCGGTCAAGGGGGACTGCGTGTAGCTGAGCTGCTGCTGGAGGCTGTTCACAACGTTTCGCTCGGGCAGCGTCTGCTGGAACTGCTGGTACTGCTGGAAGCCGGCGTCCCCCAGGACCTGCTGGATGCTCTGGTCTGTCTGCGCAACGGCCTGGCTCATGAGCGCCTTGAACCCCTCGGGGTCGGTCCTCGGGTTCACGCCCTGCTCCCGGGCGGCCTGAAGGACGTCCATCATCGCCTGCTGCTTGTCGGCCAGGAGCGACTGGAACTGGTTGAGTTGCTCGGGACTGAGGTTGAGCGCCTTGAAAAGGGGGCCGTAGGTCTGGCTGATGCGGCCCTTCACCTCGATCGCCATCAGCTTCTGGAACTGGGGATTGTTGCTCAGGGCCGCAAATGCCCCGAATCGCCCGCCTTGCCTCGGGCCCCCGAGGCCCGGGTCGTCGCCGGCACCGGCCGCGGCGGTTTCCGCGGCCCGGCCGCCGCGCCCCCTGAGCGCAGCCAAGCGGTCCTCAAGCGAGCGGATGGTCTTCTGGGCGTCGGAGAGCTTGCGGGCCAGCAGCGCCCCGTCGCCACCGGCAAGCTTGGCGCGCAGGACTACCAGGTCCCGGTGCTCGTTCCAGGCAAGAAGGCCGAAGGCGAACGCCAAGGCGGCCAGGAGCGCGATCAGGAAATTGGACGGGGATTTCACGGTGGCGTAGGGTTAGACGCAGGCCGCGCAGGAAGGTTACCCGAAAAGGGCCGGACTGGGCCTAGGCCTGGGGCTCAGCCGGCGCCTCAGGCTTTGCCTCTGCCGGCTTGCGCTTGGTCCGGCGTCCCTTGGGAGGGGCATTCGGGTCCTTGGGGGCACGGGGAGCGAACTCAAAGCCGGTCGTCCCGTCCTCCTTCAGGGCCAGGAATGCACTGAACGGCCGGCGCGTTCTCTGGCTCCAGAACTTCTCCAGGAGGTCGGTTTTGCCGGTCTCCAGCATCTTCATGAATTGGTCGAGAGGGATGTCGCGCGAAAGGATCCGCTTGGAGCAGCGGGTGAGGATCTTGTCCTCGCCGTTGGCGACCGAGCGCACGACCCAGCTCTGCGGGGTCTCATAGACCTCGGTCCCCGCGGGATAGCGGGAGAGCGGGGCCTGGGCAACCGGGACAAGCCCGGTGAAGTCGATCTTGATTCCGCCGTTCGCGTCCCTCTGGCCGTCGAAAACGAACTCCGCCTTCTTCTCCTCCTTGTTGTACTTGAGCACCGCGCTGAAGGGTTTGCCCGCCTTTGAGCGGAATCCGTCCAGGGGGCCGATCTGGCCGTTCACGAGCAGGTCTTTGACCTCGCTCTCGGCCATCTTTCGGTTGCCGATGACCTTGTAGATCATGAGCTCCCCGTCCTTCGACTTGTAGCCGCGCAGGGTCTCGATCAGGGGCTTGCCGTCCGTGGGCGAGATGATGTCGGTCTCGCGTGCGGCGGAGTCGTCCTCCTCGAAGGATTTCACGCCCTGGACGATCCCCTTGGTGGTCTCGACCACCTCGGCCATGAACTTCTCGCGCGGGAACTTCCCGTGCTCCATCTGCCGGAGCTTGAACTCCCACTCGCCGGTCATGTCGGGGCTGGTTATGCCCTCGGCCTTGACGGCGATCAGGAACTGGAGGATCTGCTCGGCCTTCGGCGTGGGCACGAGCTCCCGCTGTGCGCGCTCCACGTAGCGGGTGTTGATCAGCCCGTCGATCGTGTCGGCCCGGGTCGCGGGCGTTCCCAGCCCGCGCTCCTTCATGGCCTCGGCCAATTCGTCGTCCTCGACCAGCTTGCCGGCACCCTCCATCGCGGAGAGGAGCGTGGCCTCGGTGTAGCGCGGGGGCGGCCGCGTCGACTCCTCATGGATCTGCGGGTCCTTGACGGCGGCGTGGGGAGGGGTTCCGTCCGCCTTGTCGAGCGCGGGCAGGGTCTTGGAGTCGGGGGAGGATTCCTCCAGGGTCGACTTGCCGTAGACGGCGAGCCAGCCCGGGAAGGTGAGGACCTTGCCCTCGGTCTTGAAGTCGTGGCCGGCCACGGTGCTGAAGCGCGTGGTGATGTCGAACTCGGCGGAGGGGTAGAACACGGCCACAAACCTCCTGGCGATCATGTCGTAGATCTTCGCCTCCATGTCCTCCAGGGGCTTCGGCGTCTCGACGGTCGGGATGATGGCGAAGTGATCCGAGATCTGGGCGTTGTTGAAGATGCGCTTGTTGGGCCCGAGCCACTGCTCCTCGAGCACCTTGTTGGCGTGCGCGGCCAGGTCGCCCTGGAGGTTGAGGAGAGCCTGGCGGCAGGTCGGGATGTAGTCCTCCGGGAGCGCCCTGGAGTCGGTCCTCGGGTAGGTGATCATCTTGTGGCGCTCATAGAGCGCCTGGGCGATCTGGGAGGTGCGCCGTGCCGAGAGCCCGAAGCGGTTATTCGCCTCACGCTGGAGGGTCGTCAGGTCGTAGAGGCGAGGGGAGGCTTGGGTGCTCGCCTTCTTATCCTCGCGCACGGTGGCGTCGGCGGTCGAGCGGCAGGCCGAAAGGATCGCCTCGGCTTTCGCCTTGTCCCAGATCCGGTCCACCCGGTCGTGCTCGTCCCCTTCGCTCTTCTTGAAGTCGGGGCGCTGGTAGATGCCCTCGTAGGTCCCCTTGGCGACCTGGAACTCTGCGGAGATCTGCCAATAGGCGCGGGGCTTGAAGTTGCGGATCTCAAGCTCCCGGGCGTAGACGATCGCAAGCGTGGGGGTCTGCACGCGGCCGACCGAGGCCACGTTGCCCGCGCGCGACCCGAACATGCGCTTGGTGAGGGCGCGCGTCCCGTTGATCCCGATCAGCCAGTCGCTCTCGCTGCGGCAGCGGGCCGCCTCGGCCAGGCCCCGCATCTTCTCGCCGTCCCTCAGGTTGTTGAAGGCCTCGCGGATGCCCTCCTGCGTCATGGTCTGCATCCAGGCGCGCTTCACCGGCAGCTTGCTCTTCGTCAGCTGGTAGATGTAGGTGAAGATCAGCTCGCCCTCGCGTCCCGCATCACACGCGTTGATAACGACTTCGATATCCTTTCGGGCGAGCAATTTCTTCAGGAGGTTGAACCGCTCCTTGGATTCCTCGATCGGCTTAAGCTGGAACTTCTCGGGGATGATGGGCAGCGCGTCCAGGCGCCAGAACCCATACTTCTTCTTGTCGATGTCCTCGGGCATCTGCAGCTCGACAATGTGGCCCACGGCCGAGGAGATGACGTAGTCGTCATTCTCGAAGTGGTCGCCCTTCTTGGGCACTTTCCCGAGCGCGCGCGCCAGATCAGCCGCAACCGACGGCTTCTCCGCGATGATGAGTGACTTCATGAAGTCGCGAGCCGATAGGCCCGGCGCGGAGGGAAATCAAGTATAAGTTTTTTAGGCAGGGGGTTAGGCCGCAGCTTTTGGGGTCTCGGAAAGTGCGCTGTCGAGCGAGGCGATGAGCGCCGCAATCGTGGCATCGGTCTCGTCTCCCATGTTGGAGATGCGGAACGTCTTACCCTTGAGTTTGCCGTAGCCGCCGTCGATCACCAGGTTGTGCTTCGACTTGAGGATCTTGTTGAGGGCGGGCAGGTCGTAGCCGAGCGTGTTGGCGAAACAGTTGAGCGTGACCGAGCCGTGGCCCTCCTTCGCGAAAACCTTGAATCCCTTGGCGAGCGCCCAGTCGCGGACCGTCTTGTTGAGGCGGGCATGCCGGGCGTAGCGGGCCTCCAGGCCCTCGCTCTTGATGTCCTCGAGCTTCGACTTCAGGGCGTAGATCAGGGGGATCACCGGGGTGCTCGGGGTCATCCCGTTCTCGTGGTTCTTCTGGAACTCCTGGAAGTCGAAGTAATAGCCGCGCTCCTGGATCCCGGTAGCCCGGTCGAGGGCGCGCTTGGAGACCGAAAGGAGGGCAAGGCCCGGGGGCAGGGCGAGCGCCTTCTGCGAACCGGTGATCATGATGTCGATCCCTAGCTTGTCCTTGGGAATCGAAAGGGCGCTAAACGAGCTCACGACGTCCACGATCGAGATTACGTCGGGGAACTGCCGAATGACCGCCATCAGCGCTTCCAGGTCGCTCATGCACCCCGTCGAGGTCTCGTTGTGGATAAGGGTGATCGCGTCGTAGCCGCCCTTGGCGAGCTCGGCGCGGACAGCCTCGGGGTCCACGGGCTGGCCCCACTCAAACTTGAGGGCCGTGGCCTGCTTGCCGCAGCGAAGCGACACGTCGTACCACTTGTCGGAGAAGGCCCCGTTCATGCAGTTGAGTACCTTCGCCTTCACGACGTTGCGGATGGACCCTTCCATCGCGCCCCAAGCGCTGCTCGTCGAGATGTAGACGGCGTCCTTCGTGCCGAAGAGGGTCTGGAGCTCGGGCTGGAGCGCCTGGTAAAGGGCCACGAAGTCCGTGCTCCGGTGACCGATCATGGGCTGCGCCATTGCGCGAAGCGTTTTTTCAGATACGGCGATGGGGCCGGGAATGAAGAGTTTGTAGGCCATGGTTGATCCGCGTGGAGTGTTGAAAACAGTTTACGTAGACCGCGGCGTCAACCTTCATTCCCCAAGGGGGCCTTCCCAAGACCACCGCCCATGTCCCAGTCCTGGATCAAACGTAAATTCCAAGCGTTCGAGCTCTACACGGTCGACGTCGTGCTCGGCAGGCGCGCGGACACCGGGGCGGTCATTTTCGGCAGCCTGCTTCACGTCCTCTCCTGGCTCTTCAGCGGCATCGTGCAACTCCGCCTCTGGCTCTACCGCAACCGCATCCTCCGTGACCACCCCCTGGGGTGCCTGGTCGTGGTCGTCGGGAACCTGACCGTGGGCGGCACGGGCAAGACCCCTGTGGTGGAGAAGTTTGCAAAGGCGCTCCGCGATCGCGGGCGCAAGGTGGCGATCCTGAGCCGGGGCTACAAGAGCAAGGCCCCGCCGTTCTGGAAAAAGGCCTGGTACGGGATCACCCACACCGATGAGCCTCCCCCCCGTGTCGTGAGCGACGGGCAGAACGTGCTCCTCGACAGCGAGCAGGCCGGCGACGAGCCATACATGCTCGCCCGCAACCTGCCGGGGGTCGTTGTCCTGGTCGACAAGAACCGAGTTAAGTCCGGGGCTTATGCGATCAAGAAGTACGGCTGCGACACGCTGGTCCTGGACGACGGGTTCCAGTACCTGCCGCTCAAGGGCCGGCTCAACCTGCTGCTGGTCGACAAGACGAACCCTTTCGGCAACGGCCACATGCTCCCGAGGGGCATCCTGCGGGAGCCGGTCAAGCACCTGAAGCGCGCGAACTACATCTTTCTCACCAAGTCGAACGGCACGCGCGACACCGAGCTCGAGGCCCTGATCGCCAAGTATCGGCCCGACGCCGACGTGATCGAGTGCGCCCACAAGCCGAAGTACCTCCAGAGGCTGGACGCGAACCCGGCCGGGTCGCCCGAGCGCCAGCCGCTCGACTGGCTCAAGGGCCGGCGGATATTCGCCTTCAGCGGGATCGCGACGCCGGAGAGCTTCGAGAAATTCCTGCGGGACCTGGGAGCGCTCCTGGTGGGGCGCGAGCGCTTCCTGGACCACTACCGCTACACGCCGGAGGACCTGGAGGACCTCTACGGCGCGGCCGAACGCGAGAACGCGGAGTGCCTGGTGACCACCGAGAAGGACGCCGTCAGGATCTCCGACGCGGCCGGCAGCCCCTTGCCCATCTACTACCTGCGCCTTGAGATCGAGATCATCCGGGGTGCGGCCGACTTCGACGAGGCCGTCGGCCGCATTTGCTTCCCCCAGAACGCTCTTGCGGGGCGGGCCGCCTCGGGCGTTACTGACCTTCTGCCATGATCATTGACTCCCGCTTCACCCAACTGGCCGAGGGACTCACCGGCTTCTCCGCCGCCCTGAAGAAGGGCGAGAACGTCCTCATCGACGCCTTCGACGTGCCGGACGCCATGGTGATCGCCCTCGTCCGCGCGGCGCGGGCCTGCGGCGCCCATCCCTTTGTCCAGCTCCACCGGGCGCGCATTACCCGGGAGAT
This sequence comes from uncultured Opitutaceae bacterium, assembly GCA_903890485.1. GTDB lineage: Bacteria > Verrucomicrobiota > Verrucomicrobiia > Opitutales > Opitutaceae > Palsa-1447. The sequence goes on along the minus strand of CAITBM010000132.1, from coordinate 57,605 downwards.
GTCGCTTGGCGCCGAGGAGGCGCAGTACCAGGCGCTCTCCGAGGTCGAGCTCCACCGCATGGAAAAGATGCAGGCCTACATCGCGATCCGAGGCTCCGAGAACATTTTCGAGGCGTCGGATGTTCCCTCCTCGCGGGTCCAGCTTGTCAGCCGGCTGATGAAGCCCGTGATCGATCGTCGCGTAAACAAGACGAAGTGGGTTGTCCTCAGGTGGCCCACGCCCGCGATGGCGCAACAGGCGGCGATGAGCACAGAGGCATTCGAGGACTTCTACTTCAAGGTCTGCACGCTCGACTACGCCCGTATGCGCCCGGGGATGAAGGCCCTCTCGGAGCTCATGAACAAGACGGACCAGGTGCGGATCACCGGCCCGGGCACCGACCTGCGCTTTTCCATCAAGGGGATCGGATCCAAGGAATGCGGCGGCCAGTACAACATCCCCGACGGCGAGGTCTTCTCCTGCCCGGTGAAGGACTCGGTGGAGGGGGTCATCTCGTACAACGCCCCGACGGTCTACCTCGGGAGCTCCTTCGACAACATCCGCCTGGTCTTCAAGAAGGGCCGGATTGTCGAGGCGACGAGCAACAACACGAGAAAACTGAACCAGATCTTGGACAGCGACTCGGGGGCCCGCTACATCGGCGAGTTCGCGATCGGGTTCAACCCGCACATCCTAGAGCCCATGCGCGACATCCTCTTTGACGAGAAGATCGCCGGGTCATTCCACTTCACCCCCGGGCAGGCCTACGACGAATGCGGCAACGGCAACAAGAGCCAGGTGCATTGGGACATGGTCTGCATCCAGCGCCCCGAGTACGGCGGCGGCGAGATCCACTTTGACGGGAAGCTCATCCGCAAGGACGGTATCTTTGTCCCGAAGGCGCTCCACAAGTTGAACCCGGAGTACCTGCTCGCCGGTTGAGCTTGATCATATCGACGAATACGGATTCGTTGATAGGTATGCTAGACTCCTCCTCCGACACCGTGGACGCCTTCATCCAGGCACTCCCGAAGACGGAGACCCACCTCCACATCGAGGGGGCGCTGCCCTACGACAGCCTCCTGCGCCCCCTGGACCCCGTGGCGTACGTCGCCAACCCGGTCTTTCGCCGGAAGGGCCACCGTTACCCGTCTTTCCCGGATTTCGAGAAGACGCTCCTGGAGCACGCGCTGCCCTGGTTCACCTCGGCGGAGCGTTACCACGAGGCCGCCCGGGTGATCTTTGCCGACCATGTCCGCCAGAACGTCCGCTACGTGGAGACCAGCTTCCACCTGGCCGTGACCGAGTTCACCGGGATCCCCGGTCCTGAGATCATCGCGGCGATCAAGTCGGCGGCGCCCCCGGGCCTGGAGGTGCGGGTCTTCACGGGCATGCTAAGAAACGCCTACGAGGGCCCCCTGAAGGCCACGATCGACAGCCTCATCACGTGGGACCAATTGGACGGGATCGACCTCCACGGCTTTGAGCAGGTGCCAACGGAGCCCTGGACCGCCCGGATCTGGGACTTGGCCCGGAGGGCAGGCAAGGTGACGAAATGCCACGCCGGCGAGTTCGACGGCCCGCACCGGGTCAGGGAGGCGATCGAGGAGCTCGGGGTCCTGAGGGTCCAGCACGGGGTCCGCAGCGCCGAGGACCCGGCAGTCGTTGCCCTTGCTGCCGAACGCGGGGTCACCTTTGACGTGTGCCCGCTCAGCAACGTCGCGCTCCAGGTCGTAAGCGACCTCGCATCGCACCCGATCCGCGGGCTGATGGAGGCGGGCGTCCGCTGCACGGTCTCCACCGACGACCCGCTCAGCTTTGGGAACACGCTTTGCGGGGAATACCTGGCGCTCTCCCAAGAGGCCGGGTTCACGCGCAAGGAGCTGGCCGCGGTCGCCAAGAACGGCTGGGCCGTGGCGAGCGTCCCCGAGGCGACCCGCAGGCGCTACATCGCCGAAATCGACCGGCTCGCCGCATGAGCGCTCTCGAGCAGTTCACCGTGCCGGAGGGGACCCGCACCCTGCGGGCCGACAAGGCGCTCGCGCTGGCGTTCCCCGAGCACAGCCGGGTCGCGTTCCAGCGTTCGTTTGACGCGGGGCTCGTGAAGTCGAAGGGAAGGGCGCTTGAGCGCTCGAGCTCGGTGCGCGGCGGAGATCTCCTGGAGTTCTCTTTTCCCGACGTGGTCGCCGCCGAGCTGAAGGCCGTCAAGATCAAGCTAAAGGTGCTCTTCGAGGACAAGTCGCTCCTTGCGATCGACAAGCCCGCGGGGATGGTGGTTCACCCCGGTGCCGGGACCCGCGAGGACACGCTCGTGCACGCGCTCCTGGCCCACTGCAAGGGGAGCCTTAGCGGTATCGGCGGGGTCGAGCGCCCCGGGATCGTTCACCGCCTGGACCGCGAGACCTCAGGGGTCATCATCGTCGCCAAGACCGATCAGGCCCACCGGGAATTGGCCCGGCAGTTTGCGGAGCGCTCAGTGGTGAAGGAATACCTGGCGCTTGTGTCGGGCGTGCCGCGGCTGATGAGCGGCTCGATCCACAAGGCGATCGGGCGCAACGCGCGGCACCGGCACAAGATGGCGGTCGTGGAGGAGGGCCTCGGGGGCAGGGCTTCCTGGACCGACTGGACCCTTGTCGAGCACTACGGGGAACTGGCGGCGCTCATCTCCTGCACGCTCCACACGGGCCGCACCCACCAGATCCGGGTTCACCTCTCCTCGATCGGCCACCCGCTCCTCGGCGACTCGGCCTACGGATGGAAGGCCAACACCCGCATGAAGCGAGACCCGGGCCGAGTCATGCTGCACTCGGCCAGGCTCTCGGTCATCCACCCGAAGACGGGCAAGGTGCTCGACCTCAAAGCCCCGCTTCCGGCCGATTTCAGGGCCCAGATCAAGGCACTCAAGAAGGGTTGACTCCCTCGGTCAAGACGTAGGGGCGGGGATCCGGCAGGTGCAATCCTGCAACCCGCTCGAATTCACGCGTATTCAAGGTCACTAGGCCGTGGCCATGGTGAAGGGCGGTGGCGGCAATCTGGATGTCGTGTGCGCCGATGAGTTTTCCCGATGCCTCTAATTTGGCCCAGATCGTCGCGTGGCGACGCGCCACATGAATGTCAAAGTCAATGGTCTCGATGGTCGAGAGGACGCGCTCAACAAAAAGCGAGCGGCTCTCTTTCCACTTTGCAGTTGCGCGCTCAACTCCGTGCAAGAGTTCCGACGCCGTGACGGCCGCGATGAAGAGGTGCTCCTTGCCGTTTGCGCTCAAGAAAGCGGGGAGATCGAACCGCCGCCGCTCAGATGAAATCAGAACATCGCTGTCTAAGATCAGCCCCATTTTGACACAAGGGGAGGCAACTCCCTGCGGGACCTGGCCAGTTCATGTTCAAAGTTCGCAGCGTCCCTGGGATCCAGGCGGGGAAAGGCGGGCCAGAGGAGAGCGAGATCCGCCCCTGTGAGCGGCCTCCGAACGGGCATCATCTTCACCATCGCCTTGCCTCCCTTTAGCAGCACTGCGCTGCCGCCTTGGAAGTGGATACGGCTCACCAGCTCGGAGAAATTTCGAGAGGCCTCTGTGACCGTGATCGTTTTTGAATCCATCGTGATAATCTGATAATCTGATAATCTGATTAATCAAGCTGAAATGGACAAATTGATACCTCAAGCCATGGGCGCAATCGCTGCGACGAGGATCACCCGCCTTATTCGAGAAGCTGTGCTGCCAATCCCCACCGCAGGTTCCTAAAGGAGTGCTGGAAGGCCTCGATCCCACCTAGGGAAGCGACGGCGACCAGGGTCGCGAGCGCTATTGGGAAAACGTCGGCACGCGAGGCCGGCAGGCCAGGGATGGACCTGCGGGAGGGGAGGTCCAGGGGTGCAAGGAGGGCCAGCATCTCCCGCAGGCTTGCCACGCGAATCCGCGGGTCGGACCTGTCGAGCGTAAGCCCGTCGCGGGCCGCCCCGATCGCCCGGGCCGTGGTCAGGGTTCCGCCAGTTCCGACGATCGCCATCCCCGGCGCCGCGGGCAGCGGGAAGCCCGAGTCGGACAAAACGTCCCTGACGTGCTGCGTGATCTGGGAGATCGCCTCCGGCTGGAGGGGGGCCGCGGGGTCCGCCACAAATTTCTCGGTCAGGCGCACGCACCCTAGGGGAAGGCTGACGGCGCTCCCGACCCGGCGGTCCCGGAACTGCAGGCACTCGAGGCTTCCTCCGCCCAGGTCGTACACCTGGAAGTCGCGCAGGTGGGAAAGCGCCGGGTCGGTCGTCAGCCCCCGGCCAATCCCGTCGGCCTCCTCGATTCCGGTGAGGATCCGCAGCTCCAGGCCCGTGGCCGACTGGACCCGCGCGCGGAAGTCGGGTCCGTTGGCGGCGTCGCGGACGGCGCTCGTGGCCACGGCGCACAGGCGCTCGGACCCGAGGCCCCTGGCCTCGGCGGCCAGCTCCTCAATCGCCCTGAGCCCGCGCTCCATGCCCTCGGAGTTTAGGCTGGGGTTATCCCTGCCGATGCCGGTCCCGATGCGCACCTCAAGCGTCTTGGAGAGGATTTCCTTAACGCGGCCGCCGACCGCGCTGTCGGCAACAAGAAGCTTGATCGAGTTGCTCCCTACATCGATGACCGCGGCGCGCATGAACAGGGTCTCTAGAGCGTGAAGTCCGCCGGGGCAATCAGGAGCGTGAATTCCCCCTTCAGGCTCGCCTTGCTGAGGCGCTCGCGGACCTCGCCGGCTTTCCCCACCCAGAAGCTCTCGTGGAGCTTGGTGACCTCCTTGGCGACGCAGACCGTCCGCTCGGCTCCGAGCGTGGCAACGATGTCGTCCATCGCCTTGTCGATCCGGTGGCAGCTCTCGTAGAGCGCCACGGTGTAGGGGAAGTCACGGTGCCTTTCGTAGAATGCGCAGCGGGCGGACGTCTTTGCCGGGAGGAAGCCCGCAAAGAGCACCCCGTTTGTCGGGAGGCCGCTGGCCGAGAGGACCGCGGCAAAGGCCACGGGCCCGGGCACCGGCACCACGGGAAGGGAGCGCCTGCGGCAGGCCCGGACGATTCGAAAGCCGGGGTCGCTTAGCCCGGGCGTTCCGGCGTCGGAGGCCAGCGCCACGGACTTTCCCGCGGCGATCAGCTGGGCCAGTCGCTCGGCGGCCTCGAGCTCGTTGTGCTCGTGGTACGAGACGAGCTCGCGGCTGATCCCGAGGCGCCCCAGGAGCATGCCGGTGGTCCGGGTGTCCTCGCAGGCAACCAAGTCCGCCGTACCCAGGATCGCACGCGCCCGGTCGGAGAGGTCTGAAAGGTTGCCGATCGGCGTCGCGACGACGTAGAGATGGCCCGGCTGGGCCGTGAGCGACCGGTTCGTCGGCTCCGGACTCAATGCACTTGGCTGCCGCTGCCGCTCATGCCCGGGATCTGGCCTTCCCAGTCGGCAGGCTGGTTCCAGGGAATCGACGAGGCCACCGGGGAATCCGACGCGCAGCCCGCGAGCAGGGCTCCGAGGGCGACTAGGAGGAGGGCGGCCACGCGTTTCATGGGCATATTCATTCTTTTTTGGAAATTAGGCCCACTTGGGCCGGAAGCAAGTCGGCTCTGGTCAAATGGAGTAGGTGGAGGTGTACCAGGGCCTTGCGGGGGTGCACCGGATGGCGCCGTTGGCGGCCAGATGCTCGAGCACCTTGAAGGCGGTCTCCGGGTCGCCCCCGACCTGGCCGGCAAGGGCCTCGGCGGTGAACCCCTTGCCCGGCGAGGCCTTGAGCGCCGCGACCAGGCGGAGCTGAAGGGCGATCACGGTTGTGGCCGCCTTCTTGCCCGCCTCGACCCCCGGCTGGTCATAGGCGTTGATCGAGACCAGGGAGGCGTAGAGGCCGACGACCCGCTCGTAGAGCGCGATCACCATGCCGAGCGTGCGGGGAGACACGTCGGGCAGCGTGAGCGTGATCGACCAGCGGTCCTTCTCGCTGAGCGCGTCCCGGGTCCCGAGATAGAATCCATGGAGGTAATCGCCGGTCGTGATGCCGGGCTCCACCTCGAATCCCTTGCCCTCGCGGTCCTTTAGCACGTCGACGAACGTGACGAAGAAATTCTTCACGCCCTCCCTGAGCTGCTGGACGTAGGCGTGCTGGTCGGTCGAGCCCTTGTTGCCGTAGACCGCGATACCTTGGTTCACGACCTTGCCGTCCAGGTCGAACTCCTTTCCGAGCGACTCCATGACGAGCTGCTGGAGGTAGCGGGAGAAAAGCAGGAGACGGTCCTTGTAGGGGAGGACCACCATGTCGCGGGAGCCGCGGCCGTCCGTGGCAAAATACCACATGAGGGCCAGGAGTGCCGCGGGGTTCTCGGTGGTCGTTGTGCCGCGGGTCAGTGCGTCCATCGCGGCCGCGCCCGAGAGCATGGCGTCGATGTCGATACCCTGGAGCGCCGCGGGAAGCAGGCCGACGGCGCACAATTCGCTTGTCCGGCCGCCGACCCAGTCCCACATCGGGAACCGCGTGAGCCAGCCCTCCTTGATCGCGAGCTGCTCCAGCTTGGAGCCGGCCCCGGTCACGGCGACAAAGTGCTTTGCATAGGGAATCCCGGCGGCCGTGAAGGCGGCAGCCGCCTCGAGCTGCCCGTTGCGGGTCTCGACGGTGCCGCCCGACTTTGAGATCACCACCACCAGGGTCTGCTTCAGGTGGGGGGCGAGTCCCGCGAGGACCAGGTCCATGCCGTCGGGGTCGGTGTTGTCGAAGAAGGCGACCTTCATCCGGTCCCTGCCTGGCAGCCCCAAGGCGTGGGAGACCAGCTGCGGGCCCAAGGCGGAGCCGCCGATGCCGATCACCAGCAGGTGGGTGAACTTGCCCCCGGTTCCCGCCGTCGCGCCCGAATGCACCATCGACGCGAAGACCTTGATCGAGGCCACCGTGTTGGAGATCTCCTCCGAGAGCTCGTGGGTGGGCGCAAGCTTGGGGGCCCGCAGCCAGTAGTGGCCGACCATGCGCTTCTCGCTCGGGTTGGCGATCGCGCCCTTCTCGAGCGCGGCCATCTGGGCGAACGCCCGCTGCATCCGGGGTTCCATCGACTCGAGGAAGGAGTCGGGGAAGGGGATGCGGCTGATGTCGAGCGCGATGCCGAGATCGTCGTAGGCGTGGCGGTGCTGCTTGAAGCGGTTCCAGGTCATGTGGGTTCGTTCTTGTCGGTCACGGCTCCCTCGGAGGCGCTGGTGACCAGGCGCGCGTACTTGGCGAGCGTCCCGCGCGTCTCCTTGGACTTCTTGGGGCGCCACGCCTTTTGGCGGGTCTTTATTTCCTTTGGTGACAGGTCGAGGGAGAGAGTGTTCCCGACGGCGTCGATCGTGATCGTGTCGCCGTTTTTCACGATCCCGATAGGCCCTCCGACGGCGGCCTCCGGGGTGATGTGTCCGACGACGAACCCGTGGCTGCCCCCGGAGAATCTCCCGTCGGTGATGAGGCCGACCTCCTTGCCGAGCCCCTTGCCCATGACGGCGCTTGTGGGGGCCAGCATCTCGCGCATGCCGGGGCCCCCAACGGGGCCTTCGTTGCGGATCACGATCACATGCCCGGCCTTTACCTTTCCGCTGAGGATCGCGGCTAGGGCGGTCTCCTCGGACTCAAACACGATCGCCCTGCCGGAAAACCTGAGCCCCTCCTTGCCGGAAATCTTCGCCACGGACCCGCCGGGTGCCAGGTTGCCGTAGAGGATCCTCAGGTGGCTGTCGGGCTTCACCGGGTTGGAGAACGGACGGATCACGTCCTGGTCGGCAGGGTAGGGGCCAACCCCCTTGAGGTTCTCGGCGACCGTGCGGCCGGTTACGGTCATGCACTCGCCGTGCAGGAGGCCCTTTTCCAGGAGCATCTTCATCAGGGGCGGCAGGCCGCCGATCCGCACCAGGTGCGAGACGCCGTACTTGCCGGAGGGCCGCAGGTCCGCGAGCACCGGCACGCGCTTTCCAATCCGGGTGAAGTCGTCGATCGAAAGCTTCACGTTCGCGGAATGCGCGATCGCGAGGAGGTGGAGGACGGCGTTGGTCGAGCCGCCTAGGGCGATCACCACGGTGATCGCGTTCTCGAACGCCTTCCGGGTCATGATGTCCCGGGGCCTGATCCCGGCCTTGAGGAGGCCGAGCGCCGCGCGGCTCGCAGCCCGGCAGTCCTCGCGCTTCTCGGCGCCGATCGCCAGCTGGGTCGAGCTGTTCGGCAGGCTCATGCCCATGGCCTCGACGGCCGAGGCCATCGTGTTGGCCGTGTACATGCCGCCGCAGGATCCCGGACCGGGAATCGAGCAGGCCTCGACCTCGCGCAGGCCCTGGTCGTCCAATTTTCCCGCGGCGTGCTGGCCGACGGCCTCGAAAACCGAGACGATGTCGCATTCCTTTTGCGTCCCGGGGTGGATACCAGGGAGAATTGTGCCACCGTAGACAAAGACCGATGGCCGATTCAACCGGGCAAGCGCCATGACGCACCCTGGGATGTTCTTGTCGCACCCGCCGATGGCCACCACGGCGTCAAAACCCTCGGCACCGGCAACGGTCTCAACTGAGTCGGCAATCACCTCGCGCGAAACCAGCGAGTAGCGCATGCCGGGGGTCCCCATGCTGATCCCGTCGGAGACTGTGATCGTCCCGAAGATGATCGCCTTGCCGCCGGCCTTGTCCGCACCCTCGGCGGCGTCCCGGGCCAGCTGGTCGATGTGCATGTTGCACGGGGTCACCATGCTCCAGGTCGAGGCGACGCCGACGATCGGCTTGGCGAAGTCGGCGTCCGAGAACCCGACGGCCCGCAGCATGGAGCGGTTTGGGGACCGGTCAGGTCCGTCTACAACAATCGAGGAATGCTGCCGAAGGGGGTCTTTTGAGGAGCTCATGGACGAACAAACAGGACACCATAGCACGGGGATACGGGCAAGCGGTGTTTTCTTGGTTGCGTGCGCCAATGGGGAGCCCATTCACTCGTTGCCGATCCCCTCGCATGGCGTTCAACCTGAAAAAAGTGCTCAAGGCACTGCTCTATTCCTCAAGCCAGCCGCTTGCGATCAAGGACATCCAGGCGGCCTTTGAGCGTTTCCACAGGCAGGCGGCCCCGGCCCCCGCGCCGGACGCGCCCACGGACCCCGCCGCGGCCCCGGCCGAGGTGCAGGACGCCCCCGCCGAGGCGCCGGACTCGCCCGACCTCTACGAGGAGGTGCCGTCCCTGGTGACGGCCGCCCAGATCCGCGAGGCGATGGACGAAATCTCTGCCGATCTGGCCGCTGCCGACGACGGGCTTTCGCTCGTCGACGGCGCCAACGGCTACAGGCTTGCCACCCATCCCCGATTCGCCCGCTGGATCCGGATCCTGCGGGAGGAGCCGCCGCCGGTAAAGCTGAGCCAATCCTCGATTGAGACCCTCGCCGTGGTCGCCTACCGCCAACCGGTGACCCGCTCCGAGATTGAGTCGGTTCGCGGCGTTTCGGCCGACGCCGGCCTGGCGAAACTGATCGAGCGCGACCTGGTGACCGTGGTAGGCCGCGCCGACCTGCCCGGCCGTCCCATCCAGTACGGGACCACGGACCATTTCCTGGAGTTTGTCGGGGCGAAGTCCCTGGACGAGCTGCCGGCCTCCGACGTCCTCTCCTCACGCCAGATCGACGAGTGGCTTAAGGGCAACCAGGCGGGCCACACCCCGAACGACGCCGACATGGGCCTGGACGAGCTGGCCCTCGGAACCCCTGCTGCGGAGCCGCCGGTGGCCTCCGTTGCGACGGAGGAGGGCGAGCCCCCGCAGGCCGTGGCCTCCACCGAGGAAGCCCCGTCCTCTTAGGCGCCGGAATCCCCTCGAAATGGACCTCGTCCCCATTCGCAAGAAGATCGACGCCCTCGACGGCAAGCTGGTCGAGCTCGTCAACAAGCGCCTGGCGCTTGCGGCCGAGATCGGCAAGATCAAGCGCAAGAGCGGCGGGGAGATCTACGTGCCGGAGCGCGAGGACGCGGTGATCCGCAAGGTCTGCGGCCACAACCAGGGACCCATCAAGAACGAGGCCCTGCGGGCCATCTACCGCGAGATCATGTCGGCGGCGATCGCCCTGGAAAAGCCCCTGCTGGTGGCGTACCTGGGGCCGGAGGCCAGCAACACCCACGCCGCCGCGATGAAGAAGTTCGGGGCCAGCGTGGACTACCACTCGATGGCCACGATCGGCGATATCTTCACCGCGGTCGAGAAGGGCGAGGCCGACAACGCCGTCATCCCGATCGAGAATTCAACCGAGGGGAGCGTGCGCGAGGCCCTGGACAGCTTTGTCGAGAGCGACCTGAAGATCGTTGGGCAGATCTACATGGAGATCTCCCATGCTCTCGTGTCCCGCTCACCCCTGGACGCGATCGAGCGGGTCTACTCGAAGGACCAGGCGCTGGCGCAGTGCCGCCACTGGCTTCAGAGGCATCTGCCCAATGCCCAGCTCCTGGAGGCGCCCAGCACGACCCGCGCCGCGCAGATCGCCAAGGACGACCCCAAGGCCGCAGCGGTTGCCAGCGAGTCGGCCGCAGCCTACCACGGGGTGCCGGTCCTCGTGCGCAACATCCAGGACAAGGCCGACAACACTACCCGGTTCTTTGTGCTCGGACGGAAGCCCGCGGGCCCCGTCGGCGGGGGCAAGGACATCACCAGTTTCCTGATCTCCTTGGGCGACGAGGCCTCCTCGCACTCCGGCTCGCTCCTGAAGATGCTCCTGCCGTTCGGGAAAAGGGGCATCAATCTCTCCAAGATCGAGTCGCGCCCGAGCAAGAAGCGCCCGTGGGACTACTACTTCTTCATCGACGTGACGGGCCACTATGACGACCCGTCCATGAAGGCCGCCTTGGGGCAACTGACCAAATTCTGCCCGCTGGTAAAGTGGCTCGGCAGCTACCCCTCGGTCACCTGATCCCGGCCCTCACCCCTCGGGTGAAGAGGTAGAAGGCGGCGACTGCGGCGGCTATCAGGGCGAGCGCCACGACAAAATACAGGACGCATCCCAATTTGGTGCGGGTGGCGATGGCCGCCTCGGGCCTTCGGTATTCCGAAAGGATCGCCTCGGCGTCCCGGTCGTCGACAGGGGCCTGGGGACGAATCAAAGGGGGCGCGGAGAGGGGAGAGGCCTTTGCGCGCAACTCCTCCTTAGCGATCTCGTTGTCCAGCCAGACCAGGTGCCCCTTCAGGAGCTCCCGCTGACGTCGCAACTCGGACAGATCGGACACGGGGTCCGCCCGCGGTCTCAGACCGTCGGGACTACTGAAACCTTGCGGTGGAGCTTGTCGAACTTGACCGTGCCGTCCTTAAGGGCGAAAAGCGTCCAGTCACGACCGACGCCAACGTTCTTGCCGGGGTGGTGCTTGGTGCCGCGCTGGCGGACGATGATATTGCCGGCAATGACCTTCTCGCCACCGAACATCTTGATGCCAAGACGCTTCGAATGACTTTCGCGGCCGTTAACGGATGTTCCCTGACCCTTCTTGTGCGCCATGACGTAGTTCTCCTCAGAGGTTGATAGATTCGATCTTTATGACAGAGAGCTCCTGGCGGTGCCCCTGCTTGCGCTCATAGCCCTTGCGCTTCTTCTTCTTGAATACGATGACTTTATCACCGCGCTTGTTCTCAAGGATCTTGGCCGAAACCATGGCTCCCGGGAGGGTGGGCTTGCCGATCTTGAAGTCAGCGCCTTCACCGGCCGTGAGGACGTCTTTGATCTCGACGGTCGCGCCGGCAACAGTGTTTGGGAAGCGGTTCACGATGAGGATGTCCCCCTCCGTAATGGTGAACTGCTGTCCTTGGGTTTTGATAGTGGCTTTCATGAAATAAAACCGCTGACTAAGCCGTTTTGGGAGGGCCAAAGCAAGGCTATTTTGGGGGCTGATACTCAATTAGGGACGCCGTCCCCGTTCCGAAGTTAAAACCGACATCAAAGCGGACGGGAAGGCGCCGGTCATCGTCGGTTTCGATCCAGACCCGGACCGTGGATCCGCGCCTGAACATCCCGATGGGTGGGCTCTTTTCCATTCGGGGGACAAGGACCACGCTGCTAAAGAAGCCCAACGACGTGAACACCGTGTCCGCGTCGGGCTCGGGCCGGATCGTGAGCGGGTAGAACTGGTCCTTGAAGATCACCAGGACGTCGCGCGCCATTCCCGGCTTTATGTCCCAGTAGCGCGTGTTGATCAGCGCAAGGATCAGGTCAGAGGGGTCGCCCTCGGGGATCGCGATCTCATGGGACTTCTCCGGATGGACATCGTCGGTGAACGTGGCCGTCATCTTCCCATAGTTAAAGAGGATCGTGTCCTTGACCTCCTTGTTCCGGTAGGTGCTCCACTCGCTCGAGGAGAGGAGAAGCCCGGTCTTGGCGTCGTAAACGGATTCCCCCCGGCCGTCGAAGGGGAAGAGGGCCCGGGCGGGTCCGCGTGTCCAGGTCGTGGTCGTCACCCGAAGGACGGAGCGGCCGTCCTTGGTGATCGTGTCCGCCGATATCTTGATTCTTCCGACGGTGGGGATCAGCCCCCAGCGCACGTTGTAGGTGAGCGACTCTCCGTTCCTGATCGCTACCGCAGGAATTGATGTCGGCCTCTCCGCGGCCCGGGCGCCGCACGCGGCGGCCGACCAAAGTGCGAGCGCCGACAGGAAAAAGCGGCCGATTGCGTTTGCACCCGGGTGCTTTTGGATACGTTTGAGGTTTGCGATCATGGAGGCGGCTACACACATCCACGTAAAAGGGGCGCGGGAGCACAACCTAAAGAACTTGGACCTGCGCATTCCGCGGGGGAAGTTCGTGGTCATCACGGGCCCGAGCGGATCGGGCAAGTCGTCGCTCGCCTTCGACACGATCTATGCGGAGGGCTACCGCAAGTACATGGAGAGCCTCTCGACGCAGGCCCGCCAGGTGCTCGACCAGCTGAAGCGTCCGGACGTCGACTTTATCCACGGGCTCTCACCGGTCCTCGCGATCGAGCAGCGCACTGGAAACGTCTCCCCGAGGACCACGATCGCGACGGTCTCGGAGGTCTCCGACTACTCCCGGCTCCTGTGGGCGATCGCCGGGGAGCAGCGCTGCCCCAAGGACGGGGGGCGCGTGGTCCGGCGCTCCCTGGACGACAACGTCGACCGGGTCCTGGCCGAGTGCCCCGGCCAGCGGATCATGATCCTGGCCCCCGTCCTCAAGGCCAAGCCGAGCGTCCTGCGCGACGAACTGCCCCGCCTTCGCCAACGCGGGTTCCAGAGGGTGCGGGTGGCCGGGGTCATCCGTGAACTGGATGAGGCCAACTCTGTGCCAAGCGGCGCCGCGGAGGTCGCCGTCGACGTGGTTGTCGACCGCTTGGTCGCGGGCGCAGAGCATCGCAGCCGGATCGCCGACTCGCTCGAGCTCGCATTTCGGGAGGGAACCGACCGAGCCTTCGTCCTCTCGCAGAAAGGCCCCGAGGCCCCGTGGAAGGAACTTTCCCTAAGCCAGCACCTTTCCTGCGACATCTGCGGCGATGTGTTCGAGCGGCTGACCCCCCGTTCCTTCTCCTTCAACCACCCCGAGGGGGCGTGCGGCGCGTGCGGGGGCCTCGGCCGGAAGCTTCGTCCCGTGGCCGAGCTGGTGATCCCCGATCCGGAAAAATCCGTCCGGGGCGGGGCGATCAAGCCCTGGCGGATCGGCGGCAAGAACCTGATCATCAAGCACAACGCCATCCTAAAGCAGCTCGCCGATCAGCTTCCTTTCGACCCGGACACGCCGTGGAAGGACCTGCCCGAAGGGGAGCGCAGGGCGCTGCTTGAAGGGACGGGGGACCGGCTCTTCGCCTTCAAGCTGCGGCGCATGCGAGAAGCGAAGGCGATGCCCTTTGCCGGCATCCTCGCCGACATCGAGCAGAGCTTCAGGGACACCGACAGCGAGGGATTCCAGGCGAGGCTCTCGACGTTCATGGTCTCGGGGCCGTGCCCAGAATGCGCCGGGGCTCGCCTCAACAAGCGAAGCGCCGCGGTGCGCGTGGGCCCGTTGGGATCCGCCCTTGGATTTCCCTCGTTCATGGCACTCGACATCGCCGCGGCGCACGGCTTTGCCGAGGGACTTGTCAGAACGCTCGGGGAAAACGAGGCTCTCAGGGAGGTCGTGGTCGGGATCGAGCGCCGGCTGAAATTCCTGTTGGACACGGGCCTTGGCTACCTGAACCTCGACCGCGATTACTCAACCCTGTCGGGCGGCGAGGCCCAGCGCGTTCGGCTCGCCACCCAGCTCGGCATGGGCCTTATCGGCGTCATCTACGTCCTCGACGAGCCGAGCATTGGCCTACACCCGATGGACAACGAGCGCCTCCTGGCTCAGCTGAAGGGGCTCAGGGACCGCGGCAACACGGTGCTGGTGGTGGAGCACGACGAGGAGACGATGCTGGCCGCCGACGAGATCCTCGAACTGGGGCCCGAGGCGGGTGTCGAGGGCGGGCGCCTGCTTTTCCAGGGAACTCCGGCCGCCTGCGCGGCCCAGCCGGCCCGTGTCTCACAGACTGGTCCCTACCTGGCCCGGACCATGTCGGTGCAGAAGGATGCGAAGACCAAGGTCTCGACGGGGGAGTGGCTGACCGTCCGCGAGGCCCGGGAGCACAACTTGAAGGGCATCGACGCGCGCTTCCCCATCGGGCTCCTGACGTGCGTGACGGGTGTCTCGGGCTCGGGAAAGAGCACGCTGGTTAACGATGTCCTCGCGGCGGCGGCTGCACGGAAGCTTAACGGAGCCAAGTCGATTCCGGGCAAGCACCGCTCGATCGAGAACCTCGATTTCTTCGACAGGCTGGTCCAGGTCGACCAGGACCCGATCGGGCGGAGCCCGCGGTCAAACCCCGCCACCTTTGTCGGGCTCCTCGACCTCCTCAGGGACCTGTTCGCCCAGGTTCCGCTGGCTCGGGTCCGGGGTTACAAGTCGAGCCGCTTCTCCTTCAACGTGAGGGGCGGGCGTTGCGAGCGCTGCCAGGGGGACGGCTCCATCAAGCTCGACATGCAGTTCATGGCGGACGCCTACGCTCCCTGCACCTCGTGCGGCGGCCGCCGCTACAACCGCGAGACCCTCGAGATCCTCTTCCACGGCAAGTCGATCGCCGACGTGCTCGACATGACGGTCAGGGAGGCGATCCAGCTCTTCCGCAACATCCCGCGCGTCCTGGACAAGCTCCAGACGCTCGACGCCGTGGGCCTGGGCTACCTGGCGCTCGGCCAGTCTGCCGTCTCGCTCTCGGGCGGGGAGGCCCAGCGCCTGAAGCTCTCGCTTGAGCTGAGCAAGCGCCAGCAGGGGCCGACGCTCTACATCCTGGACGAGCCGACGACGGGGCTCCACTGGGTCGACATCCAGAAGCTGATGGACCTCCTCTTCAAGCTTCGCGACCAGGGAAACACCGTCCTGGTGATCGAGCACAATCTGGACGTGATCAACCTTGCGGACTGGATCGTCGACCTGGGACCGGGGGGCGGCCGGAGCGGGGGAGGGATCGTCTACGCCGGGCCGAGGAGCGCGATCGAGGGTTGCCAGGAGTCGGCGACCGGGGTGGCCCTCCTGCGGTGGAAAAAGCGAGGAGCGCCTACTTCCTGACCAGGCCCAGCCCGAACACTCCGCACGCCAGGAGGAAGCCCCCGGCCACATAGTACTTTGTCTGGGTGGTCACGTGGTCGGCCCCGTCGATCTTCTGGCCAATCTTTGAGATCGAGTCGGCGGCCTTGCCGGCGAGCGACTCCTGCCGCTCATAGCCGAGGTAGATGAGCCAAAGCCCGGCAACGAGGGCTGCGAGGGAGAACAGCTTGCACATGGGGTGAGTTTGGCGGGGAGTGGGCACCCTGGCAAGGCCCTGCGGGTCACGACGAGGTGACGGCCCATCCGGGATTCCCCCAGGGCTAGGCTTTCCGACTAGGCGAACGCAGGGAGCGAAGGGCGGCGTCCACCTCGGAGGCCCTTGCCTTCGACACCCCGGCGTTGGCGGCGAACTCGGTCCAGCGGGCGGTCGCACGCAAAACATCGTCAATGACCCCCGCCGCCTGGTGCTTGTCTAGGAGCTCCAGCTCGGCCAAGCGCAGGAGGTGGGTCGTCCCGGGGGCCCTTCGCTCGCCGAGAACCGCCATGCCGCGCTCGGCAATCCTCCCTCCAAACGTTAGGTCGTACGCCGGCCCGAGCCCCCACTGGCGGCCCTGGTAGAGAAAACCGTGGTTCTTGCCGTGGTCATCGCGGTTGTCGGCCAGCACATTGAAAGCGGCCCGCCGGAAGGCCCTCCAGACCTGGCGCTCGTCCTTGGTCACCTTCCGGGTAGCCCTTAGGAGCGTCGCATAGTCGAGCGCCCCCGCCTCGGAATGGAGCAGGCCCGCAAGGGTGATGTGGTGGACAGGTACGGGCCCGACGCGGTCAAACCTCTTGACGGCAAAGTGCCGGCGCACCTTTCCGTTGTGGACGGTCTCCAGGAGGCGGGTCTCCGGCATGTCGATACCGGCTTCCCTTGCCATCTGCGCGTAGGCCTCCTCGGTGGGGCCCTGGTCGCCGGAGATCGTCGTGTCGAATTTGACAATCCATCCTTCAAATCCCTCGGGGATCGGGCCGGCACCCGGCAGGACCCGCTCGCCCCCGGACTTGGGAAGGGCGAGGACGGCCTTCGGGCGCGCTCCTCCCGCTGAGGTTCCCACCTCCGCGAGCAGGCCCAGGTCGATCTCGCCCCCTTCCTCGGCCACAGAAGCGGCCGTGTACAGGGCGTTCAGGGAGAACGCTTCCGCCGTCGGCTCGACGGACTCCTCCGGACGATAGGCCAGGGCGCCCATTGCGCGGCGACCCACAAAAGCCAGCCTCATGAGGGGAGTGACGGCGTGCTCGGGGACATCCCGGCGCCTGAACCACTCCGTCATCAGCAGGGTGCCCCATTGGTCGGGCAGCGAATCCTCGAAGACCCCAGGAAGCCGCGCGGAGGCCGGCTGGTCCCTGCTGCGAATCCCCGGTCCTGCGCGCAGGGCGAGGGGGGAAAGCTCGTGCCCGGTTGCCAGGAAAGCAGGATTGAACTCGAACAAGAGCGTGCCGTTAACCTCGGCCAGAGATCCGACCTCGAGCCCCAGGTAGTCGACGACGAGGCGGTTCATGGGACGCGGCGCCGGCCGCGCCGGCGCTCGGGCCGGGTGAGGTCAGCAAGGGAGAGGCCGGTGAGGCTTTGGTCCCGCCCAATCGCGTCGAACTGCTCCAGGAGATCGAGAACTTCAAGGACCTTGAGCAGGCGCAAGAGCGCGATTCTGCCGGTTCGCTCGAACAGGACGTAGGTGGGCAGCTTGAGTCCCGCGCGGGCCGCCAGTTCCGACTGGCTCCAGCCCTGGGACAGCCGGCGCGAACGCAGCCGAAGCGCCAATTCCCGTGCCGCCCCGGCGGGTGTCGTTACCGATAACATGCTGCGATGAAGATCATCTAGGCGGACCTAATCAATACCTAATTATCGATAATTGGCCACTCGATTCACCGGGACACCCGGTGGAAAGTTTCGTTGCCGACTAGGGGACGCAAAAAAGGCAGGGCGCCCAGGGGCGTCCTGCCTTGAAGTGAGTCCTAATCCCGAGAAGGGATCAGTAACGGCTGTTGCCGCGGGCCTGGAAGGCTCCGGGGCGGCGGTTCGGGCTGTCGAAGCTGCGGCCGGCGCCACCACCGGACGACTCCTTCGGACGAGCCTCGTTGACCGTCAGCTGGCGACCATCGAGGTCGGCGCCGTTCATCTTTTCGATGGCGACCTTGGCCTCATCGGCCGTCGAGAAGGTCACGAAGGCGAAACCGCGGGGGCGGCCCGTCTCGCGGTCATTGGCGATGTAGACATCGGTCAGCGTGCCGAACTGGCTGAAAGCCGCGCGCAGCGCGTCTTCGTTGGTGTTGAAGGACATGTTTCCAACATAGAGTTTGGAGTTCATAGGGATGATTTTCGTATACTCGTCTGCTGTCAGAGTGTTCCCGGGAATCGGGTTTCGAATCATCAACCTGAAGATCCACCAACGCTGTCATCTAACGCTATTACGAGCCTCGACCATCGCGGGCGCAGTCCAGAACGCAAGGACCATGCGAACGCGGGGACGCCAATTGCCCGCAATTGGGCCCATTTTCCCTCGGTAAGAATGCCGGAAGTCGTTGGCCAGGAAAGCCGGCCAACGGAATCCGACGTTTCAGGGCCTTGGTGCCGTCTTCACGGCTCGCCGAGCCAGACGCCCTTGTACGGGTGGTGGTCCAGGAGTGTCGGGTTCCAACCGTGGACCGAAGGGCGGATCAGGAAGACGTGCGTGTAGTGGTACAGGGGAATGATCGGGGCCTCGGCCAGTAGCAGGCGTTCGGCCTTGGCGTAGAGGGCGCCGCGTGCCGCGGGATCCGCAGTCCTCAAGGCGCTGAAGAGGTCGCCGTCAAAGTCGGCGTTCGACCAGCCGGTGAAATTGTTGCCGCTGCCCGTGCGCCATATCTCCAGGAAGGCGCAGGGGTCCGCATAGTCGGCGATCCATGAGGACTGCAGGAGCTCGAAGGCCCCCGAGCTGCGCGAGTCCTCCTTGACCTTAACGTCCTGGTTCACGAGGCGGATCTGGACCCCCAAGTCGCGCCGCCACATTTCCTGGAGAGCCTCGGCGACCGTCCGGTGGGTCTCGGACGTGTTATAGAGGAAATCAAAGACGGGAAGGCCCTTGCCCCCGGGGTGCCCGGCCTCGGCCAGGAGGTTTCGCGCGTCCTCAAGCGTCCGTCGATCCGGCAGCGCGGGAGCATAGCCCGCGAGCCCGGGAGGAATGAAGGAGAGCGCGGGCTTCTGGCCTCCGTGCAGGAGCCGCTCGACGATGGACGACCGGTCGACCGCGAGGGAGAGGGCCTGCCGGATCCGGGCGTCGCTCAGGCCCGGGCGCCGCACGTTGATCCGCAGGAAGTAGGTCCCGAGAAGCGGATCTGTGCGCAGCAACTCCGGCGATTCCCTGCGGTACGTCTCGATCCGGTCGGGCGGCAGCGCCTCGGTCAGGTGGATCTGGCCCGCACGGAACGCACGTTCCTCGGCGTCGATCGAGTCGAATGCGTGGAAGTGGATCTCGCTCAGGCGGACGTGGGCGCGGTCCCAGTAGGTCGGTGAGCGGCGAACGATGATCTCCTGGCCCCGGTGCCAGGACACCAGGTCAAAGGGCCCGTTGCCGACCCATTTGCCCGGCACGGCCCACGCGTTCTCCCGGGCTGCCACGCCGCCGTTCTTCTGCACCGTGGGCAGGTGGACGGGAAGCCAGACGGGGCTGCTCAGGAGCGAAAGGAACCACGGAGCGGGATGTTCCAGGGTGACGGAAAGGGTGTGGTTGTCCGGGGCCCTGAGCCCGACCTGGGAAAAGTCCGAGTCGCCCTTGTTGTAGGCCTCGGCGCCCTGGATCACGTAGAGCTGACCGGCATTGGTGGCGGCCAGGGACGGGGTGAGGACCCGCTTCCAGGAGCCGATGAAATCCTCCGATTTCACGGGATCCCCGTTTGACCAGCGCGCATCGGCCCTCAGGTGGAAGGTGTAGCGCAGGCCGTCCGGGGACGCCTCCCAGCGTTCTGCGACTCCGGGCACCGGGCCAAGGTCACGGGGATCCTCTGCTACGAGACCCTCCAGGAGCGAAGAAAGGACCGAGTAGCTGGAGGTCTGCGTCGCCAGGTGCGGGTCCAGGTCGGCGAGGTCGGGTCCGATGCTGCGGTGAAGCACCTGTGCCCTGTCCCCGGTCGCCACGTTGGTCGCGCGGGAGCAGCCCACGAGGGCGACCAGCGCCACGAGAAGGAGGGCGAGCGAGGCGGAGCCCGGCCTCATGCCTTTTCGATCAGGGCCACCGCATGGGCCGCGATCGCCAGGCCCTTTCCCAGGTCTCCGGCCCCCTCGTTGGTCGTCGCCTTCAGGCCTATCGCGCTTGAGGGCAGCCCGGTGGAGGCGGCCAGCACGGCCTTCATCTCCCCGATCCGCGCCGAGATGCGCGGCTTCTCGGCAATCAGGGTGGCGTCGAAGTTGACCGGTATCCAGCTGTTCTCACGCAGGACCCCGATCACGCGGCGCAGGAGGATCTGGGAGTCGACGCCACTCCACTGCGGGTCGGTGTCCGGGAAGAAATTGCCGATGTCGGGCAGTCCGGCGGCGCCAAGGAACGCGTCGCAGATGGCGTGCGTCAGGCAGTCGGCGTCGCTGTGGCCCAAGAGGCCGAAGTCTGACTCGAACCGGACGCCTCCGAGCACGAGCGGGCGGCCCGGTGCCGTGCGGTGGATGTCGTATCCGTGTCCGATTCTTAGGGGCATCGCCGGAAAGTCTCTAGTCTAGGAGCGGTCGGCCAGCAGGAATTCCAGGTGCTCGAGGTCCTTGGGTAGGGTGAGCTTCGGGTTCGGGAAGAGGTTCTCAAGAAGGGCCACCGGGTAGCCGAGGAGCTCGACCGCAGCGGCGTCGTCAGTGATCCTGAGCCCCTTCTGAGCCACGCGGGCGTAGGCCCGGTCGATCAGCGCCTTGGAGAAAACCTGCGGTGTCTCCATCGCCCAAAGTTTGGAGCGGTTGAGGGTCTTTAGCCGCCCGTTGCCGCTGTGCTCCTTGATCGTGTCGGTGACCCGGTGGGCGAGGACCACGGCCTGCTCCCGCCTGACGATCTTGTGGAGGGCGACAAGCTGCTCGGGCCGGATCATCGGCCGAGCGCAGTCGTGGATGAAGACGTAGTCGATGTCCCCGGGCAGGGCCGCCAGGGCCGCGGCGACCGAGTCCTGGCGCTCCCGCCCTCCCTTGACAAGGATCGAGGGCGTCGGCGCGAAGGCCGACAGGGCGGTCATCTGGGAGCGGTCCCTGTAGACGACGGCGTAGAAATCGGCCACGCCACTCGCCGCAAATGCGGCCGCAGAATGGGCAAACACGGGCTGGCCCGCCAGGGGCTCAAGCACCTTGTCGCGCACGGCGCCTGCCATGCGCTTTCCGGCGCCTGCTGCGAGGAGAATGACCGCGGTACGGGACATGGGACGAAGGGATTCTTCCTAGGGGACGGGCAGGCTATATCAGTCCCCTGCGAAGTTCCACACGGAAAATCATGGCGCAGGGTGATTTTTTGGCGACGATCAGGGTCCGCTTGAGCGCACTCACCCAGAAAGCCCCCGCCAAGATCAACCTTTTCCTCGCCGTCACGGGGCGAAGGAGCGACGGCTACCACGACTTGGTCTCGGTGGCGGCGCCCCTGGTCTGGGGGGACACCGTCCAGGCCGAACTCCACGGCGACTCCCTGAGCGTCGCCTGCGACGACCCCGCCGTGCCCACCGACGAGTCCAACCTGGTCCTTAAGGCGGCCAACGCCTTTCGCCGGGAGACAGGATGGGCCCAGGGGGTTCGGTTCTCGATCACCAAGAAGATCCCGGTCGGTGCGGGACTCGGGGGCGGGAGCAGTGACGCGGCGTCGGCGCTGCTCCTCCTTAACGAGCTCTCGGGCTCCCGGTTGGACGGCCCGGAGCTGCTCACGCTCGCCTCAGGCGTCGGAAGTGACTGCGCGCTCTTCCTCGCCAAGGCGCCGGTCATCATGCGGGGCAGGGGCGAGCGGGTGGAGCCCCTTTCCAAGGAAGCCTACAGCCGGCTTCGCGGGATGAGGGTACTCCTCTTCAAGCCCGGCTTTTGCGTCCCGACTCCGTGGGCTTACGCCCGGCTGGCCGCCGAGGCCCCCAAGGGCTACGTGGCCGAGCCCCGAGCCGAGGCGATGCTTGGAGCCTGGCTCTCCAAACCGGGTGCGGGCGCCGAGGAACTCCTCTTCAATTCGATGGAGAAGACCGTCTTCTCCAAGTTCCCCGCGATCCCCGAGCTCCTGCAGCTCCTCTACTCTCGCTTTGGGATCGCCGGGCGCATGAGCGGCAGCGGCAGCGCCTGCTTCCTCCTGCTTCACGAGACCACGGTCACCGCGCCGATCGAGGCGACGATCCGCGACTGCTGGGGGCCCTCGGCCCTGGTGGTCGAGACCCGGCTCTCCTAGGGGGCCTGCGCGTGATTGTGCGCGGTAAATCGCATTGACCGATTTACCGCTTGGGCCCGTGATTGCTCCGCGGGCAGTGTGCAAGGGCCCACACCGCAGTTCTCGCCATGGCATCGGACCCGAGCTCAAAGGAGGAGATTGTCGTGCAAGGCATCGCCGCCTCGCAGGGCATCGCCTATGGCCAGATCTTCGTCTACCTGCAGAGCGAGGTGGAGATCCCCTCCTACCAGGTCGACCCGGACAAGCGCCTCGATGAGATCTCCCGCTTCGACAAGGCCCTCCTGGTCACCCGCCAGCAGATCGCCAAGATCCAGGACGAGGTGGAGAAGAGCCTCGGCAAGAACGAGGCGCTGATCTTCGATGCCCACCTCCTGGTGCTCGAGGACCAGGCGCTCATTTCGGAGACGATCCGCGAGTTCGAGACCACCGGGAAGAACATCGAGACCTGCTTCGACATGGTCTCCAAGAAGTACATCGCGGCCTTCGCCGAGATCGATGACGAGTACCTGCGCGAGCGCGCCGGGGACATCAAGGACGTCGCGCAGCGCGTCCTCCAGAATCTGCTCGGACAGGCGCGCAGCACGCTCAGCCGCCTGGTCGAGAGGCGGATCGTGGTCGCCAACGACCTCTCGCCCTCGGACTCCGCCGGCATCGACAAGGGTTCGGGCCTGGCGATCGTGACCGATTCGGGCAGCAAGACGAGCCATGCCGTGATCGTCGCCCGCTCGATGCAGGTGCCCGCAGTGGTTGGCGTTCGCGACCTCACCAAGCGGGTGAAGACGGGTGACTGGGCCCTGGTCGACGGATACGACGGGATCGTCATCCTCAACCCCTCGGAGCAGACGCTTTTCCGGTACGGGAAGATCCAGTCGAAGAAAAAATCCTTCGAGGTGCTGCTCCTGGAGGCCAACCGCCAGAGCTCGGTGACCAAGGACGGGGTCGAGGTGACCCTGATGGCCAACATCGAGAGGGTTGAGGAGGTGTCGCTCGTGAAGGAGTTCTACGCTCAGGGGGTCGGGCTCTTCCGGACGGAGTACTTGTTCCTCAATTCTGCCAGGATCCCCTCCGAGCAGGAGCAGTTCCTGGCCTACAAGGCGGTCGTCGAGGGGATTGCGCCAAACCCGGTCATCATCCGGACGCTGGACCTAGGCGGGGACAAGCCCATGGCTTCCGACCCCGGACTCTTCCCCAAGGAGGACAACCCGTTCATGGGGTACCGGGCCATCCGCTTCTGCCTGGACAACCAGAATCTCTTCAAGGACCAGCTGCGGGCCATCCTGATGGCGAGCAAGCTCGGCAAGGTGCGGCTCATGTACCCGATGATCAGCGGGGCCGAGGAGCTCGCGCGGGCGAACGCGATCCTGGAGGAGTGCAAGGTTGAGCTCCGGGAGCGGGGCCAGGCATTCGACGAGGCGATGGAGGTGGGCGCCATGATCGAGATCCCGAGCGCGGCGGCGACGATCGACATCCTGGAGAAGCAGTGCGACTTTTTCAGCGTCGGGACAAACGACCTGATCCAGTACATGCTGGCGATTGACCGCGGCAACGACCGGATCGCGCACCTCTACGAGCCGGCCCACCCGGCGGTCCTGAGGACCCTGAAGCGCATCGTCGACGACGCCCACGCCCTGGACGTGCCGGTGAGCGTCTGCGGCGAGATGGCGGGGGACCCGGTGTACGCTCCGCTGCTCCTGGGGCTCGGGGTCGACGCGCTCAGCATGTCGCCTCCGGCGATCCCCGCTGTGAAATTCCTGGTCCGGGCAATGAAGATGTCCGCCGCCAAGGCTCTCGCCAAGGAGGTCCTCGAGATGACCGTCGCCAAGGATATCTACGCGAAGTGCCAGCATTTCAACCGCTTGCACCTCCCAACTGAGTGACGGGACTAGGCCTTGGTGCCCGTCGCCAAAAGCGTTTCGAAGAAGGGCTCAACCGTCTCCTTGGACACGGGCGTGACCTCGATCTTGATGAATTTAGCCTTCTTCAGGAACTGCTCCAGGGTGCCCTCCTTGAAACCGAGCCAGTGGTCCTTGTAGAGGTCGCGCGCCTTCTCGAAATCGTGCTCGGCGAGCTCGAGGATGAGAAGCTGGCCGCCGGGCCTCAGGATACGGAAGGCCTCGTCGACGGCTTTATGGGGGTGGATCGCGTGGTGAAGCGCCTGGCTAAGGATCGCCAGGTCAACCGACTCGTCGGCGAGGGGCACCTGCTCGATGTCCCCCAACTTGTAGGTCAGGTTCGAAAGGTCGTTCTTCTTCGCGAGCTCGGTGCCGACCTCGACCATCCTCGGGGAATTGTCGATGCACCAGACCTGCTTGGCATTGCGGGCGAGGAGCTGCGAGATAAGGCCCTCGCCGGCGCCGAGATCGGCAACGACGAGGCTGGGGACGAGATGCAGGGCCAGGCGTCCGATCGCCTCCCAGGAGCGACCCGGGCAATGTTTGCGGCCAAGCCGGCCGGCGATCATGTTGAAGTACTGCTCCGAGACTCGCCTGCGCTTGCTTAGGACCCGCTCCAGGTGGCGTCCGTCCTCGGTGATTACGTCCAGGCCGGAGACGCTCTCGACGGCCGCTTTAAGGAGCGCAAGCTGCCCGGCGGGAAGGGTTCCCCGAAGCGAGTAGAACGCTTTCTTACCGTCCCGGCGGTCGGCCACCAGGCTGGCCTGGCGCAGGAGCGCCAGCTGGGAGGATATCCTCGACTGGCCCATCCCCAGGATCTCCTGGAGCTCGGCCACCGAGAGCTCCTCCTGCATGACGAGCGCGATCAGCCTGAGCCGAGTCGGGTCGGAGAGGATCTTGAGCGTATCCCAGGAGGTGTTCACGGCTCACCCCAACGTGCGGATTCTCCGCGCCATGGCAACGCCGTAACCCTTTGGCCCCAAAAGCCGGGGAGCTAGACGTAGCGGGCGATGCTGACGATCGAGTAGGTGTCCTCGGACGTGCCCGTCTTCACCTTGACCGCGTCGCCGGCGCGCTTGCCCATCAGGGCGGCTCCGAGCGGGGTCTTGTAGGAGACGACGTGGCGGTCGGGATCGCCGTCCCAGACGCCGAGGATCGTGTAAGTGAGCGCCGATCCGTCGGGTCCCTTGACCGCGACGACGCTGCCCACGCTCACCTGGTCGACCGTGGCGTCCTTGAAGTCCGTGATCCGGGCCCGCGCGAGCTCTCGCTCAAGCTGGCTCTTCTGCGCCATGAGGACCTGCTGGTCCTGCTTGGCCATCTTGTATTCGGAGTTTTCCTTGAGGTCCCCGTGCTCGCGGGCGGTGGCGATCGCCTTGGAGTTCTCGGGGATCTTCTTGGAGACGATCGTCTCGTACTCGGCCCGCTTGCGCTCGAAGCTCTCGCGGGAGACCAGGAACTGGTCCTCCTTGCCCTCGGCCTCGGAGGCCACCAGGGACTGGATGTTCGGGAAGATCTTGATGAAGCGCGCGAGGAGGGACTTCTTGGTCAGTTCCTCGAAGCCCTGGTTGAGGAGAAGGGTGTTGGCCAGGTCGCGCGCCGTCTCGGGGTCCGCGGTCGACAGCAGGTCGGCGATCAGCTCGGTGTCGTCGCTCAGGATGTCGCCCAGGGGAATCCTGCGGGCACTCGCGGCCTGCAGGGCCTCGTAGTCGATCGCGAAGAAGATGGCGGAGAGGAGCCTCGGGGTGATGAGGTCGTTCAGGAGCTTGGCGAACTTCTTGGAGTGGCGGTTCTTGACGATCCACAGGAGGACCGGGGCACGCAGGTTCTGCTCGGTCTGCCAGCGCTTCAAGGTCGATGCCAGGTCCTCGGAATAGCCGTTCTCAACCAGGAAATTGATGCACTCGGTCGTGAACTTGCCCTGGGAGACCTTCAGGAGGTTGAAGACGATGTCGCGGCACTCGATCGGGTGGGTGTCCTTGATCAGCTCCAGGAAATGGCTCTGGAACTGTACCGGGATCTTCTCGGCGATCGCCGGCAGGTCGCGCAGGTTGCCGACGAGCGAGGCCTGGGAGGGCTCGAACGTGGCGGCGTCAACTCCGGCCACCTTGGCGATGCGGTCGCGGACCGCGGCCCCGTAGAGGCGCTCGGCGGCGTCAAGCTGGTTGCTGTCCTTCACCGCGTCGGCGACTCCCTTGAGCACCTCGGTTAGGGTCGCCTGGGCGGCCTTGTGGGCGCTGGCGGCGGCGAAATCCTCGGCGAGGCTGATCCTGCGGCGGGCCGAGCGGGTGGAGTTAAACTGGTCAAAGATCTCGTCCTCGGCCGAGACGGGGGTCTCGCGCAGGATGTAGCACTCGGTCTTCTTCTCGGGGACCGAGACACGGGGGTCCTTGGCCACGGCCTTCCGGGCGTCGGCCCACCACTTCTTGAACTTCTCCTCACCAATCACCTGGGAGAGCGTGATCTCCAGGTCGATGGCGGTCGTGGCGCGGTTGGGGTAGGATTCGAGGGCCTCGACGATCAGCTGGGCCGGGTTCTCGGCGATCAGCTCAAGGATCTTCTTCGGCTCGGTCTCTTTGCGGACCAGCAGGTGGTTGTCCGGCAGGACATCCATCGTCCCCACGCAGAAGGCGGGGTCCATCGAGTGGGACTTCTTGCCTTTGAAGTCGATCACGAGCTTAAGCGTCGTGTCATCAAAGGACTTGATCTGGCCAAAGCCCCAGCTCCGGTGGACCACGTACGCGCCGGGCTTCATAGCCTCAAGCTTGGGCTTTGAGGCCTTGAGGGCGGGATTTTTGTCTAGTAGCGCGGAAACGGCTTCGGAATTCATAGTTGCGCAAATGAACGCGTGAACCGGAGAGTAAAATGGATTATGACGAACCTTGTCAAACCGAGTCTCCAAAACACGTGGTCGCCCGCTGTGCGCCTAATTGCCCGCTGGCTCGACCTCCGGGAGCGAATAGACGTCCTTCTCGAGGGACTTCCGGCCTCAATGGAGGGCGCGGAAAGGGGCCGTTGCCAGCATTTGGTCTATGGAGTCGTGCGCCATTTTGGTCGGATTGAGGCCGTTTTGGAGGGCCTGGTGGCCCATCCCCCCCGGTTTGTGACCCGAGCCGTCCTCTATGTGGCGGCCTTCGAATTGATCGAATCGACGGGCGAGGAGGGCGATCCGGGCCTGGTGGCCAAGATTGTCCACCACGCCGTTGAGCGCACCAAGGAGCTTGCGAGCCCCGCTGAGGCGAGGCTCGTGAACGCCGTCGTCCGGAAGATGGCCGCCATTTTACCCGTCCAGAAGGCCCCGGGCCCCATCGCGCCGGCGGAGGCCCTGGCCAACTATTTTTCACATCCCGAATGGCTTGTGCGGCGCTGGCTCGCCGATTTCGGTGCGGCCCCGACCCGCCGCCTCCTTGAGTGGAACCAGTCTCCCGCGCCGCTCTACGCCCGGTGGCGCGACGCCTCGCGCCCCGCCCCGGAGTGGCTCCAGCCAACCCAGTGGAAGGGCTTCCACGCGGTGGCCTCGGGCCATTGGGCGGAGGTGGGCCCCCTCCTGCGCTCGGGGGCCCTGTACCTGCAGGACCCGGCGACGCGGCTGTCCGTGGAGCTTCTCGCGCCGATCGCCGGGGAGACCGTCCTCGACCTCTGCGCAGCCCCGGGTGGCAAGAGCCTGCTGATCGTGGACGCCCTGGGCACCGGCCGGATCGTGGCCATGGACCTGGCGACCTCCCGGATCGACCGGCTGACCGAGAACCTCTCCCGGACGGCGGGGGTGGGGGCCGCCCTGGTGCAGGCCGACCTCCTGGACGGGGCCTCCAAGGTCCTTAAGGAGCACGGTCTTCCCGCCGAATACGGCGCGATCCTCATCGACGTGCCCTGCTCGAACACGGGGGTCATGCGTCACCGGGTCGACGTCAAGTGGAGGCTCCAGGAGGCCGATTTCGCCAAGCACACCCGCCAGCAGGGGGCGCTCCTGAGCGCCGCGGCACGGCTCCTCGCCCCCGGCGGGCGCATGGTGTACTCGACCTGCAGCATCGACGCGGTCGAGAATGAGGGCGTCATCAAGGCGTTCCTCGACCGGAACCGCGGCTTTAGCCTGAAGAAGAGCGCCGTGGCTGTCCCCTGGATCGACGGGCACGACGGGGCGGCTGCGTTTCTCCTGGCCCGGGACTAGGCCCGGAACAAAAGAAAGGGCTCCTCAGGGAACCAGGCTCGCCACGCCGATGGAAAGCGTGCGGTCGCGGGTTCCCTCGATGAAGGTGTAGCTCACCGACTGGGCCGTGGTCACGAGGAGGTCGTAGCGGGCGGGATCGAAGTTGCCGGCGGGTTCCCCGTTGATGCGGCTCACCAGGTCCCCCTGGTGGACCCCGGCCGCGGCCGCCGGCGAGCCGGGCATCACGCCGACCACCTTCCAGTAGGCCGGCGTCTTCCGGAAGCTTAAGCCCGTCCCCTTGAGCGGGGGCACCCGCAGCGTGTCCGCGGCGTCGTTCTGGAAGAAGAAGGCCTCATTGTGCTCCTGGTCGAAGGTGATTGTGAAGTGGGAGAGGATGGCGCCGCCCAGGGAGGAGAGCTCGTCGGTCATCTGGGCGATGGGCTCGGGCACGTCGAACGCCCCGATCCGGACGACTCCCGACAGGCGGCAAACCCGCGACGGCCGGTCGCCGGCCAGCGTGCTCACGGTCGGTCCCTCGACCGGGCCGTACAGGTAGGAGGGCGAGAGCCCGGCCGGGTTCAGGTCAAGGGCCGAGGCGCTCCCCGAGTCGATCAGGGCCGCCAGCTGGCGGTCGCCGAGCCGGATCGGGATCAGGGGGATCTTGTTGGCGTTGGTGAAGAGGATCGTCTCCCCGGCGATCCCGTCCTCCGGGATCTTGTCCCGGATGACGATCCGCGTGTTCGGGTAGTCGAGCGTGAGCACGGTCTTCCTAAAGAGCGGGAACCCGAGGATGCCGTCGATGCGGACCCCGAACTGCGCGGAAAGGTCGGAGCAGTCGTAGACCAGGGCGGGCACGAACTCGAAGCGGGCGCTCCCGAGCTGGAACTTGGAGAGCGTGACCGGGTTTAGGCTCGCGTATCCCCCCTCGGAGGAGCGCACCCTCACCAGGGGTTCATCGGGTGGGGGCGACTCGGTGCCCCCGTAGCGCTTGGCCAGCTCGGGCGAGACCAGGGTGACGGAGGAACCGGTGTCGACGATGAAGTGGTAGGGGCCGTACTTGTCCCACTTGTCCTCGACCACCAGCACGTTGCCGACCAGGTGACCCGGCACGACGGCGGGCTTGGGGCCCACGTGGGTGATCCCGGGCTTCGGGGCCGAGCGCTGGACCGTGAAGCATCCGGCGGCAAAAACTCCTGCCAACGCTGCGAGAGCGAAAAGCAGGCGCCTCATCACCGGACGGGTTTGGTGAGCCGCGTGCTCAGGGCCAGTGCGAGTACGGTGAGGACGGCCGCCCAGACGAAGACGCTGGTCGATCCCGAGACAAAGAACACGGCGCCGGCAAGCATGGGGGTGAACGCCCGGGCGAGGGAACCGAGGGAGCGGAAGATCCCGAGGACCTTGCCCTGCTCGTCCTGGGTCGAATAGAGGGAAATGAGGCCGGTGGTGGACGGGTTAACCAGGCCCGAGCCGGTCGCGACAAAGGCCAGGCCCACGTAGAGCATCCACGGTGCGCTGCTCAGCCCGAGCGCCAGGAGGCCGACCCCTGTCGAGACGAGCCCGCCCCAGAGGACGGGGATCTCGCTAGCCCGCTTCAGGATCATCCGGACGATGACGCCTTGGGTGATGATCGAGCACAGGCCGAGGAAGCCGAGCATCATGCCGTTCTGGCCCGCGCTGTAGTGGAAGCGCTGCGCGGCAAGGAAGGTGACGGAGGCCTCCATCGCGACAAACGCGACCGAGTAGACGAAGGCGACGATGTTGGCCCTCCGGACGTCGGGGTTTGAAAGGGCGAAGATCGCCTTGATCGGGTTTCGAAGGCGCATCTCCGGCTTTCCAGCCCTCGCGCTCTCCGGAAGCGTCTCCTTGAAGCTCCGGTTGACCCAGACCAGGTTCAGGAGGCAGAACCCGAAGGAGACCAGGGCGGGCACCGAGAACGGGTTAATGCCGTAGCGGGCGAGATCGGGATGGGAGGAAAGGAGATTGAGCTGGGCGCAGGCGGCCCCCACGACCGGCCCGGTCACCAGGCCCAGGCCAAACGCGGCCCCCACGATTCCCATGGCGCGGGAGCGCTCCTGGCGGGTCGTGACGTCGGCCACGGCAGCCGTCGCGACCGAGAGGTTCCCGCTGAAGGCGCCGCTCACGATCCGGGAGAGGATGAACATCCAGAAGGAGCCGCTCACAATCCACAGAAGGTAGCCGAGCGCGGTCCCGGCGACCGTCATCCGAAGGACCCCGCGCCTGCCGCGCTTGTCCGAGAGGGCGCCCCAGAACGGCGAGAAGACGAACTGCAGGATGGCGTAGAAGCTGGTGAGTAAGCCGCCGAAAAGGACATCGGCGAAGGCGTGGCTCTGGCCGAGGGCCCGGGCGACCGACTCGCTCTCCGAGAGCAGCCACCCCAGGACGCCCGAGTGGCCGTCAATCTTCAGGTAGTAGGCCACCAGGTCGGGGCCGAGCGGGAAGATGATCGAGAAGCCGATCAGGTCGATCAGGAGCGTGAGAAAGATCACGCCGAGCGAGAGGGCGCGCTTCGGGGCGGGCGCGTCGGCGCCGGCGGTGGGGGACGGGGCGCTCACCGGCTAGAGTGAATAGGGAAGCGGGAAGCGGGCAGAGAGGGCGGCCGCCCGGGCCTTGACCTTCGCAAGGGTTGGGACCTCCCCCTCGGTCCCGATCGCGCGGAGCACCGTGTCGATCAGCTCGGCGATCTCGGCCATCTCCGGCTCGAGGAATCCCCGGGTCGTCACCGCCGGGGTCCCCAGGCGGATGCCGGAGGCCTGGAACGGGGAACGGGTCTCGAAGGGAACGGTGTTCTTGTTGCAGGTGATATTGGCCAGATCGAGCGTCTCCTGGGCCTTCTTGGCGGTCAGTTCCGGCAGGTTGCTCCTTAGGTCGACCAGCAGCAGGTGGTTGTCGGTTCCCCCGGAAACGATGCGGTAGCCCCGCGAGCCCATGGCCGAGGCGAGCGCACGGGCATTCTTAATGACCTGCTCGCTGTAGTCCTTGAACTCGGGCTTCAGGCACTCGGCAAAGCACACGGCCTTGGCCGCGATCACGTGCATCAAGGGGCCGCCTTGGGCGCCCGGGAACACGGCCGAGTCGAGGGCCTTGGCGTGCGCCGCGCGGCAGAGGATGAGCCCGCCGCGGGGGCCGCGAAGCGTCTTGTGGGTCGTCGTCGTGACGAAGTCGGCATGCGGCACCGGCGAGGGGTGGTGGCCCGTGGCCACGAGGCCCGCGATGTGGGCGATGTCGGCGAAGAGCAGGGCTCCGCAGCTGCGGGCGATCTCGCCCATGCGGGCGAAGTCGATCACGCGGGAGTACGCGCTGGCCCCCACCGTGATCATCTTCGGCTTCTCCCTCTGGGCCACCTCGGCGAGCTGGTCGTAGTCGATCAGGTTGTCGTTCTCGCGGACGCCATAGGCTACCACCTGGTAGAGCTTGCCCGAGAAGTTCGCGGGGTTGCCGTGCGTCAGGTGGCCGCCGTGGCTCAAGTTCATGGCGAGGATCTTGTCCCCGGGCTGGAGCACGGAGGTGTAGACGGCGAAATTGGCCTGCGAGCCGGAGTGCGGCTGCACGTTGGCGTGCTCGGCTCCGAACAGGAGCTTTGCGCGCTCGATGGCCAGGGTCTCCACCTTGTCCACGAACTCGCACCCGCCGTACCAGCGCCGGCCCGGGTAGCCCTCCGCGTACTTGTTGGTGAGGACGCTGCCCTGGGCCTCCAGGACGGCAGGGTAGGTGAAGTTCTCCGAGGCGATCAGCTCGATGTGGCTCTGCTGGCGCCCGAGTTCGGAGGCGATGGCGGAGTAGATTTCAGGATCGAGGCTCTTGAGCGGCGCGGTGTTGAGCATGGGGAAAAAAGCAACGCTCGCGCAATCTGGTGCGGAGGCAAAACTTTTTCGATGCCTTTAGGTGGGGCAACCTTGCCCCGCTCCCGCCCGGCAGGTCCCTAGGCCCTCGGCGGCGGGTCCCCCTGCAGGGTCCTCAGGAAGGAGACGATCGACGGGATGGCGTCCACCAGCTCGTCCCGGCAGGCCTCGTAGGCGGAGAGGTGCATGCCGTAGGGGTCGGGAACCTCCCGGCTGAGCGGGTCGCCGGCAAACTCCCTGAAAAGGTAAAGCCGCTCCGGCACGGGATTTGCCGAGAGTTCGATCATGTCGCGGTGGGACTCGGTCATGCAGAGGACGAGCGCGGCCTGGTCGAGCATCTCCTGGGTGATCCTGCGGCTCGTGTGGCCCTGGAGGTCGACGCCGACCTTCTTGAGCGCCGTGATCGCATTCTGGCTGGCCGGCTCCCCGCCGCGGGTGGCGACCCCGGCCGAGCCGACGCGCAGCGAGCGCAGGGGTTCAGCCTCGGCGCGGAGCGCATGCTGGAGGAGAGCGGCGCCCATCGGGCTTCTGCAAATATTCCCCGTGCAAACGACTAAGATATTTCCCGGATCGGGCATCGGCCCCCATAAAGGGCATGGAAAGGAGAAAAAAGCAAAACCCTAACGGGGGGTGCCTCGAACCTCGGGAGGGCCCGAAACGGAGGCCCGGCGCCTGGGGGGCCGCCTAGGAGACGACGGCCACGCGCTTGCCGCTTGCGGCGGCCGCGTAGATCGCCTCGACCACCGCCATGTCGCGCCGGCCCATCTCGCCGGGGGCCAGGGAGGGCCGCCCCTCGATCAGTTCCAGGGCCATGCCGTCCAATTGGGCGAGCTGGTGGTTCACCTTGGGGAATTCCGGTGCCCCGCGGGAGGTCGTGAGAAAGGGCTCCTCATAATAGAAGGCGGGATCCTCCAGGCGCGCCCATCCGCCGGCCGCCTCGGCCCTGAAGCGGCTGATCTGCTCGTCGTAGCCGGAGCGCAGGCTCGCGACCGCACCGTCGGCGAATTCCATCGTCCAGCTGATGGACTGTTCCACCTGGGAAAAGACCTGGGGCAGCGTCACCCGGCCAAACTTGGCCGTCACGGCGACCGGCGCCGCCTCGGCCTTCGCCATGCACGCAGCCTGGATGACGTAGACCCCCATGTCCATCAGCGGGCCTCCTCCGGCGAGCTTCTTGTCGAGGCGCCAGTCCGTGGCGGCGCGGGTATCCGAGTCCATGATGAAGCCATTGGCTCCCTCCATCTTCATGAACGATCCGAAGACCTTTTCGCGCGCGAGCCTGCAGAACTCGGCCGTGTGGGGCTCGTAGTGCAGGCGATAGCCGACCCAGAGGCGCACCCCTGCCGCCTTGCACGCGGCAATGATCGTGTCGCAGTCGGCAACCGAGGTCGCCATGGGCTTCTCGCAGATCACGTGCTTTCCCGCGCGCGCGGCGGCGACGCAGTTCTCGGCGTGCACCTGGTTGGGCGTCACGACGTAGGCGATGTCGATGTCAGCGTTCTTGGCCATCTGCCCCATCGTGTCGTAGCCGTAGACGCTCGTCTCTGGGAAGCCGTATTTACGGGCCCACTTGAGGCCCTTTGCCCGGTCGCCGGTGACGACCCCCGCCAGGCGGCAGTGCTGGGTCTTCCGGAGCGCGGGGCCCAACTGGTTGGCCGAGTACCTGCCGAGTCCCACCAGGGCCACCCCGAGTTTCCTTTTGGGGTCGCCCGCCTGGGCCAGGGCCTTTCGGGGCAGCATGAGGAGCGCGGCAGCCGCGGAGAGGTGGCCCAGGAACCTGCGGCGTGTCAGGGGATGTCCGGCGCGGGGAGTGCTCATCCCGTGAGCCTACCCCGTCCCGGTGGGCCGCGACAAGCCTGGGCCTGCCGTCTTGCCCGGCCCCGCTAGATGCGCTTAAGCGCCACCAGACCCCGGTGAAGCTGGACGGCCCTCTGGAGGAGGGGGTCGGTGAGCGGCCTAGGAGGGAGATCCTTTTCGCCGGGTACCTCCGGGGCCTCGCTGTCGGGGATATGCGCCTTTTCCAGGTACGCCTCGTCGATCCTCGGCTTGTCGGGATAATCCGAGAGGAGGGACTCGATCGGGGTTCCCTTTTCCAGGGCCTCGAATCCGGCGCGGTCTGCGGAGGGGGACACGGGGACCAGGACATCGGCGTCCAACTTGGAGGACTCGGGCGCAAGAACCACCAGGCCGGTGGTGCCGTTGGAGGCGAGGACGGCTTTAAGCGAGGTCGCGGTGGAGGCGTTCTCGATCACCAGGACCGGGACCTTGGCCGAGGCGTTGAACGCGATCCATGCCCGGAGGGATGCGCCGCCCGCGTCATCGCTCTTGGCGTAGCGCAGGTCGAGGACCGCGGGCGAGGGGGACGAATGCCTGGGAAGGTCGGCCGGCAGCTCGTGGATGCGGTAGTACAGGAGGCCCTCGCCCAGGTCGCGCACCGGCTCGGCGCCGGATGCAGCAGGAGGGACCGCCGCAGTGGCGGCGGCGAGGAGGAAGAGGAATGCGCGCGGGCTCACTGGCGCCTAAGTTGGCGGGCCCCTATGTCCCGGCGATAATATTTGCTCGGGCAGGTGATGGCCTCGCACGCGGAATAGGCCCGGTTGGCGGCCTCCCGGAGCGTCGTCCCGGTCGCCGTCACGCCGAGGACCCGACCGCCGGCCGTCACGAGCCGGCCCGTGCCGTCGCGGCGTGTGCCGGCGTGAAGGACCGAAACCCCGGCCGGGAGGGTCTCCGGAAGTCCGATGGGATCCCCGGTGGGGTAGCTTTCGGGGTAGCCCCTGGCGCTCACCACCACGCAGATCGCGTGCACGGGCTTAACCTGCAGGCGAACGTGCCGGAGGGTTCCCCGGGAGGCGGCCCAGAGGAGGGCCAGCGTGTCGGTGGCGAGCCGGGGCAGGACCGCCTGGGTTTCCGGGTCCCCGAAGCGGGTGTTGAACTCCAGGACCTTTGGTCCGTCCCGGGTCAGCATGATCCCGATGAAGAGCGTCCCGCAGAACTCGATCCCCTCGGAGGCTATGGCCTCGACCGACGGGCGGACGATTGTCCGCTCTATGGCCTCCAAAAGCTCCGGGGTGACGACCTCGGCCGGCGAGTAGGCGCCCATTCCCCCGGTGTTGGGCCCGCTGTCCCCGTCCCCGATCCTCTTGTGGTCCTGGGACGTTGGAAGGATCACGTAGTCGCGACCCGAAACCACGACCAGGATGGAGGTCTCCTCGCCCTGGAGGCAGTCCTCGATCAGGAGCTGGCTGCCGCCGGCGCCAAACTTTCCCTCCAGGAGCATCTCCCGAACCGCCGCCTCGGCCTCCGCGGGAGTGGTGGCGACCACGACCCCTTTTCCGGCGGCCAGGCCGTCCGCCTTCACGACGATCGGGACCGGACGGGCGCGCAGGTAGGCGAGCGCCGGCTCGACGTCGCTAAAGATGCCGGCAGCCGCTGTCGGTATCCCGTACTTGATCAGGATTTCCTTGGTGAAGATCTTGGAGGCCTCGAGACGGGCGCCCCGGGCGCCGGGCCCGTAGACGGCGATTCCCGCCTCCGACAGCCGGTCGGCGAGGCCCAGGGAAAGGGGCACTTCCGGCCCCACGACTACAAAGTCGACGGCCTGCTCCCGGGCAAGCGCCACGAGCCCGGGGACATCGTCGGCCTTAACCGGGAAGCATGTCGCGTCACCGGCAATCCCTGCGTTGCCCGGGGCGCAGAGCACCCTGGGGGCGGCCGGAGAGGCCTGGAGGGCGCGCACCAGCGCGTGCTCGCGGCCGCCTGCGCCTACAACGAGGACCGTCCGGGGAAGGGCTTCGGGTTTCAAAGGACCTGGAGCTTCTTTCTATAGAACGCCACGACCTCGGCCGGGTCGTCCGAGAAGAGGATGTAGTCGGCCATCCAGGCCGGGGCCCGGCCTGTGCGGATCATCTCCCGGACCTGCTTGCGCAGGTCGCCCCAGTACCTCGAGTTGAAGAAGACATAGGGGACCCGGGGTCGGATCCCGAGCTTCAGGTTGCACAGCTCGATGCCGATCTCCTCAAGGGTGCCCACGCCGCCCACGTTGAAGATGCAGAAATCGGCTACCTCGAACCATTTCTGCCGGAAGTGGCGCGAGGACTCCTGGAAGGTGTTGAAGAAGTCGACGCCGAGTTCGGGCGGCTGGGCCTCCAGTTCCAGGAAGCACGCCCCGGTGAGGGCGCCCTTGCTGCGCGCCTGGTCGGTCGCCAGGCGCATGACCCCGCCGCCCCCGCCGGTGAGGACACCCAGGTTCGGCCCAATGAAGGCGGAGAGCTGCTCGACCAGCCCGGAGATCCTGTCGGTGTCGGGCTTCTCGAGCCCCACGGCCGATCCGTAGAAGGCGAGGATCGTCGCCTCCTGGAACTTCCGCCCCATCTCCTCGCGCACGAAGAACCCGTGCTCTTTCTTGTAGATGTGCAGGTAGAGGTCCTTCGTGAGCTCGTCGTACCAGTACACCTGGACATTGATCGCCTCGAACGTGTCCAAGCGGGCGTGGGCGTTGCTCGAGAGGAAGTAGCCGTGGGTCCGGGAGGCCCTCCGGAAGATGAGCCTGCGCAGCTTCACCTCGCTGATGCGGGTCAGCAGCTCGATGTGCTCTAGCAGGTCGGGGAAGTAGTCGAGGACCAGGGTGTCCGCCTCCTTGGGGGCGTTGTCGAGCGCCTGGATCATGGTCTTGTGCCCGCAGCTGTTGTTGTTCTCGGCGTAGAGCCTCTTCACGTCCTCGGCCGTCCCGGCCTTCAGGCAGATCGAGTGGTTCTCCATCGTGGAGCTCTGGCCCTTGACGGATATCACGGTCTTCGGCCGCGCCTCGGTCAGGTCCCTCGGCGGGCGGTCGTCCAGGTTGGCGTAGAGCTCCGAGGCGACCCCGAGGAGCCGCTGGCGGCGCCGGCCAAGCGACGCAAACTCGGGATCCTTGGCCTCGGGCGCCCGGTAGATCTCGACCGAGACCATGGGATTGACGACGGGGTGGTCGCCCGTGTTGTAGATCTCGAGCATGATGTTCGTCCCGAAAGTTTTCACGGGATCGAGGAGCACGGCGCTCGTGTGGATGCCGAAGTTCCCCGCGCCCTGGTTGAGAACGACAAAGTGCTCCTTCAGGTACATGGAGCAGCTGGTGAGCAGCCCGGAGCGGGGGGGGATGGTGAGCGGGGAGGCGTCATGGCGGACCTGCACCTTGTCGAGGAAGGTGCGGCCGGCGGCCCCGCTCACGATAAGCTCGAAGTTCACGCGCTGCAGGCGCGGGTTTAGCGTGTAGCTCACCTGGTGCGGCGTCAGGAACACGCTGCCCTGGCGGTCGATCGAGATCGTGTTCGGCAACTTGAGGCGGTTTTCCTTGATGGCGGTCCAGATCTCATCTGAGGAGAGCTTGGCGACCGCGGGGGCGTGGAAGAGCCTTCCCACGGGTATGCCCGAGCGCATGAGCTTCTTCCAGTAACCCGAGTTGGGGAAGTTCATGTCGAAGGCGAACGCGTCGACTGAAAGGGTCAGGCGGTTGCCATCGACCTCAAGGGCACCGGTCACCTGCATCTCGATCCCGATCCTTGCCAGGGAGCTGCGCTCGGTGAACTTCAGGTCTCCCTTGAGGAGCTTCATGAAGTCGAATTCGGCCGGGTTTCGCGGCCAGAAGGCGAGCGTAAGGGTGACGGCGTGATCGTCCTTGTTCTTAACGGTCAGGATCTGGCCGTCCTGGCTGGTCCAGAATTGGTCGGGGCTCATCATGGGAACCTGAAATCGTGGACGGAGTGTCCGGCGGACTCAAGCGGGTTAAAGGCGCTATAGAATTGCAAACGGGCGGGCCAGGGGGCATCAGTCCTCCCTTCCCCGAATGAAAAACACCTACCTATCGAAGGCCCTGGTCCTTTGCCTAGCCGCAGCCTCAACCGCCCTTGCCGACGAGCCGAAGATCACGGTCCCGGGGACGGTTGCCGCAGCCCAGCCCGCCGTGGCCCCCGCTCCCACCTACACCGAAGCGCAGCTCCTCGAGGAGTTCGGCTGGTACATCGGCAAGAGGACGGGCCTGGCCGAGCTCAATCTCTCCGCTCCCGAGAGCGAGCAGCTGGCCAAGGGCATGCTTTTGGCCATGTCCGGCAAGGACTCGCCCTACGAGATCCAAAAGGTCGGACCGGCGATGACCGAGTTCATCCAGAAGAAGCAGTCGGTGGTCCTGGAGAGCATCAAGGCGAAGAACCTGGGACAGGCAGCGGCCTATTTCAGCAAGCTTAAGGAGATCAAGGACGTGGTGGAGCTTCCCTCGGGCCTGCGCTACGAGATCATCGCCCCTGGCACCGGAGCGGCTCCCAAGCCCACGGACACCGTGAAGGTCAACTACACGGGAGCCCTTATCGATGGTACGGTATTCGACAGCAGCGAGCGCCAGGGCAAGCCCATGGAGTTCCAGCTGAACAGCGTCATCCCCGGCTGGACCGAGGGCCTCCAGAAGATTTCCAAGGGCGGCAAGATCAAGCTCTTCGTTCCTCCCTCACTCGGCTACGGAGACGACGGGCGCCCGGGGATTCCCCCGGGTTCGGTTCTCGTCTTTGACGTGGAGCTACTCGACATCTCGAGCACGCCGCCTGCGGATGCCCCGCCCGCGGCCAAGTAAGGGCCGCAAAGCGGCCACGCACCGGGGCGACTCCTGCTGAATCCCGAGGACGTAAATCTCTACCTGGTCGGTTTCATGGGAACCGGCAAGACCACCGTGGGCCGCACGGTCGCGCACCGGATCGGCTTCCGGTGCGTCGACAGCGACCACGAGATCGAGAAGGCGGCGGCCAAGCCCATATCCCGGATCTTCGCCGAGGAGGGTGAGGCCCATTTCAGGGTGCTGGAGCGCAGGTTCATCGAGGAGGGGCACGCCGCGGACCGGCTGGTCGTTGCGTGCGGGGGCGGCCTTGTGGTGCAGCCGGGGACGCTCGAGCTCTTGAAAAAGCGCGGGGTG
Source organism: uncultured Opitutaceae bacterium (assembly GCA_903890485.1). Classification (GTDB taxonomy): domain Bacteria; phylum Verrucomicrobiota; class Verrucomicrobiia; order Opitutales; family Opitutaceae; genus Palsa-1447. The sequence goes on along the minus strand of CAITBM010000132.1, from coordinate 18,874 downwards.
GTGGTCTGCCTTCACGCCTCGATCGAGACGATCCTGTCACGGGCCATGCGGCACGGGCCGACCCGGCCGCTCCTCGACGTCGAGGACCCCGAAAAACGCGCACGCGCCCTCTATGCTGAGCGGGAACCCATCTACAAGGCCGCCGGAACGGTGATCCTGACTGACGGCCGGCCGCTGGCCGAGGTCGTTTCCCACGTGATCCGCGTGTGGCGGCGCGAGTCCCAGGACTTCGTCCGGGGCCAGGGGGCCCGCTAGGCCCCATGGCGAAGGGCCAGGAGCACCTCAGGCAGCGGCTCCTGGAGCTGGGCTTTGACGAGGTCCGCTTCGTCGGCCTGTCACCCGGGGTCGGGCAGGTTGGCCTCGGCGACTGGCTGAAGGCCGGCTACCAGGCCGACATGGACTGGATGGAACGCACGGCCGAGAAGCGCCTGGACCCGAATTTGGTTCTGCCCGGGGCGCGCTCGGCGATCCTCATAGGGGTCACCTACCATGATCCGGAGGTTGCGCAGCCTGCAGGGGAGGCGAAGCCCGCCTGGGCCCGCTACGCCCTTCACCAGGACTACCACGACACGATTAAGCCCGCATTGGTCGCAGCCGGAAAGGCGCTCGAGGAGGTGCTGGGGGCGGCCCCCACCGACTACCGCTACTACGTCGACACGGGCCCGGTGTTGGAGCGGGCCTGGGCGGCGCGAGCCGGGATGGGCTTTGTCGGGAAGAATGCGATGCTCATTTCCCGGCGCCACGGCAACTGGCTCCTGCTCTCGTGCATCCTCTGCCGAGAGGAGCTCCAGGGCGACGCCCCGGTCCTGCCTCGCGCCGCTCCCGAGTCCGTCGGCCTTCTCTGCGGCAAATGCACCCGGTGCATGGACGCGTGCCCAACCCAGGCTTTCCCCGCGCCCGGGGTCCTGGATTCCCGCCGGTGCATTTCCTACCAGACGATCGAGAACAAGGGGATGATCCCGGCCTCCCTGCGCGAAGCGATCGGGCTCCGGGTTTACGGCTGCGACACCTGCCTGGAGGTGTGCCCGTGGAACCGCTTCGCCCGCCAGGGCCGAAGGCTGATCCTGTCATCCCGAAGGGACATTGCGGAACTCACCCTGGAGGAACTCCTCGAGCTCACCGCCGAGCGATTCGCCAAGGTGTTCAAGGGCACGGCCGTCAAGCGGATCAAGCTGGTCGGGATCCTGCGAAACGCGTGCATCGCCGCGGGCAACTCCGGAGAGCAGCGCTACCGCGGGCACGTCCTTAGGCTCGCGGCCCACTCCTCCCCGGTTGTCCGGGCCCACGCAGTCTGGGCCGCAAGGAAGCTCGGCGCCACCGAGGAGCTGGCGGCGTGCCGGAGCGCGGAGTCCGACGAGCGCGTGCTGGCGGAGTACTGAGGCCTTCCCCTCTGGGAGATCCGACAAAGTGCTCGACCCCCGCGGAAACCGGACATGATGGGAGGTTCCCATGACCCGCGTCCTCCTCTCTACGACCTCATTCCAAGACACCCCGGGGGTGCACCACGACCTCCTGGCAAAGACCGGATTTGAGATAGTCCGCGAAAGAGGGCCCCTGTCCGAGGAGCGCATGCTGGAATTGGCCGGGGGCTTTGACGCCTACCTCTGCGGGGACGACGCCCTCACGCGCGCCGTGATCCGCAAGTCGCTCCCGAGGCTAAAGGTCATCAGCAAGTACGGGATCGGCCTCGACAAGGTCGACGTCCAGGCGGCGACGGACCTGAGGGTGCCGGTCCTTTTCACGCCCGGGGTCAACCACACGACCGTGGCCGAACACACCTTCGGGCTGCTCCTGTCGGCCGTGCGCAACATCGTGACCGAGGCCAACTACACGGCCCAGGGCAAGTGGACGCGGATCACGGGTACGGAGCTCTTTGGAAAGACTCTCGCGATCGTGGGCCTCGGACGCATCGGCTGCGAGGTGGCGATCCGCGCACGGGCGTTTGGTCTCAAGCTGATCGGCTTCGGTTCCCATTGGGACCCGGCGTTCGCAGCGGAGCATCAGATCGAGCGCGTGGCGACAATCGAGGAGGTGCTGCGCAGGGCCGACATTGTCTCGCTCCACACCAAGCTCACCCCGTCGACCCGGCACCTGATCAATGCCGGCAACATCGGGCTCCTCAGGAAGACCGCGGTGATCGTCAACTGCGCCCGCGGGGAGCTTCTCGAGCTTTCCGCGCTGGTCGCCGCCTTGAAGTCGAAGAATCTCCTGGCCTACGCAACTGACGTCCTCGACCAGGAGCCCCCGCCGCGCGACCATCCGCTGCTCGGGCTGCCGAATGTCATCGTCACCCCCCACATCGGATCGCGCACGTTCGAGAGCGTCCAGAGGCAGGCCACCTGCGCCGTGGAGAACCTCTCGCTTTACCTCTCGGGCAAGCCGCCCATAGCCCAGGCCAATTCGTTTTGAGGGGACCGCTCCCGTGCTTTTGGGCTAGAGGTCGGTGATGACGGTGTGCCTGGGCACGAGGGTCTTCATGGCGCCCCAAGCGACCAGGTAGCTCATCGAGCAGACGAGGAACATGACCATGTAGGCGGTCTTGGGCGTCGTGGCAAAGGCGTCGGTCAGGGCCCCCGTGAGCTTCTGCACCAGGACCCCGCCAAGCCCGCCTGCCATGGCGCCGATCCCCGTGACGGTGCCAACGGCCTTCTTTGGGAACATGTCCGAGACCGTCGTGAAGAGGTTTGCGGACCAGGCCTGGTGCGCGGCGGCGGCGATGCAGATCGTGCCGCAGGCCAGGGCCGCGGCCAGCTTCCCAAAATGCCCGACATCCCCGAAGTACTGGGTGCTGAGGACAATCGTGGGGAAGAAGGCGATCGTCAGCATGGCGCGCATGCGCGCCTGGTAGATCGAGTAGCCCCGCTTGATGAAGCCCATGGGGATGCTTCCCCCGTAGATGCTGCCCACGATCGATACGCCGTAGACCAGGAAGGTCGGCAGGCGGACCTGCTCGGTGGTCATGTTGAACTGCTTCCGGAAATAGTCGGGGAGCCAGAAGAGGTAGAACCACCAGACGCCGTCGGTCAGAAACTTTCCCGAGAAGAAGGCCCACGTCTGGCGGTAACCGAGGAGCTTCATCCACGGGATCTTCGCCCGGTTGCCCGACGCGTCCATGACGCCCTCGTCCTCGCAGTCGCTATGGATCAGCTGGAACTCGGCAGGGGAGAGCCTGCGCTGGTTGGCGGGTGTGTCGTAGAGCCAATACCAGAAAACGAGCCAGACGAAACCCACGGCGCCCGTGAGGATGAAGGCCATCTTCCAGCCGCGCTCGTAGCCGTAGTGGTAAAGGCACCAGGGGACAAACAGGGCCGCGATCATCGCTCCCAGGTTGGCGCCGCTGTTGAAGATTCCCGTGGCCAGCGCCCGTTCGCGCTTCGGGAACCACTCCGCAACGGTCTTGATCGAGGCCGGGAAGTTTCCACCTTCCCCGATTCCAAACGCGCTGCGGACGATGATGTGCATGAACACCATCCGCCCCACGAAGGCGTTTGCGATTCCAAAGACGGACCAGGTGACCAGCGAGAGGGCCAGGCCGAGCTTGGTGCCGATCTTGTCGATCACCCAGCCGGCCAGGATCGTCATTCCGGCGTAGAAGGCCGTGAAGAAAGAGGTGAGATTGGCGAAGTCGGTGTTGGACCAGCCGAAACCGCCCTGGGAGGCGGGGGCGCAGAAGTACTCCTTCAGGTAGCTGATGACCTGGCGGTCTAGGTAGTTGGACGTGGTCGAGAAGAGGAGCAGGCCGCAGATGACCCAGCGGTAGCTGCTGTACTGCGGCCTGTCGGAAGGCGGGCTTTGATTCATGGGGTAGGGGCCCGAACGGATTGCGAGGCGAGAAGAGAGGCAAAAAGGCGGGGCGGGAAGCCAAAAGGGAGGTGCCTGGCGGCCCCGGTCCCCGCGCGGTCAAGGCCCAGAATCGCCGACCGGGCGCCAGCGGGATTCCTAGCGAACGACTCGGGCGCTCCCGCCCTTCATGAGCGCCTCGACCTCCTTCTGGGTGGCCATGGAGGTGTCCCCGGGGGTGGTGGACGCGAGGGCGCCGTGCGCGGCGCCGTAGTCGACCGCCGCCTGCGGGTCGTTCTTTGAGAGAAAGCCGAACGAGAGCCCGCTGGCAAAGCTGTCGCCCCCTCCGACCCTGTCCAGGATCTCGAGCTCCGGGTACTTGCGGCTCTCATAAAAGAGGCCGTCGTGCCAGAGTATGGCGCTCCAGTCGTTCTTGGTCGCCGTGATGACCCTTCTCAGCGTGGTGGCCGCGACCTTGAAGTTAGGGTAGGCGGCCACCGCGGTCTCGATCATCGCCTTGAAGGCGCCGGACTCGATGTGGCTCAGTTTCTCGTCGACGCCCTTCACCTCGAACCCGAGCGACGCGGTGAAGTCCTCCTCGTTTCCGATCATGACGTCGACGTGGCGCGCGATCTCGCGGTTCACCTCCTGGGCCTTCTTTAGGCCCCCGATGGTCTTCCAGAGGGACGGGCGATAGTTCAAATCGTAGGAAACAATGGTCCCGTGCTTCTTGGCGGCCTTGACCGCCTCGACCGTGAGCGCGGCTGTCGACTCCGAGAGGGCAGCGAAAATCCCGCCCGTGTGAAACCACCTGACGCCGCGCCGTCCGAAGATTTCCTCCCAGTCGAAGTCGCCTGGCTTGAGCTGCGAGGCTGCGGTGTTGCCGCGGTCCGGCACTCCCACGGCTCCCCGAAGTCCGAACCCGCGCTCGGTGAAATTGAGCCCGTTGCGGACCGTCCTTCCGATGCCGTCGTCCTGGCGCCACCGGATGAACTCGGTCGAGACTCCTCCCTGCATGATGAAATCCTCGATCAGGTGGCCGACCTCGTTGTCGACAAAGGCGGTGCACACGGCGGTTCGCAGGCCGAAGCACTTGCGGAGGCCTCGGGAGGTGTTGTATTCGCCGCCGCCCTCCCACGCCGTGAAGGCGCGGGCGGTGCGGATTCTTCCCTCGCCGGGATCGAGTCGGAGCATCACCTCACCAAGCGAGAGCTGGTCGAGGGCGCATTCGGATGGGGGTCGGATTTTGAGACTCATGGGGATAAAGAAAGGAGTGGGCGGTTGGGGATCTCAGATCACTATCGACTGCGCGGCCGAGCGCGACCACCGGGGCACACCCGCCTCGGCGGCCAGCTCGTTGAAGGATTCGACCTCGGCCTCGGTGAAGAGGAGTCCGCCGGCCTCCGCGCACCTCTTGGCCCATTTGGCCTCGGGCTCGCCGGGCAGGACGCACTTCTCGTTGCCGTGCCCGAGGATGTCCTCGATCACGGCCTTAACATTGGCAGCTTGGTTGCGTCCCTTGGCGAAGGCTCCTCCGCTGATCGCGTCGGGATGAATGACCTGGAAGAAGAAGCTGCACGTGTGCTTTTCCTCCGGCCTCTCCGCCCATCGGCTGCGAAGCGTTGGAAGCGAGCCCCCGATAAAGCCGCCCACCAGCTCGTTGATCAGCGAAAGCCCGTAGCCCTTGTGCGCCCCAAAGGGGAGAAGCGAGGTGGCCTGGTGGGGATCGACGGTGGGGTTTCCATTCTTGTCGAGCGCGGCGTTGGGCGGGAGCGGCAGTCCCTCCCGCTTGAGCTGCTGCACCCTGCCCATCGCGATCACCGAGGTTGCCCAGTCGATCACGATGGGGAACCCGACGGCATCCGTGGTGGGAAATCCCCAGGAGTGGGGATTGGTGCCAAGGGTCGGGAACTTCCCGCCAAAAGGCACCACTTCCGCGAGCGCCGCGGTGCAGTTCGTATAGGCGAGGTACCCTCGGCGCGCGGCGTCCAGGACATACCCGCCGCCCCAGAGGTAGTGGAACGCATTGTCCACGGATACGGTGCCAACCCCGTAGGTGTCGGCGAGCGCGATGGCGGCGTCCATGGCGCGGTAGGCTGTTGACTGCCCGAGCTTCTTGTTCGCGTTCCAGGTCTTGCTTGCTGGAAAGCGCGAGGGGATCTCCTCGATCCGGGCGCCGGGGACGCATCCCTTGGATCCGGAGCCAAAGAGGTGGTCGAGGTGGAGGGCCTTGATCGCGTTGTGGGTGCGGATCCCGTGGCGGGAGGCCTCCGCGCAAAGGCGCGCGCCATCGGCGGCTTCGTCGGCGGTGTAACCCCTGTGCCGATAGGCGGCCTCGGTCAGGAGGTTGTGCTGGGCCTCGGGGATGATGCAGTAGGTGTCGGGCATGGGAGGAAGGGAATAGGAGGGAGGGGGTTATTCGGTTCCGGCGTAGCCGAGGAGTTGGGAGGCCTCGCCTGCCACGGCGCGAACCTTTGCCGCGACCTCCGCCACGCGCTTTCCCGAGAGCCGCAGGGTGGCCGCGGTGATGCCGATGGCCGCCACCACATGGCCGTCAGAGGAGAAGATGGGTGCCGCCACGCAGCGAACGCCCATGTGGCATTCCTCGTTGTCGATGCTGTAGCCGCGCTTAAGGGTCACCTCGATCTCCCTTTCGAGGTCGCTGCGCTTTGTGAGGGTTCGCGCCGTGTGCTTGTACGGCGCTTCCGAGGCGTGAAATTGGGGAAACTGCTCGCGAAAGACATAGGCGAGGAAGATCTTGCCGGTGGAGCTGCTGTGCAGGTCGGTCAGGAAACCGGCGGGCGAAACTGCGCGCAGGGTGTGAGGGCTGTCCTGGACCGCGATGATCAGGGAGCGCTCGTTGCACGGCACGGCCAGGTGGGAGGTTTCGCCGGTCTCCTGGGTGAGCTTTTCCAGGAGGGGAAGGGCCACCTTCCGTATATCCGTGCCCGCAAGGGCGGCGTTCCCCAGGTGGATGAGCGCCGGACCAAGCCGGTAGCGGCCGTCGCTCTTGCTCGCAAGGCCCTCGATCTGGAGGGTCGCCGTGATCCTCATCGTGGTGGTGACCGGGATGCCGAGCATCCGTGCCAGGTCCGAGGCCTTCAGGCCGCCGGGGTGTCCCCGGAGGAGCTTGAGCACCCGGCACGCGTTGCGCAGATTGGGGATGACGTAGCGCTCCAGGGATGCCGTCGGCAGGGGCGCTTTCAGGGTCGGGCGGATCGGGGCTCGCAATTGAAGGGTGGGCATTCCGTCAAAAAAGGGGTAGCTACCGGGTCGGACTATTTTCTTGTTGCTGAGCATATCGTTCACCTATGAATTGCAAGTTCATTAGTGAAAATCAGCTCTACCCCTTACCTCGCGCCTCATGAAGACTGAAACGTATCTCGCTAACCTGTTTGGGCTGACCGGCAAGGTGGCCGTCGTAATTGGCGGAACCGGTGAACTCTGCGGCGCCATAGCGCAGGGGTTTGCCGCTGCCGGGGCCGAGGTGGTCCTCGTGGGTCGCAATCCCGAAAAGGCCCAGGTCCGCATCAAGGCCATCGAGGAAATAGGGGGCAAGGCCTGGTTCCACGCCGCCGAGGCCCCAAGCAAGGCGGATCTTGAGGGGCTCCTGGCGGCCGTACTCGCCCGATCGGGCAGGGTGGATGTCGTGGTGAACGGAGCGGGCACAAACTCCCCGACACCGTTCCTCGACATCAAGGAGGACGAGTTTGAGCGGATCCTCGATGTGAACCTCAAGTCCGTTTTCCTGGGCTGCCAGGTCTTCGGCAGGCACCTGACCGAGTCCGGAAAGGGTGGGTCGATCATCAACCTGGGATCCATGTCGGGAATCGTGCCCCTTTCCCGGGTCTTCACCTACTCGGCGAGCAAGGCCGCCGTGCACAACCTCTCGAAAAACCTGGCCCGGGAATGGGCCCCGCACAAGGTGCGGGTAAACACCCTGGTCCCGGGTTTCTTCCCGGCCGAGCAGAACCGCAAGGTCCTCAACCCCGACCGGGTGAAGAGCATCCTCGGGCACACGCCCATGGGTCGCTTCGGATCGGCAGCGGAGCTGGTCGGGGCGGCCCTCCTCCTCGCGGCCGAGGGGTCGGGCTCCTTCATCACGGGAACGGAGCTGGTGGTGGACGGCGGTTACAACTCGATGAGCATATGAGAGCCATCAACCGGTTTCTCTTGGGAAACGGAATCCGGATAGCGGGCAATCCCTGCGTGAGCCCGGACTTCTGCCTCGACTGGAAGGCCCTCGGCAAGAAGCTAGCCCTTGGGGAAACGGCGGGGGTGGTGGAGCATCCCAAGTCGGTTTTCTCGACGGCGGCCGGGTCCTGGTCGCTGGTCGAGGACAAGGCCACCGGGGACTGCGCCTGGAGGCTTGAAACCAAGGCAAGCGGAGCCCTGGGCATGCTGGTCGACGGCATCGCAGGAAAGACCGGATTCTATTTCCCCGCGACCTGGGAGAACCTCCTGTTCCTGAAGAATCTCGTCCAGGAGTTTGATCCCGACTCCACCCTGTTCCCGTCCATGGCGGGAAATCTGGGGAAAGGGACCCTCGGGATGGGCGCCCGGTTCACGACACTTCACTGGCCGGCGGTCGAGTGGGCGATGAGCGCCCTGGAACTCGGGGTCACGGCGAACCAGAACAGCATCCCGAGGGAGCTCGTCTACGACGTCGATGCGATGCTTGAGAACCGCCTGGACACGGTGCCGTTTCCCTTCATCGGGACCAATGTCCCGGAGGGGCACCAGGGCCAGAGCGTCGAAGGCATGAGCCACGGCTCGGTGCTCTCGAAACTCAAGACCGGCTTCCATCGCCGGCGGATAGCTTGGAGCTTCAATGCCGACCACCAGCCGATCGGCGGTGCCTTTGACATCCGGGAGGAGGCGCTTGTCCGGGGCTGTCTCCTGGCGAGCTACATCACCTTCGACCTCTCGCCGGAGCTGGCGACCAAGCGCCCGGCCTCCCTCTCGGAGATCGACCCGGGCCTTATCGCGCGGATCCGGGCCCGGGTGGGCCAGGCGGGGCTTGTCCTGGAGACCGAAGCCCTCAACACCCTCCTTTGCGCGGTGTGGCCTGCCGTCAACAAGATGAAGCGGCGCGACGACCGGTACCGGGAGGCCCGGGAGCGCGCCTTCACAACCGCCGTCGGCCGGCGGTACCTTCGAGAGCTCTCCATTGACGAACTGCCGGGATTGACGACCCCGGAGACCACGGCGGTCATGCTGGCCCTCTGTGAGGAGCTCGGCATGCCGGTCGCCTTCATCGCCCCCGCGTTCGGCTTCCAGAAGAACATGCCGTACCCCGACAACGCGGGGCTGAAGGTGCTGATCGAGAAGCAGTGGCGCGTGGCCGAGAAGTTTGGCGTCAGCATCGGCTTCCATTCGGGCTCCGGGAAATCCGCGGCCAACTACGAGGTGATGGGGGAGGTGACGGGCGGGCGCCTGGAGATCAAGACCAGCGGCCGCTACACGTACGAGATGGGGCTTGCACTCTACAATTCCGGAAACGCGGGCGACCGCGCGCTCTGGAGGGACTGGTACCGCTTCACGCTCGAGCTTGCCCTGGCCGGCGCCTTCAGCGCCGATCCGACCGAGAGCCGGATGGCCCGGAGCTTTATCTCCGCGTCCCTGGGTGGGGCGGGGGACGAGGGTGTGTTCGACTCGCCGGCGGCCTGCCGCCGGGCATTGGAGGCCCTGCCGGAAAGCCCCGACAACATGTTCTTCTTCGAGTACAACTTCCTCTATGTCCTGGCCTCGGGAGGCCGGCCGGAGAAGGCGGCCCTGGGCGATCACTCGCCCGCCGGCTACGCCCAGCGCGCTCGTTTTTACGCCATAAGCCCGGAGGCCCGGCTCCTGTATTCAAAGGGGGTGGCCTCGTACATGGTCTTTCTCGCGGAGCATACGGGCCTGGTCGGACGCGAGCGCTGCGCTGCGGTCACCCGGCTCCTCTCCCGCATCAAAACCTACGAGGAATTTCTCGAGGAAATCTCCCGATGAAGCCCTTTATCCACGACGATTTCCTTCTCCAGACCGGGGCGTCCCGGGAGCTCTTCCACGGCTATGCCAAGCCGGAGCCGATCTTCGACTACCACTGCCACGTGTCGCCCCAGCAGATCGCCGACAACCACCAGTTCTCCGACCTGGCGGACATCTGGATTGGCGGGGACCACTACAAGTGGCGCGCGATGCGGGCCAATGGGGTCGACGAGCGCTTCTGCACGGGGGACGCAACCCCCCACGAGAAATTCATGGCGTGGGCGGCCGCGATGCCCCACCTCGTCGGCAACCCGCTCTACCACTGGTCTCACCTCGAGCTGAAGCGCTACTTCGGGATTGAGGAGATTTTCAACACGCAATCCGCGCCTGCGATCTGGGAGCGCGCGAACGCCCGGCTTCCGTCGCTGAGGGTCCACGACATCCTCTCGGCAAACAAGGTGGCCGTCGTCTGTACGACAGACGACCCGGCCGACTCCCTTTCAACCCACGAGAGGATCCGGGGCCTCGGGATAAAGACCCGTGTCTACCCGGCTTTCAGGCCCGACAAGGCCCTCGGGGTCGCCCATCCCGAGGCTTTCAACCCCTGGGTGGAACGCCTCGCCCACACCGTGGGCAGCAAGATCAAGTCCTTCGGCGACTTCATGGACGCACTGAAGAGCCGCCACGATGCGTTCCATGCGTTCGGATGCAGGCTCTCCGACCACGGTCTCGAGACGGCCCTTAGCGAACCCTGCACTGAGGCGCAGGCCCAGGCGGTGTTCAAGGCGGCTCGATCGGGCCGGGGCGCGACGCCCGAGGAGAGCGCCCGGTTCGGATCGTACCTCATGCTAGCCTTTGGCCACTGGGACGCCCACCGCGGCTGGACCAAGCAGCTCCACCTGGGGGCGCTCCGGAGCACCAATACCCGCCTCCTCTCCAAGCTTGGTCCCGACACGGGCTTTGACTCGATCGGGGACCTGCCGCAGGCGCGGCCGCTCGCCCGGTACCTGGACGCCCTGGACACGACCGGCCAGTTGCCCCGGATGGTGATCTACAACCTGAACCCGGCGGACAACTACGTCTTCGCGACGATGGCGGGGAACTTCCAGGACGGCTCGGTCGCGGGCAAGGTCCAGTTCGGAAGCGGCTGGTGGTTCCTGGACCAGAAGGAGGCGATGGAGTGGCAGATCAGCGCCCTGGCCAACCTGGGCCTCCTCAGCCGCTTTGTCGGCATGCTCTCCGACTCCCGCAATTTCCTGTGCTACACGCGCCACGAGTACTTCAGGCGGGTGCTCTGCAACCTCCTCGGCTCCCAGATGGAGCGGGGCGAGCTGCCGGGGGACATGGCCCTGGTGGGCGGCATGGTCCGCAGGATCGCCTTCGAGAACGCGAGGGGATTCTTCGGCCTTGAGGTCGATCCCTCGTTCGGGCCCTAGTCGGATTGCGCAAAAACGGTCTGTATCTTTTCCGAGGCCCAGGCCGGCGGCCTCACCGGCCGGCCGCTGCGGTCCACGAAGGCGTGCACGGTTGAGCCGGTGGCCAGGAGCTCGTCTCCGCGGCGCACCTCGTAGTCGAGACGGATTCTTAGAAGCGGCTTCTCCCTTAGGATCGTAAGGATCTCAACCGTGTCGTCGTACACGGCGGGCCTGAGGTACTTGGCGGACACCTCGAGCACGGGCAGGCGGAAGCCCTCCTCCTCGAGCTGGCGGTAGGGGACCCCTATCTCCTTTAGAAGCGTGGTCCTGCCCACCTCGAACCAGGGAAGGTAGTTGGCATGGTAGACGATGCCCATCATGTCGGTCTCGGCGTACCGGACCGTGACCTTCACGCGCGACTGGATCACCCGAGGTCCTCCGCCTTGGAAAAGAGAGTGGAGGCGTTCTCCTCCCATCGGTTGCGCAAGGCCCAGATCCGGCCCGCCACCCCAAACTGGCGGCGAAGGGCGGCGTCGTGAATCAACTTCTCAAAGGCGGCGGCGAGCTCCGCGGGCCTCTCCGGGGTGACCAGGAATCCCGTCACTCCGTCGCGGACGGCTTCGGAGACCCCGCCGACCTTATGGGCCACGATAGGGAGCGCATGGGCTGCCGCCTCGAGGTAAACGAGGCCAAAGCCCTCGACGCTGCTCCCGTGGGCCACGCTGGTGAGGGCAAAGATGTCCGCGCGGTTGTAGACGTCGGCCAGCTCCTCGTCGGGGATGTTCCCGAAGAAGCGGACGGCAAGAGTGGGATCAAGCGCGGCCTGGTTCCGCAGGAGCTCCTCGTAGTTGCCCTTGTTGCGCCCTCCCACGATCCAATACTCGATCCGGGTGCGCACGTCCTCGGAGAGCATCTGGAGCGCCTTGAGCGTGATCAGTTGTCCCTTGCGCGGATGGAGGCGGCCCACCGTGAGGACGACGATCTTCGCCTGGGTCCTGGCGGCCCGCTCGTGGACGACGGCGAAGTCCGAGCGCAGGGCGCCCGGGGTAAGGAATGTCTTCTCCGCCGCATGGGGGAATCGCTCGAGGAGCAGCTCCTGCGTGTAGGTCGTGAGGGTGCTGATCCGGGTCGCATGCCGGATCAGGCGCCCGGCAAGCCAGCGCCTAAGCGGGCTCCGGGCGAAGTTGAGGATCTCCGTCCCGTGGAACGTGAGGACCAGGCGCCTGGGCCGAAACGCCTTGAAGAACTGGAGCATCATCATGGCCAGCATCGGCCCCGGCTCCGGCAGGTATACGGTGGCGTTGCGCAGCTCCCGGCGCCGGGCCACCAGCTGGCGGGCCAGCTTGATCTGGCAGATGAGGTCGTGGCTACCCTTGAGCGGAAGCCGCCGGATCTTGAAGGGCCACTTCTTCTCCACGCCGGCCGGTGCGGATTGGGCCCAGACCTCCACGTCATAGCCCAGGTTGACCGAGGCCTTGGCGATCTCCTCGGCGAAGGTGGCTATCCCCCCACTGACCGGGTAGAACTCATGGGTGATGAGGAATACGGGGGAGGCTGGCTTTGCAAGTGAAGGTGCGCTCATTGAGCGGGTTGGAGAGTAAGGGCTATGGTCTAGGACACGCATTATCAAGCTCGGTTACCGTACCGCGCTCTTGCAAACCGTTCCCAACAAATGAGACACCGCTTTGGCCTCCATTGGGGAGGGTTTCGCGGCTAAGAAATGGTTTTACTTTATTGCCTATCGTAACATACAAATAGAGACAGATGCCAGACCCAGTCCAATCCAACCCGGGTGCAAACAAGACCTTAACGCTTGCCACCAAGCCGTTTGCCCCCGATGACGACGCGGCACTCCGCGAGGCGCTGAAACGGTGCTCGCCCTCGACTTTTGAGGCTGCCGTCCAGTTCAGGAAGACGGGCAACGCGGACCATATGCCCGCGGTGGTCATTGGCGTGATTGAGCGCTTTGTTGAGCCGGATTTGAGGTCGAAGTTAAAGGATGCCGACGATGACCTCAGGCTGATCGAGGACCTGGGCATCGACTCCCTCACGATGATGGAGATCGTGATCCTGGTTGAGGACGTCCTGCAGCTGACGATCAACAACGACGAGTTGCGCAACCTGCGGACTGTCGGCGACGTAAAGACCTTCATCGACTGCAAGATCAGGGGCCTGCCCCTGCCGCGTCCGACCAAGTTCCTGCCGATCGAGCACATCGGTGCGGTGATGCCGGTCCAGCCTCCGTTCCTGTTCCTGAACGAGGCCTCGGTCAGTTCCACGGGAGCCAACGGCAAGTACAAGATCACCGGCCAGGAGTTCTTCCTCCAGGGTCACTTCAAGGACAACCCGATCATGCCGGCCTCGATCATGCTCGAGGCCCTGGGACAGCTGGCGGTCCTCTACCTGCTCGAGGGCGCTTCAACCGAGCCCGGCAAAGCCATCGGTTCCAACACGATCTTCTTCACGGGATGCGAGGGCGTTCGCGCCCACCGCATGTGCAAGCCCGGTGACATCCTAACCCTCTCGATCAAGCCGAAGCGCATGAAGATGCCGCTGGCGACCTTTGAGGGGGCGATCCGCGTCGGCCAGGAGAAGGCGGTAATCGCCGAGGATATCACGCTCACCTTTGCCTACGTCGAATCAGCGGTTGCCCCGGCGGCAGTGGAGAGTGCCGGCCAACCCGCTCCCGAGGTGCAGCCCTCGGAGACTCCGCCCCTGCGGGTCGCGATCAACGCCTGAGGTTGACCGACTCGTGACGATGGTCACGATGGGAAGGGCAGCGCGCCCTTAGAGCATGCCCAGAGTCTTCATTACCGGCCTTGGATTTGTAACGAGCATAGGTAACGACGCATCGAGCGTTGCGGCGAGCCTGCGCGAGCAGCGTCATGGGTTCGAGCTCTACCCGCCTTTCCAGAAGCCCGACATCGCGTGCAAGGTGATTGGCACCATCAAGGGGTTCTCCACGGACTCGGTTGACCCCGAGGACTGGACATTCCCATCCAGGTACGCGATCAAGCGGGAAACCATCCGCTCGATGGCCCCGCACGGCCTCTTCGCGCACTGCGCGATGATCCAGGCCGTGGCCGACGCGAAATTGGCTGAGTCGGATATCTCGAACCCGGACACGGGCCTCTTTGCGGCGTCCGGGGGTTCGCCGATGCTCACCTACTACCACCACGAGCGGATGCTCAAACTGGGCCCAGCCCGGTGCTCGCCGCTAGGGATCGTGGCCTCCATCGTGGGCACGCTCAACTTCAACCTGGTGGCGGCCTTCAAGATCCAGGGCGCCTCGTGCGGGTTTTCCTCGGCCTGCGCATCCTCGGCCCATGCGCTCGCATATGCCCATGACGAGATTTCACTCGGCCGCCAGAAGCGGATGTTCATCGCCGCGGGCGAGGACGGCAACCGGGACGCGATCCTTCCCTTTGCGGGGATGCGGACGCTCTCGCTCCAGACCGACCCCAACCTGGCTTCCCGGCCCTTTGACGTGGCGCGCGACGGGTTCGTGGGAACGGGGGGTGGGACGGTCCTGGTCCTCGAGAGCGAGGACGAGGTGGCGCGGCGCGGGGTCACACCCTACTGCGAGCTGGCCGGCTGGGGCCAGGCCTCCGACGGCTACAATGTCGCGATCTCGCACCCGGATGGCACGGGCTCGAAGACCGCTATGGAAAACGCCCTCAAGGCGACCCGCATCTCGGCGGCCGAGGTAGACTATGTAAACGCCCACGCGACCTCGACTTTGATCGGGGACATATCCGAGGCGCGTGCGCTCAAGTCCGTCTTCGGGGAATTGGGGTTTAGGCCCGCGATCAGCAGCACCAAGTCCCTGACGGGCCACGGGCTCTCGCTTGCGGGGGCAATGGAGACGGGCTTTAGCGCGCTGCTCATGCGCGAGGGCTTCATGCCCGGCTCCGCCCATATCAGCAACCTGGACCCCGCGTGCGAGGGACTGAACATCCTGCGCGCGACCGTGAACCAGTCCCCGAAGGTCGTCCTAAAGAACAGCAGCGGCTTTGGTGGGGCGAACGTCGCGCTGCTCCTGAGGCGTGCCTGATGGGTGCGCCACGCCAGAGGATTCTTGCAAAGATGCCCGGGGCCGTTGGCCTTAACTGCGCCCGCCCTGGCCCCGTGAACGGGCCGGCCCAAGCCTAACCATGTCCAAAGTCCGCATCCTTGTTCTCACCTCCTCCACCGGTGGGGGCCACGACGCCCGGGCCGAGGCCTTTGCGGACTGGTGCTTCCAGCTCTACAAGCACGACGTCGACGTGCGGATCGAGCAGATGCTGGAGAACTCTTCGGTCTTCAACCGGGCCGGGGTCAACTTCTACAACAAGATCCAGGCGAGCGCACCCTGGGTGCACAAGGCGTTCTACGCCTTTGTCGAGCTCCAGAGCATCCTGAACAAGGACACGGTTTCCTTCGGCAGGCGCTACTACGTGAACGTCCTGAAGGAGTACAGGCCGCACCTGGTCTTAAGCGTCCACGACTGCCTGAACCGCGGCTATTTCCAATTGGCCCGGAAGATCCTGGGCGAGGGCAGGGTGAAGTGCGCGACCTACTGCGGTGAGTTCTCCGGGGGCTGGGGCTACTCGCGCAACTGGATCGAGCCGACAGTCGACATGTATTTCTCACGGACTCCCACGGCACAGGACTACGCCATCAAGAAGGGGATCACCCCGGACAAGGCCCGAGTTCGCGGGTACCTGATGCATCCGCACGCCCATTTTGAGACCGTTGTGCCCCAGGAGCGGGGGATCTTCCGCGAGGAGAGGCTCGGGCTGCGGCCCGACCTCTTCACCGTTTTCCTGGCCACCGGGGGCAACGGGGCCAACAACCACTTCGACCTTCTCCCGGCCCTGGTGAAGCGGGCCGACCGCTGCCAGGCGATCGTCATCTGCGGCAGGAACAAGCAGGCCTACAATGACCTGGTCCACTGGCGGGCGAACCACCCGGAATTCAACTGCTACGTCGAGGGCTACTCCGAGATCGTCCACCTGCTGATGCAGGTGAGCGACGTGATCGTGACCCGCGGGGGGACGACCACCTGCGCCAAGGCCCTCCACTTCAAGTGCCCGATCATCTTCAACGCGGTCGGCGGCATCATGCCCCAGGAGGAGCTCACCTGGAAGTACCTCCGGAACGGCGCTGCCTCCGACAAGATCGAGTCCGGCGAGGACTTTGACCGGATCATCGGTTCGTGGCTCACCAAGCCCGAGGATTACATCCGCATGCGGGACAATTTTCTCAGGCTGCGCTACGAGGAGGACCCGACCGTCCTGATCGACGAGTTGGTGGGGCTAGGGGCCTCGGTTGCCGACGAGAAGCCGACCCGGCTCGCCTTCAGGCCGCACTCGATGCCGCCCTTTACCGGGGTCTTGTGACCTCGATGAAGGCGGTGACCACGGGCTGGCTCGCTCCGTAGCACCAGTTCTCGCGGGAGAAATCCGGCGAATTCCTGCGCGAGGTGACCGGGTAGGGCCTAAAGAGCGCCTCGATCTCGGACTCGGAGAAATACCTGACGCCGTTGGTGTAGGCAACGGGCTTTGGGGCGCAGTCGGTCGTGATCAGGAGCCGCCCGCCGGGGGCCAGGACGCGGTACATTTCCGCAAGGGCGCGCTCAACCTGGGGCACATGCTCGATCACGGAGAGGGCGACCACGCAGTCGAAGGCGGAATCCGGGCACCTGAGCCGAGTCAGATTGAGGTTGCGGACCGGCACCCTCGCCTTGCGGTAGACTCCCAGCCACTCGAAGAAGGGGGCTTCCGTGGCCTTTTTGGGCGCCAGCGCAAAGCGCCGCTCAAGGCTCTTCACCAGCCTCCTCCAGATCAGGTCTGAGGCGGTCATCCTGTACCCGTAGGACGCCAGCACCAGGGCGAGGTAGGTGTTGAAGGATCCGGTGTCGAGGATGCTTGAGCCCACGGGGACCGCCCGTACGGCCTCGAGCACCCGGGCGAGTTCCCAGTCTCTCATCCTGAGCGGGTGGCGGTAATCCTGACCCACGAACCGGCGGGCCGTTTCGTCGTAGCGAGCAAGCACGCCGGCAACGTCGGCTGTGAGTTCGCTTCGGCGATAGTAATTCATCGAATAAGGGTTTGAACGCATCATAGGGGACAGTTGCCTGCGAGAGAAAAAACCGAGCACGCCCGGTTGCGGAAGAATCTTTCCGCGGAAGGGTGAAACAGTCTAAAGTCCCGCGGAATTGAACTCCGAAGGTCCCGCAATCACCTACCTCTTCACGACGTTCCCTAAGACGACCGAGATGTTCCTGCAGCGGGAGATAGCCGCGATGAGGGCCCGGGGGGTGAAGCTGAGGATCTTCTCGATGTGGGGAGGAGGGGGGATGTTCCGCGGCATCCGGGTGGAGTCATTCAACAAGTGGAAGCTCCTGCAGCTTTTCTGGCTCATTCCCTACGAGACCTACCGAAAGCCCGACATCATGAAGCAGCTCCTGCGGGGCCTGGTGACGCGCAGGGCGCCGTCCTGGCTCAATTTCTGGGAGAACATGCTTGGGGCCGGATTCGCCTGCGTCTACGCGCGCAATTTCCGCGAGAACCCGCCCGGCCTCACCCATGCCGCATGGAGCGGGGCGCCGGCAACGGCCGCCTGGCTATTTTGGAGGATGGACGGCCGCCGATTCTCGGCGGGGGCCCACGCCTACGATGTTTTTGAGCACGGCGGCGACTGGTGGCTGATCGACAAGCTTCAGCACGCCGTGCTGGTCCACACGTCGACGGAGCTCGCCCGGCAGGCGCTCATCGCGCGAGGGCTCGAGCCCGCCAAGGTGGTCTGCATCCGGAGCGGCCTGGAGCGCCTCCCGACCCTCAAGCCGCTTCACGCCTCCCGGGTCCCGCTCCACGTCCTCTCGGTGGCCCGGCTCGTGGAGAAGAAGGGCCTCGACCGCCAGCTGAGGGTCTACGCGGCGATGAAGGCCTCCGGCCTCGCCTTTGAGGCGCGCATCGTCGGCGACGGGCCCCTTCGCCAGAAGCTTGAGAAATTGGCCGGCCACCTGGGCCTGGGTGACCGCGTGACCTTCACCGGGCAGGTCCCCTCGCACGAGGTCTGGGGACACCTGGACTGGGCGGACGTCCTGCTCCACACGGGGGTGGTGGCGCCGAGCGGGGACCAGGACGGCCTGCCGAACGTGATCGGCGAGGCGATGGCGGCGGGGGTTCCCGTGATCACATCGCCCGCGGCGGGGACCACGGAGGCGGTGACCGACGGGGTGACCGGGGTCGTGCTGCCCGTGGACCATCCGGAGGCCTGGGCCGTCGCCCTCAGGCGCATGTCCTCCGACGACGCCTGCTGCGAGGCGCTGCGCAGGGCGGCGCGGGCGTGGATCGAGGAAAATTTCGACGTCCGGGTGAACACGGACAAGCTCCTGAAGCGCATGGAGGCCGTTGCCAAGGCATGATCCTCTTTGACACCACGAGCGCCTCGGCCTGGAAGCACGCCTCGGGGCTTGCCCGCGTGAGCCGTCGCCTCCTGGAGGAGCTGGGGGCGAGGGCCCGGCCGCTGCTCTGGCCGGAGATCGCCTCCGAGGCCAAGGCCTCGGACTGGATCCTGACCCCGGAGCTTTTCTCGGAGGCGGAGCGGCCCGGATTCGCCGATTTCCTGGAGAGGAAGCCCTGCCGGGTGGCCGCCATCTACCATGACTCGATCCCGATGAAGCACCCCGCGATCACGTGGCCGAAGAGCGTCGAGAGGCACCC
>CAITBM010000131.1 GCA_903890485.1 uncultured Opitutaceae bacterium | reverse complement strand
GCCAACAAACCCCCTGGTCCAGACACCTGACTTGGCGCTTCTCTCCGCCCTCTGCCGCAGGCACGGCGTGAAGCTCGTCCTGGACCCCTCCCTTGTCTCGGTCTTCAGTGCAGACTGCCTCAGGCACGCCGACGTGCTGGTGACCAGCCTCACCAAGTACACGGGCAACGAGGGGGACGTGATCGCCGGCCTGGTGGCGGTGAACCCCCAGGGCGCCGACGCCGCAGCCCTTGCCGAGGCCGCGACGGCGGTCGTCGACCCGCCCTACTCCCGGGATTTGGCCCGGCTGGCGTCGCAGATTCGGAACACGGAGGCCGTGCTGGCCCAGATCGAGGAGACGACGCCCAAGGTTGCAGCGTTCCTCGCGTCCCACCCCGCGGTGACCGCGACCTACTGGGCGCTCGCGGCCGCGTCGCGCGCCAACTACCTCGCGATCGCGCGCAAGCCGGGGGCAACGGGTGGCGTGATCTCCTTCCAGGTTCGCGGGAAACTCGAGGCCTTCTACGACCGGCTGCGGCTCCCGAAGGGGCCGAGCTTCGGCATGCGCACCACGCTCATCTGCCCTTTCATGTACCTCGCCCACTACGATCTCGTGACGACCGAGGCGGGCCGGGGCGAACTCCGCGCAAACGGGCTCGACGGGGACCTGCTGAGGCTCTGCGTGGGGACCGAGCCGGCAGAGGAGATCGTCGGCGCCCTGCGCGAGGCCCTCGCGGGGATCTAGGCGCCGGACCGCACGTCGGCTCGGGACAGGCGCACGAAGCGCAGGCCCAGGACGACGGCGGCAAAGGCCAGGCCCGCGGCCAGGCCCGTCCAGATCCCTGCGGCCCCGAAGCCCCCGCGTACGCCCAGAAGGTAGCCCGCCGGAAGCGCGATCACCCAGTAGGCCGTGAACGTGATGAGCGCCGGGATCCTCACGTCGGTCAGCCCGCGGAGCGCGCACGAGTGGATCACCTGGCCTCCGTCAAAGATCTGGAAAACCGCCGCGACGCCGAGCAGCACGGTGGCAACCGGGATCACCCTCGGGTCCGAGATGAACGCGCGGGCTATCGCGGGACCGAAGAAAAGGAAGACCGCCGTGAATCCCAGGCTGAAGGTTAGGCCCATCAGCGTGCCCCCGATCCAAAGGGGCCTGAGCCGGGCGTGCTCGCCGGCGCCGACCGCCGCGCTTGTGCGCATCCCCAGGGCGATCGCGATGCCGAGCGACACCATGAACGACAGGGCCGCGCAGGAAATCGCGATCTGGTGCGCCGCAAGGGGCACAGCGCCGAGCCAACCCATCATCACCGTTGCGGCGGCGAAGGCGCCGCCCTCGAAGAGGAGGCTTCCCGCTGCGGGAAGGCCCACGAAGAGCATCTGCTTCACGTGCGCCGGCGACACCGGGCGCAACCAGTGCTTCGGCCACGCGCCCCTGACCGCCGGGTCGAGGCGAAGCCAGGCGAAGATCACGATGGTCCCCAGGGTCCGGGAAATCAGGGTGGACACCCCCGCGCCGGTGAGGCCCAGCCGGGGCGCACCCAGGTGCCCGTAGATGAACACCCAGTTCAGGAAGACGTTGAGCAGCACGCCGGAGCAGATCACGATCACCGGCACCCAGGGCCGGCCCATGGACTCGGCGAACTGGCGGAGCGCCAGGTAGGTGAGCGCCGGGAGAAGCGAGACGCCGATCAGGGTCAGGAACGGGTTCACGGCCTGGATCACCTCGTCGGGCTGCCCGAACCACTCCAGGCGAAGCCCAAGGAAAGCGATGATGGCGATCCCGGCCAGGCTCGAGACGACGGCGATCAGCATGCCGTGGCGCAGGAATTCGCCGGCCTCCTCGGGCCGGCCGGCGCCCCGGGATCGCGACGCGAAGATCGCCACGGGGGTCAGGAGCCCCACCCCGACGATGAAGAAGACATTGAAGACGCTGCCCACAAACGAGGAGGCGGCGAGCGGGACCGTGCCCACGCGTCCAATCATGACGCTGTCCGTCACGCCCATGAGCATCTGGCTCAGCTGGCCGATCACGATGGGGACGGCAAGGAGCAGGGTGCCCCGGGCTTCCTTGAGTATGGACTGCATCACCTAAGTCTTATTGCGGGGGCGC
The DNA here is from genome assembly GCA_903890485.1 of uncultured Opitutaceae bacterium. GTDB lineage: Bacteria > Verrucomicrobiota > Verrucomicrobiia > Opitutales > Opitutaceae > Palsa-1447. The sequence goes on along the minus strand of CAITBM010000131.1, from coordinate 2,114 downwards.
CACGATTGTCCAATGATACCGACCATGGACCCGCGACGCCTCACGCACCTGGCCATCGCCTCCCTCGTGAGCCTGGCGGCGCTCTGGGCGTACGTGGCGCAGCCCCGCGAGGGAGTCCCCGCCCGCAGGGTGGTGCCGATCCAGGACGGCAAGTCGATCGACTTCTCCGGGGGCCGGCCGGAGATCAAGGATGACCCGGCCTCAAAGGCGCGCATGGAACGGGCCTTGAAGCAGATCGACGAGGTGAACGCCACCGTCGTCTTCCCCGGGGATCCCACCCCCACCCCGACGCCGAGAAAATAGCCCGCAGTCAGCGCGCGGTGCGGACCCGGATCACGTACCTGCGCGCCGCCAAGTCGGGCGCGGTGAAGCGCACGACCTCGGTGGCCCCGGGGGCGATGGAGAGCGGCTGCCAGGCCGGCTCCACCCCGACCGCCGTCCCCTGGTCATCAAGAAAGAGGCACTGGACGCGAACCTTCGCGGCCTTGTCCACGGAGTTCTTCAGGTTCGCAACCACCTCGATTCGCCCGTCCCCAAGGGTGCGTTCCTGCAGGCCCGTGCAGCTCACCGCCGCCTCCGCGTCCGGGTCCAGCGCCATGAAGCGGTCCGTGTTCTCGACGGTGAACTTCGTCGTCTCGATGGGGGCCTGGGGAGCCGGCGCAGTCGAGCAGCCCGAAAACACGGCGGCCGCGGAGAGGGACGCAGCAAGTAAGAGGGAATGCCGGGTGGTCATGCGCGGGTGGTACCTATGAAGTGAGACTGGCACCGGGCGAGCAAGTTCGACGTTTCTTTTTCCCTCCCTGGCACAAAGGCGGGAACAAAGGCCGGCCGGTGCTTGCACCAATGGCGGGCCCCTGTGACAATGGCCCCAACCCCCTTACCCAAAGTCATGACCCGCTGCGTCCTAGCGCTCGACCAGGGCACGACCTCCTCCCGCGCGATCCTTTTTGACATGCGGGGGCGCCGAGTCGCCACCGCCCAGCAGGAATTCAGGCAGCATTTTCCCGGACCGGGATGGGTCGAGCACGAGCCCGAGGACCTTTGGCGAACCACCCGCCAGGTGGCGCTCGCGGTTCTCAGGAAGGCGGGCATGCGCAAGGGCGATGTTGCCGCGGTGGGGATCGCCAACCAGAGGGAGACCACGCTCCTCTGGGACCGGGCGACGGGACGGCCGCTCCACCGCGCCATCGTCTGGCAGGACCGGCGGACCGCGGGCGCCTGCGCCAAGCTCGAGCGGCGCGGCCTGGGCCCCCTCTTCAAGCGGCGCACGGGGCTCCTCCTGGACCCCTATTTCTCGGCCACCAAGCTCGCGTGGATCCTGGACAAGGTGCCCGGCGCCCGCCGGAGGGCGGCCCGCGGCGAGCTCGCGTTCGGGACGGTGGACACGTGGCTCTTGTGGCGCCTGACCGGGGGACGGGTGCACGCGACCGACCCCTCGAACGCGTCGCGGACCCTCCTGGCGTCGCTCTCGACCGGGCAGTGGGACCCCGAGCTCTGCAGGATCCTCCGCGTCCCGCCGGAGGTGCTTCCCGAGATCCTCCCGAGCAGCGGCGTCTTTGGCGAGATCGAGGACATCCCGGGCCTGCAGGGAGTGCCCGTCGCCGGCATCGCGGGCGACCAGCAGGCCGCCCTCTTCGGCCAGGGCTGCTTCAGGCCCGGCATGGCGAAGAACACCTACGGGACGGGATGCTTCATGCTGATGAACACGGGGGATCACCCCGTGGTCTCGCGCAACCGGCTCATCTCGACCATTGCGTGGAAGATCGGCGATCGGACCGAGTACGCCCTGGAGGGAAGCGTCTTTGTCGGCGGAGCCGTCGTGCAGTGGCTCCGCGACGGCCTGGGGCTGATCGCCCGCTCCTCGGACGTCGAGGCGCTGGCTGCGAGCGTCCCCGACAACGGCGGCGTCGCGATCGTGCCCGCGTTCGCCGGGCTCGGCGCCCCCTACTGGAACCCGGCCGCCCGCGGAGCGATCGTCGGCGTGACGCGGGGCACCACCAAGGCCCACCTGGCGCGGGCCTGCCTTGAGAGCATCGCCTTCCAGACAGCCGACCTGATCGGGGCCATGGAGTCGGATTCCGGGCGAAGGATCCGCGAGCTGCGCGTGGACGGGG
>CAITBM010000130.1 GCA_903890485.1 uncultured Opitutaceae bacterium | reverse complement strand
GCACCGCCAGGTAGTCGGCAAGGTCGATCTCCTCAAAGGCGCTGTAGACCCCGACCAGTTCCTGCGAGAAAGCGCTCGGCCTGCCCTGCCGGGTGATGAATGGATTGCGATCGCGCTCCGCCCAAGCGTCGTCGTGGCGGGTCACCGCAGTCAGCAGGTCGCTCCTGGGCTCGGGGCCCGCAAAGAGGGCGTTTCCCCAGCGGGCGGCAAAGCGGCCGGCTAGCTTTGCATGCTCGGGGTGCTCGATCAGCGTCCAGCCGTGCTCCGTCTCGATGCGTATCATGGGGCGGCAGGGACTAGGGATGGGAGGGGATGGGCGCCGGGTCGAGACCATTGCTCGCCAGGCCTCGGGAAGTTGGGAACGGTTGCACCCATGGCTTATTCCGAGCCGAAGGCGACCGGGGATTCCTGGTCCCCAGGCAGCGCAAGGTTGAGGATGAGCGCCGTGACGCCGCCGGCCGAAACCCCCGACTCGAGCAGCGTCTGCAGGAAGGAGGGAAGCGTCGAGAGCCACTGGGCCTGGGACGGGGCGCCGATCCCGACCGCCAGGGAAAGGGCGACCACGAGCGCGTTCCGGTGGCTGAGCCCCGCATGGGCGATCAGGCGGAGGCCGGCCACCGAGACCAGGCCGAAGAGCATGAGCGCCAGGCCACCGAGGACAGCCGGGGGCATCGCCGTCACCCAGCGGGCGACAAAGGGGAAGAGTCCCAGGAGCGCGAGGATGGCGGCCATCCAGCGGCCGACGTAGCGGCTCGCCACCCCGGTGATCTGGATGACGCCGTTGTTCTGGGCGTAGGTGGTGCTGGGGAACGAACCGATCAGGGCGGAGATCACGGTGGTGACCCCGTCGGCAAGGATGCCCGCGCGCATCCTCAGCCCGTGCTCGGGCCCGCGGGTCTTAAGCCCGGAGAGCTGTGCGGTCGCGGTCATGTCGCCCAGGGACTCGATGACCGAGACCACGTAGATGAACGCGAAGGGCAGCAGGAACTCCCACCTGAAGGAGAGCCCGTGCGGCACGAGGCGCGGGAGCGTGATCCAGCCGTTCTCGTTGGGGGGAGGCGCGTGCAGGTAACCGAAGACGGCGCAGACCGCGTAGCCCGCCACGACGCCGAAGAGGATCCCCGCGAGCCGGGTCCAGGGCTGTCCGACCGCCTGAGCGGCCACCACCGCCGCAATCACGCACGCGGCGACCGCGGCGCCGGCCCAGGCGGGGGCGCCCGGGCCCGGGGACGCAATGATCCCGTACATGGCCTCCGGGATGATGGAGATGCCGATCAGGAGCACCACGATCCCGCAGACCAGCGGCGAGAAGAAGCGCCGGAGCTTGGGCAGGAACGGGGCCAGGAGCAGGTTCACAGGCGCCGCCGCGAGCGACATCCCGAACATGAGCGGCAGGCCCCCGGCGTGGCCGGCCTGGGTCAGGGGCTGGATGAACGCAAAGCTGGTGCCGGTGACGCTCAGTAGCCCGGAGCCTATCGGGCCAATCCGCGTCGTCTGCAGGAAGGTCCCGAGCGCGGCGGCGACCAGGGCCATGCTGGTCAGGTAGGCCGTGTCCGCGGCCGAGAACTTCAGGATATTGGAGAGGAGGAGCGCCGGCGTGATGACCCCCACGACCATGGCCGAGACCTGCTGGAGGCTCACCAGGAGGGCAGCGCCCGGCGGCATGCGGTCGTCGAGTCCGTAGACCAGGGTGTTCGGCGGACGCAGGACGGGGTCATTTTCCATTCGGCAAGGTAAGCAGGCTCCGGACCAACTTCACAAGTCGCTGCAACGCCGTGGCACGCATCGTGCAGCGAACGGGCCGAGAACCCACCCATGCCCATCGCGAAACCCGGCCCGAGGGCCCGATGCCCGGCGCCTTCCATTCCGTGCATCCTTGCGCCCGGGCCTGCGGCTGGGCTCACTGGGTTCCCGGCGAGGGCCGCCGGCCGACTCGCCCCCTAGCCCACCATGCTGGTCACCCAACAACCCCTCCTGCGGAAGTTCTGGTACCCGGTCATCCCGGAGGTGCTGCTTAAGGACGGGCCCAAGCCGTTCACGCTCCTTGGCAGGGACCTGGTCCTCTGGCTCGACGGGAACGGCAGG
>CAITBM010000129.1 GCA_903890485.1 uncultured Opitutaceae bacterium | reverse complement strand
CCTCTCCCTGATCGCCCTCCTCGTGGGCCTCTACCTGATCTTCCAGGCGCTGGACGGCGCGGTTGTTCGGCGCCGCTCCGAGATAGCGGTCCTCCGCTCGCTCGGCCTGGACCCCGCAACGGTGAGGGTCGCCTGGCTCATCGAGGCCGCGGTGCTCGGGGTCGCCGGGGGAGGCCTGGGCCTCCTCGTCGGGTGGCTCGGAGCCCAGGGTGCCGTGCGCCTGGTCGGGCGCACCGTCAACGCGCTGTACTACGCGTCCACCGTCCGATCCGCCGCATTCGAGCCCGGGGAGGCCTGGATGGCGCTTGGGCTGGCAGTGGCGGCGAGCATGGCGGCCGGATGGTGGCCCGCCCTCGAGGCGGCAAGGGTGCCGCCGGCACAGGTGCTCGTTCGCTCGGGCGCGCCGGCTCCGGGGTCCCGGTTTTGGAGGAGCCCCCTTGCCGCCCTCGCCGCCATCGCAGCCGGGATCGTCCTCTCGCGCCTGCCCGCGGTGGTCCTAAACGGCTCGGCGCGGTTTCCCCTGGCCGGATACGCGGCGGCCCTGGCATGGATCCTCGGAGTCGGGATGCTCTGCGCCGCCTCGCTCCCCCTCCCCGGCGGCCTCCTTCGGCATTGGGGATCCCTTTCCGCCTCCCTCAGGGTCGCCTCGGGCCACCTTGCCCGGCCCTCGGGCAGGCACCGCCTCGCGGCGGCCGCTGTCGTCTGCGCGATCGGGATGAGCGCCGGGATGGCGATCCTGGTGTCGAGCTTCGAGTCCAGCGTCCGCGGCTGGGTGGCGCAGGCCCTCCAGTCGGATGTCTACCTCTACAGCGGGGGCTCCCGAAGCGCGTCGGCCGGCAGCCGGATCTCGCCTTCGGTTTGGCGGGCGATCGCCGCGCACCCGGGAGTCCGCGAGGCCTGGATCCTCTCGACCTACCCCCTCCAGCTTGGCGAAGGCCAGTCCACCCTGCTGACCGGCACGGACATGGCCGCCGTGCGCGCCCACTCCTCCTTGCCCTGGGCCGAGGCGCCGCAAGACGGCGCCGTGTTCGACTATGCCCGCAACGAGGGCCTGGCGCTGGTGAGCGAGAGCTTCTCCGAGCGTTATGGGCGCCACAGGGGGGACGTGGTCTCTGTCCCAGCCCCCTCCGGCTCGCGCACGCTCGTCATCGCCGGGGTGTTCACGGACTATGGCAACGAGCGCGGATCGGTGATGGTCGAGCGCAGGCACCTGGTGCGATGGATGTCCGATGACTCGGCGACCCACGTCTCGCTTTTCGTGGAGCCCGGCGTCAACCCCGAGGTGCTCAGGGACCAGCTGCGCCGCGAATACCCGGGGCTGCAGGCCTTCACCAACCGCACGCTCCGGGAGGAGATCCTCAAGATCTTCCGGCAGACCTTCTCGATCACCTACGCCCTCGAGGTGATCGGCATCCTCGTTGCGATCACCGGGATCGCGCTCACGATGAGCAGCGTCCTCCTCGACCGGCGCGACGAGCTGACGACGCTCAGGGCCCTGGGATTCGGGCGGGGGGAGATCGCGCTGGCCGCATCCATCGAGGGACTGGCCGTGGCGGCGTGGTCCGTGGCATGCGGCCTTTGCCTGAGCCTTGGGCTCGGCTGGCTCCTGATCCACGTGGTCAACAAGCAGTCCTTTGGCTGGACGCTCGGCTTCTCCCTTCCCTGGGTGCAGCTCCTCGTGCTCGCGGCCGCAGTGTCCGGGGCCGGGTGCGCCGTGAGCTACGCCGTGGGGCTTTGGGGAACCCGGCTGCCCGCCGACCAGGAGGAATGATGCGTCGCTCACCCACCCCGATCCTCGCCCTCGCCCTTGCGCTGGCAACTTCGGCCCCCGCCGCCGATCCCCTCCGGACGCCGGACGGATGGGCCGTGCCGGAGCCGGGGCACCACTTCTCCTTTCCAGCGGACCACGGCTCCCACCCGCAGTTCAGGATCGAGTGGTGGTACGTGACCGGCCACCTGGCGACAGCACCGGGCCGCCACTACGGCTTCCAGGCGACGTTCTTCCGCGCTGCGGGCCCGAAGTCCGCCGACGGCGACCCGGCATTCGGCACGAGCGAGGTGTACCTTGCGCACATGGCCCTTACCGACGTGGCCGAGGGCCGGTTCCTTGACGAGGAGCGCCTGAACCGAGCGGGCTGGGATGCGGGCGCCTCCGTGGGCCACCTTGACCTCCACAACGGCGAATGGTCGCTGCGCGGCGCGGACGGGACCGGACCGGGGATCGCCCTCCATGGCGGCGTGCGCGCCGAGGCTTCGTTCACCCTGGACCTCCAGCCGCAGAAACCCCTCGCCATCTTCGGGGAGAACGGCGTGTCCCGGAAGGGCGCCGAGGCGTCGGCCGCAAGCTACTACCTCACGTACTCGCGGCTGAAGGCGACGGGGACGCTCTCCACCGGGGGCGACCCTGAGCCCGTGACCGGGGAGGCATGGATGGACCACGAGATCAGCTCAAGCCAGCTCGGGAGCGGCCAGGTCGGCTGGGACTGGGTGTGCATCCAGTTTAAGGATACAAACCGCGAGCTCATGCTCTACCGCCTCCGCCTGGCAGACGGGACCGCGGACCCGGCCTCGCGCCTGCAGTGGGTCGACCCCTCGGGCGGGACGGTGACCGAGCCCTTCACCTGGGAGGTGCTGGCCCGCTGGAAGAGCCCGAGGGACGGGGCGGACTACCCGGCCCGCGTCCGACTCGGCACCGTGGACCCGTCCACGGGCAAGGAGGTCCACTTTGAGATCGAGCCCCTTGTCGCCGACCAGGAGCTCGCGAACGCCCCCGGCGGCGGACCCTACTGGGAGGGGGCCTGCCGAGTCCGGGGCGAGTCGGGCTTCGAGGCGGGGAGCGCCTACATGGAGCTCACCGGATACGCGAACCCGCTCAGGTTCTAGCACCCCGTCAGGCGGGCCCGGGCGCAGGCCGAGCTTGATCCAAGCCGAGGCCGACAAATAGGGTGGCACATGCAGGATCTCCGGACGGGAATCTCGGCGCGCCTTCGCACCTGGGCCATGGTCCCGGTCGTGTTCGCCGCGGTGTTCGCCTGCTACTGGCCGGCTCTGACAGGGGCGATGCTCTGGGACGACCCCGGGCATGTCACCCGGGGGGACCTGCAGGGCCTGTCCGGCCTCGTGCGCATCTGGACCGACATCCACGCCACCCAGCAGTACTATCCCGTTCTCCACACGGCCTTCTGGGCCGAGCACCGGCTCTGGGGGGATTCGACGCTCGGTTACCACCTGGCAAACGCCGTCCTCCACGCGACGGCCTGCTGCCTCCTGGCCGCCATCCTGGGGCGGCTCTGGTCCGCCAGGCGCACCGTCCCGGCGGGAACCGAGTGGCTCGCGGCCCTTGTCCTGGCCGTGCACCCGGTCTGCGCGGAGTCGGTCGCCTGGATCTCCGAGCAGAAGAACACCCTCTCCCTCGTGTTCTACCTGCTGGCGGCGTCCGCCTACCTTGAATTCTCCGATACACGGAAGCCCAGGTCCTACGCGGCGGCCTCCCTGCTTTTCCTCCTGGCCCTCGGGACAAAGAGCGTCACGGCGACCCTTCCCGCCGCGCTCCTGGTCGTCCTGTGGTGGAGAAACGCCAGACTCTCGCTCCGGAGGGACGCGGCGCCCCTTGCCCCCTGGTTCGCGGTTGCGGTCGCAGCCGGCCTCTTCACGGCCTGGATCGAGAGAACGCTTATGGGCGCGGAGGGCGTGCAGTTTGCCCTGGGCTTCGGGGAACGCCTGATGCTCGCCGGGCGCGTGATCTGGTTCTACGCGGGGAAGCTGGCCTGGCCCGCCCACCTGGCCTTCTTCTACCCGAGATGGGACGTGGCCCGCGAGGCGGGGGGCTGGGCGGGCTGGCTTGTGGCGACCCTTGCCGTGAGCGCAGCCCTGTGGGCGCTCAGGCGGCGCTCGCCCGGGCTTCTCGCCGGATGGCTCCTCTTCGTGGGCTCGCTATTTCCCGCATTGGGCTTCTTCAACGTCT
>CAITBM010000128.1 GCA_903890485.1 uncultured Opitutaceae bacterium | reverse complement strand
TTCGGATACCCGATTTGCCGGGAACCCACCTTGTTTCGCGTGTTCCTTCACGAGCGCTTCGCTCGGGGCGATGTAAACGCAGTAAACCTTGTCGTCGGTCACGTAGCTCTCGACCCACTGAATCTGTGGGCCGAGGTTTTTAAGGACGCCGCAGGACTTCTGGGAGATGCCCTGCAGCTGGTCGGCCGTGAGCTTTCCGGCGCCCGGGATTTCGCGTTCGATCACGAATTTTGGCATGGCGAGTGAATCGGTTGATGAGGTTTCGAGACTGCGCTAGCATAGCCGAGAATTTCCCCCGGACCTAGGCCTTCAAGGGGTAATATCGGGCCATTCGGCCCGGGTGAGCGCCGCCCGATTTGAAGGCCCTACCGGTCGTTCGCGGCCCGCCCGATTTCCCGCGGCGAGCGCCCGAAGCGGGCATGATAGAGGTTCCTCAGCTGCCGGCTCGCACTGAACCCGCAGGCCTTGGCCACCTGCTCGACCTTTGACCCCGGTTCCTGTAGGAGCGAATGGGCGCGCTCAAGCCGCAGGTCCCGGACGTACTCCCCGACCGAAAGCCCAAGGCTCCGGCGGAACCGACGGGAAAGGTTGCGCGGGCTGGCGCCGACCCTCTCCGCCAGGCGGCCCAGGCTCGGAGGCGAGTCGAGGTTCTCGATCACCAGGCTCTGCGCCCGGTGCACCACGTCGCCCAGGTGGTTTCGGTGCTTCAAGTAGACGCTCTCCTGCTCGAACTCCCCGCTGCGCCTCAGGTACACGACCATGTAGCGGGCCACGTCAAAGGCCAGCTTCTGGCCATGCCTCTTGCCGACCAGGTGAAGGGCCAGGTCGATCCCCGAAGCGATCCCGGCGCTCGTCAGCACATTGCCCTCCTCCACGAAGAGCACCCCCTCCTTGACGGTCGTCTTCGGGTACCGCTTCTGGAGGGACCCCGCCTCGGTGAAGTGGGTGGCGCAGGACAGGCCGTCCAGGATGCCGGCCTCGGCCAGGATGAAGGATCCCGTGCACACCGAGCACACGGTGGCACCCGCCGCCCGGGCGTCGCGGATCCACTTGAACAGGGGCCGGTGCAAACGGAAGAACCGGGGAGGATATGCGTCCGACGAGAACCCCGACACGATGAGGATGTCCCCGGGCCCAACTACGACCTCGTTGTAGAGAAACAGATTGGAGAAATTGAGGTTCCCTTCGACCGGCACGCTCCGGGTGAGCGCGCAGACGTCGATCCGATAGGGGGCGCCGCAGAGTTGACCGGCGTTCCGGAAAACCTGGAGCGGGCCGGCAAGGTCGAGCGGCGTGACTTTCGGCGGAGCGAAGAAGACTACCCTGGGCTGCATCGGCGGTATCTAGGGGGCGGCTTCAAGCGAGGCAAAGGGCAAATCCCGCGGACTTGCCCCATCACCGGGAGGGCTAGGCGGGCGGCTCCTCAACGGTGAATGCCTTCGCGACGACGAGGACCAGGGCGAGGATCGCATAGCCCGCGGCATACGAGGCCGCCGGGAACAGGGCTCCCCCCTTGAAGACATGGGTCAGCTGCTCCAGGATCGGGAGGGAGCCGATCGTGTCGCTTCCCTCGAACCGCCAGGCGTGCATGAGCCCGATGAGGCTCATGAGCGCCCCGCCCATGAGCCAGCCAGCCGCCGCGTAGAGGCGTTTGTCGATGATGAGCACCGTCGCCGTCGAGATAATGAGCGCCGCGAAGAACGCGCCCTGCTCCAGGGCGAATCCCCCGTCGATGAAACTGCCGGAGGCATGGAAGGCGTCGACGAGTGCCGGCGTGAAAGGCACCGCATGGACTCCCATCCCCGAGATCCGGATCCCGTTCTTTATACTAAAGGTGACCCAGGAGACCAGGATCGGCACCATGCCGAGGATGACCGCCGGCCAGTGCTTCTGCGCCGTGGCCTCGAACCCCTGGACCGTGATCACCAGGCCCACCCAGAAGATGATGGCGACTCCCGCCTCGACGGGGACAAGCCAGCCGATCGCGGCAAGGGAGCCGGTGAAGCAGACCGCGGTCATGAAGACCGCGTTCAGCGTGGAGTACCCCGCCCGGGCCCCCATCCGCTTCCACGCGGGGTGGCCGATGTAGATCCCGACAGGGAACGGCGAGCCGAAGCACGCGGCGGCAAACGACGAGAGCCCCGTGGCGACAAGCGACGAGCGGAACGAATACGAGTCGCCGGCCGCGGCCGCCGACTCGACGCACTGCATCGAGGCCAGGAGGTTCAGGAGCCCCATGGGCAGGATGATCGAGAGGTAGGGCAGGAATGTCCCCGCCGCCAGGCCCTTCAGGAGGATGAACCCGGTGAACGCCGGCAGGTGGAGCCCCACGGTTCCCGCGGGGACGGGGGCCCCGGGGGCGAGCCCCGTGGCCCACGAGAGCGCGGTACCCACCACGAGGATCACGAGCGCCGCCGGGATGCCGAACTTGGGCTTCAGGCCCCCGAAGAAGAAGATGAGGACCAGGCCCAGGGTCACGATCCCCACGATCGGGTGCGCAAAGAGGTCGAACGCGAAGTTGAGGGTCAGGAACGCAAAGCCCGCGCCGCAGAGGGAGGCCAGGAGCGCGGCGCGCGGCGTCATGCGCCTGAGCCCCGTGGCCACGAATGCGCCCAGGAACTCGATTGTCCCGGAACCGAGGCAGGCCACCAGGCCCGCGCGCCAGGCCTCCAGGTCCGGGTCGGCGGCGCCGCGGGCGATCGCAAGCTGGCGCGCCGGGAGCATGACGAGGAACGCGAACGCGATCATGGTCGGCGTGTTGAGCCCGAAGGGCATCGCGCACACGTCGCTGCGGTTCTCGCGGCGCGCCAGCCGGTGCGCCTGCCACGCATAGAACAGGTTGCCCCCGATGTAGGAGACCGCGATCCCCGGCATGATGCGCCCGTAGACGATCCCGGGGGCCATTCCGACGACGCCGATGCACAGGCCCGGGATCAAGAGCAGCTGGACCAGGTTGTCGAGGGCGATGGCGAAGAACCCGTCGACGTCGCCTCGTGCGAAGAGCTTCATCCTTAGCGGGAGCGTCCGAGCTCCCCGAGGAGCGAGACCGTGAAGAGGGCTGCCTGGCGCGAGGCGAAGGGCGAGAGCTTGCGGTAGTCCCCCTCCGGCGAGTTCTGGGTCAGGTTGCTTCCCCCGCGGATGCACAGGAACGGGATCCCCAAGCTCCAGCAGACCTCCGCGGTCGAGCCGCTCTCCATCTCCATCAGGTCGGGCCCAAGCTGCCGGCGGATGTCCCTGATCCGGTCTGCGGGGATCCCGAACTGGTCGCCCGAGGTGATGCGCCCGACCCGGACAAGCGGGACCTAGCTGGGGGAGTGCTGGACCGCGGTCTCCGGGACGTGGGTGGCGATCGCGCGGCGCGCAGCGGCGAGGAGCCTCGGCGTGCCCGGGTAGACGATCGGCATCGGCTCGCCCAGGGGGCCCTCGGCGCCGAAGTACTCCATCCTCAATCCGGGAAGCAGCGACCCAAAGTCGTGGTTGCAGACGCTCTCGCCCACGATCACGTCGCCGTTGCGCACCTTCGGGTTGATCCGGGAGGCCGTGCCCGTCATCAGGACCTCGCGCGGCCAGAACTTCTCGGCGAAGAGCATCGTGATCATCGAGGCGCAGGTCTTGCCGATACCGGTGACGGCCACGACCACGCGGCGGCCGCCGATCCTGCCCTCGGTGTACGGGAACGGCCCCAGCCGCTCCCGGCTCGGACCCTGGAGCGCCCGCTCGACGAGCTCGGTCTCCTGCGGGAGCGCGCCCAGGACCACGGTCATGTCCTGGCGGTCCCTGGCGGGCGCGCGTGCGGCGGCGACGGGGATGCCCGGGACGTTGAGCGGCGGGGCCGACTTGAGCGCGGGAGGGGTCTTGGGCATGGGTGCGAATCCGGAGGGAAGCGGTTTGGGACGGCAAGCAGATACGGTGCCATGCCCCGGAGGGGGAATGCCCGATTGCCTCCCCTCCCCTTGCAAATCTTGCCCTTGCCGCGCGCCCCCGGCAGGGCACTGTCGGCGGGCTGCCCCATCACCATGGACCGGTCCCTCCCCTTAATCGACCTGCACCGGCACCTGGA
>CAITBM010000127.1 GCA_903890485.1 uncultured Opitutaceae bacterium | reverse complement strand
AGGTTTCCAGCCGAGCTCATGCTGAATCTTGGTGCAGTCGATGGCGTAGCGGCGGTCATGGCCGGGGCGATCGGCGACGAAGCGGATCTGCTCGAGGTACGACTTGCCGTCGGCGCGGGGCACCCGGCTGTCCAGGAGCGCGCAGATCAACCGGACGACGTGCATGTTAGGCTGCTCGTTGAGGCCGCCCACGTTGTAGGTCTCACCGACACGGCCCCGGCGCAGGACGAGCGATATCGCGCGGCAATGGTCCTCGACGTAGAGCCCGTCCCGCACCTGCATGCCGTCGCCGTAGATGGGGAGCGGTTTGCCCTCGAGGGCATTGAGGATCACCAGGGGGAAGAGCTTCTCGGGAAAGTGGTAGGGCCCGTAGTTGTTCGAGCAGTTGGTCGTGAGGGTGGGGAGCCCGAAGGTGTGCTGGTAGGAGCGCACCAGGTGGTCGCTCGCGGCCTTTGACGCGGCGTAGGGGGAGTTGGGCGCAAAAGGGGTCCGCTCTGTGAACGCAGGCGCCTCCGGCGTGAGGGTCCCGTAGACCTCATCCGTCGACACGTGAAGGAACCGGAACGCCTCCTTGTCCTCGCTGGAAAGCCCCAGCCAGTGGCGCTTGGTCGCGTTGAGGAGCCTGAGCGTCCCGAGCACGTTGGTCTGGATGAAGGGCTCGGGCGAGTCGATGGACCGGTCGACGTGGCTCTCGGCGGCGAAGTTGACGACGGCGTCTATCTCATGCTCGTAGAGAAGCCCCGAGACCAGCGTCTCGTCGCCGATGTCCCCGTGCACGAAGACGTACCGGCTGTCGCCTGCAACGTCCGCCAGGTTGGCCGGATTTCCGGCATAGGTGAGCTTGTCCAGGTTCACCACCTTTCGCGGCGCCACCGACTTGTCGCCGAGGACCTGGCGCACGTAGTTGCTGCCGATGAACCCGCAGCCTCCGGTGACGAGGATGTTCATGGGTTTAGGCCGCCCTTTTCCATGTCCTAAGGGCGCGCTCTATCGCGTCCCGCACAGGGGTGAGCGCGATGCCCGCCGCAGCGAGCTTTGAGGAGTCGAGGACGCAGTTGGACCGGGGCGTCTTGGCCGCGGAGACCATAAACTCGGCCTCGCTGGAGAAGAACTGGAATTCCTTGTTCACGACCCCGCTCCGGCGGATCAGGTCCACTACCTCGCGGGTCGTGACTTTGCCGGGATTGGTCACGTTGTAGGCGCCAAAGGGAACACGCTTGGTCCAGCAGGCGAGGGTAGATTCAACGAACTCATCCAATTCCGATATCGAATTGGTGGCCTCCAGGAGGCGCGGGTAGCGCATGAGCTTCGTCAGGTAATTCCGGGGGTTGTCGACGCCGTCAAAGGGGATCCTCAGGCGCCAAATGAAAACGTTGGGTTGGCCGGAAAGCACCTCCTCGCCGAGGCCCTTGGTGCCGCTGTAAAACGAGCAGTGGTTGCTGCGGAATGTGAAGTTGGGCGGGTCAAGCTCGGTGAACCCATGGGGAGCGGGGCCGTCGCCGCTGTAGATGCAGCCGGAGGACACGTGGCCCCACGGGACGCCGGCCTCCTGGCAGGCCTGGGCGATCACCCCCGGGAGAACGGCATTTCCCAGCAGGCACTCGGCTTTGTGCAGCTCGCAGGCGTCGACGTTCGGCTTGCCTGTGTATCCGGCAGCGTTGATCAGGAATTCGGGACAATCCTTCTCAAGGGCCGCGCGCAAAACGGCCCCATTCGTATAATCAACCTCGGCCCTCTTTAAGTTGCGGAAGGAGATGCCTTTGCGTTTGAGGAGGGCCTGATAGGCGTGCCCGACGTATCCGGAGCCACCGAGTAGATAAATCATCGAATTGAGAAGGACTAAGCCAATCAAAGCTTGCCCGGGAAACAAGGGTTTTAAAGGAGTTTGGACCTATTTGAAGGCTGCTGGCGGCTAGCTAGCGACTTGATATTTGCCAATTCATTGGGGCGATTTCGGCATCGGGCGGGCCCGTAGCCGTTCATACTCTGTTTCCACAAGTGGAGGGGGCGGATGTGCGGCAAAATGTTTTTGGAGCGCGGCGATCAGCGGAGCTATGGTTTCCTGCGCCACGCCCCAAACCTTTCGGTAGTCGATGCGGTCGTAATCGTGCGCCATTCGATTACGCATCCCTCTGATCATCTCGAAGGGAATATCTCGCAGAGCCTTTGCTGTGGCCGGTGAAATGTGTTTTGCAGCTTCTCCAATGATGTTGATGCGGTAAGTCACCGCATCCCTTTTGAGCGCGTCATCCCAAAACTCGTCGAAGGACAGATTTTTCACGTAGTGCTGGATCGCCTTGGCCGATTCCAGCATGTCAGCCAGGTATTTGTCCTGGGTGTGCGCGCTTTCAGAGGGCGAGGATTTCACGGGTGTCCCTAACGATGGAGTTCTTGAGGAACGGGTTTGTGATTCCTGCCACATTTTCCTCCGTCATCATCTGGACCGGCACGCCTAGGAGCACCTCCATCTCGTCAGGTATGGAGTAATATTCTAGGCCGTGAGGCTCCCTGCCCGGAGCGAAGGTTACAATCAGATCCAGATCGCTTCCTTGGCGGGCCTGCCCCCGAGCAACAGATCCAAAGACCTGTACGCGGATTATCCCTTTCTGCAGGCAATAGGGTTTGAGGGCCTCAGCGATCTTCTGCAAGGACGGAGGCTTCTTGTGCCGCTTTGGAGCAGCAATTTCGCCGGATCGAACTCGCCCCCAATACGCAGCGGCCTTAGCCCGATTGGCAACTGTCTTGGCCTCAGATCGTGCCTTTCCCCCTCTGCGGCTAATGGTACTATGAAGCATTAAAGAAGCCTAAGCGGTTAGCATCGTAGTGTCAACTCAACGCCCCGAACCACTCCCCATACCCATCGGGAATCTTCTGCTCGGTGAGGGGCTAGGCGAGACGATTGCATCGGGGCCTTCCTTCGGATCGCCAAACGGAGAAAGACCTTGGGATCAGCGCTTTACCGCCGCTTGTAATCGCCCCGACTAAAATACTTCTCAAACCAGACGTACATGCAGATGAAGAAATAGCGGCTTCCCATTTCCTTGATCTTTAGCTTGGCCACGCCGTGCTTTCGGTTGTGCCAGGAGATCGGAATCACCGTCCAGGAATAGCCCCGCACGATCGCCTTCAGGGGAAGTTCAACGGTGAGATTAAAATGGGGGGCAAGCAGCGGGCGGCAGCCCTCGATCACGCTCCGGCGGTAGGCCTTGAAGGCATTGGTCGTGTCGTTCAGCGGGATGGCGAACATCACCCGGATGAAGAGGTTGGCCAGGCGGTTGACGAAGAGCTTTAGGCGGGGGTAGTCGACGACGTCCCCTTTTCGCAGGAAGCGGCTCCCGAAAACACATTCATGGCCCTCGCAGAGCAGGTGCCAGTACTTCACCGCGTCGCTCGGGCTGTCGGAGGCGTCCGCCATCATGATCACCACGGCGTCGCCGGCGATCTGCCCCAACCCGTAGACGGTCGCCCGCCCGAACCCGTTGGGCCCCGTGTTCTGGAACGGGGCCAGGGTCGGGATCTCGGACCTGAGCTCCTGAAGGACTGCCCAGGTCCTGTCCCTGCTCCCATCGTCCACGACGACGATCTCGTGGGGGACGCCCTCACGGCAAAACTCGGCGTAGAGGGCGCGCAGGGTCGGTGGAAGGGACTCTTCCTCGTCGCGCGCGGGGATGACGACCGAGAAGAGCTTCAGGGTCATCACAGGGGCGCGGAAAGCTCCAGCCAATCGGGGTGGGTGCCGGCATGGGCCGCGATTTCTTCAAATATGGACTCCACCGCGATACGGGGCTTCCAGTTCCAGAGTGTTGCGGCCTTGGAGGAGTCGAGGACGATCCACGGGACGTCGAGCGCCCGCTCCCGGGGGTCCGACCCAACGGCGTGGGCGCCGAAGCGCTCGTCGCACCAAGCGGTGAGGTTGGCGAGCGACGTCGCGGAGGCCAATCCGCCCCCCACGTTCACGATGCGGTCGTCCGGATCCACCTTTGTGGCGGCCATCTGCGCCAGGAGCAGCGGCACCAAGTCGCTCGGATGCAGGCAATCGCGGACCTGGTGGCCCTTGCCGCCAAAGCCCAGGTAGCTGAGCGGCCGCCGCCGCAGGTGGCTGTTGATCCAGAACGAGAAGATGCCCTGGTCCGCACGTCCGAACTGCCCGGCACCTGCCAGGACGCCGCAGCGGTTCACGAAGACGGGAACCCCGTAGGCATGGTGGTATTCGAGGGCGAGCGCCTCGCTCGAGAGCTTGGTCGCTCCGTAAAGGGAGATGGGGGACGCGGTGGAGAAGGACTCGCCTATGCCAAGGGGGCTGATCCCTTCGGGAAGGGATGGGGAGCCGGGCCGGAAGGCGCCGCCCTCGACCCGCAGGGGCAGCGCGGAGAGCGGGGCGATGCTGTAGACCCGGCTCGTGCTCAGGAGGACAAGGCCCGCTTTGTGGCTCCTTGCGTATTCCAGGAGGTTCACGGTTCCCCCCAGGTTGTGCTCGATGACCTGCCGGGAGGTGGACCGCCCATCGACGCCGGCCAGCACGCTTGGGTTTGCCGCGGCGTCGATCACCCAGTCGGCCGGGGGCAGGGAGTCGACGTCGCTCGAAGAACGGGCATCGGCGTGCACGACGCGAATACCAAGGCGCCGAAGCTCGGCGCGGTTGCCCTCGCTTCCGGGCCTCACGAGGGAGTCAAAACCGCTGATTTCGATTCCGCGGTCAAGACCCACAAGGCCACGCGCCAGCGCGCTTCCCGCAAAACCGCAGATGCCCGAGATAAGGATGCGCACGCCAGGTTGCCGCCGGGTTACGGCTGGGGCGGGTTGGCCGCGGCTGCCTTTGCCTTGGCTTCCTGGTAGGCCTTGCGCTGCTGGACTCCTATTTCAAGGAGGTCGCTCACAAGCATCCTGGCCTCGCGCTGCTCCCGGACGGCGACCTCCTGGGTCTGCGGCTCCGGGGCTGCGGCCGCGGGGGCCGAAGGCGCCTCGACCGCTGCGAACGCCTGCGCGGCGGCGGGTCGGTTACCAGAAACCGTCGCCTTGCGCATGGTGAGTTGCCTGAGCGTGCCGGCGACCGACACCACCGCGATGTCGTTGGCGTTGTCAAAGCTGACAACGTGGACGCCGTCGGATTCCCCGCCGACGGGAATCCAGAGGCTTCGCCGGGTCTGTTGGGCGTAAATGCAGACGGAAACGTCGCCGCCCGCCGAGGTTGAGCCGGCAAGCTGAAAGGAATCCGAGGCCGTCGCCGCCGATGCACCGGGCGACCCAGCGGGTGCGAACGGGGAGTCGGAAACGAGGGAGGTGCCCGCGCGGGCGGCCAGCGAGCAGCAGAGCATGGCAAGAGCCGCTGCCAACAGGTGGCGGTACACGCGCAGCGTCATGGGTTTCACGTTCATCAACTCGCTGAGACGCTAGGCGATCCGAAAGGATACGTCAAACCTGCGGTCGGCCCTGCCAGGATGCCACGATCTGGCGCACGGTCTCCGCAAGGGACTGGGAGACATCCCAGGCGGGGAAGTGGCCCCGAATCTTGCGGAGGTCGGAATAATAGCACATGTGGTCGCCGATCCGGTTCTGCTCCACGTAGGTGAACACCTGTGCCTTGCCGGTGAAGGACTCGGCCAGCTTGAAAGCCTCCAGGATGGAGGTGCTGTTGGCCTTTCCGCCCCCGAGGTTATAGACCTCGCCGGGACGCGGAGCATCGGCAAAAGCGGCGATGAAACGGGCCACGTCCAGGGAATGGATGTTGTCGCGCACCTGCTTGCCCTTGTAGCCGTAAATCTTGTATTGGCGGCCCTCCAGGTTGCACTTCACCAGATAGCTCAGAAAGCCGTGCAGTTCCACGCCCGAGTGGTTGGGTCCGGTCAGGCAGCCGCCGCGGAGCGCGCACGTCGGCATGCCGAAATACCGTCCGTATTCCTGGACCATCATGTCGGCGGCGAGCTTTGAGGCCCCGAATAGGGAATGGGTGGACTGGTCCACGGAGAAGCCCTCGGCGACGCCATTCGTGTAGGCCGGGTCGTCAAACTCCCAGCGGGTCTCCAGCTCCCTCATCCGGATCCGGTTCGGCGCATCACCGTAGACCTTGTTGGTGCTCAGGTACGCGAAGGGAGATTCCGGGCAGGCCTGCCTGGCCGCCTCTAGGAGGTTCAAGGTCCCAACCGCGTTCGTGTCGAAGTCGTCAAAGGGGATCGCCGCCGCCCGGTCGTGGCTCGGTTGCGCCGCGGCGTGCACGATGGCGGAGGGCTTGAGCGCCTTAACGAGCGCCAGCACGCCGGCACGATCCCTGATATCGAGCTCGTGGTGCGTGAACTCCCGCAGCTCCCCGGAAAGGCGCGCCTGGTTCCAGCGGGTGTCGCCCTGGGGGCCAAAGAAGACCGCGCGCTGGTTGTTGTCGACCCCGTGGACCGAGTAACCGAGCTCACGCCCGAAGTGCAGGCACACTTCTGAGCCAATCAGGCCGCTGGATCCGGTCACGAGGAGCGTCTTGGTCATCGGAGAGAAAAGTATGGGCGAAGGCTATAGCGGTTGGAAGCGATACTTGACGAGCGCTACCATCCAGGTGAGGGGGTCCCGGATCATGGAGATCTTTTTTCCCTCCTTGAAGGAGCGCGAATGGTACGAGACCGGAATCTCAAGGGGCCGGTAGCCCCTGCGCACGAGCTTGATGAGGAGTTCCCAGTCGAAGTCGAAGCGGTTGCACTCGAGCTTCAGGCCGGCGATGCAGTCCCGGCGGAAGACCTTGTACATGGTGAAGGGGTCCCGGAGCCAGACGCCGAGGGCCACATTGATCATCAGGGTGAAGGTCCAGTGCGCAAGGTTGAGCACCGCGGCATGCAGCTTCTGGTCGGTGAACTTGCGCATCGCCCAGCCCCCCTTGGTGTGGCGTGAGCCGAGGACAAAGCTGGATTGGCCCTCGGAGATGGGCAGGAGCAGCTTGGCGTAGTCCTCCAGGTCGTACTCCAGGTCGGCGTCCTGGATCATCACGATCTCCCCGTCGGCCGCCGCCAGGCCTGTTCGCACCGCATGGCCCTTGCCGCGCGGTGCCTCCTCCAGGATCACCGAGACGTTGGGCAGCCCCCTGTAGCCCAGGACGACCTCGCGCGACCCGTCACGGGAATTGCTCTCCACCACGATCAGGCGGAGCTCGTATCCCTCGATCCGCTTGGCCACCAGGGCATCCAGGGCGGACTTAACCGTCGAGATCTCGTTAAAGACCGGAACGATGACCGAGACTGTGGTCGCGGGGCGGGCGGTCACAGCCATCGGGGAGGGGTGTTCTTTTTGCCTTCACGTTCGGCTCGTCTGGCTGTGGCGTTCATGCTAAGTCCAATAGATGGATTCTTTTGCGTCTCCGTCAACCCGCGGAGAGAGAGCACGATTGGGGGGGCTCAGGCTGCTTGAGGCAGGCGCGCTCACGCTGCTCATGGGGCTGTCGTTTTTGAGCGTCCCCGGAAGGCCCGACACGCGGCTCGACGCCTCCTGGCAGGAGATGCTGATCCTAGCCCGGGACCAGGGGATGCAGTTTGGCAAGGACGTCATCTTCACCTGGGGCCCCTGGGGCTTTCTGTGCTCCCGGTTCCACCTGGGCAGCACTCAGGCTGTCCCCATCCTCCTGTGGCAGACCCTGGGCCAGCTTCTCGTCGCGTTCTGCCTGGTGGCGCTCACCGTGCGCCT
>CAITBM010000126.1 GCA_903890485.1 uncultured Opitutaceae bacterium | reverse complement strand
TTCTCTCGGCAGAAGTCTGCGACGCTCTGTTCCCCGGCGTCCGCTTCTCGTAGGATGCGGACTTTCTCCTCTGTACTGTAGCGTTTACCTTTCATGGTCTGGGTCCTTTATGTTGGCCCGGACCGACTCTTCAAGCGGCTCGAAGCGGCGGGATCACGTCACGCCCGCGCCCAGGGTCGCACCGCCCCCCACCCCGCCTCCCCAGGCGCCGGCGGCCCGCGAGGCGTGGCTCACCGACTTTGCCGAGGCCAAGCGTGAGGCCCTCTCCTCCAAGCGGCGCATCCTCGCACTCTTCACGGGAAGCGACTGGTGCCCGGCGTGCATGGAGTTTGAAAACCAGGTCGCCCACCATCCCGACTTCCTCGCGACGACCCAGACCTCGTTTGTGCTCCTGAAGCTCGACTACCCCCAGGCCCGCATGCAGAGCCCGGAGTTGAGGGCCCAGAACAGCGACCTGAGAAAACGATTCGGGATCGCGGCCTACCCGACCCTCCTGATCCTGAGCGCCGAGGGGGAGAAGCTGCAGAAGGTGGAGAACACCAAGCCCAGGCAGGCTTCCGACGTGACGGACTTCTACGTGCAGGCCGTGGACGAGGCGCGCCGCAAGAAGGCCGATGATTCAAGGTGGTGGTGGCCCTTCTAGGGGTGCAGAAAAGGCGGTGCGGGCGGGCCCGTCCCCGAATTACGGGCTCAAACCCGGCCCCGCGGAGTCGATACTCTTAGCGATAACTTAATTACCCGTGATGCAAAACCGGTATATACTGGGACATGAAATGGACAATAAATGCCCATATTTTTGGCGCGCCCCCTTTCCCGGTGAGCTATGATTGACGGCGTACCCCCCAAGCGATGAATGCCCTCCCCAAAGGCCCCGAACATTTTGACTTCAACTTCCCCGAACTGGACACGCTGGTCCGGGTGGAGGTCCAGGAGAGCGACGTCACGATCCGCATGACGCGCGACAGCTTCTCCCCCCGCAGGAAGCGCAGCTTCGTGCACGAGCTAGCCTCGGAGGGGTTCATCCCGGAGGACCTGGACTGGGCGACCCTCATGGGGCCCTCGTGGGGAAGGCCCAAAGTTCGATGGACCGTGGACACCTCTTGGCTTCAGATTGATGACTCGGTCCGGGAGACCTCCCGCCGCCTGGTCCTCGGGCTCTTTTCCGCGTCGGGACTCATGCTGGCGGTCCTGATGGCCCTCGTCTTCACGGGTCACCTGGGCAACGTGCGCGTCGGGACCCCGCCAACGCCCCCCGCGGCGCACGCTCCCTAGCTCGCGCCATTGCGTTCCGGGAAGCCCCTCCCCCAGAATCCGGGGATGACGATCCGCCCTGCCGTCCGTTCCGACGTCCCTTTGATCCTCGGCTTCATCCGGGGCCTGGCCGATTTCGAGAAGCTGGCGCACGAGGTGGTGGCGACCGAGGAAAGGCTCCAGTTGACGCTCTTTCCCGAAAACGGGCGCCCCGCCGCCGAGTGCGTGCTGGCCTATCTCGGGGATGAGGCCGTGGGCTTCGCGCTCTTCTTCACGACGTATTCGACCTTCCTCGCGACTCCCGGCCTCTACCTGGAGGATATCTTCGTCCTGCCCGCCCACCGCGGGAAGGGGGTCGGCAGGGCCCTGATGGTGCACCTGGCACAACTGGCCAACGCCCGGGGCTATGGGCGGATGGAATGGGCCGTCCTCGACTGGAACGAAAAGGCCATCGTCTTCTACGAGTCGCTCGGGGCGCGGCGCCTGACGGAGTGGACGACCTGCCGGCTCACCGGCGAGGCCCTGAAGCTCCACGGCTAGCCAGAGTCCCCGGGGCGGCCGGAGGCCGGCCGATGAACCCCATGGAAAACGGCTCGCCCTCCTTTTGCGACCGGTCCTACGATCCCTGCCTGGGCCGGGGCACCTCCCTTGTCGCCGCGCGCCGGCTCCCCGCCCCACCCTTACCCATGAGAAAACTCGCGCTCCTCCTGTTCCTGGCCCCGGCCTGCCTGGGCCTGGCGACACCGATCCCGTACAAGGTTGCGGGCCGCATGCCTGACATGCTCGAGCCCCTGGATCCCTCCGCGGTCCGGATCGACGGCTGGCTCGGTGCCCGGATCGACGCCAACGTCCGCTCGCGCCTGGAGGTCGTGGACACCACCCCGCTCCTCGCCGGGTACCTGAAGAAGCCGGGGGAGCACCCGTGGATAGGGGAGCACGTCGGCAAATGGCTCCATGCGGCGACCCTGGCCTGGGCGTACACGGGTGACCCCGCGCTCCGCCAGAAATTGGACCAGGTGGCCGCCGAGCTCATCTCCTCCCAGGAGGCCGACGGCTACCTCGGAACCTACGTCCCGGCCGAGCGCTTCGGGCTCAACCCCGGCGCCGACTGGGACGTCTGGTCCCACAAGTACAACCTGATCGGGCTCCTCACCTACTACCGCTACACGGGAAACCCGTCCGCGCTGAAGGCCTGCCAGAGGATCGGCGACCTCTTGATCGCGACCTTCCCCTCGAAGAAGAGCATCCTTGCCGCGGGCACCCACCAGGGCATGGCGGCAACGAGCGTCCTGGAACCCATGGTGCAGCTCTACCGCGTCACCGGCGACCCCCGCTACCTCTCCTTCGCCGAGTACATCGTCGGCTCCTACGACGAGCCCGAGGGCCCCGCGATCGTCAAGACGCTCCTCACCGTCAAGCAGGTGAACCAGGTCGCCAACGGCAAGGCCTACGAGATGCTCTCGAACCTGGTCGGCCTGTGCGAGCTGGCCCGGGTGACCGGCGACCCGAAGCTCCTCCTGGCGGCGACCAACGCCTGGGGTGACATCGTCCAGAACCGCCTCTACGTGACGGGTTCGGCCAGCGTGCACGAGCTCTTCAGCGCGGACCACGAGCTGCCGAACGGCAACGATGCGCACCTGGGCGAGACCTGCGTCACGACGACCTGGATCCAGCTGAACCTCCAGCTCCTGCGGCTCACGGGCAACCCGGCCTGCGCCGACGAGATCGAGCTCTCGCTCTACAACCACCTTGCCGCCGCCCAGAACCCGAGAGGCGACGACTGGTGCTACTACACCGCCCTCGAGGGCGTGAAGAACTACGACAAGGGCATCACGTGCTGCCACTCGAGCGGCCCGCGCGGCATGGCGCTGGCCCCGACGGCCGCGTACCTGAAGGGGGACGGAGCGCTCTACGTGAGCACGCTTGAGACCTCCCGGGGCACCTTCGACGTGGGCGGCGTGCCCGTGACGATCGAGCAAACGAGCTCCTTCCCCGCATTGGGCCGGTCCGAGCTCGTGATCCACGCGCCGTCCCCGGTCCGCTTCGCGCTCAAGGTCCGGGTGCCCGAGTGGGCCGCGCCGCTCACGGCCGCGGGCGTCACGGCGGGCGCCGGCTGGGCGTCCCTGCCCGAAAAGACCTGGCACGACGGCGAACGGGTCCCGCTCACCTTCGCGCTCCAGGGCCGCGTGATCCGCGGGGAGTACACGAACTACGCCCGGTCGGCCGTCGCCTGGGGACCGTTCATCCTGGCGGCCGACGCCAAGAACAACCCCCAGCTTGAGTCCCTGCAGGCGCTCCGGCTGGCTCCCTCGGCCGACCCCGCGCTCGCCAGCTCCAACGGGGCGCTCAGCTTCACCTGCAAGGTGCGCGGACTCTGGGATACGGACCTCCACAACGTGACCCTCGTCCCCTTCGCGGACGCCGGCAGCTCTGGAAGCGAGTACCGCGTGTGGCTGCGCGCCGGCCTCTGAACTCTCCCATGATTCCCCACGCCAAGCCCGCAGTCGGGGTGATCGGCCTCGGGGCCATGGGGCTGGGGGTCGCCCGCTCGCTCCTGCGCGCGGGCTACCCCACCCTGGGATGCGACCTACGCCCGGAGGTGCTCCGCTCCTTCGAGCGCGAAGGAGGGATCCCCTGCCCCGCGCCCGGGGCCATGGGATCGCGCTGCCAGGTCGTGATCACGCTCGTCGTGAACGAGGCGCAGACCGACGAGGCCCTGTTCGGCCCCGGGGGCGCCGTCCCGGCGCTAACCCCCGGCTCGGTCGTGGTCAGCTCGGCAACCGTCTCGCCCGGCTACTCCCGCGACCTGGGCAGGCGCCTTTCGGAGCACAGCCTCCTCATGATCGACGCCCCGGTCTCAGGGGGCGCGGTCCGGGCCGCCGAGGGAAAATTGACCCTGATGACCTCGGGCCCGGCGGAGGCCTACGCCAAGTGCGAGGAGGTCCTGGGCTCGATCGCCGCGCGCGTCTACCATCTCGGGGACCAGCACGGGATGGGCAGCCAGGTGAAGATGATCAACCAGCTCCTGGCCGGGGTCCACATCGCCGCCATGTCGGAGGCGCTCGCCCTTGGGATCCGCGAGGGCGTCGACCTGAAGGTGCTCTACGAGGTCATCACCCACAGCGCGGGCAATTCATGGATGTTCGAGAACCGGGCGCCGCACGTGATCGAGGGCGACTACACCTCGCTCTCCGCCGTCGACATCTTCGTGAAGGACCTGGGGCTGGTCCTCGACACCGCGCGCTCCTCGAAATTCCCGCTCCCGCTCAGCTCGGCCGCGCACCAGATGTTCATGATGGCCTCGGCGGCCGGGCACGGCCGCGAGGACGACTCGGCCGTGATCAAGATATTCCCGGGGATCAAGCTCCCGTCCTCGGTCGGCTAGGAGGGGATCATCCACGCCAGGTAGAAGGCCTGAAGGTAGACGATCACGCAGACGACCGAGAGGAGCGCCAGGGAGTGCCGGATCGCGAAGCGCAGGAGGCTCCCCTCCTTGCCGACCATTCCCGTGGCCGCGCAGGCAACCGCGAGCGACTGCGGCGAGATCATCTTTCCCATCACGCCGCCGCTCGTGTTGGCGGCCGTGGTCAGGATCGGGTTCAGGCCGAGCTGCTCGGCCGCGGTCTTCTGGAGCCCCCCGAAGAGGACGTTGCTGGAGGTGTCGCTGCCGGTGAGGAAGACCCCGAGCCAGCCGAGGATCGGGGAGATGAGCGGGAAAAGCCGGCCCGCGCGGGTGGCGAAGATCCCGAGGGAACCGGTCATGCCCGAGGCGTTCATGACGTAGGCGAGCGCGAGGATGGTGGCGATCGTGACGGCGGGGCTTGCCATGTCGCGGAGGGTCCCGCCGAGGATCCGTAGGCCGTTCCGGGGCCCAAGGCCGCAGGCGAACACCGAGAGGACGGAGGCCAAGAGGACGGCCGATCCCCCGCTCGCCAGGTAGTCGAACTTGAACTTCGCGGCGACCGGCACCAGGGCGCCCCCGGTGGCCGGGGCCTTGGCGATCGCCCCGTCCAGGCCGGGAACCGGGATCATGACGGTCGCCCGGCTGAGCGCCGCCTTCACCGTCGGCTGGCCCCAGAGGAGGACGACCGCCGTCAGGAGCAGGTAGGGCACCCAGGCGCGGAACACCTGGCCCCTCGTGTACCGGTGGGTCTCGGCGGCAACCCCCTCCTCGTGGCCGAAGCGGTGGGGGACCTTGGGCCGCCAGAACTTTAGGAGAACGAGGAGCCCCGCCATGGCCGAGATCGAGGCCAGGAGGTCGGGCAGGTAGGGCCCCAGGAAATTGGCGGTCGCAAACTGGCAGCCGGCGAACGCGATCCCGCAGACGGCGATCGCGGGAAGGATCTCCATCGCCCGGCGAAAGCCCACCATGATGACCACCATGTAGAGGGGGACGACGAGCGAAACAAACGGGAGCTGGCGCCCCACCATGGCCGAGAGCTTGAGGAGCCCCGCGTCGTCCAGGCCCGTGGCCCCGGCCATGGCGACGATCGGGATCCCGATCGTGCCGAACGCGACCGGGGCCGTGTTCGCCACCAGGCACAGGCCCGCCGCCTCCAGCGGCGCAAACCCGAGGCCCACCAGGGTTGCCCCCGCGATCGCCACCGGGGCCCCGAAGCCCGCGCACCCCTCGATGAAGGCGCCGAAGCAGAACGCGATCAAAAGCGCCTGGATCCGCCGGTCCGGGGTGAGCCCCGCGATCGAGGCCCGGATCACCTCGAACTGCCCGCCCTTAACCGTGATCCGGTAGAGGAGGAGGCTCGCCAGAACGATGAAGAAAACGGGGAAGAGCCCGAAGGCGGCACCCTGCGCTCCGGCAAGGACCGCCAGTTTCGCGGGCATCCCCCAGAGGGTGACCGCGACGGCGAGCGCCGTCACGAGCGCCAGCGCCGCCGCAGTCCTCGCCTTCTGCCGGAATACGGCAAGGCAGAGGAAGATCACCAGGAGCGGCAGGGCCGCCACGGCGGCCGACAATCCTACGCTTCCGGAAAAGGGGGTGTTGGCCTGGATCCAGGGCAAGGGGGTGCGGCGGATCATGCCCCGGGGCCCGGGCGAATCAAGGATTCAACGAGACCGCGGCTTGCCTAAGCGCGAAGGGCGGTTAACTCCCATGAGGGCCGATGCCGGGGGTAAACGCCCCCGGCCGGCCGCAACCCCGCCGCCCCATGCCCGAACTCTCGCGCAGAACTTTCATCAAGACCGCGGCGGCCGCGGGCGCAGCTCACGCTGGTCGAGAACGACCCGGGGACCTTCAGCGTCCCCTTCTGGCTCGACTACTTCAGGCGAACGCAGTCCGACGCCGCGTGCCTGAGCGCCGGGGGCTGCGTGGCCTATTACCCGACGGAGGTCCCCTTCCACCACCGGAGCGCCTGGCTCGGGGGTCGCGACGTGTTCGGCGAGCTGGTGGACGGGTGCCGGAAGATGGGCATGACCGTCATCGCCCGCACCGACCCCCACGCCACCTACGACGACGTCAAGGAGGCGCACCCGGACTGGATCGCGGTCGGCGCCGACGGGAAGCCGCGGCGCCACTGGGCCTCGCCGGAACTCTGGCTCACCTGCGCCCTGGGCCCCTACAACTTCGAGTTCATGACCTCCGTGAAGCGGGAGATCATGACCCGCTACCGGGTGGACGGGATCTTCATCAACCGCTGGGACGGGGTGCCCACCTGCTACTGCGCGCACTGCCAGGCCAACTTCCGGCAGGCGACCGGGCGCGACCTCCCGCGGACCGACAACCCGAGGGACCCCGCACACCGAGCGTACCTGGTGTGGCGCCAGGATAGGCTCTTCCAGCTCTGGAGGCTCTGGGTGAACGTAGATGGTGCGGAACCACGGCGGATCGATGATGAAGCCCAGGCTCGATTCCGTGCCAACGACGGCACCCAAGCGCGGCCTCACGTGCAAGACGTAGCTCCGTTCCTTGAGGTGATTGTAAACGGCGACGCCCGCAAACCCCACGGAGCTCCATCCCGTGTCGGATCCCTCCAGCATCACTTCAAAATTTAGCGGATTCTCAAGGCCGCTACCCGGTGCATCAAAAGTGGCCACCAGGGAATTGTCCGAGTAGTCAAGCCGAGGGAGGTCGCCTGAAGGAGATATGAACGTGCGCCCGCTTCCGGGGAGGACGATGCTCAGGATCCGGGCTTGCGGCTCAATCGACTGCGTCGCATTGACGGTGGGGTCAAAGCGCAGGAGGCGAGATTCCTCCTGCATCCAGACGACCCCATCGCTTTCACACGTGAAACGATAGGGCGATGATCCCGGGAAGAAGGCCACCCGCTCGTACTTTCCGCTGAGCTCATTCCTCTTTGAGACATACACGCCGTTGGTGTCTGCAACCCATAGGTTGCCCCGTGAATCAAGCGTTGGCCGGCCAACGATCGACGTTAGGTCCGGAATCCCTCTAAAGCGTTCTTCATCCTTTACGAACGCATGTGACGCCTCGTCGAAGCGCAGTATGTTGTCGCCCACATTGAAGCCGACGCGTCCATCGACCTCAAAGACCTGGACCCAGTCGTCGAGCAGTCCGCTCAGGCGGTTGAAAGACTCCAGCGAAGGAACCCCCTCGACCATCTTTAACCGCGCGACGCGGCCGGAGCCTTGCTCGATCCAATATGAACCGTCGCGGTCCCGCACGCTGCCGAAGGGATCGTCCAATTTGGGCACCTTGATCACCTCGCGCTCGATGCCCGATGCGCTGGGCTTCAGCCAGCCTATCTCCCCCTGGGCCGCGTAGAGCCAGCGCCCATCCACGGGAGAATGGTTGAGCAACATCAGGTACTTCGCCGACGGCGCGAACTCAACCCAGCCGGAATCGCCCCTGAAGTACGCGCCTGAGTCGGTGCCCACGACCGGGAACCCAAGGTCGCTGGAAAATGAGGTCGCGAAGCTGCCAGGTGGCGAATTGCGCTCAAATTCCACAAGCCGATTGTTTTGATCGTAGACCCCTCGGTAGAGACTGCCGCCCCCGAGAAGCCACAATTTTCCGCCAAGTCGGTCGGGTTGGACGTTGGGCACTCCGCCGCCGATGAACGTCTCGAAATGCGAGACCTGGGAAGGAAGCTCGACTCGCAGGATGCCATCGCTCAACAGTCCGAGAATTACGCCTCCGGGCATCGGCTGAAGGTGCCGAACGTGCATCAACCGGTGGTCAAATGCGCGGTCGAGCACCTGCAAGGTGCGGCCATTCCGATCAATCACCACAATTCCAACGTCATCGATCGCCGCGGCATACCCGCCGTCGGCCGTTCTGCAGAGGTCGTTGACCCGTGCGTCGCTGCGGGAAATGCCCTGTGTTGGCAAAGGCTTGAGGGTCTTGCCATCGAAGATCCCCAGCCCGCGGTCGTAGGTGCCCACCAGGAGGGAATCCGGGCCGAACAGGGATGCGCATGTGATTGTCTCGGCGGGAACAGCCGTGCCCGAAAGGGCCGCGCGCTCGATTTTCCCATCGACGAGCCGCAAGAGTCCGCCCTTGGCGCTGTCGCTCAGGTAGACGTCGTCGTGGAACCGAAACACCTGCTCGATCGTTTGGCCGCGGGCCAGGACGCGGGCGGGGCTGCCCGGGCGCCAATTGATGGTAAGCCCGCCACCGCGCCAGTACCACTCGCCGCCCACTTCGGTCAGGTCGTGCGCCCTGGGCTGCTCGATCGCGGTATTCTCCGCCGGCCAGAATGCCACGGGCTTCAGCCTCCATTGTCCATCCCCCCCAAAATCGATCCGGGCGAACCCTCCCGGGATGCTGGTGTAGATGGTCCCGTCGCGGTCGACCGCGAACGAATACCCGGGGGTCAGGGGATCGTTGTCCGCATGCCTAAATGTGTGCCAGCGGGCGCCGTCGCCGATGGACAACTGGCGCGGCCCGAATGCGACCACCTGCCCGTCCGGGAGCATCCGGATGTCCGTTGGGGCCGAATCGAGTCCCAGCGACTCATGTTCGCTGATGAAAAACGTCGGAGCCCCCACCTCGAGCGTCCCCAGGGGCGCGGCATCGATGCGCCGCCCCTGGGCCCGGACATCGCGGCCGGACACGGCAAGGGCCATCAGCACAGCAAAAACGCGCGCAGCCCTGCGGATGCCTTCATCCACACCACCACGACAAAACTTGGAAGCTGAGCCTAAGGGGTTTT
>CAITBM010000125.1 GCA_903890485.1 uncultured Opitutaceae bacterium | reverse complement strand
GGCGTTGCCACGGCCACTTGAAATAGGGGCCGCCAGGTTTAACCACATGGATCAGCGGGAAGTTGTAGCGGGGCATCTCCTCGGCTGTTAGCAGAGGCCCAAGGTCGGGATCGGTACCGACGGTGCCGTTCAGCCGGGGAGCCCGGCCAAACGTCGTTAGGACCCCGCGCTCGGTGGGCCCTATGGTGTAGACGCCGAAAAGGAGCGTCATGATGGCGGCCAGTGCGACACCCGCACCGAGGCCTATGAAAACGATGGGGGTTATCACGGTGGCATATCCTTGATTGAACGGGGTCGCGAAGCAAGCGGCGAGAGCTCGGTGATGGCGAGAGCTGCAAGCACGATAACAGCAACCGTGGCTCCAAGGGAGGCGACCACCGGGATGCGGCTTAGCGCCAACACCCCGAACGAGGACGCTGTTGCCACGGCTGACATCCGGATCGAGGGCGGGGGCTCCTCTCCCCTGCCCTGGCTTTCGGCGGAGAATATGGCGTAATTGTGGCTAAGGCACACGCCGAGGAAGGCGCCCAAAAGGTTAAACAGGTTCAGCGTGAGGCCGAGTAGCCCGAACAGCCCGAAGGCAAACAGGCAGGCGCCCGCGGGAATGGCGAAGATACGCAGGCCCCGCCGCAGCCCATATAGCACGAACACACTCGCGCCGACGAAGGCGAGGCCGACAGAGCTCAGGCGCAGCGCTGATATCCTATAGCGGCCAAAAAGCCGGTTCAGGTTCTGCAGCTGACTGTCAGTCACGGTGCCCGTCGAGGCGGGCGGCTCCGCCGCAGGGGTCTCCTGGGCAATGGTCACCAGCCAGCTGGTGGACTTTCCGATATGGATCAGTGAGGCCATCGGACCTTTCAATCCAGATGCAAGTCTCTCGACCAGCTCGCCGTAGTGGGGATTCTGGCTCCTCGCTACTCGGCCACGCCATGCCGCGTAGAAAGGCTCAAACGATCCAGCGTCAAATCCGTGCCGCGCAAGTGCGCTCCTCAGATCGGACTCGAACGGCCCAAGTGAGGCAATCAAGAGGCTTGCCTGATGAATCATTGCCTCTGTTGGAAGCGCGTACCCGAGGGATGCCGTGGCCGCCGCCGGGTAATGCTCCTGGTGCCAGGCGAGGAAGACTTCCAGGTTTTCCCGGGCGAGCTCGGGCGTAGCGCCCCTTGTGATAAACACGGTCCTGCCTTCGCCCTGGCCAAAAAGATCACGTACAAAGCCGTCGTTTTCCTTAAGCGCAGGAGTCGGGATCTCGAGTTCCCGGATATCGTCCTTCCACTGTAGCTTCCAAGGCCCGATAAGGGCCACCGCAGCACCAAGTGCGAGCGCAACGCGCGCAAACAGGCGAAGTCGGGGCCCTGGGTTGACGGAGCGCGAACGCACAAAACTGCGCGTCTCAAGGTGCGAATCGTCAAGCTGTGCAAACCATAGGAGCGCAGTCACCAGCGCGCAGATAAGGCCAGCGCTCACAAACACACCCACCTAGCGTATCATCGGGAGCTCGGACCAGAGCAAAAACGAGAAGCCGATCACCGTCGTAAGCGCGCTCGCCAGAAGTGGCCTCAACAGGCGCCTTGCACGAGTTGCATAGGGCTCGTCCGGCGATTTCAGGGGCTGGAGGTAGAGGTAGAAGCCATAGTCTACCGCCACCCCAGCCAGGAGGGAGCCTACCACGAAGACCAGGATGTGGATATGGTCCCAAGCGGCAGTGGTCGCGACCCAGGCGCCGAGGAGGGACCCCAGGACCACTGGCACCAGGTGGATCGCCCGGTGCACCCTCTTGACGCATGCCGCGGCAACGACGACCACGAGGATAAGCGACAAAAGGTTGAGCGTCGCCATTTCGTGCTCAATGCGGGTGCGGCTTGCCGCCGCAAATCGGGCGATCCCCGTCCAGCGCAACTCGGCCCCGGGTTCGGTCGTCTGGAGCTGGCGGGACGCGGCATCGATCGCATCGAAAACGGGTTCTTGCCCATCGGGCTTGAGCGGCGATGCCCGGCTTCGGGCCCAGATCAGCCCAAAATCGCCTGCCCTACCCTGCGCTAGCCCTGCCTGGCCAAGACCGGACATCCGATCCACGAGGCGGGGGACAAGTAGGAGGGGATCAGAAGCCAGAATGTCCTGCGTAGCGACGACCTCCGGTCTCGAAAGGTAGGATTCGAGGTCCTCAGCCGCGCGCTCGGCGAGCCAGGCGCTCCATGTGAGGGAACTCTTCGACGCCTCGTAGTGCAGATGCTCCTCCTGGAGCCATGCCGGGAGGAGGAGTTCGAGGCGCTGCTGAAAGATGGTGCTCGCTAGCGAATCCCTCGGGCCGGTTTCCCCGAGGGGGAGGGCCTCGGCGATTGCGGGAGAGCTGGCGAGGGAACGGGCGAAGCCTGCACAGGCACTCTCGATCCTCTTGTCATGCGCCTCCTTGCCCTCCCCTTGCTTGTCGGGAACCCTGAGGGCCAGGAGCATGATCTTGGCCTCATCCTCCCCGGCCATGCTGCAAACCAGGGCGAGCTCAGGGGAGCGCTCGTCGTTTGGTACCAGATCCAGGACATCCGTGGAGACTTTGGAGCTCAAGCGTAGGCTCCAAAGGCAGGTAAGCCCTGCCAAGGCGCTTACGAGGAGTAGCGCCCGAGCACCCCATTTCTGGCCCGGCGGTTCCCTCATCGCGGTCGCTGGGTTCGGAAGTAGCGCCGGACCTCCTCAGGGGTAAAGACAACGCCCGTCTGGGTGTCGTGAACCTCGATTTCGATTCTCTGGTTGCTCGAACGGCGGAATTCGATGCGCGTGACCTCCGTGAACGCTCCGTCGACAATGATCGTTCCGAGGGGGTTTGGAGCACCGGGATCCTTCGGCCGAAACTCGAGCCTCCAGTCCTGGGGTCCGCCGAGGGCGCGGATGTCGAAATGTGCCGCGAGAGCGGATAGGTCGAAGCCCATGATTGGCAGGAGAGATCCGATGGCCCCAGCCTCTCGAGACCCTACCGGCACCTGGCGGTCGCGACCGCGGGCGTCCCGCATGATGAGGCCCCACGGGTCTGCTATGAGGATGAGCGGCTCGGGACGGGTGTAGGCCAAGCTGAGCCCGCGCTCCTGTGATATGCGGATTATACCCGACAGCACGGTGGGCTCCTTGCGAATGGGGAAAAAGCGCCTTTCGGTAAACGAGGCCCGGATGGGTCCCTTGTTCCCTATGGTGGCGATCAATGCGCCCAGGGGCCCGTCCCCGAGGCCGCCCGTTAAGGCCAAGCCAGGGTCTTGGGCCACCCCCAGGGTGGAGCCCAGCGTCGCAACGGTAAGGAGTAGAATAATGGTTTTCATGCCGAGTGGCCGCCGGACTTGCCCAAAAAAAGGATCCAAATTAGGCGGATATGCATCGCGACCATCCGGAGGTTGTCCCTGACGTATCGAAAATGCGAGACGCCGCCTTCTTCTCCCTTGATGTAGCGGCAGGCAGCGTCCTGGTTAAGCGCAGGGACGCCTGCCCAAGCGAGTCTTACCGCCACCTCCGGGTCGAAATCATATCTGCGGCCGCGCCCGGTCCCGGAAAGGACCTTAATCAGGACTTCCAGGGGATAGACCCGGAATCCAAACAACGGGTCTTCCGCGCCTTTGCCGCGGGTCTCTAGGCTTACCATCAAAACGCTCAGTTTCCGCCCGAGTCTACGCACAAGTGGTGCGTCCGACCCAAACAATGGCCTGCCGCAAATGACAGCATTGGGATTGCGGGCTGAAGCCTCCATGAAATCCCCAATGCGCTCCGCAGGATGCTGGCCGTCGGCGTCCATCACCAGCACATGGGTGAAGCCCGACTTGAGCGCCCTCTGTGCTCCTTTGAGAACGGCAGCACCCTTTCCACAATTCCGAGGGTCCACATCGACCTCAAGGCCCTCCGTGCGCCCGGCAGTTAGTCCCATGTGGCTGGCGTCTGTGCTCCCGTCGACCTGCACCCAGACAGGCGACCAGTTCGATAGGGCTGCTGCGACGGTGGATTCGAGCAGGGGACCTGGGTTATAGGCCGGGATCAGCACAAGATGCGTGGCGCTGGGTGTCATCCGGCCGTCCTTTCGCCCAGCACCTCGCAGATGCGGCGCTCCACCTCGCGGGTCAACTCTGCGGCCGAACGACCCGGTTGGTAGGGCCAGAATTGATCGAGGGTGAAGCTGAACGTCCCGGGAAGGAGTTGAGCGGATTGTCGCGCTCGGCCAGTTTCCGGTTACGGCGCGCGGCAAGACAGATTTTCAGGCCCTCCGTCAGGCTCTGTCGGCTCCGCGCACAGCAACCTCTATCTCGACGTTGAGCGCCGAGCGGCAGATATCGGCCCGTAGGTAGCTCGCGGAATCGCCTGGGCCGGC
>CAITBM010000124.1 GCA_903890485.1 uncultured Opitutaceae bacterium | reverse complement strand
TGACCCTTTAAAAAGCGGCGGCGCACCGCATTATTCCCCCCATGCGCGTGCTCGTGGTAGAGGATGATGACAAGATCGCCTCATTCATCGTTAGGGGCCTTAAACAGGCCGGCTACGCCGTGGACCACGCCCCTGACGGCGAGGCGGGCCTGGAGATGGCCCAGTGCACAAACTACGACGCGGCGGTGGTCGACATCATGCTCCCTAAGCTTGACGGCCTTAGCCTGGTGAAACGCCTGCGGGCCGCCCGCATCCCCGTGCCTGTCCTGATCCTGAGCGCGCGCACTTCGGTCGACGACCGCGTGCGCGGGCTGCAGAGCGGGGGCGACGACTACATGACCAAGCCGTTCGCGTTCTCGGAACTCGTCGCGAGGATCCAGGCGCTGATCCGGCGGGCTTCCCAGGCGCCGGAGGCGACCCGGCTCTGCGCCGGGGACGTGGAGCTGGACCTGGTGAGCCGCGAGGTCACGCGCGCCGGTGAGAGGGTCGAGCTGCAGCCCAGGGAGTTCTCCCTCCTGGCGTTTTTCCTGCGCCACGCCGGCCGGCCGGTGAGCAAGACCATGATCCTGGAGCACGTTTGGGACTACAGCTTCGACCCCCAGACCAACGTCGTCGATGTCGTCGTGTCGCGCCTCAGGTCCAAGATCGACCCGGAGCACACGAGGATCGAAACCGTCCGACGGGTCGGCTACATCTTCAGGCCCCATGTTTGAACGACTGCGCAGGTCCCTGGCGCTCCGGCTGGCGAGCCTCTACACGCTGGTCTTCGCCCTCGCGGCGGCCCTCCTCTTTGCGGTCCTCTACTGGGTCCTGGCCAATGCCCTGGAAGCCAGGGAGAAGGCCGCCGTCGAGCAACTTGCCGGCCGGTTAAGCCGCGTTTACGAGGAGGGCGGCGCCCTGGCGCTAAGGGGCGAAATCAATTCGAACACCGCCCCCGAGGTCCGTTCGTTTTTTGTCCGCGTGGTGACCGCCAGCAACGAGACCGTGTTCGTGTCCGTCCCCCCGGACTGGCTCCAAACCCAGGTGCTGAGCATCCCGATCCCCGGCAGCGGCGGCCTGGAGGCGATGCGCCAGATCAGCACCGTTCGCGTGCCCTTGAACGCGCTCAAGGACTACGCCGTCGCCTCGGCGCAGCTGCCCGACGGGGGCGTCCTGCAG
Organism: uncultured Opitutaceae bacterium; assembly: GCA_903890485.1. Classification (GTDB taxonomy): domain Bacteria; phylum Verrucomicrobiota; class Verrucomicrobiia; order Opitutales; family Opitutaceae; genus Palsa-1447. Next base: position 56,149 of record CAITBM010000124.1, on the reverse strand, counting down.
GTTGGCCGAAGCACTGATAGCCGCGCCGTCCTCCTGCAGCCCTTCCGGCTGGCCTTCGCCTGGGTCGGCGCCGCGGCGCTGGCGATTTCCATCGTCGCCGGGACTATCCTCGCCTGGCGGGCCACCCGCCCCATCCGGCTCCTATCCGACACCGCCCGCAGGATCATCGAGACGGGCGACCTCTCCGCGCGGGTCGCCAGTCCCGGGGGATCCGACGAGCTCGCACTGCTCGTCCGCCAGTTCAATGCACTCCTTGAACGCAATGCGGCGCATGTCCAGGTCCTGCGCAACACCTTGGACAGTCTCGCCCACGACCTGCGGACTCCCCTCACCCGCCTGCGCGGGACGGCGGAGCTCGCCCTCGCCGACGGGCAGGATCCCAGCGAAGCAAAGGAGGCGCTCGCCCACTGCGTTGACGAGACCGACGGCCTCCTCCACGTGATCGAGACCCTCCTCGACATCTCGGCGGCCGAGGGCGGCGCCCTCAAGCTCCACACCCGCCCGGTCGACATGAGGAGCCTGGCCGAGAAGGCGGCCGAGCTGTACAAGGAGGTGGCTGAGGAGAAGGCAATTGTGGTCGAGCTGAGGCTGCCGGTGCCCGCCGTGGCGGAGGCGGATCCCGTTCGCCTTGGGCAGGCAGTCAACAACCTGCTCGACAACGCGCTCAAGTACACGCCGAGCGGGGGCCGGGTCGTTCTCTCTGCCGAGTCCGACCCGCACGGCGTGAGTCTCGTGGTCGAGGACAACGGCCCGGGCGTTCCCGCCGCCGAGCGGGAAGCGATCTTTCGGCGGCTGTACCGCGGCGACCAAAGCCGGTCGCAGCGCGGGCTCGGTCTCGGCCTGAGCCTGGTGAAGGCGGTCGCCGAGGCGCACGGGGGAACAGTGACAGTCGCCGACGCGGCCCTTGGCGGGGCACGCTTCACCCTTCGTCTGCCTGCGATCGGCGTCCCCAAAACGGGGGCAGCCTAGGCCCGCTCAAGGCACGTCGTCGGATCCGTTGGCCGGGAGCTTTGCCTTCTCTTCCGAAAGGACGTCGTCGGCCAACTCAGGGGGCGGGCCGTTCAGGGCGAGTTCCAACTCGGACGAGGTGAGACGGTAGACGAGCACTGAGAAGTTGATCTCATCGTCCGGCTCCCGGTGCCTGAGGTAGGCGCTCAGCCTTCCGAACCGGTATTCCTCGAAGCGGTCGAGGAGCATGGGCCATTCGCCCGCCCGGTGCAGCCGAAGGGCGGTAATGCGCTCGGAAGGACTCGGGGAGAGGAGCGGGCGGACGGCCAAGTCGAGCTCGCGGTACGTCGCTTCATACCTGCGGTTCCAGGGTCCCCAAGGGCCCTGGAGGTCGAAATTGACCGGCTGGAGCATCGAGGCGCTCACCAGGTAGGTCCCCGCGCCGAGCGCCAATTCCTCCGGTTTCTTGAGGAACGTGGCAACGACCGTGTCCCCCAGGCGCTGCGCGCCGAGCAGGTCGTACCGGGCAAGGGTCTGCCTGAGCTCGTCGATCTTTTCCTGTGCTCCCTCCACCGGGATGAAGATGTTCTTCCAGTCCTGCTGGTCCCGATTGTCCAGGCCCGCCACCGAAAAGAGCGGGCGGGCGCGGATGCCATAGGACTCGGGGCTCGACGTTCCAAAATACGAGAAATAGGTGGAGTCGTCCCGGGCGTGGTGCTGCTCGAGGTAGGCGCGAACCGCCGGCAGCTCCTGCCCCCAGTCCAGGGAGCTGTCGACCAGGTGACGGTACGCTTCGCGGGGGTTCACGATCCCGTTGAAATAGGCGAGGTAGTTCGGGAAAAAGGAGACGGTTTCGACCATGAGTGCCACCAGGGAGACTCCCGTGGCCGCGGCAAGGGCCCGTGCGCCCCACCCCCGCTCCCGTCCCGCGAGGGGAGAGGCGCAAAGCCACTCCCCGGCTGCTCCGCAAAGGATGAACACCGGCGGATAAAGGGGCAGGAGATGGCGGTGCCCGATATTCAGATGGCTCGCCACCGCAGCGGCAGCGTAGATCACAATCAGGGAAACCAGGGGCAATGCCGGGAAGGCACGCATCCAAAGCGGGCGGCCCGGGGCCGCCCGTCGCGCACCGGCTCCCCCTAGGGCGGCGGCCAGGGCAAGCGCCATCAGGGCAAAGACGCTCAAGGGGGTTTTTACCAGGAAGGTGTAGGGGAAAAACTCCCTCCACCCCTGGAGCCGGAATTGCCCGTTCAGGAACGCGGGCCGGACCTGGGAGCGGCGGTAGACGTCGGTGAACCCGTAGATCCAGGCCTCGGGCAGGAAATGAAGGCGGCGTGCCGCCTCCACCCCCCTCACCCAGGCCTCGGGTGAGGGCCTTGAGATTATCCCGTCAAGCCTCGCTGCCTGGGCGGCGCTCAGGACGTCCCGGCGGACGGCGGCCATGGCGTCGAGCGTTCGGTTGCTCCACACGGCCTCCGAGGCCCCGCTCGACACCAGGATCGACTGGACCTGGGCCTTCTGCTCGGAGCTTAGGTCCAGCGCGCGGAGTGCCGCCGCCGGGCCGGGCTTTGCCAGCAGGTACTCCCAGGGTTGCCTGAACCGTCCTCCTTCGGAGCCCTTGTCCGCGAAAGCGCTGTAGCGAAAGCCGTAGCTGGCCCAGAGGACCGCCACCACCACGAGCGCATGAATCCCAAGGACCAGGAGGAACAGGAGCGCCTGGTGGCCGCGGCCCGCGACTTCCCTGATCTTCCCCAAGCCGGAAGCCGCGAGCGGCCGTCCGTCCGCCAGCCGCGCGGCCACCAGGACCGCTGCGATCGGAAGGATGAGGAGCGCCGAGACCTTGGTCAGGAAAAGGGCCGAGAGAATCAGGGCGCTTGAGGCCACGCGAAGGGGCGTGACCCGGCCGAGCACGCCCCAGATGCCCCCGGTGGCGGCAAGGAAGAAGAGCGCCGAGGCCGTGTCCGAGGTCATGAGCGCCCCGTTTGCCAGGACGATCGGGCTCAGGGCGTAAGCAAGCAGGGACACCATGGCGCCGGCCGGGCCAAACAGCCTGCGCGACCAAGTCCAAACAAGGGCGCCGAGCGCCACGGCAAACAGGGCGCAGCACAGGCGCCCCTGGGCGGCAATGGAGCCCGGGTCCAGGCCGGACCTGAAGAGCCACTGGTAACCCAGGAGCCAGTCGTCGGAGTCCCGCCAGGCCGAGGGATCCGGCGCCGGCAGGGGCGTGGGTGAGAGCGCCAGGGCAATGCCGGCCAGGCGCTGGGGCAACTGGCCGTTTTCCGGCTGAAGCCTGTAGTCTCCGAAATGCCAGTAGGAGTAACCGGCTGCCACGTGCGCGACCTCGTCATACGTGGGGCTCTTGCTGCGGACGGACGCCAGGAGCAGGACCGAAAAAATGGCCAGAACGACGCAGGCCGCCGGCAAGCCGGTGAAAGCGTCCGCCCATCCCCTCAAGTTGCCGCGGGCCGGGGTCGAGCGCGGGGGGGCTTCTCTGGGTGTCATGGGGTGTCGGCGGTGCGGTTACCCGCCATTTTTATTTGGCGTGGGCAGGGGCAACGCTAACGGCCGCGGGAACCCACCGGCAAGCGCCGTGTGAGCATTGGGATTGAAGGCTTGTTGGCCAGCGGTCAGACAGGCTGTCGATCCCCGACCGTGACCTACCCGCGCGCAACTTTCACCCTTCCCCCACCGGGATGCACAGGTGGGTTTCCCCCATGAGCAGACCCGGGAGCGGGAGCACGCTGGGCTCGGCCAGTCGCAACCGGGTGCTTCTCGCCGCCGCGGTCCTGGCCCTGGCCGTCGCCTGCGCCTTCTCGAACGCCCTGAGGTCTCCCTTTGTCTTCGATGACCTGACGGCCATCCCCGAGAACCCGAGCATCCGCTCGATGTGGCCCGTGTGGGCAACCCTTCGTCCCCCGCCACAGGCCACGACTGTCGGGGGCCGGCCCCTGGCAAACCTAACCCTAGCGCTAAATTACGCCGTGAGCGGCACGGATCCCTGGAGCTACCACGCGCTCAATATCCTGATCCACGCGCTGGCGGGCCTCGCCCTTCTGGGCCTCGTTCGCCGCACGCTCCTCTTGGCGCCCTTAAGGGAGCGCTTCGGCCGGGACGCCCTCGCTCTCGGTCTCGCGACCGCCCTCCTCTGGGCCCTCCACCCTCTGCAGACGGAGTCGGTCACCTATGTGGTGCAGCGCGTGGAATCCCTGGCCGGGCTCTTCTACCTGGTGACGCTCTACTGCGCCCTGAGGGGCGCCGGGGCCGGCGGGGGCCTTTGGAACGCGGCCGCCGTGGCGGCCTGCCTTGCCGGCGTGTGCACCAAGGAGGTCGTGGCGACTGCACCGCTCGTGGTCCTGCTCTACGACCGGACATTCCTGTCGGCGTCTTTCAGGGAGGCCCTCGGCAAGCGCCGCGGGCTCTACGCCGGGCTCGCGGCAACGTGGCTACCCTTGGCGGGTCTAGTGGCCACGACAGGGTTCAGCCGCGGCGGCTCCGCGGGCTTCGGGTCGGCTCCCGCCCTCGCCTACTGGCTCACGCAGTTCGAGGCCGTCTCCCGCTACCTGCGCCTGTCGGTGTTTCCGAGCCCCCTGGTGTTCGACTACGGCACCCACCTGCTAAGGGGCGCCGGGGCAGCCCTCCCTTTTGCCCTACCCGTAATCGCCCTGGCGGCCGCGGTGGCCTTTGCCCTTAGGGCGCTGCCCCGCGTCGGGTTCCTCGGCGCCTGGTTCTTCGTCATCCTTGCCCCGAGCGGGCTGGTCCCGGTCGCAACGCAGACCATGGCCGAGCACCGCATGTACCTTCCCTTGGCCGCCATCGTGGTCGGGCTTGTGCTGGGAGCCTACCGTCTGGCAGGCCGGTGGAGCTGGGTCCTTGTGGCCGCGTGCATCCTGGTCTCCTTCATGCTCACGCGCTCGCGGAACGCCGACTATGCGAGCACCCTCTCCCTCTGGGGCGACACGGCGCAGAAGGAGCCAGGCAACGCCCGCGCCCACAACAACCTCGGCCTGGCTCTCTTCCGCCTGGGGCGCGACGCCGAGGCGATTAGCCACTACAGGACCTCGATCGCCATCGAGCCCGGGGACCAGGGCACGCACAGCAACCTCGGCAATGCCCTGGACCGCCTGGGCAGGACCGACGAGGCGATCGCGCAATACGAGTCGGCGCTCAGGATACAGCCCGACTTTGCCCCGGCGCTCTTCAATCTCGCGAAGGCCCTCTACCGGCAGGGACGCACCGAGGAGGCGATTGCGCGCTACCTAGAGGTGATCCGCGTCCAGCCGGACTATGCTGAGGCCTACAGCGGGCTCGGTGACGCGCTTGAGGGGTTGAGCGGCCGCGGCCCGGAGGCGATCGCCCGCTACGAGCAGGCGATCCGCCTTAAGCCCGACCTCACCGCGGCCCACTACGGACTAGCGGTTGCGCTCTCCGCCCAGGGACGCTCCCCCGAGGCGATCGCGGAGTACGAGCAGGCGCTTGCGCTGCGGCCCGACTTTGCCGAGGCGAGCACCAACCTTGGCGTCCTCCTCTGCGCCTCCGGGCAGGTCTCCGAGGGTACCCGAAGGATCGAGGCCGCGCTCCAGATCAACCCGGACTACGCAAAGGCCCACTACGATCTCGGGAATGTCCTCGCGCAGTCCGGGCGGATCCCGGAGGCCGTGGGCCACTACCAGGAAGCCCTGCGCATCGACCCCAACATGGCGGAGGCGAACAACAACCTGGGCATGATCCTTTGCCGTTCCGGGCATATTCCGGAGGGCCTGGCGCACATCGAGGCCGCCATCCGGGCGAAGCCCGACTTCGCTCCGGCTCATTTCATCCGGGGGCTTGCGCTCCTGCAGTCGGGCCGCCGGGCGGAGGCGTCCCAGGAATTTGAGCTGGTCCTCAAGCTCCGGCCAAACGACCCGTCCGCCGAGAAGATGCTGGAGATGATCCGGTCGGCGCCCTAAGGCCGGCCGGTGTCGAGCTGCCTGCGGGATCTAGGCCTACCAGAAGAAGTACCGCTCGGTGTCCAGGAGGAACTCGGTCGACGAGGGGCGGATGAGGACCCGCCAGACCGAGGCGTACTCGGTCCAGGGCCCCTCGATCTCGGCGTCACAGATCACCTCCGAGGTGAAGCGCGGGCCGGTGATCTTCCGCCCCAGCCTCTCCCTGAACATCGCGTGCCCCTCCGCCGTCGAGAAGAAGAGGCACCGGCGCTCAAAGAGATCCGACGGGGAGTCCTGCACCGCCAGCCCAAGCGAAACGCGCCTCAGGCCGAGCACGTACTCGTTGCGGGCGAGCTCCATCACGGCGCGCTCGCACGCCCCGAAGTAGTTCATCCCCGCACCCATGCCGTAGGCGAAGCAGTCGGGCCTCACCTCGCGAAACGCCACCACCGTGACCCCGTGCTCAATCGGGCTTGGCAACACGAGCGCGCTGATGCCGGGCCATTCCGTCTGCTTCAGCTCCCCGTCGAGGGCACCCTCCCACCAGGCAATCACGCTGGACCGCTCCACGGCCTCCAGCTGGGCCCGCTTGCGGGCCTCGGTCGCTAAGATTCCGGGGAATGCCGCCATGCCGTTCGAGGACTCATCGATGTCGAAGCCGTAGAGCTCGCGGTCGTTCGCCTTCGCCTTCACGCGGTAGGCCCAGCGCTCCATCGACTCGGATATCGCCATGTAGCGGGCCACCATGGGAGTCTCCGCCGTCCCCGTGCCGTCCGCGTCACTGTAGAGCGCGAACTTCTTCCTGCGGGGGACGATCTTGTCCGACAGCCACGCGTTGGCCTGGTACATCGGACGCCCGTAAACGGGGAACTCGCGCAGGGAGATCCTGCTGATGGGGCCCCCGTCCGCCTCGAGAGCATTTCGGTAGCGGAATCCTGCAACGCTGATCATGACGGCATCGTTTTTGTAGCGTGTTGTCCTCGGCTATTAGATGCCTTCGTCACAGAGGAAGCAGGGCATGCAGGGGCTTGACGGGTGTGATTCCAGACCAAAACACGAAGCGTTTAGCGATTGGGAGAGAGGATCGAGCTTCTGGGCGGTGCGTGAGAAGCCGGCTGCGAGCAGCAGGCTTGAGATCGTTCCTAGAGCCATGCGATTTAGTGTTTTCATCGGGGACGAAGCTACGACCTCCCCCATCCATTCGACTATTTCTTAAATCGCCTAATTTGACGCCGGTCGGTACGTTTTTCTCTGTAGTTATAGGCACTGCACGTGAAGCATTCCTTCCATTCCCTTTAGCTAACGAATTGAACATCAAGCGGCTCATCTTCGCTTTGGTCTTGTCGGCATTGGCTGTAGCCGCACTGCCCAAGGAGGGCCGTTGCGAGCAGGGGCGCCCCATCCTCTCCACCTATGGCGACAGGGAAATCGGCGATGGCGGCGAGTCCTGGGATGCGGTGCAGGACGGCGACGGCATGCTCTACGTCGGCACGGACGGGGTGCTCTCCTTTGATGGTACGAAATGGCGGCACTACCCGGTGCCCGGAACCTACGCTGTCCTGGGAATGGCGCTGGGCGAAAAGGGGCGTCTCTGGATATCGGCAATCAATGAGATCGGTTACTTTAATAAGTCGGAAAAGGGACTCTCGGAGTACCACTCACTCGTCGGATTTCTTCCCAAGGACGAACGCGACCTCGGCGAGGTCTGGCAGGTCCTCACACGGGGCAAGGACGTGGTGTTCGTGGCCCAAGAGAAGGTCCTCGTATGGGACGGCGCCCGCTTCGACATCCACCGCCTTCCCGGAACTCGGAGGATCGTGGCTTCAATCGACGGGAACCAAATATTTTTTAGCCACGGCCCCACGGGAACCTGGCTTCTCGACGACGACGGATTCCGTATTTTCATTCCCGCCGAGACAATCGGCAACAGGGCCAGTTTCCTGACGGAAAAGACCCCGAAGGGCTGGACGCTTGTGACCACAGAGGGCGTTTTCCACCTCGAGAGCGGCATCCTCACACAGGCGGGAACTCCTGAGATCTCCGACCTCATCCGAAAAAGCATTCTTGTCGCCGCAAAGCGGGCCCCCGGAGGCGACCTGTACCTAGGCACCTTCCTGGGCGGCCTGATTGTGCTCAATCCTACAGGCACAGCGATCAAGCGAATCATGGGACCCGAGGAAGGCCTTCCGTCGCGAAGCGTCTATTCGCTCCTGTTTGCCAGCGACCACTCGCTGTGGACCACCTCTCCGGTGGGCATTGCCCATATCGCCGTGGACAGCGGCGTCACGCTGTTCAACGCGTCGGACGGACTCGCCGGAAAAAACATCCAAGGCCTCGTGGCGACCCAGTCGCGGCTGCTGGTTGCCACCGATGGCGGGGTGTTCGGTCTGGACCTTGCGGGCGGGAGCCCGTCCCACTTCGACCCGGTTCGTGCGCTCAGCAAGAAAATCATGTTCCTTGAAAAAGGCCTGGAAGGCACCGTCTACGCGGCAGGCTACAAGAGGGTCTCTCGCGTAGACGGCGACGACGTGACTGAAATCTTTTCCTCGAAGGCGGACGTCAATATCGTGCACCCCTCCCGAAACGTCCCGGGCAGTCTCCTGATTGCCAACGGGTTTGACGTCCTGAGGCTGGTCAAGTCCGCGGACGGAACCATGACGGCCTCGGCGCTGGCCCACCTGCCGGACTTCGCATCAGGATTGTTCGAGGACTCCAAGGGCAACATCTGGGTCAGCACCTACAGCAAGGGGGCGCTGGTAATCCCCGCGAAGCCGGGCTCCGGGCCGACGTTCCACCTACCGCAGAGTGGCCGCGTCCTGGTTGCCGCCGTTGGCGAAAAGTCCGCCCTCTTCACCGACAGGGGCGTGATACTCTATGAGAGCGCCGGCGGGGCAGGATCCCCCTTCACTGAGGCCCCGAGGACGCGCGCACAGGCCGTATCGAACCGGGACATCACGGGTGCGGTCTGGGTGGCCTTCGACAGTCCCTTTCCCACGGACCCCAAGATCCCCACCGTGGGCCGCCTGGCCGTATCCAGAACGTCCGAGCCGACCTGGTCGTCGTTCGAGGTGCCCGGCCTCTCCCAGATTGGCCAGGTGAGCGCGCTTTACGTGGACGACCGGGGCGTCGTCTGGGCCGCCGGGGCAACCGGCATGCTCCGCCTGGTGCCCGAGGAACTCATCCCAACGGCCATGCCCGGGGCCCCGACTATCTCCTCGACCATTGCCCCGGGCTCAAAGTTGGAATGGAACCACAATGCGGCGGAGTTTGAATATTCGGCCGTCCAGTTTGGCGGCCCTGAATCCTTCCGCTTCCAGACCCGGCTCTCGCCGGGCTCAGGGGAGTGGTCCCCCCCGAGCGACAACCCGCACCTGAGCCTGGCGGGCCTAAGGGACGGGAACTATGAACTCTCGGTGAGAGTTGTCAGCGGCGCGGGCCTGGCCGGACCCCCCGCGACCGTCGGGTTCACCGTCCTGCCACCCTGGTACCGCACGGCGCCGGCAATACTTTTCTTTGCCCTCGTGCTGGCCGCCGGTGTTTTTGGCGCCTTCAAGTGGCGGCTCGCCTTCCTGAAGCGGCAGAACGCCCGCCTGGAAATCCTGGTCCAGAAGAAGACTGCCCAGCTCGAGAAGGCCAACGAGGCGAAGTCGGAGTTTCTGGCCAACATGAGCCACGAGATCCGGAACCCCATCTCCGGGATCCTCGGGCTGGCGCTGGCATTCGAGGAGACCGAGCTCGACAAGCGCCAGCGCCACCTCGTGGACTCGATCAACAGCTGCGCCACGCTCCTCGCCGCGCTCGTTGACGACGTCCTCGACTTTTCCAAGATAGAGGCCGGCAAGATCGAGCTCCGCTCCGCCCCGTTCTCCGTCCGGGTCCTTGTGGAGCAATGCGTCGCGATGATCGCCGAGAATGCAAAGGCGGCCGGATCCACGATCACCCTGGAGGTCGCCCCCGAGATCCCCGCGCAGGTCGTCGGCGACTCGGCACGCGTCCAGCAGATCCTGCTCAACTACCTGACCAACGCCCTGAAATTCGGCGCCGGCAAGCCGATCGTGGTCGGGGCGACCGCGGGATTCCACGACAGGGTCCGCTTCTTCGTCCGGGACAACGGGGTGGGAATGACGGAGTCGGAGATCGCAACCCTCTTCACGAAGTTCACGCGCCTTGAGTCGGCCAGGACCGGGAACATCCGCGGCACGGGCCTGGGCCTGGCGGTCAGCCGCCTCCTGGCGACAAAGATGGGCGGCCGAGTCGGCGTCGAGTCGGTCCCGGGGAAGGGGTCGACGTTCTGGGCCGAGCTGCCCTTCCTTGCGGTCAACGGGTCAAGCGACGCCAAGATGGCATTGGCCCCCGGCCCCGCGACCCTCCGGGCCCTCATTGTCGAGGACATCGACTACAACGTGATCGCGATGCAGGCCGTGCTCCGCAAACTCGACATCCAGTCGGACGTCGTAAATGACGGCAACCAGGCGCTCGCCCGGCTGCAGAGCGCCCACTACGACGTCGCCTTCTTGGACTGGAACCTTCCGGGCATGGTCGGAACCGAGGTCGCAGCCCGCTACAGGGCCGTCGAGCCCTCGACACGCCGCACGATCATCATCGCCACGACGGCCCACTCCTCGGAGATGAACAAGGAGGCGTGCCTCCAGGCGGGAATGGACGCGTTCATCTCGAAGCCGATCACGCCCGGGAAGATCGCGGCGGCCCTCAGGGACCTCGGGGGCCCGATGAGGACAGCCGCCTCAATCGAGGTCCGCTCGCAGAACATCACCTTTGAGCCTCCTGGGGAAATCGACCTGGAGATGCTCACCTTCCTCGGCACCGAGACCCTGGAGGGCCTCGGGGGGCAGATCGACCGCTTCCTCGCCTCATTTGACAGCGACCGGGTGCACGCCCGTCGGATCATCGCCCTCGGGGCGCCGGTCGAGATCCACCGCATCGCGCATCGACTGATGTCGCACTGCAGCGTCGTCAAGTACGAGCGGCTGGGACGAATCGCCCGCGACATCCAGAACGCGTCCGCCACGGCGAGCCAGGCCGAGCTCCTGCGCAAGTTCGCGGAGTTCGAGGCCGAGTTTGAAACCTTCAGGTGTAAACTGGAATCGATCCGTGCCTCGACTGGATCTGCGTGAACCCGTTCTCGACGGCGAAAGCGATCAGCTTGGGCGTCCCCTTCAGGTCCAGCTTGCGCAGGATGTTGCTGCGGTGGGTCTGGACGGTCCTCGGTGAAAGGTTGAGCCGCTCCCCGATCTCCTCGTCGGTAAGGCCCTGGCCTATAAGGGAAAGGATCGCGCGCTCCCAGTCGGAGAGGACCTTGATGAAGGACCTCGGGTCGGTGCGCCGCGCCATGCGCGCAGCCTGGAAGGCCTGCGAGAAATAGATCCTGCCCTCGCCGATCGCCTTGAGCGCGTCACGCAGGGTCTCGATCGTGTTCGAGTTCTTGTCGAGAAACCCGTGCACGCCCGACTTCTCGACCCGGAAGAGCGTGTAGTCGTCGCAGTGCGAGGAGAGCATGAGGATCCTTAGGCTCGGGATCACTCTCAACACCCGGTCCGCCACATTGAATCCATCCATGTCGGGCAGCGAGAGGTCGAGGATCACGGCATCCGGCCGGTGCTTGATGATCAGCTCGACAGCCTGCACGCCCGAGTCCGTTTCGCCGACCACCGTGTAGCCGAAATCCGAACTGCACACCTTTCGTACAACGTCCCGGATCATCAAATGGTCTTCGACGATAACGATTTTCACGCGGGCAGTCTTACAAAGGGGCTCTCACAACCTCAAGCATGCTTCCGAGTCCCGTGGAGTCCGATGAAAATTGTATGCGATTACGTAAAAAGACGTAGAATTCGGCGTCGAGGGCTCTTAACGACGCACTCAGTTTGCGGGAATGGAAGACTTCGGCCTCCAGACTGGGCTCCTGAGCCACTTCCTTTCGGCATACTTTTACGCCCGAGCAGGTGGGGTGCGGCCCCGGGTGGAGGCAGGCCGATGAACCCCTCGCTCATCTGTGACGACGGCAGTGAGGCCAAGGCCGGGACGGGGCTGCCCCTGGTCGACCCGGAGAAGAAGGGCGCCGACGAGCGCTACCTCAGGGCCCAGCGCCTGGAGAGCATCGGGATGCTGGCCTCGGGGATCGCCCACGACCTCAACAACGTCCTCTCCCCCATCATTCTCGCAGCGCCGATCCTTCGGGAGCACGCCACCAATCCCGAGGACCTGAGGATCATCACCTCTCTGGAAAAGAGCGCGGAGCGGGGGGTGGACCTGGTGCGCCAGATCCTCTCGTTCGCCCATGGCGCGGCAAGCGTCCCCCAGTTGGTCCAGATCAAGCACCTGCTCAGGGAGACTCTCGCCGTCATGCGGGAGACGTTCCCGAAGAGCATCGCGGTCGAGTTCGGGTTTCCCGACAACCTCTGGCCAATCATGGCCGATCCGACCCAGATCCACCAGGTGCTCCTGAACCTTTGCGTGAACGCCCGCGACGCGATGCCCGACGGGGGCACGCTCAGCCTGAGCGCCGAGAACTGCCTCCTTGATGACGGCACGGCGATGAAGCTTGAGGGGGGCAAGCCCGGTGCCTGGGTCATCATCCGGGTGGAGGACACCGGGGTCGGCATCCCGCCGGAGGCGCTTTCACGGATATGGGAGCCGTTTTTCACGACGAAGGGCGCGGGCAAGGGCACCGGCCTGGGACTCTCAACGGTGCGGAGCATCGTCGAGAACCACCACGGGTTCATCAACCTGAAGACCCAGCGCGGGCAGGGCACGACGTTCCGCGTTTACCTGCCGGCGGCCGAGGTCTCGCAGAAGGAGCGCCGAACCGAGGTGCAGCCGGTCAAGCGCGAGAACGGCAATGGGGAGATGATTCTCGTCGTCGACGACGAGCCCCAGATCAAGGAAATGACGGCGGCGATGCTCAAGAGGAACGGCTACCGGGTCCTCACCGCGGGCGACGGTGCCGAGGCGGTTGCCACCTTCGCGACGCACAGCAGGGACATCGATTTGGTGATCACGGACCTGGTAATGCCCAACCTGGACGGGAGCGCGCTGGCGGCGATCATCAAGCACCTGAACCCGCGCACCAAGATGATGGCGATGAGCGGACTTTCGAGCAACGGGAGCAACGTGAGGGCAGAACGGTTCGGCGCGGCCTTTCTCTACAAGCCCTTCAAGGTGCAGGCCCTGCTGGATATGGTGCACGCGACACTCCACCCGAAGCCGGTGATCGAGGCCGCCTAGGGGCTATCTTGCCCCTTGCCGGGGGCCCGTAGGAGGGCTAGCATGCGCGATAATTCCCCGTTATGAACCTTAGACTACCCCGATTGGCATACTGCATCGCAACGCTTGCCGCCACGTGCGCCCTCCTGCCTAGCGCCAGCGCGAAGTCCGAGCACTGGAAGAACGCGAAGGGAGAAAGCTTTGAGGCCGCCCCTTCGGACATCCTCGGGCCCTGGGCCCTCTTTGACGACGGCACGCTCCTGCCGCTCAACCTTCTCACCCCGGAGGACTGCGTCCGCTTCTACCGCGGGCTAAAGGACGTCCCCCCGCGCGCGGCCGACTGGAAGAACGCCCAGAGCAAGGTCAGCGCGGAGCTCTACGGGCGCCTCCTGCACTACAACGGCAACAGCCTTGAAGGGGACAACGAGGAGGGGCGCCCCGAGCCCGAGTTCTACATCATCTTCTACACCAATGACGACAAGGTGCAGTCGTGGGATGAACTTAGCCGCTCGACTCCCTCACTCTACTCGAAGCTGGTCTCCGAATTTCCCGGCCTCGTGCAGGGCGTCGTTTTCGGCCACCCCCAGGAATCCATACAGGATTTTATGGACGTCGCCACGAACACCAAGGGCGAGTGGATGTACACGCAGTTCCACGAGGAGGTGAAGATGCGCACCCTGCAGAAGACGATCCCCACAAACCTCTACGGAATCGTGGTCATGACCCGGGACGGCGTCCCCATCTTCGGGCCGGAGTCCCAGACGGACGAGCAGGTCAAGGCGACATTCGCGAAGTTCTCGGGGCTCCTTGAGCACATGCGCCCCCAGGACATGAAGGGATGGGGGGCACGCGCCTACTACGCCAAGGCCGTGCAGCCGGTGGCCTACGCCGACGGCAAGTGCGACCCGGTCCTGATCGGGAACCCGCTCGACGAGGCGAAGCTTCGCGCGATGAAGGTCTACAAGATCGACGCCACGTTCCAGGTCGCTGCGGATGGAACTGTGACCTCGGTGGAGGTGAACCCCGAGGGGCTGCAGCCCAACATGGTGGCGATGTTTACCTCAGGCTTTAAGCGCGGGTGCCTTTTTGTGGGAGCGGTGGACCACGGGAAGTTTGTGGACGGGACCTACAAGTACCACATGGAGGTCTCCCCGAAGTAGGCGACGCCCGACAGCCCCCTGCCCGGAGCCCAGGCGGGAGGCGCAGAGGACCAAAGCATTTGCCATGGGGCCCCTCTGCGGCACAAATGCGCTCTGGGTCCCTAAGCTTGGACCCGCCCCATCCCCCACCCCAAGTGCCCCAGAAACTCATCGCCCGAAGGGAATTCTTCAGGAACTCGGTGGCCACCCTCGGCGCCATGGCCGTTGGCGCGTCGCTGTCCAAGGGGCAAGACCAGGCCCCCACCCCCGCCGCGGTGGCCGAGCCGCGGCTCCCCGACTTCACCTACTCGGGGGAGTTCCTCGAGCAGGTCGCCTTTCCCCTTGGAGGGATGGGGGCCGGCACGGTTTGCCTTTCGGGCAGCGGCGCCCTGACCCATGTCTCGCTCCGGCACCAGCCCTCCATCCAGAACGAGCCCGGAATGTTTGCCGCCATCTCGATCGGGGGGCCCGGCAAGGTGGCGCGCGTCGTGGAGGGCCCCGTTCCCCGCTGGAAGCTCTACGAGCGCAGGCACGCCACCAGCGGCACGGCCCCGATGGGGGCCGGCCTCCCCCGCTTCACCCGGGCGACCTTCCGGGCCCATTTCCCTTTTGCCCGGGTCGAGCTTGAGGACCCGGCGCTGCCGGTGTCGGCGCGCATCACCGGGTGGAGCCCGTTTGAGCCGGGCGACCCCGACAACTCGAGCCTCCCGGTGGCGGGGGTCGAGTACACCTTCACCAACACCAGCCATGACGAGATCGACGCGGTGTTCTCGTTCAACGCAAAGAATTTCCTCGCCGAGGAGGTCTGGGGCGCCCCCCCGGAACCCGGCCAGGGGATCCGCGCCCTGCCCGGCGGGTTCGCCCTCCACGGCGGGAACGGCTCGACAGCGGGCCGGCGCGAGGCCTGGTTCTCGGCCGCTGTCGACGAGCCCGAAGCCCGGGTGAACCTGGCCTGGTTCCGCGGGGGATGGTTTGATTCGGTGACGATGGCCTGGCGCGACGTGGAGCAGGGGGCGGCGTTCGACCGGCCGGCGCCCGCCGACGGCGGGCCCCCGCCGGGAGCCTCGCTCTTCGTCCCGTTACACATGGTCCCCGGCCAAGTGCGGACCATTCGGCTAAGGCTCGCCTGGTACGTCCCGACCTCGCGGATCTCCGCCATGGTCCAGTTCCCGGAGACCAAGCCCTACGACCCCGCGGACTACTACAGGCCCTGGTACGCCGGCCGCTTTCCCGGGATCGAGGCGCTTTCCTCCTACTGGACGGACAACTACTACGAGCTCAGGAGGCGCTCCGAGCGATTCTCGGGTTGTTTCTTCGACAGCACCCTGGCGCCAGAGGCCGTGGAGGCGGTTGCGGCAAACCTGTGCATCCTGAAGTCGCCGACGGTCATGCGCCAGGCCGACGGGAGGCTCTGGGGCTGGGAGGGGTGCGACGAGGACAACGCCCAGGGGCCGGGAACCTGCACCCACGTCTGGAACTATGCGCAGGCCATCGCCCACCTTTTCCCCTCCCTGGAGCGCACGCTCAGGGAGACGGAGTTCGGCGCGGCCCAGGACGACCGGGGACACCAGAATTTCCGGGTGGCCCTCCCGATCCAGCCCGCCCCCCATGACTTCTACGCGGCCGCCGACGGGCAGCTGGGAGGAATCATGAAGGTCCACCGCGAGTGGAGAATCAGCGGGGACACGGCGTGGCTGAAAGCGCTCTGGCCCCGGGTGCGGGCAAGCCTGGACTACTGCATCTCGACCTGGGACCCCGAGCACCGCGGCCTTCCCGAGGAGCCGCAGCACAATACCTACGACATCGAGTTCTGGGGGCCCTCGGGGATGATCTCGAGCTTCTACCTGGGGGCGCTCGGCGCGGCTGTCGCCATGGGAAGGGCCCTGGGCGACAACGTCTCGGCCTATGAGGACCTTCTCGCCCGCGGAAGCGCGCGCGCCAACCGCGAGCTCTTTAACGGCCAGTACTACCGCCAGCAGACCCAGTGGAAGGGGCTTTGCGCCAAGGTCGACGACCCCGCCAGCAAGTCCTACGGGGGCCACTACTCGAAGGAGGCCCTGGAACTCTTGGAGAAGGAGGGCCCCAAGTACCAGTACGGGAACGGATGCCTTTCCGACGGGGTGCTCGGGGCATGGCTCTCCGAGGCCTGCGGGCTTGGAAACGCCCTCGACCGAGACAAGGTCGCCAGCCACCTGAAGTCGGTCTACCGCCACAATTTCAAGTCGGACCTATCCGCGCACGCCAATCCCCAGCGCCCGACCTACGCGAACGGCAAGGACGGCGGCCTGCTCCTGTGCTCCTGGCCGCTCGGCGGCATGCCGTCGCTGCCCTTCGTCTACTCGAACGAGGTCTGGACCGGCATCGAGTACCAGGCCGCCTCGCACATGATCATGATGGGCATGGTCCAGGAGGGCCTCGAGATCGTCCGCACGTGCAGGGCGCGCTATGACGGGAGGACGCGCAACCCCTTCGACGAGTATGAGTGGGGCCACTGGTACGCGAGGGCGATGGCCTCCTACGCCCTGCTCCAGGCGCTCAGCGGGGCGCGCTACGATGCCCTGGAGAAGGTCCTTCACCTTTCTCCCCCCGAGCCCGGCGACTTCAAGAGCTTCATCAGCACGGCGACCGGGTACGGGACCGTCGGCGTCGCCGACGGGAAGCCCTTCCTGCGCGTGGTGTCCGGGGCGATCGAGGTCCGCGAGATCCGCTACACCGCAGCCCCCGCCCGCCCCTAGGTCCCCCCGCGCGTCGATTTGGTCGACAATGCCGGGGAAATTTGGGCATTGTGCCCAAGCCACCGGAGGGAGGAGCATCGTTGCAGCTCCCGCCCTTTGCGACCCGGCCCAAACCCTATGAAAGCCGCCCGCCTAAACCGCCTCTTCAACCCCAAAACCGGACGCTGCTTCGACGTGGCGATTGACCACGGTTTTTTCAACGAGGGCGCGTTTCTGAGCGGCATCGAGGACCTTCCCAAGGCCGTCGCCACGCTGGTCGAGAGCGCACCCGACGCGATCCAGCTGACGGTGGGCCAGGCCGCCCACCTTCAGAAGCTGCCCATCCGGCCGAAGCCGGCCCTCGTGCTCAGGACCGACGTCGCCAATGTCTACGGCACCCGCCTGCCGAGGGCCCTCTTCTCGCGGATGATCGAGGAGCCCGTCCTGCAGGCCGTGAGGCTCGACGCCACCTGCGTGGTCGTGAACCTCTTCTCGATCCCCGACGAGCCGGAGGTCGCAGACCAGTGCATCCGCAACATCCTCAAGCTCAAGCCCGAGTGCTACCACTACGGGATGCCGCTCATGATCGAGCCCCTGGTCTTCCAGCCCAACGCGAAGGCGGGCGGCTACATGGTTGACGGCGACCCGGCGAAGATCATTCCGCTCGTGAGGCAGGCCGTGGAGCTAGGGGCCGACATCATCAAGGCGGACCCGACCGACGAAGTCAGTGTCTACCACAAGGTGGTGCAAACCGCGGGCGGAATCCCGGTGCTGGTCCGCGGCGGCGGTCGCGCGCCCGAGGCCGAGATCCTCGCTCGGACGGCAGCGCTGATCGCGCAGGGAGCCTCCGGCATCGTCTACGGGCGCAACATCATCCAGCACCCGCATCCGGCCAAGATCACCCGGGCCCTGATGGCGGTCGTCCACGACGGCATGTCGCCCGCCGAGGCCCTCGGATTCCTCAAATGAGCGCCGAGCGCCAATTGGTCCGGGTCGGAGTGATCGGGGCCGGGCTCATGGGTCGCGAGGTCGCGAGCGCCTTCGGCCGCTGGTTCGCCCTGCTCGACTGCCCGGTGACCCCGGAGCTCCGCGCCGTGTGTGATGTGAACGCGGCAGCCCTCGACTGGTTCCGACAGGTGCCCACGGTGAGGCATTTCGACACGGACCACCGCGCGCTTCTCGCCCGGGCCGACATCGACGTGGTCTATGTCGCCGTGCCCCACGACCTGCACGAGGCGCTCTACCTGGACGTCGTCAGGTCGGGCAAGGACCTCTTCGCCGAGAAACCCTTCGGGATAGACCTGGCGGCGGCCGTCCGGATACGGGACGAGGCGCGGCGCCTGGGACGATTCGTTCGCGTCTCATCGGAGTTCCCGTTCCTGCCCGGAGCAAGGAGGGCCTTCAAGATGGCCTCGGCCGCGCAACTCGGGCGCCTTCTGGAGGTCCGTTCCGCGTTCCTCCACTCAAGCGACCTGGATCCCTCCAAGCCGATCAACTGGAAGCGCCGCAGCGCCCAGTGCGGCGAGGCCGGCGTCATGAACGACCTCGGCCTGCACGTGGCCCACCTGCCGCTTCGCCTCGGCTGGAGGCCGACCCTTGTCCACGCCCACCTCCAGAAGGTCTACACGACCCGGCCGGACGGCAAAGGGGGCACGGCCCCGTGCGACACCTGGGACAATGCCGTCCTGCACACGACGGTGACCCTGGGGGGGGAACCCGTTCCGATGACCCTCGAGATGAAGCGCATGGCGCCCACGGAGACCAACACCTGGATCTTCGAGGCCCTCGGGACCGAGGCGGGTTTTCGGTACTCGACCAAGGAGCCCAAGACGTTCTGGACCTACCGCAGGGGCAAGGAGCAGACTTGGGAGAAGACCGATCTCGGATTCGACACGGCCTTCCGCACCATCACCGGCTCGATCTTCGAACCGGGTTTCCCCGATATCCTCATGCAGATGTGGGCGGCATTCCTCGCCGAGCGCCAGGGAGTCCTCGGGGAACGCTTCGGGTGCGCGACGCCGGACGAGGCCGTGGCCCACCACGAGCTCTGGGCTGCGGCGCTCGAGAGCCACCGGTTGCAGTCGGTCGTGGCCCTCAGGGGGTGACCCGATGAGGCG
Source organism: uncultured Opitutaceae bacterium (assembly GCA_903890485.1). Lineage (GTDB taxonomy): Bacteria > Verrucomicrobiota > Verrucomicrobiia > Opitutales > Opitutaceae > Palsa-1447. The sequence goes on along the minus strand of CAITBM010000124.1, from coordinate 37,082 downwards.
CTCCGCAATCAACCGCGCGTACCGCGACGCCCTCGCCTGTTTAACCCGCAACGGGTGGGCCCTGCCGCCGCGACCCCTCTGGGACATCACCGACTTCGGCCTCGGCGACTTCGACGCCTTCGGGCTCACGCTCGTGAACCTGGCCACCGAGCCAGAGTACTGTGAAAAGCTGATGTTTGCACGCGACGGGCAAACGACCCCGTGCCACTGCCACGCAAGGAAGAAGGAGGACATCATCTGCAGGTCGGGAAGGTTGATGCTCAAGCTCTGGCCCGCCCGCCCGGGAACGGGCGCAAGCGAGGGCCAATCGTTCCCCGTGCAGGTGGACGGCGTTAAGGTCCAGGTCGTCTCAGGTGAGCCGCTGGTCCTCGCCGCCGGCTCGCGCGTCACGCTCATTCCCGGGGTGTGGCACCTGTTCGCACCCCAGGGGGGCGACTGCGTCATCGGGGAGGTCTCGACGGCCAACGACGACCAGAACGACAATTTTTTCCTGGACCCGGCGGTCGGCCGATTCCCGGGCATCGATGAGGACGAGCCGGCAGCTGTGCGCCTCGTGAGCGAATAGGAAACCATGCGCTCAGGAATCATAGCCGCGGGCAACTGGATCCGGGACCACGTGAAGACGGTTGACGTCTGGCCGCCGCAGGACGGCCTTGCCAACATCATCGACCAGACCACGGGAAACGGCGGGGGCCCCTACAACATCCTCAAGGACCTCTCGCGGATGCGTGCCCCCTTCCCGCTCCGCGGGATCGGCCTGGTTGGCGACGACGCCGATGGCCGGGCAATCCTCGCCGACTGCGCGTCGAGCGGGATCGACACCGAGGGACTACGGACGGCGCCTGGCCTGAGTACCAGCTACACGGACGTGATGGCCGTGCGCGGTTCCGGAAGGCGCACTTTCTTTCACCACCGGGGCGCCAACGCGCTCCTGGGGCCCGAGCACTTCGCCCTCGAGGGCTCGGAGGACCGGATCCTCTACCTGGGCTACCTCCTGCTTCTCGACTCGCTTGACGCCGCCGGGGGCGACGGGAAGCCCCGGGCAGCCGAGGTACTGCGAAGGGCGCGCACGGCCGGACTCACCACGGCGCTCGACCTGGTGAGCGCCGCAAGCGGGAGGTTCGGCAGCTCGGTGGCGCCCGTATTGCCTGAGGTCGACGTTCTTTTTGCAAACGAGTACGAGGCCGGTGAGTTGACCGGAATCGTTATTGGCGACTCCCCTTCCCTGGACCCCAAAGCAGCCGAGGCCGCGGCGCGGGCGCTCATCACGATGGGCGTACGCGGTTGGGCGATCGTCCACTTTCCGAGGGGTGCGTGCGCGTGTTCAGGCGACGGGAACGTGGTCTGGCAGCCCTCCGTTCGCGTCCCGCCCGAAAAGATCTCGTGCGCCGTCGGCGCCGGCGACGCTCTCGCCGCGGGTGTCCTGTTTGGAATCCACGAGGGATGGCCGATGGAGGAATCCCTTGAACTTGGAGCATCCACGGCGGCGGCCTCGCTCCTTCACCCGACCTGCTCGGAGGGGGTGCGCCCCTTCGAGGAATGCCTCGCCTTCGGCCGCGCCCACGGTTTTTGGGACCTCACCCGGGGCTAATGCACAGGCCCGCCCAATCCTTGGCGGGCACTTTACACGGCGCCAACCCGCCCTAGCGTGTGGTTCCATGGGAACTGTCTCCCCACCCGTCGAAATCGAGGCCGAACGCCTCCTGCGCGCGCTCATGAACGTGGACTGCGACCCGCGCGGCCGGAAATGGGACTTCGCGGCATGCCTTGAGATCGCCCCGCTCACCCTGGAGATCAACCGCCTGAAGAAGGAGAGGGATGCCGTGATCCTCGCCCATTCCTACGTGGAGCCAGAGATCATCTACGGGGTCGGCGACTTTAAGGGCGACTCCTACTACCTGAGTCTGGAGGCAAAGCGCTCCCGAGCGAAACTGATCGTGTTCGCGGGGGTCGTCTTCATGGCCGAGACGGCAAAAATACTCTCCCCCGAGGCCACAGTTGTCGTCCCCGACCGCGGCTCGGGTTGCTCGCTGGCCGACTCCATCACGGCGGACGGCGTCAGGCGCCTGAAGGCGCTCTATCCCCGTGCGACCGTTGTCTGCTACATCAACAGCACGGCCGAGGTGAAGTCCGAGTCCGACGTGTGCGTCACCTCCGGAAACGTCTATTCGATCGTCGCCGGCCTGCCGGCCTCCCAGGTGATCTTCGTCCCGGACCGCCTGATGGCCGACAACCTCAGGGATGAGTTGAGGAGGCGCGGGGTGAACAAGGAAGTGATCTCCTCGGACGGGACGTGCATCGTCCACGACACGTTCACAGTTGACCAGATCGGCGCCGCCCGGCTCCAGTTTCCGGGCCTAAAGGTGGTATCCCACCCCGAGTGCACCCGGGAGGTTGCGGCCGCCTCAGACTTTGTCGGGAGCACCGGGGCGATGATGAAGTACGTGAAGCAGACCCAGGCCCCCTATTTCCTGATGCTCACGGAATGCGGCCTTGTCGGGCGACTCGAGGTCGAGGCCCCTGAAAAGGCGTTCATTGGCGGATGCCGCCTGTGCCCCTACATGAAGCTGAACACGCTGGAAAAAGTGCGCGACGCCCTCCTCTCGCCGCGCCCAGAACAGATCGTCACCCTGGAGGAATCCCTTCGCCAGAAGGCAGGGAAATGCATTGAAAGGATGTTCGCCCTTGCACCCACGAACTGACCACCTGATCGACCTCGCCCTTGAGGAGGATGCCGGCCTCGGCGACCTAACCAGTCGAGCGATCTTCCCGAAAAACCACGCCTGCAGGGCCTTCATCGAGGCGGGGCAGGACCTGGTCCTGTGCGGGATTGATGTCGCCGCTCGGGTCTTTTCAAGGGTCGACCCCAAGGCGAGGGTGAGGGTCCTTGTCCGCGACGGCGCGCGGATCCGCCGCGGCAGGAGGGTGCTCGAGGTTTCAGGCCCGACCGAGGGCGTGCTCACCGCCGAGCGCACGGCGCTCAATTTCCTGCAAAGGCTTTCTGGAATCGCCACCTTGAGCAGCAGGTACGCCGAGGCTGTGGCCTCAACCCGGGTGAAAATCGTCGACACCCGGAAGACCACGCCGGGCTTCAGGGCCCTTGAGAAATACGCGGTGCGCTGCGGCGGGAGCCACAACCACCGGAGCTCCCTGGGCGAGCACGTCCTGATCAAGGACAACCACATCGCCGCGGCGGGATCCCTCTCCCGCGCCGTGTCCCGCGCCCGCGCCGGCTCGCCCCACCTCTGCAAGATCGAGGTGGAGGCCAAGTCCTTGGCCGAAGTCCGCCAAGCCCTCAAATCGGGGGCGGATGCGATCCTCCTGGACAACATGACCCCAAAGCAGGTGGCGCGAGCCGTCTCGGTCATCAGCGGCCGGGCGCAGGTTGAGGTCTCGGGGGGCGTTCGCTTTGAAACGCTGAGCGATTACGCGATTGCCGGGGTTGACGTGATCAGCGTCGGCGCCCTCACCCACTCGGCCCCGGCCGCGGACCTCAGCCTGACTGTCGTGGCCCGGCGCCACTGATCCGCAATGAGGGTGCTCCACACCGACTGCCTGGTGATTGGCTCCGGTCTCGCGGGCTCGGCGTATTGCCTCAGGGCGGCCGCGGCGGGCCTCTCCTGCGAGCTGCTTTCCCTTGGCGACCCGTTGGCAGCCAACAGCGACTGGGCGCAGGGCGGCATCATCTTCGACACCCACCCCGACACCACATCCCTCGCTAACGACATCATGGTCGCCGGCGACCACATGTCCAATCCCGCGGCCGTCCGGCAGCTCGTGGAGGAGGGGCCGCGGATCGTGAGGCAAATGCTGATCGAGGACGCCGGGGTCGCCTTCGACAGGGACTCGGAGGGGCAACTTGACCTGACCCGCGAGGGCGGGCACTCGGAGCGGAGGATCATCCACTCGAAGGACACCACCGGCCACGCGATCCTGGCTGCGGTTGCCCGCAAGGTCGACGCCACCCGGTCGATCACGCGCCGCAGCGGCTGGGTTGCCATCGACCTGCTCACCCTCTCCCACAGCTCGGCGGACCCCGCCGACAAGTACCATCCCCTCACCTGCTTCGGCGCCTACGTCCTGGACGCCGCCACCGGCGAGGTCGCGGCCATCGTGGCCAAGAAGACGATCCTGGCGACCGGTGGACTGGGGCAGATTTTCCTCCACTCGACCAACCAGCCCGGAAGCGTCGGCCACGGGGTCGCGATGGCGTACCGGGTGGGCGCCCGGCTGATCGATCTGGAGTACGTCCAGTTCCACCCGACAGTCTTTGCCGCGAAGAATGCGCCTCCCTTCCTGATCTCGGAGGCCCTTCGCGGGGAGGGCGCGGTGCTGGTGAACTCGCGGGGCGAACGGTTCATGGAGAAGAGCGACCCCAGGGGTTCGCTGGCGCCCAGGGACGTCGTCTCGCGCGCGATCCGCCATGAGCTCGTTGCGAGCGGCGAACCCTGCGTCTACCTCGACCTGTCGGCGATGCCGAAGGGATTTGCCCGCGACCGGTTCCCCAGCATCTACCAGCGCTGCCTTTCCCACGGGGTCGACATTGAGCGTGAGGCGATACCCGTCGTCCCGGCCGCCCACTTTGCCTGCGGAGGAGTCCACACCGACCTCCGGGGGCGGACCAACGTGACCCACCTCGGCGCGATCGGGGAGACGGCCTGCACGGGCCTGCACGGGGCCAATCGACTGGCGAGCACCTCGCTCCTGGAGTGCCTGACGAGCGCTTGGTTCGCGGCCGAGGCCGATGTCGCCGAGGTTTCGTCCGGCAGCTTTCCCAACCCCACCCCGAGACCCTGGGAGAGTCCCACCCGGCGGGCGGACCAGGTCCTCGTGCTCCAGGACATGCTCCAGATCCAGCACACCATGTGGAACTACGCCGGCGTGGTGCGCTCGCCCAGGCGCCTCTCCCGCGCGCGGCGGATCCTCACCGAGCTCCGCGAGGAGATCCAGGGATTCTACCGCGGGTGCGCGCCCACCCGGGAACTGATCGAGCTTCGAAACGCCGTTCAGACGGCGCTTCTGGTGGTGCACGCCGCTGCGCTGAACCCCGTGAGCAAGGGCTGCCACTTCGTGGCCGACGAGGAATAGGCCCGTGGGGCCCGTTCAGACCACGGGCGCCCCCGCCTCGCTGCCCCGAAGCTCGCGCAGGAGACCCAGGAGCGTCTCCTCCTGCTCCGCCGGGTCGATCCGGTGGCCCGCGAGCCTGGCCTCGAAGACGGGTAGCCTCCCCAGGAAGCTCTCGATTTGCCCCCGCGTGGGATCCTCCGCGTATTCCCCGAGGCCCGACTGCGCGAGGAACCGCGCGTTGTGGGTCTGCTCAAACTGGCCCTTGAGCGGCACGCCAAAGTAGGGCTTGCCGAGGAAGAGCGAGTCGGCGATCAGCGAAAACCCGGTCGTCGCGATGATGGCCTTGCAGCCGGCCAGGTCGCTCAGGTAGGAGCCCCCCTGCGCCCTGTAGGAGATGTTGCCCAGCTCCTCGACCCGGTTGTTGCAGTACACGATGAAGCGCTCGTCCATCTCCCTCATGATCGCCTCAAGGGGGGGATTGGGCTTGGTCAGGTACGCGAAGACGTAGTCGCCCTTCTGGGGCCGCAGCCTGCGGATCTCCTGCTGGATGATCGGCGAGACAAAGCGGACCCGCTCGGTGTCGCGGCAGGGTTTGGCAAATGACTTCACGACGTAGAAGGTGGCGCCCTGCGTGCACGCCAGGGTCGCCGCCCTTGCGAGCAGGAAGGAAAGCAGGTTTGTGCCGACCGGCGGGTCGATGTGCAGGAGCTCGTTCTGGTTGTCCATGCTGATCAGGGGCCTTCCCAGGACGTGGGAGGCGACCATCGTGAACGGCTCGTAGGCCGTCAGGAACACGTCGGGGCCGAAGGCCAGGATCTCCCGTCGCAGAGCGCCCCAGTTCCGGAGGAAGAACGGGATGCAGGGCAGGTTCCTGACCACGGTCTGGGCGAGCGACATGCCGCGCGAGTCAAAGTAGAGGTGAATCCCCTCGATCCGGGTGGGTTCAAACTCGCGCAGCGAGGCGAGCGCCCTTTGCCCGTAGGTGAGGACCTTCACCCGGTGGCCCTCGCTCCTCAGCCGCACGATGATTTCCTTGGCTTCAAAGACATGCCCCAGGCCCTCGCCTGAGACTCCGTAGACAATGTTCATACTCTAATAGAGAAGCGGGAGGGCCATGGGAGGAGGGTGGATGGCCCCAATCCTTGCACCGCGAATGCTCCGCGGGCCAGCCCTTCCTTAAACATTTGGGTCGTGCTGGACGGCCCACTTGTTGTCCAGCCGCAGGGACAGGTCGAGCGGGTCCCCGACCCCGACGGTGCCGCGGGCCACCTGGTAGGCCCACACCTGGAAATAGGTGAGCGTGGCCCCCCCGTAGATGGTCGAGAAGGCGCCATCGACCGCGTCCATTCCGCAGGAGACCGTGACCCGGCCGATCCTCGGCACGTGGAACCGGGCGTCCGAGGTCAGCCAGGTTCCCCCGAGGAATACCTCGCTGTAGGCGTGGAAGTCCATGTGCCCCTCCGGGTCGGGGAAACCGATGTCGGGGAGGTGCCCGGTGACGTAGCGGGCCGGGACGTTGAACGTGCGGTTGAGCGCGACCGCCAGGTGGGCGAAATCCCGGCAGACGCCGTAGCCTCGCTGGAGGACATCCCAGGCCGACAGGTCGGAGCGGCCCGACATGTAGCGGTATTCGATGTTCTCGTGGATCCACTTGCTGATGGCCTGGACGCGCGTCCAGCCGTGCTCGACCGCGCCGAATTTCTCCCATGCGAAGTTGATCAGCTTGTCGGAGTCGCAGTAGCGGCTCGGGAGCGTGTAGCGAAGCACCGAGGGGGGAAGCTCCCCCGGATCCTGGGCCGGCGGGATCGGTATCCCGTGGTTGTCGGGCTGGGAGGAAACCGCGATCACTGCGTCGTGCCGGAAATAGTTGCTCCCCGGTGCCAGGGCGACCCTGCGGTAGGCGTTTCCGTGGCTGTCGGTAAACGGGTCGCAGGGGAGGTTGTCCCCGAGGGTCAGCGCCTCGGCAAGCACCTGGTGGCGCGGGTCCGGCCGGGGACTCACGTTCAGAAGCACAGAGGCCCTGCCCGTCGATTCGTAGACCAGGCTGCAGCCAACCCGGACCGTCACGTCGAGGTGTGCCGGGACGGTGTTCGGTCTCATACCGGGAGACTCTCCCCCGCAAATGAATATCTAGCAAACGGTTTTCCCCCATTCCGCCCGTTTCCTGCGGACTTGCAGTTAGTGGGAGGAGTGTTCTGATCGGGCATAGCCCCTATGACCTCACCACGGCTTGTCTACATCGGAACTGACAGCGGCGCCACGACGTCGAAAACCGGCGGAGTCTGGGCCGATGGCTCCATGGTCTCCATGAAGCTCATGCAGAGCTCCACCAACTCCCAGGCCGGCACCGAGGCGGTGGTCAAGGGCTGGGTGAAGGGGGTCGTCGACTTCATGGCCCAGAACAACCTGAGCTGGACCCAGGTGCGCGGCGTGGGCCTGGCGATACCCGGGCCCTACCAGAGGTACGGGGTGCTGGGCCGGACGGCGAACCTGCCCGCCGCGTTCGACGGTTGGAATTTCCACGAGGACTACAGCCGCGCGCTCTCGGCTGCGGCCGGGCGCGCCGTCCCGCTGGTGGTCGGAAACGACGGGAAGTTCGGCGGGGTTGCCGAGGCGAAGCTTGTCCGCGCGGGCAAGAAGTCCTCGGTGCTCATGCTGGCCCCCGGCTCGGGCCTCGGCTGCGCCTACATCGACCAGAACGGCCTTCCCCTTGACGGCGAGACCCTGGCGGGGATGGAGGCGGCCCACATGCCCGCCCCGCTCCAGCTCCTCGGCATGCGCCCCCTGCCCTGCGGGTGCGGACGCACCTGGGGCTGCATCGAGGCCTACACGACCCTCTCGGGAATGCCCCATCTGGTGGAGGAGATGCTCAAGAGGCATCCCGACCATGAGCTGGCCCAGTCCAAGCTCTCGCCCAAGGAGAAGGCGATGTCGATCCGCGGCCTGGCCCAGAAGGGCGACCCGCTGGCGATCGAGATCTTCGACTTCCAGGCCCGCGCGCTCGGCATCCATGCCGCGACGCTCTGCCTCGCCCTGGACCCCGGCTTCGTGGTCGTGGGCGGCGGGCTCATGGACCACGAGTCCACGACCCCCGAATTCCGCGAGCGCTACATCAACGTCCTCAGGGAGTCGGCGATGCCGTACCTCTGGCCGGCCCAGAGGGCGACGATCAAGTTCGCGGCCTCCGAGCTGGGTGAGCTCTCCCAGTCGATCGGCGCCGCCCTGGTGGCGCTCTACACCTGCAAGGGCGCCTAGCGTAGAAGGGGCATCCAGCCCCTTGGCAATTTTTGGCTAAAAGCTTGGCGCAGCGGGACATTATCTTGCCCGCGCGCCCCGGCGGGCCATGATCGGCCGCAGCTGGAAAAAAACGCCCGCCACGACTCATGCCCTACCTCGGACTGCTGTTCACCCTGACCCTTCTCGGGGTGAACCTGTGGGGCCTGATGCTGATCGCGGGCCTGTACTGGAGAAACCGCTGGTTTGCCCTCCCCCTGGGCCCGCTCCTTGCCGTGACGCTCGTCTACGCCGTCGAGTGCCACCACGGGCTCGGGCCGTCCCTGCCGGGCCTTGAGCTCGCCTCGACGGCGCTCTCGGTCCTGGTGGTCGCGATGTCCCTGGTCGCCTGGGAGCCGCGCGGGCTCCCAGCTTGGGCCGCCGCGCTCTTGAGGGAATGGCGGCAGGAGTTCGCCTTCCCGCGGCTCCTCGGGTGCTTCGCCGTGTTCGCCGCGGTTTTCGCGTACGCCTTCATGTGGCGCTTCACGTTCCCCGACGTGGACGGGGGCTCGGAGAAGATCGCGGACTTCTCCTACATCTGCAGCTACTACTCCGGCACCACGATCCCCGTCCCCGACTCCTGGTATAGCCCGTACCTCTCGACACAGTACTACAGCTTCCAGCACTACGGAGCCGCCCTGATGGGCCGAGTGCTCCTCCTGCCGCCGGGCTCGGCGTACAACCTCGGGTACTGCCTCCTGGTGGCCCTCGGGGGAACCGCCTTCGCCGGCGCCGTCACCCTGGCGGCCCGTACGTTTCGCACCCGGGCCGTTGTCCTCGCCTGCTTTGTCATCGGGGGAACCGGCATGACGATCCTGGACCACTTCACCGACAAGGACGTGACCCCCTGGACCAACATGCGCTTCATCGGGAGCGCCCAGATGGACAAGCCCCCGCTCGGCCCGTGGCTGAAGGCCTACAACGCCCGGTACCCGATCCTCGACCCCGAGGGCCACACCCACGTGATGGAATTGCCCGGGGAAATCTACTCCTACGTGGTCTTCCTGGGCGACTACCACGCCCCGCTTTCGGGCTACTACCTCCTCGGCCTCTGCGGCATGGGGATGCTCCTGTGGGCCCGACTCCGGCAGCGTCGCTACGCCGCGATCGTGGGCGGGACGCTCACCTGGACGCTCCTGGCCAACACCTGGGTCTTGCCCCTGCAGGGATTGGCCGTGGTCCTCTGGCTAGCCGTGAACGGCCGGGACTGGAGGCGCCTGGTTCCGTCCCTTTTCGGCGGCGCCGCATTGGTCTGGCTCGCCGCTTGGGTCTACCGTCGGCCTTCACCTCCTCGGCCTCGGGCTACGACACCGCTGTCCGCCTGGTCCCCTGGAATGAGCACACCCCCCCGATCCTCTTCCTGCTCTTCTTCCTTCCGACGATAGCCCTCATCGTCCTCGGGTACGTCTCGGGAAGCCCCAACGGGCGCAGGCTTGCCCTCCTCTGGCTCACGCTTCTCCTCTTCACCGAGTTCTTCTACGTGGACGACGAGTACTCGGGCCTCTACGACCGCTTCAACACGACCCTCAAGTGGTGGCCCTGGGTGATGGCGGGCACCCTGATGACGCTGGCCCCCGTCGTGCTCGAGCAGTCCAAGCGGCGCTCTGTCCGTCTGGCCGGGTACCTGTTCTGCCTCTACCCCTGCTTCTACGCCTACGACCTGTGGAAGCCCCTGCGCGACTGGCCGAAGGCCTCCGTCGGGAAACTGGAGGGCCACAACTTCCTCACGAAGGAGGAATTCCCGCGGCTCATGCTCGGCCGCCTCAAGCTGGAAAAGCCGGGCGTCGTGATCGAGCGCCCCGAGGAGAAGGGCGGCTTCACCGACTCGGCCGTCATCCCGCTCTTCGCGGGGCAGCGGATGTGGCTCGGCTGGTGGGGCCACGAGCTTCTCTGGCGCGCGAACAGCGAGGACGTCCGCAGGCGCCACGACAAGCTGATGAAGTTCTACACCGGCGACTTTCCCGATGCGGGCAGGTGGTGGGTTGCCCAGGGCGTGGACTACGTCCTGTGGTACCGGCCCGGCGACACGCCGGCCCTCTGGGAGAAGATCAACAGGGAACTCTCCCCGGAATACACCTGGTGCGACATCCTCACCTACCAGGACGAGGACGGACGGCGCGTGGGTTTCTGGAGGCGGGCTCCCGCTCCTCCGCAGTAAGCCGCCCGGCTTGGCCTGACAGGGCCCCTACGAGGTCGCCTTGTCGGGAACGATGATCTTGAGGACCGACCGCACGCGGTTCAACTCCCCGTGAAGGTGGCTCATGATGAAAGCGATCTCGATGGCCCTGGAATCGGGCACGTCGCCGCTCGGGTCAATCGTCAGGCGGGTCTCAAGGGTGGAGAAGCGTCGGCCGACCTCGCGCAGTCCCAAGTCGAGCGCCTCGGTCTTCAGCCGCCCCGAGTCCTTCGCGAGCTCCTGGCGATCGGTCGACTGGGCTCCCGCCTTGGCGTGGGTGAGCCAGCGCTCCATGTTCTCCAGGGTGGAGCTCACCTTCGCCTTATAGGCCGGCAGGTCGATCCCCAGGCGGCCGGCGGCCACCTCAGGCTTCTCTATCTTCTGCAGTCCGGCGATCTCGGCCTTGATGATGTTGAGCTGCTCGAAGACTCGGATCTTGTCCGGCGGCTTGACCATGTAGTGCCGCACCCGAGGCGGGCGGCGCGCACCACGGTAGCACTGTCGGTCGAGGTCGTGCAGATGATGACCCGCACGTAACGGCAGGCCGGCGTCGCCCTAACCCGCTCCAGGAGATCAAGTCCCGAGATCGAGGGGAGCATCAGGTCGAGGAACACGACATCAAAGGGATGCCTCGGGTCCTCCATCAGCTTCAGTGCATCGTCGCCATCCGCCGCCGTCAAAATTCGATGGTCCCCCTCGGACTTGAGGATACTCAAGAGCATTTCCCGCGAAGTGGCTTCGTCTTCGACGATTAGGATGTTCACAGAGGAGAGGTTACGGGTCTCATTTCGGAAAAACCGGACGAAGTATCAACTGTAGCCATCAGGTGGCGGTAGCGATCATTTCACCGCAGCCCAGACGCGTTGCACGTCCTCGTGATCCTCAAGTTCTTGCAGGAATTCGCCCACCTCGGCGCGAGCGGTATCGTCGAGCTCGGGAAACACCTTGGCCTGGTAGCCGAGCTCGCTCGTCACGACCGCCCACCCGTGCTGCGCGAGCCACACGGATGCGGAGTGCACGGCCGTCCGGTCGGTCGTGAAGCGCGCCCCGGCGTGGCCCTCCGGGATGTCGTCGTTTTGATTGTGGGTGAGCACCTCAAAGTCGTTGGCACCGGCCTCGATCGCGGCGGCCTCCAGGTCCACGGTCGGGTCGGGATGGTGGGCTTCGACGATCCCCACGTGGTCGAAGAGGAACTTATTGCTGCCCGCGTTGCCGAGCACCCCCTTCTTGAACAGGAACCGCATCTCGGGCGCGGTGCGCTGGTGGTTGTCGGTGTAGACCTCGACAATCAGCGGCACCTTGTGCGGGGCGTAGCCCTCGAACACAACGTGCTCAAGGGCGTGCTTGTCGTCACCCGTGCCGGAGCCCTTCTTGATCGCGCGCTCGATCACGTCGCGCGTGACGCTTGCCTTGCGCGCCTTTTCGAGCGCGGCAAAGAGGCGTGCGTTGGCGGCGGGATCGGGCCCGCCCAGTTTTGCTGCGACCGTGATCTCCTTGACCAGTTTACCGACGACCTGGCCCTTCTTCAGGTTGACGATCGCGCGTTTCGCATGAAGCCATTGGCGTCCCATGAGGCGGATAGGGATAGCCTGCCGCGCGGATGGGGGCAATTGCAAACGGTCTGGAAAGATACACTTAAGGGGTCATGATCCGGGGTATGAGCCCAAGTACCCCCCTTTTCCGCCCCACTCTCCCGGCGTGCGCTTTGGCGCTCTTCCTCTGCGCCTTCGTCCCGGCCCGGGCCGAGGTTCCCTCGGCCAGGCTAACGGCGCTTTCCCGGGGGGTGAACCTCTCCCACTGGTTCTCGCAGATCCCGAGTGCGGGCGGCGCCTACTCGCACGCCTGGTTCGCCAGCTACGACAAGCCCGCGGATTTCGCCCTCATTGCCGACGCGGGCTTCACCCACGTCCGCTACCCCGTCGAATTTGAGATGTTCTTCGACCCCGAGCACCCGGACGTGCTCAAGCCCGAGTTCCTTCCCGACCTGGACCTGGCTCTTGACCACATCCTCTCGACCGGGCTCGCCGTCATTGTCGACTGGCATGCCCGGGAGGACACGAAGAACCGGCTCGCAACCGACGACACGCTCGCGCTCAAGGCCTCCGCGCTCTGGGGCGCGGTGGCCAAGCACCTTTCGGCGCGAAACCCCGACCGCGTCTTCCTGGAGACCATGAACGAGCCGGCGGGCAAGATGGATCTCGAGCGCTGGAGGTGGGTCCAGCAGGGGCTCTTCCGCGCCATGCGCGCCGGGGCCCCCAAGCACACGATCATCGTGACCTCCAACCGCTGGAGCGGTGTCGACGAGCTGGCGGCGTTCACGCCCTTTGCCGACGACAACGTGGTCTATAATCTCCATTTCTATGAGCCCATGGCCGAGACGCACCAGGGGGCGAGCTGGGCGGGCGCCGGGGAAAAGGCCCTCTCAGGGATCGCCTATCCCGTCGACCCCGCGGCTAAGGCCTCCCAGATCGCCGCCCTCACTGACCCGGCGGCCAAGAGGGAGCTCGAGGCGTACAACGCCACGCGCGAATGGATCGCCGCCCGGCTGGAACTGGCCTTCGCCTGGGGAAGGGCCCACAAGGTCCCGCTCACGTGCAACGAGTTCGGGGTCTACACCAAGGTTGCGCCCGAGGGGAGCCGCTACGCCTGGATCCGGGACGTGCGCGAGCTCTGCGAGAAAAACGGCGCGGGCTGGACCATGTGGGACTACGCGGGGGGGTTCCGAGTGGCGACGACCGACCCGGCCGGCGTTCGAAGGATGGACCCACAGTGCCTGAAGGCGCTCGGGCTTGCACCCTAGCCAAATGGGATTTGCGAACCGGACCGACCCATCGGATGGTGGGAGCCCCGCGAGCCACGACTCCCGCCGCATGCAGACGCCCTCCAACATTCAATCCATCGGAAACGACGTCGCGATCGCCTGGTCCGACGGCGGCGAATCTTTCATCTCCCACGAGCTCCTGCGCCGCGCCTCGCCGAGCGCCTCCAACATGGGCGAGCACGACGTGTTCGGCAACAAGTACGGCGGCGAGGCGAAGGCCGACCACGCGGGGGTCCGCGTCGTCGGATGGCAGCAGATCGGCAACTACGCGATCCGGTTCGACTTCAGCGACGGGCACGGGAGCGGCCTTTACACGTACGACTACCTGAGGAAACTGGGCGACCTGCCCCCGACCTGAAGCCCTTGTCCACCATGTCCACACCCGCCACGTTCCCCGCCCGCACGACGACCCCCGAGGTCGAACTGGGAAAGCTCCTCCAGCCGAAATTCGGCGAGGATGGGATGATCCCCTGCATCACCGTGGACCACGCCACGGGAGCGGTGCTCATGTTCGCCTTCATGAACGCCGAGTCTCTCGGCCACACCATCCGCACGAAAAAGGCTACCTACTGGAGCCGCTCGCGCGGAAAGCTCTGGGTGAAGGGAGAGGAGTCGGGAAACGTGCTGAAGGTGGTCGACCTGTACGTCGACTGCGACCAGGACGTGCTGCTCCTGCGCGTCGAGAACGCGGGCCTCGGCGCCTGCCACAATGGCTATCCCTCGTGCTTCTACCGCAAGCTGTCGAAGTCCGCCGATCCGGAGCGCCCCGAGACGCTCACGCTCGAGTTCGCGGCGGAGCGGGCGTTTGACCCCGCTGCGGTCTACAAGAAGAAATAGGGCGGCCCTTTGGGGCCTAGTCCATCTCGGCCTCGTCGAGGATAGTGATCATCAGGTCAGCGCTCGACACCACCTGGCCGTCGACCTTGCAGGTCACCTCGGCGACCGCGATCTTCCCGCTCCTCACCTTCGTGAGCTTGGCGTGGATCTCCAGCTGGTCGCCGGGCCTGACCGGCTTGCGGAACTTCACCTTGTCGGCGCTCATGAAAAACGCCGGCTTCGGGACCCAGTTGTTCCAGCGCACGATCAGGATGCCGGCAGCCTGGGCCATGGCCTCCAACTGGAGGACCCCCGGCATGACCGGGTTGCCCGGAAAGTGCCCGTTGAAATACGGCTCGTTGAACGTGACGTTCTTGATGGCGACCAATTCCTCGGTCCCCTTGATCTCCACCACGCGGTCGATCATCACGAACGGATAGCGGTGGGGCAGGATGTCGAGGATGCTGCGGATATCGAGTGACTTCACGTCGATAGCCGGGGTCGGCCGGAGGGCACCCTTGCGCCTGGCGCCGCCCCCCTTGCGGTGCTCCTGGAGCCGGTCAAAGAGGGCCTTCGTGAGCTCGGCGTTTATGGCGTGCCCCGGCCTTGTTGCCACGATGTGCGCCTTCAGCGGCATGCCGAGCAGCGAGATGTCGCCCACGATGTCCAGGATCTTGTGGCGGACGAACTCGTCCTTGAAGCGCAGGGGCTCCTTGGACATCACCTTGTCGCCCTTGATCACGACCGCGCAGTCGAGCGACCCGCCGCGGATCTTCCCGAGCTTGAGGAGCTCCTCGATGTCCTCGTAGATCGTGAAGGTTCGAGCCGGGGCGATCTGCGAGACGTAGGTGTCCGGGTCGATCGAGAGCGAGAGGTGCTGGGTGTGGATGCCCCGGTCGTCGGCCGAGGTGCACGAGACCTTCAGGCCGTCGTGGGGAATGGCGATGATCGAGGAGTTGCCCCGCGTGACCGACACCGGAGCGTCGAGCGTGAAATACTCGCGCTCCTTCTCCTGCTCGACCGGCTCGCCCTCGATAATCAGGTTCACGAAGGGCCGGGCCGAGCCGTCCATGATCGGGGCCTCCGAGGCGTTCATCTCGACCACGACGTTGTCGATCGAGCATCCGCTTAGGGCGCTCAGGACGTGCTCGACGGTGTGGATCTTCACGTGGCCTGACTGGATCGTCGTCGCGCGCACCAGGTCCGTGATGTGGTCAACCCGGGGTTGGATCTCGGGCGAACCGGAGAGGTCGACGCGCTTGAAGACCACCCCGTGGTTAACGGGCGCGGGCTTAAGGGTTAAGGTCACGGCCTCGCCAGTGTGCAGCGCGCTTCCCTTGATGGTTACGGAGCGCGACAGGGTGCGTTGTTTCATGTTTTGGGTTAGGGATTTTCGTCAAGAGGGGGCGGGCAGCGCAAGCGCGGAGAGGGGGCGGGCCGGGCCTTGACAGGCAAGGCAGCTTCCTTAGGACTGAACCTTCCCGCACACCCTTCTCACTCAAGAAAAGCACGTCCGCCATGCCCGCAGCAAACGACATCCGCAAAGGCCAGGTCATTAAACACAACGGCGAGCCCCACCTCGTCATGGAAACCCAGCACCGCACGCCGGGAAACCTGCGCGCGTTCGTGCAGGTCAAGATGCGCAACCTGCGCTACGGCAAGGCCCTGGACCAGCGCTTCGCCTCCACGGACACGATCGAAGTGCTGCCGACCGACCGCCGCACCCTCGAGTTCAGCTACGCCGACCGCGACTCGTACGCGTTCATCGACCCGAACACCTTTGACCAGATCGAGATGACGGCCGAGACCCTGGGCGACGTGAAGAACTACCTGACGGCAGGTGGCAAGGTGGATGTCCTCTTCGTGGACGACAAGCCGCTCACCGTTGAGATCCCCTCGGCGGTGAACCTGAAGGTGATCGAGTCGGCCGACGGGATCCGCGGAGACACCACCAGCAATGTCCAGAAGCCGGCGAAGCTCGAGACGGGCCTGATGATCCAGGTCCCCCTCTTCGTTAAGGAAGGCGAGATCGTTCGGGTGAGCACGGCCGACGGCTCGTACCTGGGACGCGCCTAGCCTGCGCTAGAGCACCCGGGCCCAGAGCACCTTCAGGTACCGGCCCTCAAGGCAATTCGAGTAGACCGGGTGGTCGGGCCCTGGCCCCGTCCGGTCGAAGAACTGCAGCCTGCGGTTGAGGCGGTGGGCGGCCTTGATGACGTGCTGCTCAAAGTCCTCGAGGCTCAGGAGGCCCGAGCACGAGCAGGTCACGAAGATTCCGCCCGGCTTCACCAGGCCTAGGGAGAGCTGGTTCAGGTCCTCGTACTTCTGCCGGCCCTCCCAGTTCCCCGCGGCGTCCCTTGTGAAGATGAACTTCGGGGGATCGAGGACCACGAGGTCCCAGGACTCCTTGTTCTGGAACATCTGCCGGGCATAGGCGAAGGCGTCGGCGTGGACGAAGCTCAGGCGCACCTGGTTCAGGTTCGCGTTGCGGCGGGCCTGCGCGATCGAGACCTCGTCCAGGTCGACGCTGGTCACCTCCCCCGCCCCGCCAAGAACCTTGGCCGAGAGCGAGAAGCCACCCGTGTAGCAGCACAGGTCGAGCACCCTGGCCCCGGCCGCGAACTGGGCTATCTTGCGCCGGTTGTCCCTCTGGTCGCAGAAGAAGCCGGTCTTGTGTCCCTCGGCGAAGTCGACCTCGTAGCGGATGCCGTTCTCGCGGATCTTCACCGTCCTCGGCGCCGCGGCGTTGGTCTCGTTGAAGGTCGACGGTTTTATCCCCTCCAGGCTCCCCAGGTCATGGTCCACGTGGACCCGGGCGAACTTGGTGCCCGCCAGCTCGTGGAGGAGCGGCAGCCACCGGGGCAGCCTCTGGGCCATGCCGAGGCTCACCACCTCGCACAGGAGCACGTCGGCGTAGCGGTCGATCGTCAGGCCGCTCAGGCCGTCGCCGTCCGAATTCACAAGGCGGTAGGCGTCTGAGACGGCGTCCAGCTTGAAGAGGTCACGGCGCAGCGCCACCGCGCGGCGGATCGCCTGCTCGAAGTACTCCTCCCCGATCGGCTGGGCCCCGTGGGCAACCACCCTCAAGGGGATCTTGGCCCGGGGATTGTAGAGGCCCGCCCCGACGGGCTCACCGTTCTTGTCGTACACCGAGACCCAGTCGCCCGGACGGGCGTCGTCAGACACCTCGCCCAGCAGGCGGGGGAAGACGGCCGGTTGGAAGGTGACGTACTTGAGCTGCGCCCAAGGCCGCGACCAGGACGAGCGATCGACCACGATGGACGGGACCGGCGCGCCCGCCTTAGGCGACACGCTCGACGATCGCCGGGGGCGGCGTCGGGCGCTTCGGGGCGAGGCGGTAGGCGTTCTTGAAGTATTCGAGCGCCTGCTCGAGCTTCGCCTCGTCGTTGTAATGGATCATCATGAGCGGCTCGCCCTGCTTCACCTGGGTCCCGACCTTCTTGATCTCGGAGACGCCGACGGAGTGGTCGATCTTGTCATGGGGATTCTCCTTGCCGGCGCCCAAGAGGTGCACGCCGCGCGCGATCATGGCCGCGTTGATGGTGTGAACGTAGCCGCGCTTCGGGGCGGGCAGCTTTCGGATGTGCCGGGCCTGCGGGAATTTCTCGGGGTGGTCGATGTAGGTGGTGTCGCCGCCCTGGGCGCGCACGAGCTCCTTGAACTTCTCAAGGGCGGATCCGTCGGTCAGGTGCCTCTGGACCGTCTGCTTTGCCGAAAGGGTCGAGCCTGCGACGCCGGCCAGGCGCACGATCTCCATGCCGAGCTTCAGCACCAATTCCTTCACGTCCTCGGGGCCCTCGCCCCTCAGCAGCTGGATCGCCTCCTTGACCTCAAGGGCGGTGCCAACCGAGTCGCCAAGCGGCTGGTTCATGTCGGTCACCAGGGCAACGCAGCGGCGCTTCATGGAGCGTCCGACGCGGGTCATCGAGCGGGCCAGTTGCTTGGCCTGCTCAAGGTCCTTGATGAAGGAGCCGTTGCCCCACTTCACATCGATCACCAGGCCCTCCGCGCCCTCGGCCAGCTTCTTGGAAAGGACGCTGCCGGTGATCAGGGGAAGGCTCGGGATCGTGCCCGTGTCCTTGCGCAGCTCGTAGAGCTTCGCGTCGGCCGGGGCCAGGTCCTCGTTCTGGGCAATGATGGCGCCGCCAATCTTGGCCAGCTGCTGGGCAAACTGCTCGTTGGTCTGGTGGCCCTTGAAGCCGGGGATCGCCGCGAGCTTCTCCAGGGTGTTGATCACGTAGTCGTGCTCCACGCCGCACATCATCGGGACGACGACGCCCGAGGCCATGGCCAGGGGCACAAGGACCAGCGAGGTCTTGTCGCCCACGCCACCGGTCGAGTACTTGTCGATCTTCGGCTTGGCGATATGGGAGAGGTCGATCACCTCGCCGGAGAGCATCATCTCCTCCGTCAGGTCAGCCGTCTCCTGCGCGGACATGCCCGAGAAGTAGATGGCCATCGCCAGGGCGGCCAGCTGGTGCATCGGCATTTCTCCATCCAGCGTGCTATCAATGATATACCTGATCTCCTCCTGCGTGAATTCACCACCGTCACGCTTCTTTTCGATAAGGAAGTTGAACGAAGGTTTGATGAAGCGCCTGGCCGGAATATTGCGTTTGCTCGTCATGGAGTGTGGTTGCGGATAGGAGGACCCCCGGGTCGGGGAAAGCGTAAGAACCAATACACTCCCCTGAAAATGTCGAGCCAAAACGGCGCATCGACTCCACGCTTGCGCCATCGACCACCGGGGTGGTGAAGTGCCTCGATGCACCTTGCGTTCGACTTGATTGGCGAGCTGGAGAAGGCCCTGAGGGCTGCTGCCGACGCGGCAGGCCTGGAGCCGGGCTCGTTCTCGCCCGGGGTGCGCACAAGCGACCCGCGCCACGGGGATTTCCAGGCCAACGGGGTGCTGGCCGCTGCAAAGCGCGCGGGCAAGCCCCCCCAGCCCATTGCAAAAGCCGTTGTGGCGCAATTGTCCGGCGACATCCTTGAGAGCTTCGAGGTGGCGGTGGCGGGCCCCGGCTTCATCAATTTCTCGGCCAAGCCCGCGATGCTCCTTGCCTGGCTCACCGCGCACCGCTCGTCGACGGAATTGGCGGCTGGCGCATCGGCCGCCCACCGGGGAGAGACCTGGGTGGTCGATTACAGCTCCCCGAACGCCGCAAAGCAGATGCATGTCGGGCACCTGCGCTCGGCCGTGATCGGCGAAGCGGTGTCGCGCCTCCTCGCCTTCACCGGGGCCCGCGTCGTCCGCGACAACCACATCGGCGACTGGGGAACCCAGTACGGGAAGCTGATCTGGGCCTGCAAACGGCACCTGGACGAGGAAGCCGTCGCCCGGGACCCCATTGCCGAATTCGAGCGGCTCTACAAGGTCGGCAACACCGCCTCGGAGGCCGACCCCAAGGTCATGGAGGAGGCCCGTAACGAGCTCGTGAAGCTCCAGGCGGGCGATCCCGAGAACCTGGCGCTCTGGCAGCGGATCAACACGGCGAGCCTGGCCGCCTTTCAGCTGATCTACGAGCGGCTGGGCATCCACTTTGACGAGACCCTGGGCGAGAGCTTCTACAACGACAAGGTGACGCGGGTCTACACGGAGCTGGCGCAGGGCGGGATCTCGAGCCAGAGCGACGGGGCCCAGGTCGTCTTCCACCCCGAGCACCCGAGGTTCAAGACCCAGCCGATGATCGTGCGCAAGTCGGACGGGGCCGCCAACTACGCGACGACCGACCTGGCAACGATCCTCTACCGCCTGGAGCACTTCCACGCCGACTGCATCCTCTACGTCGTGGACAAGCGCCAGGGCGACCACTTCGAGCAGCTCTTCCTGACGGCGGGCAAGTGGTTCGCGAAGACGGGCAGGAAGGTCCCCAAGCTGGTCCACGTCGACTTCGGCACCGTGCTCGGCGAGGACGGCAAGCCGCTGAAGACCCGCACGGGGGACAACATCAAGCTCAAGGACCTACTGGACGAGGCCTCGGAGCGCGCCTACCTCCTGGTGACCGAGAAGAGCCCGGACTTCCCGGAGGAGGAGCGTCGCCAGATCGCGGAGATCGTCGGGACCGGCTCCGTGCAGTACGCCGACCTCTCGCAGAATCGGGCGAGCGACTACCTGTTCTCCTGGGACAAGATGATCTCCCTGGACGGCAACACGGCCGCTTACCTCCTCTACGCGCTTGCCAGGATCCGCTCGATCTTCAGGCGCCACGGTCTCTCCTGCGGCGATCCGGCCGCCGAGGCCGGCGCCGACGTGTTCCAGACGCCCGGCGAGATCGCGCTCGCC
Source organism: uncultured Opitutaceae bacterium (assembly GCA_903890485.1). GTDB lineage: Bacteria > Verrucomicrobiota > Verrucomicrobiia > Opitutales > Opitutaceae > Palsa-1447. Next base: position 16,625 of record CAITBM010000124.1, on the reverse strand, counting down.
AGGAAATTGGTCAAGTTCTCGGACACGCTCCGCCTGGCGACCGAGACGCTCTGCCCCCACTTCCTCTGCCTCTACCTCTACGAGCTGGCCGGGGAATTCAGCAGCTTCTACAACGCCGACAAGGTCATCGTCGAAGACCCCGTCGTCCGGGCCCGCCGCCTCCTGCTCTGCGCCCGGACCCTCCTCATCCTGGAGACCGGCCTCGAGCTGCTGGGCCTTAAGACGCTCGAGCGGATGTAGGCCCTCCAAGAAAACGCGCTTGCCGCCACTATCCTCCCAAACCAGCCTTTCCCCACATGGCCACGCAGGAATACTACATTCGCGAGGCGTCTGAAAACGAGGCCCGCGGCCCGTTCCACATGGAGCAGCTGGTCTCGCTGGCCGAGACCGGCCAATTGACCGCCGACACGCTCTGGTACGATCCCGCGCTCGAGGACTGGGCCGCCATCGGCTCCAACGACGACCTGAAGGCCCAGCTCTTCCCCGAGAAGCGCAAGCTCCGGATGAAGGTCAAGGAGGCGATCCCGCAGGTGAAAAAGGAGGACGCCCTGGCCCCCATCACGGTCGAGGACATGCTTGCCGGTGCCGAGGGTCGGACCGCGGAGACCAAGGACAAGGTCGACCCGGCGATCATGCAGGCCCACGCGGCCCGGATCGGGATGTGGTCGGCTGTCGCCTGCTTGATCCTGGCCGCCGCAGGCGAGGTGCTTCCGGGCGCCGACGCCATCGCAGCGATGGACGTGAACAAGATCATGGGCCAGCCGCTCCTTTTCCTGGGGGCCCTCGACCTGTTCACGGCAACCATGCTCGGCCTGGGAGTCGTCTCATTCTACCCCTTCGTGCGTTTCCGCGCTGCCCTGGGACTGGGGCTCTTCGGCTTCATGTTCTTTGCCCAGGGATCGGCGACCCCGCTATTGGCCGAGACCGGCGCGGCGGTGGGACTCTACTTGGCCACCGTCTGGGTGGACATGCTGCCGGTCCTCGTGGTTTCGGCGGTCGGGGTCCTGGGCGCCGCCGGGACCGCCTATTTCCTCCTGTCGACCTGACGGCCCATTATGTGGCCAGCGGGCATTGCCTCGGGAATCTCCCGCCTCTGGAACAAGGACATCTGGCAGACGGCCCACCTTAAGGATCGCTCCCCCATAGGCTGGTTCTACGGCTTCCTGCGGGTGGTCTCCACGACCGCCTCCACCTTTAACGAGACGAAGACCGCGAGCCGCGCCGCCGACCTGAGCTTCAGCACGCTCCTTGGCCTGGGCCCGATGATCGCGATCGCGATGCTCGTGGCCTCCACCCTCTTCGGGGAGCGCAACCCGAACCTGGCCGTGGACACCCTGAACCGGTTGATTAGTTTCGTTGCCCCGCAGCTCGGCCAGTACGAGAGCCTCGACGCAAAGGCCTCGGTCAAGGTCAACCCGGAGCTGGTCGACATGATCAACGGCTTCATCAAGGGCGCCCGCTCCGAGACCGCCGGCGCCGTTGGCGCCCTCCTGCTCGTGATGATCGTCCTCTTCCTCTTCAAGTCGATCGAGGACGCCTTCAACGACATCTGGGGCGTGAGAAGGGGCAGGACCATCGTCATGCGGGTCGCGCTCTACTGGACGGTGATGACCCTGGGCGGCGTGCTCTTCTTTGCCGCCGTGGCACTCCTCGGTGCCGGCGCATTCGTGAACGTCTTCGTCGAGAAGCTGCCCTTCGGGGCCGAGATCGCCCGGCTCCTCACCTGGTCCCTGCCGTCCTTCTCCTTCGTCTTCCTCGTGGCGATCCTGGCCATCTTCTACCGGGCGATACCCAACACGCGAGTCCGGTGGGTCCCGGCGGTGACCGGCGCCCTCGCCGTCGCCCTCCTCCTGTCCGCGAACAACTTCCTGGCGTTCCTGTACTTGAAGCGCGTCCTCCTCACGCGGAGCCTCTTCGGCTCCCTCGGGATCATCCCGGTACTCATGTTCGGCCTCTACGTCTTCTGGCTCTTCGTGCTGATCGGCGGCCAGATCAGCTACGCCATACAGAACGTCCACGTTCGCAACAGCCGCCTGGCCTGGGGAAGCCTGAGCGCCGCCAACCGGGACCGCCTTTCCCTGGTCGTGCTGATGGCCGTGTGCCGGCGCTTTTATGCCGGCAAGCCGGCAATCTCGGTCCCCGAGATCTCCGATGCGGTCCGCCTGCCCGCCCAGGTGGTCAACGAGTGCCTGAACCGGATCGTGGACGCCGGGTACGTGCTCAGCGTCCCCGCCCCCGCCGGCGGCGCCTCGACGGAGTCCTGCTACCAGCCCGCACGCCCGCTCAGCCGGATAACGCTCTTTGAGTTCATGACGACGGCCGACGCCCTCGGGGCCGCCCCCTCGGGAGATGCCTTGGAGCGGATCGACCCCGCCGTCCAGGAGTTTGATTTGCAGTACGAGCAGCTTGGCGGCCAGGGTTTCCTCGGAAAGTCAGTCGAGGAAATCCTCAATGACGAGCGGGCCTCCACTTAAACGTTGCCAGCACCGGTGGGCATTCTAGCCTTCGGTCCCTTTTCCCCACATGATTTCCTGGATCCAGCGTACCTTCCAGCACCACTTCCGCCTCATCTTCGCCGTCCTGCTCGTGGGCATGGTGATCCCGTTCATTTTCACGATCGGTTCGACCCCGGGCATCGGCCGGGCGGAAAACAGGACGGCAAAGCGCGACTTCTTCAGTCATAACCTGCTCTCCCAGGCTGACTACCGAACGCTGACCGAGGACGCGCGCATTAGCGCCGACCTGCAGTACGGACAAAGCGTCACCGCCGAGCAAATCCAGTACTACATGTACCAGCGCGTGGCCGCCGCGTACCTCGCGGACGAGCTGCACCTCCCCCAGCCCACGCCGACCGAGATCACCGATTTCATCAAGCGCCTGCGCATCTTTGCCGGGCCCCAGGGCCAGTTCGATGTGACTCGCTACGACGCCTTCCGGAGCTCGCTCAAGGGCGGCTCGGCGGTGACCGAGGCGGACATCGCCCGCGTGATCCGCGACGACGTGCGCATGAACCGCCTCCAGAGATTCCTGGCGGGCCCGGGCTACGTCACCTCGAGCGACGTCAAGGAGGTCCTCCTGAGGGCCGACACCACCTGGACCCTCTCCCAGGCCACGATCGACTACGCCTCCTATTCGCCGGACATCAGCCTGAGCGAGACAGAAATCAACAAGTTCTACACGGACAACATGTTCCGTTACACCATTGCCCCCCAGGTGATCGCCGACGCCGTGCAGTTCCCGGCCGCCGACTACGTGGCGGGAATCGCCCCGACCGAGGCCCAGGCCCGCGACTACTACGACGCCAATCCGACCCTCTTCCCGAAGCCGGCCGCCGCGAAGGGCGCACCCGCAAAGTCGGATCCCGCGGCCGACTATGCCGCGGTGGCCCCCCAGGTCCGCCAGGCCCTGGTCCAGGAGATGGCCCGGCAGGCCGCCGTGAAGGCCGCCTCGGACCTGGCCTACGCGCTGTACGAGGGCAAGGTGGCACGCGCCGCCCTGGGCTCCTTCCTCTCCGCCCGCAAGGTGAAGCTCCAGAGCCTGGCGCCGTTCACCCGCGAGGCGGGACCCGCCGAGCTTGGCGGCTCGCCGCAGATCTCGAACGCCGCCTTCGAGCTGAACGCCGACCGCTTCTACTCCGAGGGCCTTCCGACCCAGAATGGCGCCGTGGTGCTGATCTGGAAAGAGCTGGTCGCCTCGCGCCAGCCGGCGCTGGCCGAGATCCGCGAGAAGGTCCTGGCCGACGCCAGGGACAACCAGAAGCGCATCCGCTTTGTCGAGTTCGGCCGCACCCTGCGGGCCGGCATCGAGCGCCGCCTGAAGTCCGGGGAGTCCTTTGAGAAGGCCGCCACCGAGGCCGCCGGCTCGACCAAGATCGAAGTGAAGAGCTTCCCTCCCTTCGCCCTGCGCTCGCAGCCGCGCGACGTGGACCCGGCGGTGTTCTCCCTGATCGAGCGCCTGGAAAAGGGCGGCGTTTCGGAAATGGAGGCCACGGCCGACAAGGGCGTGATCGTTTACGCCGCCGACAAGAAGGTTCCGGCGACCGACGAGTCCAACCCCCTCTTTGCCCAGGTTAAGCTCCAGCTCTCAGACACCTATGCGCGGGCGGACGCCACCTCGATCATGAGGGAGCTCGTGGACAGCGAGCTCAAGCGCTCGGACCCCGCCGCGAAATAGGGGGTTCGTGGGCGTGCCGCTCAACCGTGGGTTTCGACCGTCCCGGCGGTTAAGGGAGCCGCATGTAGAAAAAGAGTAACTTTGGCACCCCTAGCGGTGTTCAATCCCCTATAACCGCTGTACCACCCACACCAATGCCCAGATCCCTTGCCCGCGCAGCCCTCGCCCTGATCTGCATCGCCTCGGCACTTTCGGCCCGTGCCGCCGATGCCCCGTCCCCCGGGGACTCGTTCGGGGACCCCTCTGTCCCGATCAATCTCTCCCGCTCGGTCAGCCTCCAGGACTGCGTCGGCCTGGCCCTCGGCCGCAATTTTGCCGTCAGGATCCAGCAGTTCTCGGTCTTCCAGGCTGTGGACGCAGTAACGGTGCAGCAGGCCGCCTTCGAGCCGACCTTCGGCTTCAGCGCCGCCAAGCAGTTCTCCCAGCCGACCGTCAACGAGTCGCAGTTCGGTTTTCCCGCGAGCTCGGCCACCGAGACGGCAGCCCTGTCGATCAACGATACGCTGATCACGGGTGCCACCATCACCGGCAATTACAGCCTGGTAAGGACCAACGAGACCCCCGCCTTCTTCCCGCCGAACCCCTCCTACAACGGAACGACCTCGATTTTTGTCACGCAGCCCCTTCTCCAGCATGCCGGCACCGACTACAACCGCGCCGCCTTGGAGAGCGCGCGGCTCGGGGTGAAGATCTCGAACCTGAACTTCAGGAGCGCGGTCCTCACCATGGTGCTCAACGTCGAGGACACGTACTACAACCTCCTCTACCAGCGCGAGCAGTACAAGGTCCAGGAGGAGGAGATGAGGCAGGCCCAGCAGCTTCTCGATGAGAACACGATCCGCCGGCAGACAGGGATCCTGACCGACTTGGACGTCATGAACGCCAAGGCCGGGGTTGCCGCCGCAAAGAATCTCCTGATTCTCGACCAGCAGGCCGTGCGCAACAGCGAGGACAGCCTCCTGCAGCTTCTCGGGGACCGCCAGTTCAGCACCCTGGTCGGGGACGTCTCCTTCCCCGAGATCGGTGAGCCCCAGGTCTCCTTCGACCGCTCGTACAAGCTCGCCCGCGACAACGGCCCGGACCTTCTGGTCGCCCTCGCAACGATCGAGCAGTACAAGCTCTCCGCGCTCAAGGCCAAGCGCGACATGCTTCCCCAGCTCAACGTGGACGGGGGCCTGGGCTACGGGTCCTACGCCGCGTCGGCCAACCAGTCCCTCACGGGCGCCTGGAACGGGTACAACTGGACCGCCGGGCTTTCGCTCACCATCCCCTGGGGCATGAAGGCAAACCGCGCCCTCTACCACCAGGCCCTCACTCAGGTCCGCAGCCAGCAGGTCGCCTACGACCAGGCCGACCAGAAGCTGGTCGTGAGCGTGCGCTCGGCCGTGCGGGCCGTCGAGACCGGGATCCAGAGCGTTCGCAGCTCCGCCGAGAACACCCAGTTTGCCACCAAGGCCTACGAGCTGACGAAGGCGCAATTCGACGCGGGTCTTGCAACCAGCTACCTTGTGCTCCAATCTCAGAACACTCTTGAAACCGCCCGCGTCAGTGAGTTGCAGGCGAAGGTCAATCTGCTCTCGGCGATCGCGAACCTGCGTTTCCTCGAGGGCAGCTCGCTGCAACTTTACCGAATCAACCTTCCTGAATGAGAGATCCGGCCGCCAGGCCGGGTTTAGCCTCGTTGAATTGGCGGTGGTCGTCCTGATCATTGGGATCCTGGCCGCCCTTTCGGTTCCCGCCCTCAAGAAGAATGCGCTGAACGCGCGCTCGAGCGCGGTCATGAACGACCTGAGGGTCTATGCCGGCGCCTACCAGGCCTACGCCCAGGAGCACGGGGACTGGCCCCCGGGCGGCGGCGCCCCCGGGACCTTCCCCACCGGGATGGAGGGCTACCTGAGCAGCACAAATTGGTCGCGCAAGACGCCGATTGGGGGCAATTACCAGTTTGCGACCCAGAGCCCCCAGGCGGGCGGGCGCTACGCCGCCGTGATCATCATCGCCTCCACGACCGACAACCCGGTCACTTCCGACGCCAACCAGCTCACCGACCTGGACGTGAAGCTCGACGACGGGAACCTCTCCACCGGAAATTTTTTCCTCGGATACCGCAACTATCCGGTATTCGTGTTGGAGCACTAAATGTACCGCGTAACCACTAGCCGCCTCGGGCCCGACGCCAGGAGGATCAACCCGACCAGCGAGAACATGGACCGCGGTGAGCTCAGCGCCGCGGACCTCACTGTCCTCCTGGACGCGTTCGTGGAAATCGACCCCGCGGACAACGAGGAGAACGACCCAAGCGTGGTCGTGACCGGACGCGGCGCAAAGCTGATCATCCGCACGAGCCGCGGGCGCCTCCAAGTCTACGACGTGAGGGACCATGCCGCCCCCGCCGCGGAGATGACTGTCCCCGGGATCCTCGCAAGGCTCGACAAGGTCGAGACCACGGCGCCCTTCCCGACCGACGACGAGCAGCCCCCCCCGACGGCACCCCACCGCGGGATCGCCTTCGCGATGCTCACCCTTGGGCTGATCCTCAACGGCTACATCCTGTACTCGGTCTTCTACGTCGAGAGCGTGAACAAGAAGGTCGAGGTCAAGCTGCTCACGGACGCCGACGAGGTGAAGGCCAAGGAGGCGGTGCTCGCGGGCACCTATGCGACGGGGGCAAAGGTGGGCGACCGCGTGATCGAGGTCGCCGCCACCGGGCAGGTCCGCTTCTACGAGATCGGTTCCAAGGGACCGATCAACGATTCCAAGGACAGCTACCGGATCGGCCGGCACGATGGGCTCCTGTGCCTGACCACCGCCGAGAGCGGCGTCGTGGACCTGGTGGGCGACACCCTCGTGTACTACAAGGACATCTACCAGCGCAGGCGTCCCTCACCCTAGGAAGAGCCGCTCGGGCTCGAGGAGCGCGGAGGCGTCGACCCGCTGGTGTTGGGGAAGCTGCGTCCTGAACCAGGTCCTCTGCTTCTTCACGAGGGCGCGGGTGTTCTTGGCTATGGCCAGGGCGAGGCCCCCGGGGGGTTCCTTTCCCTCCAGGACCTCCAGGGTCTCGCGGTAGCCAATGGCCCGGCAGGCGCTTGGGTTGGAGCGGAGCCCGTGCGCAAGGAGCCGGGAAACCTCGTCGACCAACCCCGCCCGGAGCATGGCCTCGACCCGCGCATGGATGCGGGCATCGAGGTCCGCGGGATCGCGGTCCAGGCGGACGAGCCTCACCTCCCACCCCACGAACGGCCGCTCCGCCCGGGCAAAGTCCAGGGCCAGTTCCGCAAGCGTCTTTCCCGAGGCCAGGCACCGGCCAAGGGCGTTAGACACCCTCCTGGGGTTAGCCGTGTCGAGCGCTCCAAGCCCCGCGGGATTGAGGCGCAGGAGCTCGGCCACGAGGGCGCCCAGGCCCCCGGCCTCCAGACGGCGCGACACCTCCTCCCTCACCTCCCGTGGCACATCGACCCCGTCGGCCACCGGGGCGAAGAACGTCCTCAGGTAGAAGCCGCTTCCGCCCACGACCAGGACCTTGCGCCCGCGGCCGACGATGTCCTCGGCCGCGGACCTGGCAAGCGAGGCGTAGACCGCCGCGTTCATCGGCTCGGAGACCTCCCGGATGTCGATCAGGTGGTGGCGCACGCGGGAAAGTTCAGACGCACTCGGCTTCGCGGTGCCTATGTCCATGCCCCTGTAGAAGAGAAGGGAGTCGCAGGAGAGGATCTCGGCGTCGTGGGACTCGGCCCACCCGAGGGCCCACTCGGTCTTGCCCACCGCCGTGCACCCCGTCAGGACGTGCAGGACGCGTTCCGCCTGGGTGCGACCGCTCACGGTCCGCCACGCTCGCCGCCTGCCGAGACGACTCTGTTGCGCCCCTGGGTCTTGGCCGCGTAGAGCGCTTTGTCGGAGGCCGCGACGAGGCCCGGCACGCCAACGGCATCCCGCGGCATCTCGGCCACGCCGGCGCTTGCGGTCACGCTCAGCTTGAACCCGTCCCCGACTTCGATGGGGGCACCGCTGATCAATTTAATCGCCCGTTTCGCAACGTCTACGGCGGCATCCCGATCCGTCTGGACCAGGATGAGGGCCAGCTCCTCGCCGCCGATCCGCGCCGCGCGGTCGACCGTGCGGATGGACCCGGAAAGGCGGCGGGCCACCTCCCTTAGGACTGCGTCGCCGGCCTGGTGCCCGTGGTTGTCGTTGACCGCCTTAAAATGGTCGAGGTCGATCATGATCAGGGCCAGCGGGTGGTCGAAGCGCTTCGCTCGGTCCTCCTCCTCAGCCAGGATCCGGTCGTACTCCCGCCGGTTGAGCAGGCCTGTGAGTTCGTCCCGTGTCGCGAGTCGGCGAAGGGCCTCGAGGGTCTCCCCAAGCTTGAGCGCGTACCGAAGCGAACGTTCCAGGGAACGCGGCGATATCTCGCCTTTCACCAGGTAGTCGAGAGCGCCGGCCTCCAGGGCCTGGATGTCAACCGAGCCGGAGGTCTCAGCCGTCAGGAACACGATCGGCGTACGGCACCCCGCCGCAGCAGCCTCGCGTATGAGCTGCAGGCCGTCCTTCTCCCCAAGACGGAAATCGAGAAGGCACACCGCATACCCCCCCGTGAGGAGCTTCGAGAGCCCTTCCTCGTAGGTCTCGGACCACTCGAGCTCGTAGGAGCCCGTCTGGAACCGATTGAAATGCGCCTGGACCAGCCGGAACTGGAGCCGGTCGTCGTCAATGACAAGGACCCGGGTCATGGCCTTGCCGCGCCAGCGCGGAGATCGGCAACCTTGGTGGCGAGGGCCGGGCCAATCCCGGAGGGCGACGAGAGCCCGTCCCGGATCACGTTCACGAGCGCGCTCCCGACGACGACGCCGTCGGCGTGGGCGGCGACCTCGGAGACCTGGGCCCGCGTGGAGATCCCGAACCCCACGGCCACCGGGAGCGCCGTGTGCGCCTTGATCCGGGCCACGGCCTCGGGGATCCCGACGGCAAGCTTGGCGCGGACGCCGGTCACGCCCTCCCGCGAGACATAGTAGATGAATCCCGTCGCCGAGCGGGCGATCTTGGGGAGCCTGGAGTCGGGCGTGGTCGGGGCCACGATGCACACGGTGTCGACGCCGTGCCTGGCACAGGCCGCCCCGGCCTCGCCGGCCTCCTCTGGGGGAAGGTCCAGGATCAGGAGGCCGTCGACTCCCGCCTCCTTTGCCGTTTGCACGTACCGGTCGACACCGTTCGAGAAGACCAGGTTGTAGTAGGTGTAGAAGACGATCGGCACCTGGCTCGTCTCGCGGATCTTGCGCACGAGCTCGAAGACACGGGCCGCGGTCATCCCCGACTCGAGCGCCCGCTGGGCCGCAAGCTGGTTGGTGAGCCCGTCGGCCAGGGGATCGGAGAACGGGACGCCGAGTTCCAGGACGTCGGCTCCGCCGGCGATCACGGCCCGGCAGGCCGCAAGGGAGGTCTCAAAGTCGGGATCGCCCGCGCAGAGGTAGGCCACGAACGCGGCCCGGTTCTGCGACCTTGCCTTGGAAAAAGCGTCTTGGATCCGTCCCATAGGAAGGTCGATCAAAAGCAAATCGCCCCGTCACGCCACTGAAAACTCGACCATCACGGGCCGGTGGTCGGAAAGGAAGGAGCGAACCACCTCGCTCGAGACGCCGCGGCATCCCGGGGGAACGAAGATGAAGTCGAGGGAACGCCGGGGCAACGGCGACGGGAACGTCGGGCCGAGGACCGGGTGCAGCACGTAGTCCCCGTAGTCGCACAGGTGGCTCAGGAGGGCGGCCGTGGCGTCGTCCTTGGTCCCGGGGGTGTTGAAGTCCCCGCAGACGATCGGCGGCACCGTCCATGCCCCCTTCCTTTCCCGCTCCTTGCCCCGGAGCCAGGTGACGAGCATGTCCAGCTGCTGGAGGCGCCGCCGCTTGGAGCTGAAGTGAAGGTGGAGGTTCACCACGGGCAACAGACGGCCGGCGACCTCGATTTCCGCAAAGAGAAACCCCTTCTCCCCCACCTTCCGCCGCCCAAAGACGATGGTCTCGGTCTCGGCTATCGGGAACCGGGAAAGGATGGCGTTGCCGTAGGAGAGGTTCATCAGGCCCTCCCTGCGGTTGTTGATCCCGAAAGCGGCGTGGGGAAAGCCCGCATGGGTCCTGAGGTAGTCGAGGTGGTCGAAACTTCCCGACCATACGGAGCATTGGTCAACCTCCTGGAGCGCCACGACATCGGCATCGAGCGTGCTCAGCAACTGGGCGATCCGGCGAAGGTTAAGGCGAAGCTTCCGGGACGAGGTGAATCCCTGGATCGGCGCCAGCCCCCTGCCGTGGGCTATGTTGAACGTGATCAGACGCAGACGCCTCGTGGACACCCAGATAGGATGGGCGGAGCCCACCGGGGATACAACCGGGAAACGGGTTGACAGCCCTTGGGCCGGACGGGAAGGTAACCGTTCTCAAATTTACGGCGGTCATAGCTCAGTTGGTTAGAGCACTAGATTGTGAATCTAGGGGTCGCGGGTTCGAGTCCCGTTGGCCGCCCCATTTTAGTTGTTGAAACCCAACAACTAAGTTTTCGGCCGAAGCTAGGTTGCCAGTTGACGTGGCAACCTAAGCATGAATCACGAAAATACGTTTGCCGTCATCCGCTACAAAAACCGGAATGGCGTGACCTCATGGCGAGTATCCGGCTGGCTCCGAGGTGTCCGCATCCGGAAGAACTTCAAGACCCGAGAAGAGGCCGGCGCCGACAAAGCGGCGATGGAACTCGGCGCGGAGCAGGCCGCCTCGGGCCTGCGTTCCATCTCGACCTGCCTGACAATCGAGCAGGTCCGGGAGTCGGAGGCGGCATTTCAACGTCTCGGGACCCGGTCACGCTCCCTAAGCTTTTATCTCGATTACGCGCTTACGAACTACCGCGACCCGGTAAATGACAAGCCCGTCGTCGAGGCGGCCCGCGAATACCTCGCCCTGCGGGAGCTGGACCACAAGCAGGGGCATCTATCGCACCGGCAATTTACCTCCTTCCGGTGCGAGCTGCGGGCTTTGGAAGTCACGTTCCGGGGCAAGCTGGTGAGCGACCTCACCGCCGCCGTACTTGCGGAATTCCTCAAGCGAGGCCAGGTCTCGAGAAAATCCTACAACAACCGCCGGGGCCTGATCGGCGCATTCCTCAAATACTGCCTCCAGGTCAAAGACTGGATCGCCGTTAACCCCATCGACAAGGTGCCGCACTACCGGGGTCTCGGTCATCGGCGCGGGTCCGCCCCGACACTGACCGCCGATCAATGTGCGGAAATCATGAAGTGGGCCGAGGAGAACCACGGCGGAAAGCTCGTCCCGTTCATCGCCCTCTGCCTCTTCGCCGGCATCCGGCCCGACCTCTATGAGGGCGAAATCTCCAAGCTTGATCCCAAGTCCGTCCGCCTGGACACGGGCGTCATTCACATCGAACCGAAGGTGTCGAAGGTCCGAATGAAGCGAAACATCACCATTCAGCCGAACCTGGCCGCGTGGCTACAAGCCTACCCGCTCGACGACTTCCCAATCATGCCGGTGGGCTTCAGGCGCCTGCGACTCAAATTCCGCAAGCACTTCAAGCTCTCGCACGACATCCTTCGGCACACATTCATCAGCATGCACGTCGGGAAATTTCGCTCCATGGGCGATGCCGCTCTCCAAGCTGGCAATTCCGAGGCGATCATTCGCAAACATTACCTCGACCTGAAAAGCACCGAGGAAGCCGAACAGTTTTTCGGCATCCTGCCCGTGAGGGCAGCCCAGCCCAAAGTGGCACGCCCCGCAGCGTTCCCACCAGAGCAGGTTGCCCCTCTGCCGATAGCTGTATGACCCGATCAACTCCCTCTCGCTGGTCGAGCCGCGTCATTTCAGCAAGGAGGCGATTCCATCGCGGACCTGCTGAGAGGAAACTCCTTGGACTTCGCCCGACAGAACTTCCGTGCGCCGCTTCTGCACTTCTTCCAATTGGGCCCTTCGGACGTGGGGAGAAATACCCGAGGCGATACTAGCAGCCATCCGGTCGGCCAATTCAGCCCTCGCCTCAGCCGGAAGGGCCAGAGCAGCAGCGGTGATTTCGTCGATGGAGACAATCATAGCTGCGGTTGGAGCTAGCACCAGCTGCTTCCGCGTCATGCCCTACAATCTTGGATTGCCGTCTGAAAAAGCAAGCCGGGGAATGGGCAATGAGTTGATGTGCGAGCACCGGGCGTGGCACTCAATGCGCCAAATACGCCGCGACGGCCTACGGGCTACCTTGACAGCAGGGGCCTCGACGATCACTTTTTGTTCAAGTCCACGAAGCAGCTAACAGCCGAGGCCATGGCACTTCCCCTCGCCGAGAAGGTGTCGTTGGCACAAGCACTCTGGCAAAGCATTGATGCCGGATTGCCTGATTCCGACGAACGAGCGGCTCTGGACGAAGCCGTGCGCCGCGATAAAGAACTTTCGACCGGCGCTGTGACCGGTATCAGCCATTTGGAGGCAATGAAGACCGCACGCCGCGCGATCGGATGCAGGTAATCCAGCATCCAGATGCCGCAGCGGAATTGACCAAGGCGGGCGAAGTCTACGAGCAGAAGGTTCCCACGCCGCCGTCGATGCGGTGGATTTTCTGCCGCCGGCCGCGACACGGCGCCGCTCCCGCTGGGTCAGATGGACCGCCGGGGGATCCCTCGCCGCCGCCGCCGCGGTCGCCCTCACGGTCTGGCTGGCGCGGCCCCAGACCCAGCTCGAAACCGTGGCCACCCCCGTGGGCCAGCGGCAGTCGCTCACCCTCGCCGACGGGACCCGCATCGACCTCAACGCCCAGACCAACCTCCAGGTCGAAATCACCGGCCGGACCCGGCATGTGCTCCTCGCCTCCGTGGAGACGGTCTTCCGCCGCTGGCTGCAGCCGCTGACCGTGCCGGCTGACCGTGGGGACCAGGTCATGCATGCGCCGCTGCCCGCCCGGCCTGCCGGCAGCCGGCTGCGCCTGCGGGTCACGGTCGGCCCCAATGGGAACAACGCCTGGGACTGGGCTTACATGACCGCCTTTGGATTCCGCTGAACCGGAAGGCACCCTTCAGCCCAGGACTGGGCGCTTGCCCTGCCGGGGTTTTCCGCGTTCGCTCACACCTCCCGTTTCATGAGCCAAAGCATCAAGGATCCCTCGGAGCTCCAGCGCATTTATGAGCACCGCTTCACCTCCATGCTGGGCTACCGCACCCGGGTGTGGGAAATTCTGGCCTCGGGCTATTTCCAGCAGTTCGTACGCCGGACCGATTCCGTCCTCGATCTCGGCTGCGGCTACGGGGAGTTCATCAACCATATTTCATGCGGGCAGAAATTCGGCATGGACCTGAATCCCCGGTCGCCCGAGCACCTCGCCCCGGGCGTGACGTTCCTCGCCCAGGACTGCTCGACCCGGTGGCAATTGCCGGACGCTTCGCTCGACGTCGTCTTCACGAGCAATTTCTTCGAGCACCTGCCCGACAAGAAGGCCCTCCGCGACACGCTCGTCGAGGCCCGCCGCTGCCTCAAGCCCGGCGGCCGCCTGATCGCGCTCGGGCCGAATATCAAGCACGTGCAGGGCGCTTACTGGGATTTTTGGGATCATTTCCTCTGCCTGACCGAGATGTCCCTCGGTGAAGCCCTCACCAATAACGGATACCGCGTCACCCTCTCGCGCGCCCGGTTCCTGCCGTATTCGATGGTTGGAGCCCCCCGTTATCCCTTGGTCTTGCTGCGGCTCTACCTCGCCCTGCCCTTCCTCTGGCGGCTGTTCGGCCAGCAGTTCCTCGTCATCGCCGAAAAGGTCTAGCGACCGCCGGGTCGGGCGGCCGTGTCCGGGTCCGGCCCGCAGGCCGGAAATTTGTCGCAAGTATTTCCGGCCGGGGAATAGTGGTTTCGCCGCACTTGGCTGTCATCTTTTGACAACGTGAAACCTGGTCCGCCCCAGCCCATCCTGATCACTCCGGTGCCAAGGGCCGTTTGTCCCCATGACTGACAAACTCGCGTGAGCCGTTCTCGGTGATCACGCGAACGTGCTCGGACTTGGAGATCAGGGCCTCGGCGGCGCCCCAGTCGGAGGCCGAGAAGTCGAGGCGGAATTCGGCCGCGGGCAGCGGGAGGAGGGCATGCCAGGTAATGCCCATGGAGAGCGCCTGTTCTGCGAAGAGGGTGTCGCCCCCGAGCGCCACCGACGAGAGCGCGATCCACTCGCCCGAGCCGTCGGCTTTCAGGGCCTCGAGGGCCCTTCGGATCGCTGCCGCGGCCTCCACGGGGCGGTCGATCTGCCGATGACCCGAAAACCCGACGACGTGGAACAGCGGCAATGGGGTTGGTTCACTCATCCGGGCCGCCGATGGCACCGGCCCCCCTTGCGCTCGTCAATTCCATTCAAAGCCCCGGTGGGCCCACCCAGGCGCTCCCGGGGACACCCACCCGGGGAAGCGGCGTTCCACTACGATCGCGTTAAATCTTCGTTGAGCCCAAGGGATGGACTTGATCCCTGCCTTGGCATCCCGGCACGATGAGCTTCCTGGAGACACGCATGACGCGGCACGACGACCTGACGCAGAGGATCGCTAGAGCGGGGGCAATGGCCGCCCTCGTCCGGGTTGCAGCGTGTTGGGGCGCCGAGGCAACCCGTTCCGAATCCAGCGGCCTCCTGAATGCCGCGCTCGGTGAAACCCAGCCAACCTGAGAAATGCGTGGAAATCCCTCAGTAGCGTTCCGCTGTCTGGCCTCCTCGGCGGTGCTCGCCGCCTGCGCGATCGTTCCTACCGCATCCGCCACAATCGTGGGCCTCAATCAGATCGTCACCCCTGAGATCCAACCCCGCGGCGTCCTCACGTTGAGTGCGCAAGCCGAACATTCCTATATCGGCAACAGCCAGCAGCTGCAACTCGAGCTGGGCGTGACACCGCGTTTCGAGGTTGCTTGGTTCCAGGGCCTCAAACCCTCCGAGGGCCTATTCTCAACCGAATTCAATCTGGTGCAAAGCGGCCCGCACCTGCTGACGGTCGGTGTGATCAACTGGTCGACCCTCGGTGGCAAGGCTCAGCCGGTGATCGAATACGGCTGCTACACCGAGAAGGACCGTTATGTCGCCGGTGTCATCCAAGTGGCTGGGCACGACGAACTGCTGCTCGGCTATAAGCGGCTGCTGACGGACCGCGTCGCCTTTTCGACAGATTTCCAGTCCGGCCCGGGCAACTCCGCAACTGTGGGGTTGACGTACAATTTCAACCCGGACCTATCCCTCAATCCGGCCCTCTATTGGACCAATTCTTCCCGTCACCATTTACTCGGCTACGTCGTCCTGTCCTACAACCTGACACTCTGGAAATAGGCGGCTAAACACGCTCGCGCCCGACTCCCGGTTTGTCGCCCACCCGGGCACCAGCCGCGACCGGGGGCCGATCTATGCGCGCTGGGCGCATGGGGGTTTCCAGGCGCTAGGGGGAACGGTCGGGCTTGCCCCCGAGCTCGACGATCGCCCGGAACTCCGCTTGGGCGAGCGGCATCACCGAGAGCCGCGTGTGCCGGAGAAGCGGCACCTTGGAAAGCGAGGCCTCCGCCCGTATCTGGTTTATAGATACAGGATGGGCGAGCGCCTTCACTGCCTCAAGCTCCACAGAGACCCACGCCGGCTCATCGGCCGTCGGGTCCGGGTAGGCGGCCCGGCTGACCCGGGCGACGCCCATAACCTGCTTCGGGCCCCCGCTCGCGTAGAAGAGCACGGGGTCTCCCGGGCGCATGAGCTTAAGGTTGTTTCTCGCCTGGTAATTACGGACCCCGTCCCAGGAGGTCCGGCCATCCTTCACAAAGGTCTCCCATGCGTAGCTCTCGGGTTCCTGCTTCACCAGCCAGTGTTGGGTCTTCATGGGTTTGCGTGGCGCATTGCCATTGGAAGGGCCCGGCGGCACGGGATCAAGGGGGACCTTTGCGATTGCCCGCGGCGCACAGCCGGGGACACCCTTCGTCCCAAGCGAGCCCCGATGCCCCACGTCATTTTCCCCACAGCACTCGGAACCTGCGCCATCGCCTGGGACGGAGAGCTCGTGACCCGCTTCCACCTTCCCGAGTCCTCCGAGGGCCTCACGCGGGAGCGGGCTGGCCGCGGCGGATCCGAGGAGGTCGCGGAGGACCAGGCGCCCCCGGGGATCCGCTCCCTGATCGGGAAGGTGCGTCGGCACCTCTCCGGCAGCTCCCAGGACTTCTCGGACGCGCCCCTCGACTGGTCGCTTGTCTCCGCGTTCCAGGCCGGGGTCTATCGGCAGACGCTCAAGATAAGGCCGGGAACCGAGGGAACCTACGGGCAGGTCGCCCTGGAGATGGGCCTTGACGTGATCCCGCCGCTTCGAGCCGCTTGAAGAGTCGGTCTGGGCCAACATAAAGGACCCAGACCATGAAAGGTAAACGCTACAGTACAGAGGAGAAAGTCCGCATCCTACGAGAAGCGGACGCCGGGGAACAGAGCGT
>CAITBM010000123.1 GCA_903890485.1 uncultured Opitutaceae bacterium | reverse complement strand
CCAAAAGAAATAGTTTTATAAAGTTCTAAATTATTTTTTTTAAATAATTCTAAAAGAATATTTCTTGAAGGTAAAATTCCACCTGGGCAGCACTCAGGCTGTCCCCATCCTCCTGTGGCAGACCCTGGGCCAGCTTCTCGTCGCGTTCTGCCTGGTGGCGCTCACCGTGCGCCTTCCCCTTTGGCGGCGCCTTGCCTTTGCCGGGGCGACCCTGGCGTTTCACTGGCTCTTCCTCGACTCCGTCTATTTTGTGCTGATCACGCTGATTGGCATCGGCGGGCTCATGGGGAGGGGCACCCCGGCGTTTCGCCTGGTCCTCTGGTGCGTCCTCCTCGGGTTCCTATCCCAGCTCAAGTTCACCTATGGGGTGATTTCCGGGGCCGCCGTCGGGTGCGCGTTTCTCTGCTGGATCGCTCGGGGGGCGCCCGGCAGGGCGGCCCTCGTCGTCGTCGCCTTCGGCCTCTCCGTTCTCGGGGCCTGGGTGGCCGCCGGCCAGAACCCGGACAACCTTTACCCGTACGTCCGCCGGAGCCTGGAGATTTCCTCGGGCTACGGCGACGCGATGGGGTTCGATGAGTCCTGGCCGCTCTTCCTCTCCGGTGCGGCTCTTGCGCTGCTCGGGGCCGTCTTCGTCTGGAAAATCTGGAGCACGCTGGCGGACCCCACTGAGGCCCCGTTCGCGGCCTTGTTCCTGGGCTTTGTCCTTCTGGTCATGTGGAAGGAGAGCTACACCCGTGCCGACATGGTCGCCCTGGGCGGCCACATCTTCGGAATCTTCACGTTTGCGATGATCCTTGGGCCCGTCTTGCCCGGGCTCCTCTACCCGGGCCGCCGCTGGCATCCGGTCGATGCGGTGCTGCCGCTCTGCATGCTCGCGATCGCCTGGTTTGACGCCGACTATTATCGCCAGGGGCCGCGGGTGGCGTGGGAGCGCATTTACGGAAACGTCTCCTCGCTCCGCCACCTCGGCTCGCTCGCGAGGGACTGGGAGGGCGACTACGCCTCGGCCCGGGCCGCAGCCACATTGCCGGCAATCAAGGCGGCCGTGGGCCAAGGGACCGCGGATGTCTACGACTTCAACCTGGGCACGGCGATACTCGGGGGCCTAAGGCTTTCGGCTCGCCCCATCTTCCAGGGCTACTCGGCCTACACCCCAAGCCTCCAAGGCTACAACTTGCGCCACTACCAGTCGAGCAGGGCCCCCGACTTCATCCTCTGGGACCGCGAGACTGTCGACAACCGGTATCCGGGGCTCGACGACGCTCCGCTAGTCGCCGGGCTAAAGGGCCACTACGAGGCCCTTTTCCCGGAGCAGGACGTCTGGCTCTTCAGGAAGACGTCGTCGCTCCCGCGGGAGCCTCTCCTTCGGAGGGAAGTGCTCTCAAGGACCCTCAGGCTTTCCGATGAGGTGGACCTGCCGACCTCGATCGACCACGCGCTCTGGCTCGAGGCGGATCCCATCCCCACGCTCCTGGGGCGCCTGCGCGCAATGGCCTACAAGCCCGCGATCCTGAATCTGGCCACGACCGATCGGCTCGGGCGCCGCAGCGTGTGGCGGATGCTGCCCCGGCTCTCCCGGGCCGGGTTCATCCTCGTGCCGACCGTGGCCAACGGAGGGGACGTGGCGGCGCTCCTGCACGGCGAGTCGAGGTCCTGGGTGAAGTCCTTCCACTTTGAAACTCCTGCCGGTCAGGAGGAATTCTGGAGCAGGGTGGTGGTCCGGGTGAGCGCCCTTCCATCCCTTCCCCTGCGGCCGGCTCCGGAACTCCCGTGGCTTGTGCAACTGGGCATCTTTGACCACGTGCCGCTTGACGTGACCTCGGCGGAGCAGCAGCAGGTGATCGAGGTGCCCGAGGGCCGGGCCCTCCTGCTGCACGCCGAGGGCGAGGCCCTCCTTGCCGTCCCCTCCGGCGCCCGGCAGCTCTCCTTCGGCTTTGGCCTGCGGGACGGCGCCTACACCGGTGTCGGCCACACCGCCGGGGTCGATTTCACCCTCGATGCCGTGTGGGCCTCCGGACGCCGGGAGCGCCTGTGGGAGCGTTTCTTGGACCCGGTGGCCCAGGCGGGAGACCGCGGCACCCAGGCCGCCGTCGTCCGGCTGCCCGCCGAGGCGCCGCAGCGGCTGATCTTGCACACCGGCGCCGGTCCAGCGAAGGACTACCGCTGGGACTGGTCTTACCTCTCCCGGGTCCGCTTTGGCGGGCCCGGAGCACTCTAGCCGATGAACGATCGCCCTTCAGCTCCGGGACGCAGGACGGGGGAATGGAGGCTCCTTGCGTTGGCGGGGCTCGTCTCGCTGCTTCCGTATTTCCTCAACCGAGGGCTGTTCTCCCGCCTGTACTGGTTTGGGGATGAATTTGATTTGATCGACCAGATCGACCGCCTGGGGTTCTGGCGCTGGGTCTGGCTGGCTTTTGCCGAGAACTTTGTGCCGCTGTTTAAGGTCCTCTGGGGGGGGCGGTCGTTCTCTTCTGGGGATCGTACGCAGTGATGATCGCCCTGGTGTGGCTCACCCATGCCCTCAATGTGGCCCTCCTGGGACGGGTGATGCGCACCTGCGGCATGCGTTGGGCGTCGGTGGTTCTAGCCCAGGTGGTTTTCGGCCTGACGGCCGCGAATTACGAGACGCTCTGCTGGTCGGTCCAGTGGTCCGCCGTCCTCTCGGTCACCTTCATGCTCCTGGCGCTTGACGCGTTCTTTTCGGACGAGCCGACGTGGCGGCAGGTGGGCTGGGTGGCTTCGAGCGCCCTTTCCTTCTCCCGGGGTGTCCTGACCGGGCCCGTGCTAGCCCTGGGCGTCGTCCTGCAAGGGGCGTCTGACCCAGGCCGGCAAGGCGCGGGGCGGTTGCGCCGGGCGGCGTGGCTCGTGGCCCCCTCGGTTGCGGTGGCGGGCCTCATCCTGGTCCTCTCGTCGGGCAACCACCACCATATGGGGGGACATTGGGCTGATGCGGCGGTGTACGGGCTCTGGTACCTCTGCGCCAATCCGACCCATGCGCTCCTTGCCGTGGAGCCCTACGGTTGGCATACGGTGGCAGTCCTCGGGATCCTCAAGCTGGGGCTCATCGGGTGGGGCCTCATGAGGAGCTCGGGAAGGGTGCGGACCCTCTTCGTGATGTTGGTCGCCTTCGAGGTTGGAAACGCCGTGCTGCTCGGAATCGGCCGCTTCCATACGGGCCTCCCCACGACGATCGCCTCGCGGTACCAGTACGCCTCGCTCCTGGGGAGCATGCCGATCTTGGGCTTTGCATTCTCGACGCTCCTGGGCGCCGTGCCGGTCCCCAACGCCGTTCGAGGCCTCGTGGCAGCCGTGATCCTGGGGGCGCTCGGACTCAACCTGGTTCGGGACTGGAGGCCCCAGATCGAGCCGTTCACCGATTGGCGTGGGACGCAGTCGCGGCGCATCCTCCTTGAGGATCCCGATCCCCCAAGAGACGCCGTCCCGGGGATTCCCGGCCTCCCGATGGACCGGGCCAAGGTCCTGATCGAAACGTACCGCCTCCACTAGGCCCAGTATGGCCCGGGCTTACTCGGGTTTTCGACCGGTCGCCGCGATGAGCCCGTTGGCGAGATCGTGCACCCGGACCTCGGTGAAGCCCGCGCGCGTCAGGTAGGTGCGCAGTTCCTCCCGCGAGGACGACATGCTGATGTGCGCGGGCCTCCGGTCGATGGGGTAGCTGTAGCTCTCGAGGAAGATCTTCCAGCCGGTCTCGGTATCGACCGTGAAGTTGTCGACGTAGCACCGGCCGCCGGGGCGCAGGACCCGGAAGGCCTCCTCGCAATAGCGGTAGCGGTCCCATTCGAGAAGGTGCATGAAGACGATGGTGCAGTAGACCAGGTCGAACGAATCGAGCGGAAACTCCTGGAGGCCCACCGTGGAGAGCTCCACCAGCGTCGTGTTGGGGCGCTCCCTTAGCCGTGTGGCGGCGTGTCGGAGCATGCCCGAGGAGATATCCGCGCCGAACCAGTGGAGGCATTCCTTGCTGAGAGGGACTCCGACGCGGCCGATCCCGCAGCCGATCTCCAGGATGACGTCCTCGGGCTCAACACCGACCGTCGACTTGAGCATGTCGATCGTGCCGCGGGCGGTCAGCTCGAGGGTGGCCTCGTCCGTGTGGCCTGCCACGGCAAGGGCGGCAACGTCCAAGTCGTGGGACTGGAGTTCCCAGACCTTCTTGTAGGCCGACCGGTCCCCCAGCGGGGCGCGGCTCGTCTGCCACCTCTGCTGCGCGTCGCTCGGGATCATCGGGGGCGGGGCTCACACCAGATCGTGGTCCGCATGATCGAGCGCCACTCGGACTCCCCGAGCCGCGCCTCCAGGCTGAAGGCGTGGCGCCCCGCCGGGGTCTCGAAGGTGACCTCAAAGCCGGGCTGCGGATTCTCGGGCTGAAGGCCATAGCGGGCGACGACCTCGGGTTCGGGGATCCCCAGCTTCCCAAGAGCGAGCTTGCCGTCGACGTCGACCCGAACGGCCGTGATGGCTCGGCCGTCGACCGGCCACGCCCAGCCCCTGAGGGTGAAGGCCGCGTCCCGGTATATCCGAAAGGGGGAGGTGTG
>CAITBM010000122.1 GCA_903890485.1 uncultured Opitutaceae bacterium | reverse complement strand
GCATAGGTGAGTATTCGATCATGCAAACAGCCAGCTTCGGCTCCTCTTTCACTTTCTTTGCGTATTCGCATGCGCTCGCCTCGGTTCCGGAGGGTGAAACGCTCCAGGTCTTTGAGCTGCCGCACGGCTACGTGCTCAACGTGCCGATCACGTCGCTAGCCGTCACGATCCCGAAAAAGGACCTAAGGAACAATCTTGGCTCGGGATCGAAGCTCAATCCCCGCTACTTTCTTTTCCAAAATGAGAGGAGGCCGGACATCTCGATCAGCGGCTGGATCGAACCTGCCAAGAAATTCACCTCGGCGAAGAAAATCCTGGAGGGCGACAAGATCCAATGGTCGATCAATGGGCTGCCAAGCCCAACGGACGTGGAGTTCAGAAAGATCGGGGGATGGGATGCCGTGCTTTACAATATGGTCATCCCGGGCAACACGCACTCGAACATCCGGGCCCACTGGATCCAGGAAAGCACCTGGATCGACATCCATCTCTCGTCGCTTACGGACGCCAAGACGCCACGCCAGTGCCGTGCAACGCTCGTCAGGCTCCTAGGGAAAATCGGCGTCGAGAACACGAACACGATGCTCTAGTGTGGTGGGGTTGGCCCAATATCCCTTCTGCTCGGGCGATTGGCTCGCCCGGCCGAAAGGGAAGCCCGGGGTTCATGACCCCTAGGTTTGTCGGCGCCGTGCAACAAAACGTCGCTGTCTGGCGGGGCATCGCGGGATTCTTATTCGCGGTCTTTCCCGCCTGCGCTTGGGCTATGGACTTTGTCCACCCTGGCGCGATCGATTCGAGGGAGAACCTTGAATTTGTTCGAGAGCGTATCAAGGCGGGGGCGCAGCCGTGGACGACTGAGCTCGACCGGATCAAAGCATCAGGTTTTGCGGTGCGAACGCCGCATGGCCTAGTGGCCATCGACTCCAAAAGCGGCGATGCGGGTGTCTCAAGGGACGATGCGATCGCCGCCTATACGCAGTCTCTCTTATGGTATTTCACGGGAGATCCGGTCTACGCTGACCGAGCGGTCTCAATCCTCAACGCTTGGGCTCCCCTAAAGGGGTTCACCGCGGGAACGGAACAGGCTAGGCTCCAGGCCGGCTGGATCGGCGCCGTACTCGCGCCTGCTGCCGAGATCATGCGCGGCTACCCGGGCTGGAGGCGTGCCGACCTGGGTGCCTTACAGGCGATGTTCAGGCGGGCGTTTTACCCGCAGCTGAACACGGCGAGTTTCTGGAATGGGAACGTCGATCTGACCCAAATCGACGCCATGATGGCGATCTCGGTATTCAATGAAGATGAGCCGGAGTTCAGGGCGGGATTGCTCCGGCTCAAGGCGCGAATCCCCGCCTATATCTATCTGAAATCCGACGGGCCCCGGCCGACGCCGATTGCCGGTGACGGCGGGGATTTTAAGAAATTCTGGTACCATCCGGCCAAGTGGCCCGATGGCCTGACCCAGGAGACCTGTCGCGACAATGGACATCACGCGCAGTACGGGCTCGGCTCGGCCCTCCACGCCGCGGAGGTCGCGTGGAATCAGGGCGTGGACGTTTATTCGGAGAACCAGCCCCGCTTCTCCGCGGCGCTTGAGCTGATGGCCACTCAGTTCCTGACTGGATCGATGCAGGGTGTGGCGACCAACGACTCCCCAAGCAATGACCGGTACGACACGTGGGAAGTCGGGTATAGCCATTATCACGGAAGGGCGGGTTCCGCCTTGCCCCAGACCGAGCGGCTGATCCGGGAGCAGATTCGTCCGCTGTCGACGAGGGCGTCGTGGAACCTGGTCTACGAGACGCTGACGCACGGCGATCTCGTGAATTCCCCGGGCCAAACACGGGACAGTCGACAGGTTCCGGGAGAAGGTGAAGTAGGTCACAGGTAACTCGCCATCTTGACGTAGTTGCGCTAGGCGTCTTCCTCTTCGTACTAGCGTTAGGACATTTGCGTAGCGACCCCTTGCCTTCGCGGACGGAGGCACTTCCCCAATAATCCCCGTACCAGGCCTTCCACAATGAACCCATCACAACAGAAGTCACGAGCAGCAGCGTCGGGCGTCACCCGGCGTTCGGCCATTAAGACCGGGATCAAGGGGATTCTGGCCCTTTCAGTTGCGCCGCAGTACCTTCGGGCTGCGCTCTCGGGGCCAGAGGCGCCGAGCAATCGCATATCCCTAGGCCTCGTGGGCAACGGATTGATCTGCTCCAGCCATTACACGGCGCTGATCGGGCGGGACGACTCCCGAATCATTGCAGTGTGCGACGTGCGCCACAGCAAGGCGAAGGCAATGGCTGCCATGGCCGAAAAGGATTACGGGACCACAGGAACCGTCGCAGCCTACCAGCACCACGAGGAACTCCTTGCAAGAAAGGACATTGATGCCGTCTTTGTTTGTACTCCCGACCATTGGCATGTTGCCGTGGCTCTGGCCGCCATCCGGGCCGGCAAGGATGTCTACTGCGAGAAACCCCTTACCCTCACGGTCCGCGAGGGCCGTCCGCTCGTCAATGCAGCCCGGCAATACGGCCGCATCCTTCAGACCGGCACGCAGCAAAGGTCGAATTCATCGTTTCGCAAGGCGGCCGAGATCGTTCGCAACGGACTCATCGGCGACCTGAAAGTCATCAGGACGTCCCTCGGGGAGTTCGCTGAGGCGCCGAATCTCTCGGCCGAGCCGGTCCCGGACGACTTCGACTACGACCGCTGGCTTGGACCCACGCCTTGGCGGCCCTACAACGAGAAACGTGTTTTGGGGGACTACGGTGGAGGTTGGCGGCGTTTTCTGGAGTACGGCGGGCGCAAGAATGGCGACTGGGGCGCCCACCACTTTGACATCATCCAGTGGGCGCTCGGGATGGACGACTCGGGCCCCGTGGAATTCATCCCAAAGGGATTTGAGGGAGCTCCCTACCAGACCCATGTCTATGCTAACGGCGTCCGTGTTGAGCGGGTCGACGAGGGGTTAAAGGCCATGATCGAGTTCTCGGGCACCAAGGGAACCGTGTGGGTGTCGCGGGGCGACTACCTGGTCACGGACCCGCCGGAGCTGGCGAAACGCCCGCTTAGCCCAGGAGAGGTCCATCTCTACGCAAGCAACGACCATCACGACGACTTCCTGGGTGCCATCCGGTCGCGGCAGAGGACGATCTCCGATGTGGAGACGGGACACCGAAGCGCCACGGTCTGTCACCTTAACAACATTGCGGCCCGCCTTAGCCGGCCCGTTCGATGGGACCCGCTAGCCGAGGATGTGCTTGGCGACGTTGTTGCTTCCACGTTGCTCGACCGGACCCGCCGGGCTCCGTACGCAACCCTCTAGCCCCTGATCCCCATGACCTTTCGCCCTTCTTTGAGCCTCAAGGCGTGTCTCTTTGGCGCAATCGTTGCGCTTGTTGTCCAAGGCTGCGCGACGCCCGTCGCCCCCCAGGCGACTGCCGCGGCGCAGTACCAGCAACCCTCCTTTGAGGGATTGGCTGCACTTGAATACTCTGGCAGCCAGCAGGCTGTCGCTAATCTCCAACAGGCAATTGCCGATGCAGGCCAGGATACCCCTAGGCTGGCGGCCATCGAGGCGCAGTTGGTGAATCTTCTTGGTCGGGCCGACGCTACTTACGCGGGCCGACAGGCAATCTGCGAGAACCTTGGCCGGCTTTACGCCATCAGCTTCGCACACGGGGAGCACCCGGTCCCTCCGGTCCTGGTCTCCATGCTGGCGGACGGAACGCAGGTCGATCTGGCCAGGGCGGCGTTGGAGCGCGCGCAGGGGGCGACGGTGGACACGGTTTTCCTTTCGGGCCTGGGCCAGTCGACCGGCAGGGTTCGGGTCGCCTTGATCCAATCCCTTGGCAATCGCGGCGTCACCGCGGCAGTGCCGGCCCTTGGCGCATTGCTCGAGGATCCGGATTCTGCGGCCTCGGCCGCAAAGGCGCTCGGGCAGATCGGAAGCCTTGAGGCCGCCGAAGCCCTATCCAGGGCGTCGAATCCACTCTCGCCCTCGGTTATCGAGGCAAGGATAGCCTGTGCCCGAAAACTGGGCGCTGCTGATTCTGTAAAGGCGCTCCAAGAGCTTGCGGATAACCCCTCGGTTGCCAGACCCCTGAGGACGTCCGCATTTTCTGGCCTTCTGGCGTTAGATCCTTCCGGCGCGCCAGATCGGGTTGCGGCCGCCCTCGCTGGGAGCGACTTGTCGCTCAAGCAGTCTGCCGCGACGTGGATTGTTAAACTGCCGCCGTCATCGCTCATGCCGGTGATTGGTGCTCACTTCAGCTCATTCGACCCTCTGACCCAGGAAGGTGTGATTGCGGCCTTTGGGCGTGTTGGGGAGCCGTCAACTCTGCCCCTTGTCCTGGAATCTGCCCGCAGCGACCAGCCCGCCCTTAGGCGTGCGGCCATCGTGAGCCTGGGTGAACTTCCGGGTAATGCGGAGGTGGCGCAGTTGCTCGCCAAATCGGTTCGCACGACAGGCGAAGAGGGGAGCGCGGCGAAGCTCAGCCTCTCAAAACTCAGGGGCCCGGGAGTGGACGAGGTGGTCTTGACCGGCGCCCGCCAGGCGGAAAATCCCCTGAGGACTGTCTTTCTCGAGGAATTGGCTCTGCGCGATGCGCCGGGTGCGGCGGACCTCTTCATGGCGATCAGGGCAGAGGCCAATGTCCCCTTGCGCTGCGTCGCCTTGGACGGTCTCGCCCTCGTGGCATCGGCCGACCTCGAAACGGCGCTTCTCGACTGGTTGGTGACATCCACTGATTCGACCGAGCAGACGCATGCAATAAGGGCGGCGTCCTCGTCGGCCTTCCGAAATCCAGACGAGAAGGCTCGGCTCAAGCCGATCGCGGACCTGGTGGGAAAGTCGTCACCGGCCGTGCAACGGCGCTTGCTAACGACCTTGTCTCGCATTGGGGGCTCGGAGGCCGCGGGCTACGTCGCTCGGTACGCTCTCCAAGCGGAGGAACCGCAGGCGGAGTCCGCACTGGTCGCCCTTGGCCACTGGAACGACAAGACGGGGCTTGATCCGCTGGCGACCGTGGCGGAGAAGACACAGAACCCGGCGCTGAGATCGTCAGCGGTTGAGAACACGATTTCCCTGCTGCCTCAAAACAATTGGGAGCTCAAGAAGGATGACCGAGCCATCATTGCACGGCTTCGGGCTGTCACAAAGGACGCCGCCGTTATCAAGCGGCTAGATGACCTTGAGAACCCACCGAAAAAGTGAGGCGAGCCTCGGGCATCCACTGGGCAGGGAATGCTCTTGGCTCGGGGTTGACCAAATGAATTCAGCCGATCGACACTGGGGCGGGACGAACTTGAGAGGCCCTGGGCACGATCCTGCGTAACCCTGCGGGACCCGAAGTCGCTGACCGCGCCACTTAGGATCTGAATGGATCCCCAACTTTTCAACAGCGCGTCTATGGCCAAGGAGGGCCGTTTTGATCTAAGCTCCTACGACAACGCGCTGGTCAAGGCGGTCGCCCCGCCGGTTGTTGCCGTTCTTGCTGTCTTATTTCATTTGTCCTCATTTGGGTTTCTTCTCGAAGGATTCCATGTCTGGATCCACGAGGTTGGCCACGCGAGCATTGCCTGGCTTTCCAGCAGGCCTGCCGTGCCGTTGCCGTTTGGCTGGACCAATGTCGAGCCCACAAAGTCGGTGGCCCTTTACCTATTTGTTCTCGTGGCCCTCCTAGCTTTGGCGGCGGCCGGGTGGCGGGAGAGAAGACTGTGGCCCATGGTGCTAGGCGTCGTCTTGGTTGCCGCGCAGACCCTTATGACATGGAGTCTTTCGGAGGAGAGGGCCCACCTGTGGATGATTTTCGGCGGTGTTGGAGGGGAGTTCTACCTCTCGGCGGCAATGATGGGCCTTTTTTTCTTCGAGTTTCCCGAGAGGTTCAAATGGGGTGCCTGTCGCTACGTGGTCCTCTTTATCGGCGCCGCTAGTTTCTTCGAGAGCTACGTCTTCTGGAAGCAGGTGAAGAGGGGAGGGCAGGGAATCCCGTTTGGCTCCATGATAAATGGAGAAAATGACGGAGGTGGCGACATGAACATACTGTCGGTGGAATTCCATTGGACGGGGCATCAAATAGTCTTCACCTACAATCACCTCGCCGATGCATGCCTGGTGGCGGTCATTGGTGTCTATCTCTTCTTTAACCTCCGCCTCGACCGTGCATTTTATCCGCTGCTTTCCCGGTTTCTCTCATTGGGCCTCCGTCCATGACCGCGGCGGTTTTCAGCCCGGGGCAAGGCATTCGGGCAGAGCGGACCAATCGACGCCAGACTGGGTCCAAACCGCTTCGAGTACAATTAGAGCTCCAAAAATCCAGGCTGGCTGTCCCGGCCGATTTCCCGCTACGACGATAGCCAATACGTGATTTTCATCAGAAATTGGTTGTCTGGCCTCCTGTGACGTAAGCCGCCCAGCGATGACCATGCGTCTTCGCTTTTCACGGAATCTGCGCCGCCTCGTTGTTGCGACCAGACGAGGTAGAGGGTCGACCCGCGACGGTACTCCCATTTTAGAACGAGGTTCGAGTGGAAGCTGGCGTTGTTGCCATCGGGGTCGCTCAGCTGAAAGTCGGCGATTCCATCGCGATTCTCGTCAAAGGTATACAGTCCTCCTGCAAGTGAATAGGGAAGCACGGCGCCAAAGCGCTGCGAGTATATTGCCGCTCCCGGTGCCACCACGTGGCGAAACCCTGTGTAACGCACGGTGGATCCGAAAGGATTGTTGTAATACTGCAAACTGACCTCCGGGCGCAGGTTCCACTCCGCTCGAAGAGCGAGCGAGCGGGACTGGCAGTCGAGCTGCGAAACAAACCAGCCCGCCGACCCATTGACCGGTGTCAAGGCGACGTAGCGTTGCCGGTCCGCCTCGCTTGTAGAGTCGGCCTCAAGAGAAAGAAGGACGGAAGGAACCGGCCGCAGGCTGATTTTCCCGCCGTAGCCCGAGGAGCTCGATATCCCTCCCTGCGCCTGCGTGCCCTTGGCGTAGAGGTTGCACCAGATCGGTCGTGTCTCGTCGGTGTTCAACACGACGGACCAGCTCCAGCTTGCTGGAATCCGCAGCAGTGGGCCTCCACGAAGGGCCACCGGGTCGTTCCCACCACCCTGAGCGGCAAGGGAGGTGGTGGCACTCCACTGGTTCTTGAAATCCGCCGAGGCATCAAGCTCCAACCCCGAGCTGAGGAATTCGTTTCGCGTGGTCCAGGCATTCTTTTGCGATAGGTCCAATTCATAGTCTCGGTACCACCCGGCAGGCACCTTGTCCAAGTAGGCAACCAGTGAGCGTTGCTCCAGCCGGTCGGCTTCGGCCAAATAACCGAGATCGTTGAACTCCAAGCCGGGGCTCTTTTTTGTGAGCTCCTCGAACCACCGCCAGTGTCCCTGGCTAGCTTTGCCGGCCTTTATCCAGTATCCACCTCCGGTCAGGTCATCCTTCGAAGGATCATAGCTGGTGGATCCATCGATAGGGCGTTGAAAATAGTGCGCCGAGTCCAGCTGGAGGCGGCTGATAGACCGGGGATCTCCACGGACCTCGCTCGCCACGGCTACGGCCTGGAAGACGTATTCCCTGTCTGCCCAGTAATGCGACACATCCACACCGGCCACCGTCGCAAGGCTCGGCGTCTGGGACGCTAGATCATCGGAGGGAATGCTTCGTTTCACCTGGGTAAGAATCCCTCCCACTAGAGTGTCGCCATTGCGAAAGTCCTGCTGGCCGCGCAATACTACCTGCTCGGAGCGAGGCGCAACAGCTACCTTTCGGGTACCTGCTCCGTCGGAAACCAGCACATTCTCTTGGTCGGTCAGGGTCCCAAGTAGCCCCAAGGAAAAGCCGCGGGCCGTCTTCCCTGATATTTTCAGAGCTCCGAGAAGCGTCGTGCTTTCAGGCATGGGTTCCGCCGCTCCGGTCGGGTAGTAAGACGGGGGCTGCCCGATGCGCCGCGAATAGAAGAGGGTGTCGTCCTTGAATGGAAAATCGAAGATGTCCTTGCCCTCGAGGAACAGCGGGCGTTTCTCGGTCAGGAAGGTCTCAAAGGCGGTAAGGTTCATCACTGAGGGGTCCGCCTCAACCTGGCCAAAATCCGGCAGCAGTGAGGCGTCGAGGGTGACGTTGTTGGTGAGGCCGAGTTTTGCGTCCAGACCAGCCTGAAACTTGGTCTTGGTTTGCCCGCCGCCGACCGTTTCGACACGAGCCGAGGTGAATGGCACCAGCTCGAAATGGCGGGCAGGGCGCAGCCCTTCCAGTCCGTGCAGTTCGCCGAATGACTTCACGTTGCCCGAGCCGTCGTTGGCGAGCAGGTTCCAGTCTGATTCCTCCTTCAGGCGGTCAATCCACCGCCAGGCATGGAGGCCCCACACGTCGTTGCGCGGATCGTAGCGCAACTGGCTCAGGGGGATGAGGAACTCTGCAGTCCAGCAGTCGGCTTCGTGCACCACCTTGCCCTCCCACACTGCGTTCCACGTTGTGTCCCATGAATCGTTATAGAGGCGAAGGTCGATTTTCTGGCCGCTACCCGTCAGGTCGAACTCGAACCCCGACCGCTGGTCATGGTAGCTGTCGAAATTGACGCCCATGACGTCGCCGGTGAACGTGTCGCGGTCGCCCGCCTGCCGGGAACGCCGTCCAATGGGTTCGTCGTGAGCCCGCATCGCGACATAAAGATTGCGGTCGTCATAGAGGATCTTGAGCTCGGTCTCCTGGGAAGGGGGCGCCCCGTACTTTGGGGTGAGTTGGGTGAATCCACTGGTCCACTCTCCGACGTTCACCCAGCAGGGATCATCGAGGCGTCCGTCGATCACCGGGGCGGGGCCCGTAAGCCGTGTTATTTGATAGACGCGTTTGGGACGAGATGACTGCGGCAGGCTAGACGTTTCGGGCGCCGTGGAACCGCCTGCCAAGACGGCAAATGCAAACAGGACCCCTGGCGCAAGGAACAGGGTGATACGCCGGATGGTCATTGGCAGTGAATAACATGAGCTTATCGCTTGGTCGAAGCGTTTTCCCAGCAACGACTCATTTCGGCCTGTCACTTATTAACGGTCCGCTGCACCGGAAAAAACAGGCTTATGCCATAACCAGTATCTAGATCCAGATAACACCCCATATCGTAATCAGCTGCTTTCGTGCAGGATGGGCACTTATGGTACCCACGGTAGAGCCGCCGCTTCCCGAAATGCTGTATGGGCCCTTTGACCCGTGGGGCAGACCGAAGTTTTTGGTCCCCCGGTTCTGAAACCATGAACCACGCGGCAAATCCGTTGACCCACAGCCCTTGGTTCTCGCTGGCGGCGCTTTGGCAGCGCAAGACCACGATTATAACGGTTCTGTCGCTCGGCGGCATCGGCTCCCACCTTCTGCTACGTTTTGGTGCACCCACCACCAAGGCCATAGCGGAGTTGCCACTGTTCGTTACGCTCGTAATCGGCGGGCTGCCGATGCTCTACGAACTGCTGCGCAAACTGTTAAGACGCGAATTCGGCTCCGATCTTCTCGGAGGAATCTCCATTGTCACTTCCGTCGTGCTGGGAGAATACCTCGCGGGCTCAATCATCGTATTGATGCTCGCCGGCGGCGAGGCATTGGAAAGCTACGCGCTGCGCAGCGCGTCTTCGGTACTCGCGGTGTTGGCCAAGCGAATGCCTTCGGTCGCCCATAGAAAAAGCAAAACGGACATAGTCGACATTTCGCTCTCTGAGGTCGCGGTAGGCGACACGCTCGTGATCTTTCCCCACGACATATGTCCTGCGGACGGCGTGGTGATGGGGGGCCAGCGCACCGCGTGCGCAAACAGGGCCTGGAGGGGATGGGACGAACTGAAGTGGAGCCTGACGAGCGTGAGCTTCCGCTCGATAGCCGTGGAAGAACCGGCCCTCCTGCTGCCCATGCACCGGAGTGTCCGTCGCATCAAAGTCTAGGATCAGGTATGCGGGAGCCTCCTTCTTCGACCGGATAAACTGCTCCACCAGTTCCTCGTTTACGGCCCACGCACT
>CAITBM010000121.1 GCA_903890485.1 uncultured Opitutaceae bacterium | reverse complement strand
CCCCAGAAATTCGACTTCGCGGGAAAGACCTGGAAGCTGACGATGCGGCCCAAGCGGGTCTACCAGCCGTATTCGCTGACCCTCGTTAAGTTCAGCCACGACGTCTACCCGGGAACCGACATCCCCAAGAACTTCTCGAGCCGGATCCGGATCAACCCTCCCGATGGGGGCGCGGGCCGCGAGGTTCTGATCTATATGAACAACCCGCTTCGCTACGCGGGCCTCACCTACTACCAGCAGAGCTTCGACAACAACGACCACACGACGATCCTGGAGGTGGTGCGCAACCCGAGCTGGCTGGCGCCCTACATCGCGTGCATCGCCATCACCCTGGGCCTCGTGGTCCAGTTCCTGATCCACCTGTGGGGCTTCGCCCGGAGGAGGTCCGCATGACCCGCAGGATGCCCTTCTACGTCGTGGCGATCGCCGCGGTGTGCGCCCTGTCGGGCCTGTTCACGGGCCCCGCGGGCGAGCCCAGGGAAGTGACCGAGTTCGGGAAGCTGCCCGTCCTCTCGGAGGGCCGGTTCAAGCCGCTCGACACCCTCGCGCGGAGCACGCTTCTCGTCATCCAGGGGCGCCAGATGGTGATGACCCCCGACCGCAAGGAGCTCTCCCCGAACCAGTGGCTCCTGGACGTTCTCTTCGCACCCGAGAAGGCCGACACCTACAACGTGTTCGTGATCGACAATCCCGACCTCCAGGCGCTCATCGGCCAGACCGAGGACACGATCTCCATCCACTACGGCAAGAAGTCGGAGCAGGTGATGGCGCTCGTCGGGTTCCTGCCGAGCCGCAGGCGGAGGTTCTCGTTCAACGAGATCGCCCCGCATGTCCCCGACATCGTGGCCCAGGAGAAGCTTGCCGAACCCGTCGAGGCCCAGAACCGCACGCGTTTCCAGTCCTCGGTTGTCCAGCTCTACGGGAACCTCTCCCACTACCTGAGGCTTAGGCGCGCAGTCATGCCCGACGGATCCAAGGACTTCCTGGGGGAGCTCCTTCGCCTCCAGGAGAACCTGGTGGACGGCGTGGCCGCCGTGCGCGCCAAGGAGGAGGGCAAGCCGCACGACGAGGCCAAGGCCGCAGCGATGATGCAGGAGGGCCAGAAGTTCGTGGCCATGAGCGAGAGCACGGATCTGCTCGCGATTCCTCCGGACGAGGGTGACGACCCCAACGCCTGGCACAACTGCGGCACGGCGCTCCTGGAGACCTTCGGCAAGGGCGAGGTGAACCCGGCGGTCCTGGCCTATGCGGGCATGGCCTACGCGTGGCAGGGCAAGGATACGGAGAGGTTCGGGCACATCGTCGGCCTCTACCAGTCGAGCCTCGCCAAGCACTTCCCCAAGCAGGTCCAGAAGGCCAGGACGGAGACCCTCTTTAACGCCGCGCAGCCGTTCTACGCCGGGATGTGGATGTACCTTGGGGCCTTCTTCTTCGCCGCCCTCTCCTGGATCAAGTGGCCGGAGCCGGCCCGCCGCTCCGCCTTCGGGCTCGTGGCCCTGGGCTGGATCGTGGCGACCGTGGGTATCGCCACCCGCATGTGGCTCGAAGGCCGCCCGCCGGTGACCAATCTCTACTCCTCCGCCATCTTCATCGGGTGGGGATCGGTCGCCCTCTGCCTGATCCTCGAGGCCGTCTACAAGAACGCGATCGGCACCGCCGCGGCGGGGATGATCGGATTCGCGACCCTGATCATCGCGCAGCACCTGGCGCTGGCGGGGGACACCCTCGAGATGATGAGGGCCGTGCTCGACTCGAACTTCTGGCTGGGGACCCACGTTGTCGTGGTGACGATCGGCTACGCCTCGACATTCCTGGCCGGAGTCCTTGCCGTGATCTACATCCTTCGCGGCGTTTTCACGTCAACGCTCGACAAGGCGACGGCGGACTCGCTCGCCCGCATGGTCTATGGGATCGTGTGCTTCGCGACCCTATTCAGTTTTGTCGGCACCACCCTTGGCGGGATTTGGGCCGACCAGTCCTGGGGCCGGTTCTGGGGCTGGGATCCCAAGGAGAACGGGGCGCTCATCATCGTGATCTGGAACGCCCTGATCCTCCACGCCCGCTGGGCGGGACTGGTG
>CAITBM010000120.1 GCA_903890485.1 uncultured Opitutaceae bacterium | reverse complement strand
GGAGGGCGATCAGGGAGAGGACCGTGAGGTTGAGCCGGAACGCCTGGGTCATCTGCTCGGCCGTGTCGCGCCGGGCCCCCGGCGTGCGGACGAGCCAGCGCTGGCCGTCTCTGCCAAGGACCCTGAGGAGCGCACCGAGCTCCGCCCTGCGCGCGTCCAGGGCCGGCCCGGGCGCGGCCGCGAATTCAATCCGGTCTATGCGGCCGGTGGCCCCCGTGATGCGCTGGAGCTGGGGCAGGTCGAGGATGACCAGGTTGGGGGGAGGGCTCGCGGAGCCGGGCGCCGTCGGGATCACTCCCGCCACCGGGAGGCTGACCTGCTTGTCGCCCACGACCAATTCCAGCGTCGCCCGCCCGGAGAGAGACGGCGACACCCAGGCACGGGCCGTCCCGCCCAGGTCGGCCCAGAAGTCCCTTCCCTCGAGGACAAAGCCCCCCTTTGCGCCCCGTTCCACGGCGAGGTTTGAGACGCCCACCAGGTCGACGCCGAGGAGCGTCAGGGTTTCCCGGTCCAGCGCCGAACGCTCGTTGGGCGCCGCGGGCAGCCCGGCGGTCGTCTCCATGACGGGGATGATCCGCACCGGCCGGCCGCCCAGGGAAGAACGGAGCTCCGCGAGCGTGGACTCGGGCAGCGTCCCCACCGGGGCCTCGACAATCCAATCGGTTTCGCCGACGAGGGCCCCCGTGAAGTTCTGGAAACTGGCGACCGCCGCGCGGTTTGCCAGGCGAATGGATACGAACACGCCCACCCCAAGGGCCAGGATCATGACCAGCAGGAGGTTCTGCCCCGGCGAATGCCGCCAGTGCCTCAGGGAAAAGCGGCTCAGGAGAAGCCAGATCATGCCGGGTCCGCGCCTCCTAGGATTCCGAGACGATCCGGCCGTCCCTCAGGTGGAGCCTCCGGTGGCAGATGGACGCGGCCTCGTCGCTGTGGGTGACCAGGACCAGAGCCGGTCCCTGGTCGTCCGTGAGCTCCCGCAAGAGGGCGAGGATGTTGGCGCCGTTGGCCGAATCGAGGTTGCCGGTGGGCTCGTCGGCAAGAACGAGGCGGGGCCGGTGCGAGAGGGCCCTGGCGATCGCCACGCGCTGCTGCTCCCCCCCCGAAAGCTCGGACGGCAGGGCTGCCGAGCGGTCCTGGAGGCCGACACGCAGGAGGAGCTCCCTCACGCGGGCCTGGCGCTCGCGGGGCCTGGCCCCGACAAGCTGGAGCGGCAGCTCGACGTTCTCTGCGGCAGTGAGGGTTGGAAGCAGGTGAAAGAACTGGAAGACGGTCCCTATTTTCTCCCGACGGACCTTAGCGAGTGCTCGGGCGTCGAGGGAGTCCATCCGCTGGGAGCAGAGCCAGATCTCCCCGCTGTCGGGCCGGTCGACGCCGCCGATCAGGTTGAGGAGCGTGGTCTTCCCGCTCCCGGACGGGCCCATGAGCGCGAGGCGCTCGCCCGGGCGAACCGAGAGGGAAACCTTGTCGAGGACGAGCCGCCGCCCGTAGGACTTGGACACCGACTCCACCCTGAGAACCGCGGGGTCGAGGGTCGATTGGGGTTTCTCTGGCACGGGCATATGAGCGGACCAAACGCGCTTTCACCCAAATTGCGAACTCCTAACGTGCCCCAGCGCCCGGCAACCCCGGAATTCGCGCTCGCCACGGCATGCGATCGCGAGCTTAAAGCTTCCGGACGATGCCCCAAGAAACCCCCGCTCCGGTGACCGTAGATCCGAGCAGTCCCTGCCCCTGCGGCAGCGGGCGCTCCTTTGAGTCCTGCTGCGGGCCCGTCGTCAGGCGCAGCCGCGTCGCCGCAACGGCCGAGGAGCTGATGCGGGCGCGCTACACGGCGCACGTTGTCGGAGACCACCGGTTTCTCCACGCGACCTATGAGGGCACTGCCAGCCAGCCCTTCGTGCCGGACGACACGGCGCCCACCGAGAGGTGGACCCGCCTGGTCGTCCACGACCATGCCCTCGGCCGGACCCCCGACCAGGCGTTCGTTGATTTCTCGGCGTACTACACCCAGGACGGACAGGAGGGTGTCCTCCACGAAAAGGCCGAGTTTGCCCGCCGCGACGGCAGCTGGATCTACACCAAGGCCGTCCGGCTCGGGCCGGCGCCGGTTCGCGCCACCGGCCCGAAGGCGGGCCGGAACGACCCCTGCCCGTGCGGCAGCGGCAAGAAATACAAGCACTGCTGCCTCAAGTAGGCGGTCTGGCTAGTAGATCTCGGGGACGATCATCTCCGGCCTCACCGGCTCCCGGCGGTAGTCGGGGTGGTGCTCGCGGGGAGGCAGGACGATCTGCTCGTGCTCGACCTCCGTGTAGTTGATGAGCGAGAGCAGGTGGCTGATGCAGTTCAGGCGAGCCTTCTTCTTGTCGGCTCCCTGCACGACCCACCACGGCGCCTCGGGGATGTGGGTGCGCTCGAACATGACCTCCTTGGCCTTCGTGTACTGCTCCCAGCGGCGCCGGGATTCAAGGTCCATGGGGCTCAGCTTCCACTGCTTGAGGGGATCGTTGATGCGGCATCGGAACCGGAACTCCTGCTCCTCGTCGGGAATCGAGAACCAGTACTTGACCACCTTGATGCCCGAGCGGACGAGCATCTTCTCGAACTCGGGCACGGTCCTGAAGAACTCCTCGTATTCCTCGTCGGTGCAGAATCCCATGACCTTCTCCACCCCGGCCCGGTTGTACCAGCTGCGGTCAAAGAGCACTATTTCCCCGGCCGCGGGCAGGTGGGCGATGTAGCGCTGGAAATACCACTGCGTGCGCTCGCGGCTGGAGGGGGCCGGAAGGGCGACCACCCGGGCGACCCGCGGATTGAGGCGCTGGGTGATGCGCTTGATGACGCCTCCCTTGCCTGCGGCGTCGCGGCCCTCGAAGACGATCACCATGCGGTATCCCGTCTCCACGACCCAGTCGTGCATCTTAACCAGCTCGCCCTGGAGCCGGAACAGCTCCTTGAAATAGCGGTTGCGCGCCTCGCGGCTGGAGTCGGCCTCGACGGGGCGTGCCGCGCGGTCGGGATGGGTGTGCTCCCAGTCCTCGCGCTCCATTTCCAGCTCCTCGTCGTAGTCGTCGATCAACTCCTGGTGGACGCGCTTGATGAATTGCTCGTCCGGATCCTTGGGTTTGCTAGTCTTGGGTTTCGACATGGTGGCGGCAGAAGCTATGCCGGGTCACAATCGCCCGCAAGCGTAAGCCCTTGTTGGCGACCGGTGTGCGAGCAGGTTTCACCCGTCCGTAACAATCCCCGGATCTCATGATGGGGCAACGATTTCGCTAAGCCGGGGGACCGGATGTGTCGATGGGTTGGCCTAGGCTATGACGCTTTCCTTTGTCCGTGAAATCCTGCTGCATGTGGCCAAGTCGCTGCCTGCGGCCCCGCAGATCCTTGCCAAGCTGGGACGGCTGCGGCTTGAGCCGGATGCCGACCTGGGGGAGGCCACGTCCATTCTGAAGGTCGATGCCTCGCTCACGGCCCGCATCCTGCGGATAGCCAACAGCCCGGCCTATACCAGCGGCTCCCCCTATGCCTCGCTTGAACAGGCCCTGGCGCGCGTGGGATTCTTGGAGATCTACAGGATTGCGGGCGTGGCGGCGGTCGCGCAGATGGCGACCCAGGGATTGGGGATGTACGGCGTGAGCGGCTCGGCACTTCGGGAGAATTCCCTGCTGACGGCGCTCGTCATGGAGGAGGCCGCCCGGTCGACCGAGATCGACCCCCAGGAGGCTTATTCGGCTGGGCTCCTGCGGTCGACAGGCAAGGTGGCGCTCGACGGCCTGAAGCGGGACTCGCAGTACCAGAGCCCCTATGATCCGTCCTCAAGCGGGGACCTCGTCGAATGGGAGGGCAGCCGGGCCGGGATCACCAACTGCGAGGCCGCGGCCTTCGTGCTTACCGAATGGCGCTTCCCGTCGGCGCTCGTCTCGGCGATCGGCCACCAGTACAGGCCCGACCTGTGCCCCGGCGACCGGGAGCTCACCCACCTGCTCAACCTCGCCGCGGGCGAGGCCGACCGACTGGGCTACGGGCTCCCGGGCGAGGGGCCCTACCTGGAGCGTTCGGACGCCAAGCTTGAGGCCGCCGGGGTGAGCGCCCAGGCGTTCGAGGCGGCCTCAGCCGAGGCGCTAAGGAAGTTCGCCCTGGTGCGGTCGACGCTCGGCTAGGGGAAGCTTAGTCGACGAGAGGCAGCACGATCGCCGAGGGGTGGTCGCGGTCGTGGAGGATAGTGTTGTTGGCCTTAAGGCGAACCGAAGCCCTCTCGGGCTCCTCGGCGGAATTCGGGTTCAGGTCAAAGCGCGGGAAGTTGCTGCTCGCCACCTCGACCCGGATCCGGTGACCGGGAAGGAACACGTTGGCGGTCGAGCACAGGTCGACCACGACCTTGTACGCCTCGCCGGGTTTCATGAACTCGGCCTTCTCCATCGAGTTGCGGTACCGCGCCCGGAGGATGCCGTCGGTCAGGTTCTGGCAGAAGCCGTTTGGCCAGACGTCGACCAGCTTGCCCGTGAAGTCGGTGTCGACCGCGGTCGAGCGGATGAAGAGCTCGAGCCTCACCTGGCCGGTCACCTCGGTGTCGCGACCCACGGGTTCGCTGGTGTAGACCAGGACGTCCCGCCTCGCCTCGACCTCCTTCTGGTCCAGTGGCCCGGGAGGAAATTTCCCGGTGTCCCCGAGGATGGCGCCGCCGTGGGTCGGGACCGGGTTCGCCGGGTCGTCGACGTAGCTATCGGGGCGCTCGTCCTTGGGCGCCTGGGTGCCGAGGCCTCCATCGCCGGAGGCCGAGTTGGCCGAACCCTGCGAGTGGAGGTAGTAGCGGGTCTCGCGGGCCCGGGAGAGCGGCCACTCGTCCTCGTCGCGCCACTGGTTCCTGCCCATCACGAAGAGCTTCACCGGTTTCTCGCGGGCCATGCCGTTGTCGACGCCCTTGAGCATCCAGTCGAACCAGCGCATCCCGATCTCCCAGGTGTCGAGCACCGAGGCGGGTCCAAAATCCACCTCGCCGACCTTTTGGCCGAATCCGGCGTGGCCCCCGGGAATGACGACCAGGCGCTGGCCCTGGCGGGCGGCTGCGCTGCCGCCGTGCTCGCGGATCCCCTGATAGTTGCGAAGCGTGCCCGGCTGGAAGAGGTCGTACCATGCGGCCAGGTGGAGCGCCGGCACCTGGATCCTGCCGTAGTGCTCCTCGGGGGACCACTGCTTCCAGTAGTCGTCGTACGCAGGGTGGGCTATCCAGTCAAAAAAGTAGGACGCGAGGCCGGCGGAGGTGCCCGGGTCGATCAGGGGATACCTCGACGGGGGCAGCATGAGGTCCCAGTGCGACGGCAGGACGGTCCCCGAGGCGCGGCGGCTCGCCTCGTTCACGGAGAGGACGCTCGCCCAGGCCTCGGCCAGCAGCTGCGAGAATGCGCCGCCCTGGTAGGCCCAGTGCGCATGGTAGTTGGATGCGGTGATGCCGGGGTAGATCGCGACCAGGTGGGGGGGCGCCTCGGCGGCGCCGAGCATCTGGGGGACCCCCACGTAGGATCCGCCGACCATGCCGACCTTGCCATTGGAGTAGGGCAGGGCGGCGGCCCACTCGACGCTGTCGTAGCTGTCGGCCCCCTCGCTCTTGAAGGGATACCACTGCCCCTCGGACGCATTCCGGCCGCGGACGTCCTGGATGATGAAGACGTAGCCCCGGGCTGCGGCCACCAGGCCGTCGTGGATGTTAGAGTACTTGTCGTAGGGGGTCCTCTCCAGGATCACCGGGAATTTTCCGTCCGCCTTGGGCCGGTAGACATCGGCGCGCAGGATCGCGCCGTCGCGCATCTTGACGGCGACATTGTTCTCGAACTCGACCTCGTAGGAGGTCGCCGCCCAGAGGAGGGGACAGAGGCAGGCTTGCGCGGCGAGGAGGAAAATCAGGCGCCTGGGGGGTATCATGGGGTTCGCCGTTTCCTAGGGGGAGACCCGACCCGAGGCAACGTCTAGCTCAAATCTTGGGCGGGCGAAAAACCGGATCGTGGAGGCCGGCGCCGCGTCCGGCGGGTTCGGCCCGGGTAATCCTTTTAAATTGCTGAGGCCCGCCCCCGGTGAGAGTCTTCCTCCTCCGCCCCCGGGTGGCGGCGAAGGCGAGACGCAGGGATCCAGCGCATTTTCCTCCCATGAAAAATTCATCCCTACCCCTGGAGCCCTGGGTCGACCTCGAGAAGATTAGGACCCGGTCGCCCCTCGTGCACAATATCACCAACTATGTGGTGATGAACTCGACCGCCAATGCACTCCTGGCCGCGGGGGCCTCTCCGGTCATGGCCCACGCGATCGAGGAGGTTGATGAGATGGTCGAGATTGCCCACGCGCTTGTCCTCAACATCGGGACGCTCAGCGAGCACTGGATTGAGTCCATGGCGCGGGCGGGCCACGCCGCCAGCCGAAGGGGAATCCCGATAGTCCTGGATCCCGTCGGCAGCGGCGCGACACGGCTGAGGACAACGGCCGCCCTTCGCCTGATCGACGTGGCGCAGCCCACCATCATCCGGGGCAACGGCTCGGAGATCCGCTCGCTGGTGCTTGCGGAGAAGGGGACCCGGGGCGTCGACAGCAGCCGTTCGTCTGTGGAGTCGCTGGACGCCGCGCAGGCCCTCGCCCGGCAGTGCCGGTGCGTGGTCTCGTTGAGCGGCGCGACCGACTTTGTGGTCGACGGCGAACGGGTCGTCGAGATCCGTAACGGGAGCCCGCTCATGACCCGGGTGACCGGGATGGGCTGCACGGCCACTGCCATTACCGGCGCGTTTGCCGCCGTGAATCCCAACATGCTGCAGGCCGCGGCGCACGCCATGGTGATCGTGGGGCTCGCGGGCGAGATCGCCGCGGAGAGGTCGGCCGGTCCGGGAAGCCTGCAGGTCGCCTTCCTCGACGTTCTCTACACGATCACCGAGGCGGATATCCGGGGCCGGATGAAGGCCTCGGTCCTCCAGCTCCCAGGTTAGGCCAAGAAGCCCCACATTCATGCCTGGCGAGAAAATCGATTTCGAAGTCGTTCGAAAGATGGCGCAGGCATTGTCCCAGGTCGAACCGGGCGATCCGAACGCTTTCGTTGCAGCGATGGCCGCGCGGATTCCGCCGGGGCCCGTCCTTTGCCTGGCCGAGGGCGAGGGCCGAAACGCAACCTACCTTGCGGCCCTTGGCCACGCCGTCACCGCCGTCGACCAGTCGCCCGTGGGCCTTGCCAAGGCGAGGCTCCTGGCTGAAACGCGCTCGGTCCCTTTGACGACCGTGGTGGCCGACCTGGCGGATTTCGAGGTGGGCGAGCGCGCGTGGTCGGGGATCGTGGCGACGTTCGCCCACCTGCCGCCTCCCCTCAGGCGGGAAGTCCATGCGCGTGTGGCCCGCGGACTTGCCCCGGGCGGGGTGTTCCTGCTCGAGGCCTACACTCCGGACCAGCTCGGGCGCGGGACGGGCGGTCCGAGGGAGCTTGAGCTGTGCATGACCCTGGAGGGGCTCAGGGGGGAGCTTGGCTCCCTCGAATTCGAGTTCGCCCAGGAATGCGTGCGGGAGGTGGTCGAGGGCACGGGCCACACGGGAACGGGGGCGGTGGTTCAGCTGGTTGCGAGGCGGCCCGGAAGGTGACTGCCAATTCGCCTTGTGCACCCGGGAATCCCCCGATAAACACAGGGATCCTTCTCCCCATGGAAAACACATCCGCTAGTGCCCTGCGTTCCCTGATTGCCGGCCTGGGCTCCGCCCTCGCCCTGGCCCTTTTCCTCGCCCCCGCGGCGCAGGCCGGTCCGTCGATCCTCATTCCGACCGCGGACAAGGCTCCCAGCCTGCCCGTGACCGCCACCTTCGAGAAGGTCTCGGCCGACGGCGTGAACGGCTACGCGCTCAACCTGAAGAATGTGTCCAACGACACGCTCAAGCTCACGGTCACCATCACCCCGAGCGTGGTGTTCCACGCCGATGCGAAGGTGAAGACCCTGCCCGAGCACGCCCTCGAGGCTGGACAGGTCTGGACCCTGAAGGACCTGGTTGCCGGCGACAAGCTGAGCATCGCGGCCGACGGGTTCGGGAAGCTCGAGCTCACGGTTCCCTGAACGGGCCGGACTGCCAGACTGATTTCAACCCCGGGGGGAAGGATGCTGTCCTTCCCCTTTTTCTTGTCCAGGTGGCCGGCTTCAGCCCGCCGACGCCAGGGTGTCCTTAT
>CAITBM010000119.1 GCA_903890485.1 uncultured Opitutaceae bacterium | reverse complement strand
TTCTCCGAGTTCCCCCACCACCTTTCCGGCGGCATGCGCCAGCGCGTCGTGATCGCCATGGCCCTGGCCTGCCATCCCCGGCTCCTGATCGCCGACGAACCCACGACGGCCCTGGACGTCACGATCCAGGCCCAGATCCTCGACCTGATCCGGGACCTGCAGAGCGAACTGGGAATGGCGGTCCTCCTGATCACCCACGACCTGGGCGTGATCGCGGAAATGTGCGACGACGTCGCGGTCATGTATGCGGGACGCATCGCCGAGCAGGGCCCGGTGGCCGACATCTTCGCCAGCCCGCGCCACCCCTATACGCGCGGCCTCCTGGCCTCCATTCCCCGACTGGACAGCCTGCGCAAGTCCCGCCTTCCCGTGATCGACGGCATGGTGCCGAGCCTTAGGAACCTGCCCCCCGGCTGCCGGTTCCAGAACCGCTGCCCCCACCGCGAGGACCGCTGCGCCTCCTCGGCGCCCGCGCTCGAGGCCGTGACCCCGGGCCACGACGCAGCCTGCTTCCGCTGGCGCGAGATCGCCGACCAACCCTGATGGCCTCCCCCGAACCTGCACCCCCCCTGCTTGAGGTCCGCAACCTGAAGACCCATTTCCCTGTCAAGGGCGGCGTATTCCTGCACTCGGTGGCGACCAGCAAGGCCGTTGACGGCGTGAGCTTCTCGCTCCGCGCGGGCGAGACCCTGGGACTGGTCGGCGAGTCCGGCTGCGGCAAATCTACCCTCGGAAAGACCATCGCCCGCCTGATCCGCCCCACGGCAGGAAGCGTCCATTTCGAGGGCCAGGACCTGGCGCCCTTGAACCGCAAGGAGCTCAAGCCCTTCCGCCGCCGGCTCCAGGTGATTTTCCAGGACCCGACGGAGTCCCTGAATGCGCGGCACACGGTCGGCGAGCTCCTTGCCGAGCCCTTCGTGATCCACGGCATCGGAACCTCCGCCGACCGGACTCGCCGCGTCAGCGAGCTCCTCGCCAAGGTGGGCCTGGATCCCGATGCCTCCCGGCGCTACCCCTTCGAGTTCTCGGGGGGCCAGCGCCAGCGCATCGGCATCGCCCGCGCTCTTGCCCTGAACCCGAGCCTCGTCATCTGCGACGAGCCGGTCTCGGCGCTCGACGTCTCGATCCAGAGCCAGGTGCTCAACCTGATCCTGGACCTTCAGCGGGAGCTCGGCCTGTCCTACCTCTTCATCGCGCACAACCTGGCGATCGTGAAGCATGTCTCCGACCGGATCGCCGTCATGTACCTGGGGCGAATCGTGGAGCTGGGCGAGGCGGAGGATATCCACGCCAATCCGCGCCATCCGTACACCCGCGCACTCCTGGCGGCGATCCCGACCCCCGATCCGTCGGCGCGAAAGCGCGAGCGGACGACCATAACCGGGGACCTGCCCTCACCGATCAACCCCCCTTCGGGCTGTCCCTTCCATCCCCGGTGCCCCCACGCCACCGAGCGCTGCTCGGCGGAGGTGCCGGCGCTCCGCGAAACCGCGGCGCCAGGGGCAGGCTCCCACACGGTGTCCTGCCATTACGACCTCTGAACCGGGGTAAGCCAGCTCGCGGAGGCTTGGCCCGATCCAGGCGGAGGCGCGACCCGAGGGCTTGGGGGATTGTCTGAGAAGCCGCTTAATCTCCGGCCCGATTGTGCCGTCGTAAACTGAGGGACAGGATCGGCTAGCGCCCTTGCCGTCCCATAAGGGACAAGGCCATCCTAATCTATTACCCTTCAATAACTAAAAAGATGGAGAGCGCGACCACAGACACCCCGAGCGGGCTTCAAACCCCCGACTGCGCATATTTCGAGCAGCAAAAAACGAAATCTGCGCAGCCGTTTACCTCCATAGCTCTTATTGAAAGGGCGCCCCAAACAAACCCAGGAGACGCCGCAATGACTTCCCCCAACTCCGAACAGACCCAAGGTTCGGCAACTTCCTGGAACGACAACTATGAAACCGGGCATCCCTCGGTCGATGCCGAGCATAGGGAGCTCATCCGCCAGCTCGAGGAGCTCAAGGTCGCCGTCGACGCCGGGGCGGGGCGGGAGCACGTCACCGACCTGCTCGTGATCCTGCAGCGCTATGCCCACGGCCACTTCGCCCGCGAGGAGGCCCACATGGCCCGCGTCAAATGCCCCGCCCACGGTGCCAACTGCGCGGCCCACAAGGAATTCTCAGACCGGTTGGACGGATGGCTCGAGCTCCTGACCCAAGGCGCCACACCCCTTTCGCTGGTGCGGGACGTCCAGAGCGAGTCGATGTCCTGGATCCAGCGCCACATCCTGAAAATCGACTGCCAGCTGCGCCACTGCGCGCCCCATAAGGACACCCTGGCGTCGGCGGGCTGAAGCCGGCCAGATCGGAGAGCACACGTCTGAACTCCAGTCACTTCAGCTCAT
>CAITBM010000118.1 GCA_903890485.1 uncultured Opitutaceae bacterium | reverse complement strand
GCCTCTTGGGGGTCGTCGTGGCGGTGGCCGTGTTCTCCCGCTCCGAGAAGATCCGGCTCACCCACCTCTGGGACCTGATGGCGTCGGCGGCCCCCGCCGGCCTCTTTCTCGGGCGCCTCGCAAACTTCTGGAACGGGGAACTCTGGGGCCGGATCTCGGTCGTCCCCTGGGCCGTCATCTTCCCCCGGAGCATGCCGGAGGGCACCCCCCTTTCCCACATCGCGCCCCGGCACCCCTCGCAGCTCTACGAGGCCGCGCTCGAGGGCCTGGTCCTGTTTGCCCTGATGCAGCTCCGGTTCTGGAAGAGCACGGTCGTCCGGGAGCATCCCGGTCGGCTCGCCGGTGAATTCCTGATCCTCTACGCCCTCTTCCGGATCGCCGGGGAGTTCTTCCGGGAGCCCGACGCGTCGCTGATCCTCGGCCTAAGCCGCGGGACCTTCTACTCGCTCTTCATGGTGGCGGTGGGCGCGGTCCTCTGGACCCGCAGGTCGGGCCCGCTCGGCGTTGCCGAGGCCCCTTAAACCACCGTTCCCGGCGGGATCATGCCCCCCTTGGGGACCACCAGGACCCCGTCCCGGATGATCACGGCGCCGTTCGCATAGGAGCCGTCGGGCTTGCCGACGGGAGAGAGGTTGCAGCCGTCGCCGATCCGGGCGTTCTTGTCGATGATCGAGGCCCGGATGTGGCAGTTGCGGCCGACGCCGATGTTGGGCTTGGACCGGGCGGCGTTGGCCGCCAATTGCTCGGGGGTCTCGTAGTAGTCGGCCCCCATCATGACCACGTCCTCCAGGTCGGAGCCCTCGCCCACGAAGGAGCGGATCCCGAAGAGGCTGTGTTTCATGGCGGAGTCCGTGAGGATGGAGCCGTCGGCCACGATGATGTTGTCGACCCTGCACTTGTTCAGCTTGGCCGCGGGCAGGTACTCGTTGTGGGAGTAGACGGGGGTCATGGCGTCGAAGATGTTGAAGGGCGGCAGCGGCTGCGCCAGGGCCAGGTTCGCCTCGAAGAAGGCCTTCACCGTCCCGATGTCCTCCCAGTAGCCCTCGTAGATGTGGGCGAACATCTTCTTCGTCCCCAAGATCCCGGGGATCACCTC
Source organism: uncultured Opitutaceae bacterium (assembly GCA_903890485.1). Taxonomy (GTDB): domain Bacteria; phylum Verrucomicrobiota; class Verrucomicrobiia; order Opitutales; family Opitutaceae; genus Palsa-1447. Next base: position 44,691 of record CAITBM010000118.1, on the reverse strand, counting down.
GCGGCCGAAGTCGGTCATCGAGTTCTCCAGGGCGTCGGCAAGGACGTTCCGGTTGAAGACGTAGATGCCCATGGAGGCCAGGCACCGCTTCTCGGTCGAGCGGACCGCGAGCTTGGCCTCGATCGTGGGGCTCACGGTCAGGCTGTTGATCACGGCCGGGTCCTTCGGCTTCTCGACAAACTGCTGAATTGAGAGGTCGTCGGCCACGCGCATGAGCCCCAGGCCCTCGACCTTGGAGATCTCGAAGGGCTTGGCGCACACGGTCACGTCGGCGCCGTTGGCCAGGTGCTGCTCGATGATCTCGCTGAAGTCCATCCGGTAGAGCTGGTCCCCGGAGAGGATCAGGATCAGGTCGTGGGGGTACTTGCGGAAGTGGATCAGGTTCCTGCGGACGGCGTCGGCCGTCCCCTGGTACCAGTCCAGGCTCTTCTCGGTCTGCTCGGCAGAGAGAATGTCGACGAAGCCGCCGCCGAAGGGGTCGAACTGGTAGGCGCCCTGGACGTGGCGGTGGAGGGAGGCCGTGTTGAACTGGGTCAACAGGAAGATCCGGTTGATGTTCGAGTTGATGCAGTTGCTGATGGGGATGTCCACCAGCCGGTACTTGCCGGCGAGGGGCACCGCAGGCTTGCAGCGTTCGTTGGTAAGGGGGGCGAGGCGGGTTCCACGGCCGCCGCCCATGATGACGGCCAGCACGCGTTTTTGGGTGGTCATAACATTTCACTTTTCTATCGTGATCCCTTCTTTCGCGAGACAAAATCACCGCGGAATCCCTTAATCCTCCCAAATATAACATGTGTGGCATCGTCGGCTACGTAGGCACCCGCAAGGCGGCCACCATCATCCTCGAGGGGCTTAAGCGCCTCGAATACCGCGGGTACGACTCGGCGGGGCTGGCGATCATCGAGGGCGGGAAGATCAAGGTGGTGAAGACCGTGGGCCGCGTGGAGCAGCTCGCCAAGGAGGTCGCCAAGGTGCACCTCACGGGGACCGTGGGACTCGGGCACACCCGCTGGGCCACCCACGGCGGGGTCACCGTGGCCAACGCCCACCCCCACCTCTCCTCCGACGGCAAGTTCGCCCTGATCCACAACGGGGTCATCGAGAACTACAGCCAGATCAAGGCTTTCCTCCTCACGAAGGGCTACACCTTCACCTCCGAGACCGACACGGAGGTCCTCTGCAACCTGATCGCCTACCACTACGCCAAGGAGAGGAAGCCGGCGGCGGGCGAGAGCGCCTTCCTGGAAAGCGTCCGGAAGGCCCTGCGCCATGTCGAGGGCACCTACGGGATCGCGGCCCTGTGCGCCGACTTCCCCGACCAGATGGTGGCCGCTCGCAAGGCCTCGCCCCTCATCCTCGGGGTCGGCGAGAACGAGTACCTCCTGGCAAGCGACGCCTCGGCGCTGGTCTCCAGCACCCGCAACGTGGTTTACCTGAAGGACGGGGAACTGGTCCTCATCACCCCCAAGGAGTTCTCGATCTCGACCTTGGACCAGGCGGACGTCTCCCCGGTCGTCGACCGGATCGACTGGAAGGTCGAGGACGCGAACATGGACGGCTTCTCCCACTTCATGGAGAAGGAGATCTTCGAGCAGCCGCTGGCGCTCGAGAACGCCATGCGCGGGCGCTTCTCGGAGGACTCGAGCACGGCCCTCTTCGGCGGGTTGAACCTGACCCCGGCGGAGCTCCGGCAGGTCGACCGGTTCATGTTCTGCGCCTGCGGCACGGCCTGGCACGCGTGCCTGGTCGCCGAGCACCTGATCGAGCGGTTCGCCAGGATCCCGGTCGAGGTCGACTACAGCTCGGAGTTCCGCTACCGGAACGCCCCCCTGGACCCCCAGACCCTCTTCTTCGTGGTGAGCCAGTCCGGCGAGACGATCGACACCCTGGCGGCCCTCCGCGAGGCCAAGCGCAAAGGGTACCGGGTCATGGCGATCAACAACGTGGTCGGCAGCTCCATCGCGCGCGAGGCTGACGGCGGCATCTTCCAGCACGTGGGCCCCGAGATCGGGGTCGCCTCGACCAAGGCCTTCACCTCCCAGCTCCTGATCGGCGCCATGGTGGCCCTCTACGTGGCGCGCCTCAGGGACATGAGCTTCAACGACGGGGTCGACTACGTGAAGGCGCTTAAGGGCGTCCCGGACCTGGTGCGGCAGGCCCTGAAGCAGGCCGCGCACATCAAGGGGATCGCCCAGCGCTACGCCCACTACCAGGACTTCCTGTTCCTGGGCCGGCTCTCCCTCTTCCCGATCGCGCTCGAGGGGGCGCTCAAGTTGAAGGAGATCTCCTACATCCACTCCGAGGGCTACCCCGCCGCCGAGATGAAGCACGGGCCGATCGCCCTCATCAGCGAGAAGTGCCCGAGCGTGTTCTTCGCCCCGAAGGGCGAGATCTTCAACAAGGTGGTCTCCAGCATGCAGGAGATCAAGGCCAGGAAGGGCCCGGTGATCGCGATCACGACCGAAGGCGCGGAGTTGCCGCCGGGCCTTGCGGACGAGGTGATCACGATCCCCGACTGCCACGAGGCCGTACTCCCGATCGTGGCCACGATCCCGATCCAGCTCCTGAGCTACTACATCGCGGTCGAGCGCGGCTGCGACGTGGACAAGCCCCGCAACCTGGCCAAGTCGGTCACGGTCGAGTGAGGCAGGGCCTTGGGCCCCGCTTTCTCCCCTGGATCATCAGGCCGAGCGGGATTGACATTCACGCCATGGCAGACATGGATGTGTGACATGGCAACGATCGTCACCTCGCGCGAATTCGTAAGGAAGTTCTCCAGCTTCAAGAAGGCTGCGGCCAATGGAAACGAGCTGGTCGTGAAGGACCGGGGCGGAAGGCGCTATGTCTTTCGGTCGGAGGGGCCGGGCCCGTCGCTTGGCAGCCAGTTAAGCGATTTGTGCGGAACGCTCAGCACAGGCGTCGCGGTCAAGAACTTGAGCGGATTTGGACGGAACCGGCCGTGACGCTGATCGCTGACACGGGCCTTCTGGTCGGATTCCTTGACTCATCCGACCAGTACCACGCCTGGGCAAAGGAACAATTCGACCGTATTCACGAAGGTCTCGTGACGTGTGAAGCTGTTCTCGCCGAAACAGAGTATCTTGCGCAAGGGTCGGGTCCCCGGCTGATGGAGATGATCCGCCGAGGCGCCCTCCATGTGGAGCCCCTACTCCCTGCCGAGGCGCCGGCACTCGCGGCGTTGATGACCAAATACCCCAAAATGCAGTTAGCTGACGCGTGTGTTGTGCGTTTGAGCGAAATGCTCCCTAAGGCCACCGTCTATACGACCGATAAACGGGATTTTAGCGTGTACCGCCGCAGGGGCAAAGAATCCATCAACACGGTTACGCCGTAGGCACTCCGATCGCACTCTGAAGGCGGCATGGGCAAGGCCCGCAACCTGGCCAAGCCGGTCACGGTGGAGTGGGACCAAGGCGCCTAGGCTTTGGGCATTAGCTCCGCCACCTGCTTCTCCAGCTCCCGGATCCTGAGGAGCATATCCGGGAGCTTCTGGATCCCGATCCACTGGCGCTTGGCCTGCTTGTCGGGCACGGCTGGCATTCCGAGGACGACCTCCTTGTCGGCCACGTCGCGCATGACCCCGGATTTTCCGCCCACGGTCACCTGCGTCCCGAGCTTCAAGTGCCCGGCGATCCCGGACTGGGAGGCGATGACGCCGTAGTCGCCCAGGTGGGTGCTCCCGGCAAATCCCACCTGCCCCATGATCAGGCAGTGGCGCCCGATGTGCACGTTGTGGGCCACGTGGACCTGGTTGTCGATCTTGGTGCCGGCCCCAATCACGGTCGGCCCCAGGGCTCCGCGGTCGATCGCCGTGTTGGCGCCGATTTCCACGTCGTCGTGGATCTCGACGTGGCCGACCTGGGGCATCTTCAGATGCTTGCCTGCAGCAAAAACGTAGCCGTAGCCGTCGGACCCGATGACCGTGCCGGCGTGGATCGCCACACGGTTGCCGATCTGGGTCTTGGGGTAGATGACCACGTTGGGGTAGAGGCGGACGTCGGTTCCGAGGACCGAGTCGCGGCCGACGTGGTTTCCGCCCATCAGGACCGTGCGGGCGCCGATCCGCACGCAGGCGCCGACGGCGCAGAAGGGGCCGATCTCGGCCAGGGGGTCGATCTTCGCCAGGGGATCGATGGAGGCCGTCGGATGGATCCCGGGGATGGCGACCGGATCCGGATAAAAGAGGGCGAGGGCCTTGGCCGCCGCCACCCGGGGATTCTGCACCCGGATGATGACCTTCGTCGCGGAGGTGAGGGATCCCGAGGCGAGGATCGCCGAGGCTCCACTGGCTTCGGCGGCCTCGAAGTAGGCGTCTTTCTCCGCAAAGATCAGGTCCCCCTTGCCCGCCCGCTCGGCCGAGGCAAATCCCGTGAGGAGGAGCGCGGGATCTCCGATCACTTCGCCGCCGACTTCCTTGGCGACCGAGGCTGCTGTATAGCTCATGGGACGGATGTTGGGGGTTGGATCAAGCCTTCCCGGCGGGGTTGGGCGCCGGGTGAGAGGAAAAAACCATGACGGTCAAGGACCCTAGAGGCCCTGGACGCCCACCATCTGCTGGCTCTCGACGTCCCATACCTTGAGGCTCAGGCACCTGCGGATGTCCGAGGGCCTGAGCGAGGTCACCTTCGGGCTCTGCAGGGCCGAGATCGCCCGCATGGCCTCCGGGAGCCGGTAGAACGGGATCCGGGCGTTCAGGTGGTGGATGTGGTGGTAGCTGATGTTGGCCGTGAACCAGCCCATCACGGGCCCGGTCTGCATGCAGCTCGAGGATTCCAGGGCCGCCTTCTCGTAGGTCCACCCGCCCTGGGCGCTGAAGGAGACCCCAGGGAAGTTGTGCTGCGCGTAGAAGAAGTACGTCGCCACGGCGTACGTGATGAAGAACGGGAAAACCAGGGAGAGGATGAGCGCCGTCACGCCGCCCGTCGTGACGAGCGCGGCCGCGATCGCGAAGTGGACGACCAGCGCCAGGAAGCAGTCCCAGTGGCGCTTCGGGTAATTCAGGTAGGGTTTCAGGCACATCCCGTACAGGAACATGAAGACGTAGCCAAAGAGGATCGTCAGCGGGTGCCGCACGAATAAGTAGCCCACGCGCTGGCTCCGGGTGCTCTTCACGAACTGGTCCTTCGTCATGATCGGGAAGGAGCCGATGTCCGAGCCGCGGAGCTTCGAGTTGTGCTTGTGGTGGTGGTTGTGGGAGCTCCGCCAGACGCTGCTCGGGGTCAGCGCCAGAATGCCAAAGAGCTTCATCAGGAGCTCGGCCGGCTTCGAGCGGGAGAGGATAGCGTGGTGCTGCTGGTCGTGGTAGATCACGAAGAGCCGCATCATCAGGAAGCCCATCAGGATACTGGAAGCGATCCTAACGCCGATCGGCAGGGCGTAGCTCGTGCCCGCTGCGGACACTCCGAAAAGGGCGAGCGTCGAGAGCACATGCCACCAGCTCCTGCGCGGGTCGTCTCGCGCAAACGGCTTGGTGGCCGAAACCAGTGCATTGCCTGTCTCGAGTGGGGTCAGACGGGGACGAGTCTCACCGATTTGGCCGGCGATGTCGACAGCCGTTTTGTCAAAAACCGAGGTATTTTTTGCGAAAACTGCGGAGTAATTTGAACGAATGGGGACCCCAGCGCCCGGATGAGGCTCCCTGGGGCGCGCTTCATGCTATCGCCGAGCTCCGTGAACGGAAGGGTCACCGGGTTCTTCGCCGCATTGGCGGCGCCGGGCATCCCCTCCATTGCGAGCTGCCTGATCCGGGAGCGCGCCTCGCCGGAGCCCGAAAGCCCGCCCACCCCACCGGCGCCGTAGGCGGCCCGCCTCCACCCGGCAGAAAACTTCTAGGTGGCCTAAGGGCGGAGAATCGTGTCACAACCTTGGGAGTCCGTTCCCATTGGCGGACCCAACCCAAGTAACTCCCTAACCTCCATGACCTCCCCCCTCGGACTTGCCGCACGGACACCCTCACCGGTCCTGGGGATTTGGTGGGGTACTGAGGCTCATAAGGCGTTGGTCATCAATTTTATAATGGATCGCCTGACCCCCTCAAAATCGTGAGCCTCGAGATCCATCCCACCCGCGACGAATTCGTCGCCCTGGCGCACACGGGAAACCTGATACCCGTCTATGCGGACCTGATGGCCGACTTCGAGACCCCCGTCTCGGCGTATGCCAAGCTCCGGGCCCACGGGCCCGCCTACCTCCTGGAATCGGTCGAGGGCGGCGAGCGCCTGTCGCGCTACAGCTTCATCGGCTGCCGGCCAAGGAAGGTCTTTGCCTGCGGGCCGGTGACGACCGTCGTCTCCGAGGTCGGCCAGACCACGCGCAGCATCCCCACGCCCCAGGATCCCCTGACCCTGATCGAGGCCGAGCTCGGGAAATTCAGGCCCGTGAAGCTCCCCGGGCTCCCCCGCTTCACCGGAGGGGCCGTGGGCTTCATCAGCTACGAGTACGTGACCCGGATCGAGACAACGGTGCCCAAGGCCGCCCGGGACGAGCTCGCGATGCCGCTCATCTACTTCATGCTTTCGGACAGCCTCCTGATCTTCGACAGGGCGAAGCAGACGCTCAGGCTCTGCGTGAACGCCCACGTCGCGGGCGAGGACAGGGCCCACGCGGAGGCGGCGCACGCCGCGGCCGAGAAGGAGCTCCGGGAGCTCTTCGAGATCCTCAAGCAGCCGAGCTCCCTGGCGCCGGCCCCGGTTGCCAGCATGCCCAAGGTGGAGATCCCCCCGGGCAACTTCACGCGGCCCGACTACGAGCACCTGGTGGACAGCGTGAAGGAGTACATCCGTGCCGGGGACATCATCCAGGTCGTCCCCTCCCAGCGGTTCTCGCGGCCCTTCACGAAGTCGCCGCTCGACCTCTACCGGGCGCTCCGGACGGTGAACCCGTCCCCGTACACCTTCATCCTGGACACGGGCGGATTCGCGCTGGTCGGCGCGTCGCCGGAGGTCCACGTGCGGCTTACGGACGGGCTGGTCGAGATCCGGCCGATCGCCGGGACAAGGCCCCGCGGCGCGACCCAGGAACTGGACCAGGCCCTGGAGAAGGAGCTCTTGGCCGACGAGAAGGAACGCGCCGAGCACCTGATGCTGGTCGACCTGGCCCGAAACGACATCGGGCGGGTCTGCGAGTTCGGCTCGATCCACGTCCCCGACTACATGTTCGTCGAGCGCTACTCCCACGTGATGCACATCGTCTCCCAGGTCGAGGGCCGGATCGCGCCAAAGAAGAGCGCCTTTGACCTCATGCGGGCCACCTTCCCCGCCGGCACCGTAAGCGGGGCCCCGAAGATCCGCGCCATGCAGATCATCGCCGAGAAGGAGCCCGTCGAGCGGGGCTTCTACGCGGGCGCCCTGGGGTACTTCGGCTACGACGGGAACCTGGATTCGTGCATCACGCTAAGGACCGCGCTCCTCAGGGACGGGGTCATGTACGTCCAGGCCGGCGGCGGCGTGGTGGCCGACTCCGATCCCGCGGCCGAGTACCAGGAGACGGTCAATAAGGCCGGCGCGCTCCTGAAGGCGGCGGAGATCGCCTCCCGCTACTAGGGGGGCGAGGTCCCCGCCCTCCCTTCCGCCGCGGGTTCAGTCCACCACCAGGTCGAGCAGTTCGCCGATCCGGCGGTGGGCCTCCAGCGGGTGGCGGAGCCGGAACTGGCGGTTCAGCCGGTAGCGGTTGCGCTGGCCCTGCCGCGTGCGGCTGAGGACCCCGTCCTCCTCCAGCGCCTTCACGATCGCGTGCACGGCCCGCTCGGTGATGCCGACCTCGGCAGCCACCTCGCGCAGGGTCAGGTCGGCCGTCCTGGCGAGACAAACAAGCACGTGGGTGTGGTTGGTGAGGAAGGTCCAGCCGGGGGCTTTGGGGGTCGCGGGCACAAAGGGGAGCCTACGGGGCCCCAGGAAAAGTTCAAGAAGACTAAATAATGAACTAGACTTCATGAATCACATTACACATATCGGGGGTATGGACTTCACTCACACCCTCGCCCTCAGCATTGGTTCCCCCATGGTTCTCGCCTTCATCATGGGCATCACAGCCCGGCTCATGAAGAGCGACCTAAGGCTTCCCGAGGCGCTTTACTCGGGGATGACCATCTACCTCCTCTTCGCCATCGGGCTAAAGGGCGGGGCCAAGCTGGACGGGGTCGCGTGGGCGCAGTTTGTCCCCGTTGCCGGGTGCGCCCTCCTGCTTTGCGCGGCCATCCCCGTGTGGAGTTTCGCGATCCTCTGCCGCCTGGGGGGCTTTTCCGTGGCGGACGCGGGCGCACTCTCCGCCCACTACGGCTCGGTTTCCGCCGTCACCTTCGGGGCGGCGCTCTCCTTCCTCGATGCCCAGCAGATTGCCCACGAGGCGTTCCTGCCCGCGCTCCTGGCGCTCATGGAGGGGCCCGGGATCCTGATGGCCTTCGCCCTGGTCCACCTCGCCCGGTCTTCGGCCGCCCGCGAGCCCGCCCCGGCCCTGGGCATTGTCTCCGGCGGGGGAAATCTCCTGCTCGGCAAGGCGGCTGCCGAGCTCTTCACGGGCAAGGGGGTCATCCTCCTCTTGGGCGGACTCGCCATCGGGCTCATTGGGGGCAAGGCCGGGTTCGAGCAGGTGGCGCCGCTCTTTGACGCCCCTTTCAAGGGGGTCCTCACCCTCTTCCTCCTGGAGATGGGGCTCGTGACGGGCGGCCGGCTGGGCGACCTTCGCAGGAGCGGCCCCTTCCTCGCGGTGTTCGCCGTGGTGATGCCCCTCCTGCACGGAGCCCTAGGCGTCTGGCTCGGCCACCACGCCGGGCTCGGGGTCGGCGGTTCCACCGTCCTGGGGACCCTGGCGGCGAGCGCCTCCTATATCGCGGCCCCGGCTGCCGTGCGCCTGGCGCTGCCCGAGGCCAATCCCGCCCTCTACCTCTCCGCGTCCCTTGCTGTCACCTTCCCGTTCAATGTCGTGGTCGGAATCCCCCTTTACCTCGGCTTTGCCAAGCGGCTGGCCGCCGGGGGCTGAGGCCGGGCCGCCCCCCCCCGGACCGTGCCCCACTCCGCGCCAATTCGCGCCCGAAACGGGTCGAAGTGTGTCATAATTACCCGGTTCCAGGGTGACGATTGTGCAACCTCAGAGGGAGAGCTTCGTCAGGCGTAACGGAACGGTTTAGGCTTTGGTTTGGGAACATTAATCCATTTCGAACCTCCAATCGTAATAGATCCCATGCACACCAAATACAGCACCCGCAGCTCCTCGGTTGATGCAGACACGGACGAGGCCAGCTCACGGGTGGCCCAAGGCGCCCCCACCGTCCAACTGGACGCCCCTCCCTCCTTTCTGGAGAAGCCCGAGCCCGCCGAGATTCCCCTGGCCCACGGCGACCGCAGCAACCTCCAGATCTACCTCCAGGAGATCGGCAAGACCCCGCTGCTCACGATCGAGGAGGAGATCCAATTGGCCAAGCGCATCCGCAAGGGCGACAAGTCCGCGCGCGACCACATGATCAAGGCGAACCTGCGCCTGGTGGTAAAGATCGCGATGGACTACAAGGATTTCGGCCTGCCGCTCCTGGACCTGATCAGCGAGGGCAACATCGGCCTGGTGAAGGCCGTCGAGCGCTTCGATCCCCGCAAGGGCGGCAAGCTCTCCACGTACGCCGCCTGGTGGATCAAGCAGTCGATCAAGAGGGCGCTGGCCAACCAGAGCAAGACGATCCGCCTGCCGGTCCACCTGGTGGACAAGATCTCCAAGATGAGGAAGACCGCCATGGTCCTCTCCGAGGGCCTGGGCCGCGATCCCACGGACGAGGAGCTCGCCATGGAGCTGCAGATCCCGACCTCCAAGGTCGCCCACCTCAAGTCGGTGAGCGTCCGGCCGGCGTCGCTCGACGCCCCCGTGGGCGAGGACGGCGACTCCTCCACCTTCGGCGAGATCGTGGGCGACGAGAACGCCACGAGCCCCTACGACAACCTCCGCGACAAGAACATGAACGCGGACCTCCACTCCATGGTCGACTCGCTCGACAAGCGCGAGGCGGACATCATCCGCATGCGCTTCGGCCTGGACGGCCACGGCGAGCAGACCCTGGAGGAGGTCGGCCGCCGGTTCAACGTCACGCGCGAGCGGATCCGCCAGTTGGAATACATCGCCCTGGGAAAAATGCGCCGCGCGATGGCCAGGAACGAGTCGGTCAGGAGCGCCGAGGAGGTCGAGCAGGAGGACCGCCAGCGCGAGAGGATGACGGTCATCCGCGAATTCATCGAGTCCAAGTCGAAGACCCTGGGCCGCTAAACGCCCCGGTTTCCCCCCGACAATCCCCTGCCCCGCGGCGAACCCGCGGGGCTTTTTGTTGCGCGAGAACGGACGCCAGGAACTTCGGACTTGATAAGGCCCGGTCTGGTATTACCGTAATACCATGCCGACGTTAACCTTCAAAGTCACCCAGGATGAGGCCGTGCGCATACGCGCCCAGGCCAAAGGGCAGAAAGCAACGCTCTCCGAGTATCTCCGGGGACGTGCCCTCAGCAGCGGAAAACCCGTCGGAAAAGTGCGCTCCGTTTGCTGTGCCCATACCGGAGCCACCATCTTCTCCTCTTCCCCCGGTGCCCGGCCCCTGACAACCGAAGCGGTTAGGGAGATCCTCGCCGACTTCCCATGAAATACCTGCTCGATGTCAACGTACTGGTGGCCTGGGGATGGAAGGATCACGCCGATCACGAGCGCGTCGCACGATGGCTGGCCCGCGAACGCGGCCTTCGGGATACGGTTTTCCTTTCGTCTCCAATTCCGGAACTGGGATTCGTACGTGTTTCCGTGCACCAGGGGGCAGGAACGGTTTCCGTCAAGGATGCGTGCTCCGCTCTTGAGGGAATGCTGGCTCACCTGGGCAAAGCCCACGCCTTCCAAAACGACGACCTGAGCGCGACGGCGCTCCCCACCTGGTGCACCGGTGCCACTCGCACGACCGATGCCCACCTGCTGGCGCTTGCCGACATCCACGGAGCCAAGCTCGCAACGCTCGATACGGCAATCCCGGGCGCCTTTTTGATCCCGGCCTGATTGGGTCTGACACGATCGCCCATGCGCAATTTCCGTCGGCTTAGTGCAGGGAACCTGCCGCGCCCGTGGGCGTGGGGCGGGAAGCGGCCGAAATGCGCTCCGCAAGTTCCCGGGCTTTGTCGCTTTGCTTGAATGCCAGGTCGGCCGCCTGGGGGTTAAGCGCCAGCTCCGCCTTGTCGATCCGCGCCCGTGCCTGGGTCACGCGCTGGACGGCGCTTTCCCTCTGGGCGAGGACGCGTGCAAAATTCTCCGGGAGCGGCTCCGGGACCGGAGGATGGCGCTGGTCCCAGCCCCGCATCTCCGACTCGGCGCCCAGGCGCAGGGCACTGGTCTTTTGCTCGAGTTGGTCGCGCCGGTCCACGATCGCTTCCATCATCCTCACGAGAACCCCGCCCTCCGGCTCATAGAGGTAGATGTTGGTCCGGAAATGGGGAAAGAAGCGGCTGTTCGGCTGTCGCACCGTGACCCCGGTCTTTGCTGCGATATTGATCTCGGGGCTACCCGCCTCCTCCGGCGTCCAGAACTCCAGGATTTTCGCGGGGTCCTCCGTCGAGGAAAACACGCCGACCGGGGAATGCTCCCGCTCGCGGATCTTCTGGATCAGGGAGACGGCCTCCACCCCCTCTGAGCGGAGCCACTGCTCGTAGTCGCGCTTAACTGCCGCCTCGGCCGCCCGGGCCGCCTGCGCGTAGGCTTCCTTCCTCGCCGCGGACTCCCGGACAGCGAGCGTGAAGAGCCGCTCCCTCTCCCGGTCCGCCTGGTCGATCGCGGCGGCCTGGGCCGTCACGTCGCGGTCATACTGCGCCTGGGCCTCGGCAAGTTCCTTCCGTGCTGCCGCCCGGATGGAGGTCCATCCCTCCCGGTAGGACCGGATCCATTCGGCGCGGACCCGGTCGCGCTCGGCGGTGAGCGCCGTCACCTCAGCAGAGGCCCCGCCCGGCGGACCGGCCGCCGGCGCCGCAGCGGCGGGAGGCTGCGGGGCGGCGGGAGCAGGAGTTGGGATTGCCGGCGGCCTTGAGCCCGCCTTAGGCCGTGCCTCCTTGGGTTCACTCAGGAAACTCCAGGCAAAGATCGCGAAGCTGGCGACCGCGGCGGCCACGCCCAGCGGGCGGACCCATCGCGGGATGCCGCCCGGGGGCTCCCCGGCTTCGTCATCAAAATCCGGCTCAGTATCATCCTGCGAACCCGGTCCCTCGGCCTGCCAGGGGGACGGCGAGCCGGGGTCCCGCCCGCTGTTGTCCTGGTACCACTTCTCGAGCGTCCCGTAGACCTGGACCAGGAGCTTGGTCTTTCTCTCGGCGGCTGCGAGGAGTTCCGGCTGGTTCTGGAAGCGATCCGGGTGGCACTTGTAGAGGTTCTTCCGGTAGGCCTGCTTAACGGCAGCCAAGTCCGAGCCCCGGGGGAGCTTCAGCAGGCGAAAACACAAATCGATGTCGGGCGTTACCATGTAAGCGAGGCGCAGCAACGCACCGCCGTTTTTTGAAACCGACCCAAAGGGAATGAATGCCAGGGTCCGCGCAGCAGGTTTAAGGTCTGTAACTTTCGGGGTGAAGCTCCGAGGCGTTCCATCAGTAGTGATACCGAAGCTGCGCAATCAAGAGGTCGCCCTTCTCGACCCGGTAAACCATGCGGTGCTCCTCCGTAATTCGCCGCGACCAGAACCCGGTAAGCGCATACCGGAGTGGTTCCGGTTTACCGAGGCCAGAGAAGGGACTTCGCTGCGCGTCCTTTATCAGCAGATGTATGCGGCGGACTGCTTGCTTGTCGGTCTCTTGCCAGTGCAGGTAGTCCTCCCACGCCTCTGGCGCGAAGATGAGTCTCATGGCGCCGCGAGGTTGATCTTCTGCTCCCGTCCTTTGCCCTTTGCCAGGCTCTCGATTGCGGACATAAGCCTCCGGGCGTTGGTTGGGCTTCGGAGCAGATGGGCTGTCTCTTCAAGCTGCTCATACTCCTCGAGCGAAAGCAGGACGACCGCCTGACCCTTGCCTGAGCGCGTTATCGTCACGGGAGCCCGATCTTCGCAGACCCGATCCATTGTCGAGGCAAGGTTGCCCCGGGCCGAAGTGTAGGTGATTGTCTTCATATGTACAGATATTGGTACATGTACGGATACCTGTCAAGTTACCGCGGGACGCGCGCACCGAAAACAGAAAAGGCCGCCGGGCGACTTCGCCCGGCGGCCTCTCCTTGATTTGAAAGGTCCCCCGGTTTCCCGGGGGGCCGTTGGGGCTTACTCGCCCTTCTTGCTGGCCTCGTCCAGGATGTCGCCGAGGTTCATCATGTCGTTGTTGGCGCTGCGGTTCAGGGCCTCGTAGGAGGCCGTCTCCGCGGCCAGCTGGTCGGGGCTGTAGTTGGCAGCCTTGATCGAAAGGCCGAGCCGGCGCTCCTCGCGGTCGATCTTGATGACGCGCGCGGTGACCTTCTGCTCGGGCTTGAGGATGTCCTTCACCTTGTCGATCCGCTCCTCGCTGATCTGCGAGATGTGGACCAGGCCGTCGATGCCGTCCTTCAGCTCCACGAAGGCGCCAAAGGAGGTCACCTTGGTGACGGTTCCCTCGACGACGTCGCCGATCTTGAAGAAGGCGTCGATGTCGCTCCACGGGTCGGTGGCGAGCTGCTTCATGCCGAGCGAGATGCGCTGCTGCTGGGGATCGATGTCGAGCACGATGGCGTCAACCTCGTCGCCCTTCTTCAGGACCTCGGACGGGTGGTTGACCTTGCGGGTCCAGCTCATGTCGGAGACGTGCACCATGCCGTCGATGCCTTCCTCGAGCTCGATGAAGGCCCCGTAGGTGGTCATGTTGCGGACCTTGCCGCGGACACGCGCCCCGATCGGGTAGTTGTGGCGGACCATGTCCCAGGGATTGGGCTCCAATTGGCGCAGGCCGAGGGAGATCTTCTGCTCCTCCTTCTGGATGCCGAGAACGACCGCGTCCAGTTCCTGGCCGACCTTGAGCAGCTCGGAGGGCTTGGTGATGCGCTTGGTCCAGGACATCTCGGTGATGTGGACCAGGCCCTCGACGCCCGGCTCGATCTCGACGAAGGCGCCGTAGGGAACCAGGTTCACGACCTTGCCGCGGACCTTGGCGCCGACCGGGAACTTCCGGTCGATCTCGTCCCAGGGGTTCTTGGTGGTCTGCTTCAGGCCCAGGGAAACGCGCTCTTTCTCGCGGTTCACCTCGATGATCATGACCTCGATCTCCTCGCCCTGCTTCAACATCTCGCTCGGGTGCGAGATGCGGCCCCAGCTCATGTCGGTGATGTGGAGGAGGCCGTCCATGCCGTCCAGGTCGATGAAGGCGCCGAAGTCCGTGATGTTCTTCACCACGCCCTTGCGGAACTGGCCGGGCTGGATCGAGTCCAGGAGCGCGCGGCGCTTGTCGGTGCGCTGCTGCTCGATCAGCTCGCGCCGGGAGAGGACGATGTTCTTCCTCTCGAGATTGATCTTGAGGACCTTGAAGTCGTAGGTCTGGCCCACGTACTGGTCCAGGTTCTTCGGGGGCTGCACGTCGATGTGCGAGGCCGGCATGAAGGCGTCGACGCCGATCGAGATGATCAGGCCGCCCTTGACCTTGGCCTTGACGCGGCCCGTGGCGACCGAGCCCTCGGGAAACTTGGTGAGGATGTTGTCCCAGTTCTTCTTCTGCTCGGCCTTGTCGAAGGACAGGATCGGGCTTCCGTCGCGGTCCTCGAGCTTCTCGACCAGAACCTCGATCGTGGATCCGATCTGCAGGTCGCCGATGTCGATAAATTCGTTGGCGGGGATGACTCCCTCGGACTTGCCGCCGATGTCGACGACGACCTCGTTCTGGCGGACTTCGGTGATGGTGCCGGGGACGATTGCGCCCTCCTTGAGCTTGTCGAAGGAGGATTGAGCGAGCAGCTCTTGCATTAATGAACTCATGATCAGGGATACGGATGGTCGAAGCGCCCGCTCCTTTGGGCAACCCGGCCACCTCGCTAGGCCTTTAGGGGGCCACGGGTTGACGGTTGAACTGTGGGAAAAAGACCGGCGGGAGCATCGCGGCGACGCCAGTCTGACCGATAAACATGCCGCGAACGGTCAGACTCCCATCCGGCACGGCGCCCGGGCAAGCACATTCTGCCCTAAATCGTTGCCCCAGCGCCCCCGCCCACGGAGGCGCAAGCGGCATAATTCCCTAACCCATTTGTGCCAAAGGACCTGCAATTACTGGACCCGGGGGGCGGCCAGTTCCTGCTGCACGTCCTTGAAGATCTTCTCGTAGAGCGGGGTGTCCAGGAGGGGGGTCTGGGTGGAGAGGCCCTGCTGACCGGAGGAATCGGCCTCGAGGATTTCGGTCAGGGAAACCTCCATGTCGGTCCCGTTGTCGACCCCGGGGGTGAGCTTCAGGCGCAGGGAGATCTGGCGGCCGCCGCCCTGGCCGTCACCGTGGGCCACGGAGCTGAGGGCCGTGAGCTCCCCCTGGGCCGCCCCACCCTTCACGACCTGGTAGCCCATCCGGCCGATGACGGCTCGGGCTGCGTTATAGGTGGCCTTCTGGTCGGCCGGGTAGGTCCTCGACTGGGGCGCCTCGCGGGGCCCGAGGCCGATCTTGAAGTTGTCCGGGACATCGGACTGGCATCCCGAAAGGACGAGGGCCAGGAGGGTGGCCGCTAGGGCGAGGGGCTTCATGGGGAGGAGGCGGGCTGTTGCTGGGAGATGCAGTGGAGCGTGCCCAGACCCCACACCAATTCCGCGCAATCGATCGGGACCACCGTCCGGCCCTTGAAGCACGAGGAGAGGATCTCGGCCGCCTCGCGGTCGCGCCGGGGCTGCCCGAAGGTGGGCATGAGGACCGCGCCGTTCAGGATGAGGAAGTTGGCGTAGCTGGCCGGCAGGCGGTGGTTCGAGGGGCCCACCGGGCCGGGCATCGGGAGAAGGACGATCTTGAACTTCTTGCCCTCGGGCGTCCGGAGCCCCTTCAAGCGCTCGTGGTTCTCGCGAAGCGCCGCATAGTTGGCGTCCTTCCGGTTGCCCTCGACCGAGGTCACGATGCCCGTCTCGCTAAAGAAGCGCGTCAGGTCGTCCACGTGCCCGTCGGTGTCGTCGCCCACGATCCCCGCCCCAAGCCAGTGGACAGTCGTGGCGCCGAGGAAGCGCCGGAGCCGGTCCTCGATCTCGTTTCGGGAGAGCTCGGGGTTGCGGTTTTTGTTCAGGAGGCACGCCTCGGTCGTCAGGAGCAGCCCCGCCCCGTTCACGTCGATCGAGCCCCCCTCCAGGATGATCCCCGCCTGGAACCGGCGCATCCCAAGGGCCTTGGCCACCCGCGCGGGGATCCGGTTGTCAGCGTCGTGGTGCGGGTACTTCCCGCCCCAGGCGTTGTACTCCCAGTCGGTCACGGCAACCTCGCCCGTCTTGTCGTTCTTGACGAAGATGGGGCCGTGGTCGCGGCACCAGGCGTCGTTGGTCGGGTGGGCGAAGAGTTCGACATTCTCCATCGCGGCCCCGGCCCGTGCGACCAGGGCGGCCACCTTCTTCTCGACCCCGGGCTCCACGTTGATCCGGACCTTCTCCCGCTCGCTCACCCGGGCGGCGATCTCGGCGAACTTGGCCGGGATCGGCTTGAAGTGCTTGGGCCAGGTCGCCAGCCGGTGCGGCCAGGACAGCCAAACGGCCTCCTGCGGCTCCCATTCGGCGGGCATCCTGAATCCAAGGGCGGAAGGGGTCTGGGTCGTGGCGGACATAGGTGGGTCGGCTCCTTAGTCGCGGAAGCGCTTGGTCAAATCGGCGTAGGTGTCGATCCGGCGGTCTCTGAGGAAGGGCCAATGGGTGCGGGTGTCGTCGACCTGGTCCAGGTCGACGGGGACTACAAGGATCTCCTCGGAGGAGGCGGGCGCCTTGCCGAGGATCTCGCCGAAGGTGCCGGCGACAAAGCTCTGACCCCAGAACTCGATCCCGGGTTCCCCGACCGGCGTCTCGTGCCCGATCCGGTTGCAGACCGCGACAAAGCACCCGTTGGCGACCCCGTGCGACCTCTGGACGGTTTCCCAGGCGCCGTGCTGGAGCGCGCCCAGCTTCTTCTTCTCCTTGGGATGCCAGCCGATCGCCGTCGGGTAGAAGAGGATCTCGGCCCCGGCGAGCGCCGTCAGGCGGGCCGCCTCGGGATACCACTGGTCCCAGCAGACGAGGACCCCTATCCTCCCGAACCGGGTCTTGAAGGCCTTGTAGCCCGTGTCCCCCGGCGTGAAGTAGAACTTCTCGTAGTAGAGCGGGTCGTCCGGGATGTGCATCTTCCGGTAGATGCCGAGCAGCTTCCCGTCGGCGTCGATCACGACGGCCGTGTTGTGGTAGAGGCCGCTCGCCCGCTTTTCAAAGAGGGAGGCGACGACCACCACCCCCCGCTTCTTCGCGAACCTTCCGAGGGCCTTGGTCGTGGGGCCGGGGATCGTCTCGGCCAGCGCGAAGTTCCGGTAGTCCTCGCTCTGGCAGAAGTACGGGGTCTGAAAGAGCTCCTGCGTGCAGATGATGTTGGCGCCCCGCGCGGCGGCCCGCTCGGCCAGGGCGAGCGTCTTCTTCAGGTTGGCCGCGGGCTCCCCCGTGCAGGCGTGCTGAAGCAGTCCGATGTGGACCTTGGCCATCCCCCTAGTAAATGACCTTGTTGAGCGGGTACTCGACGATGCCCTCGGCACCGAGGGCCTTGAGCTGCGGCAGGATCTCCCGCACGACGCTCTCGTCGATGATCGTCTCCAGGGCCACCCAGTCCGGGTTGTTGAGGGGCGAGACCGTCGGGTCCCTGAGGGAGGGCACCGCCTTGATGATCGCGGCGACCGCGGTCCTCGGGGCGTTCATCTTGAGCCCCACCTTCGACTCGGCCTCGAGGGCGCCCTTCACGAGGAGGGCGATCGTCTCGATCTTCTTGCGCTTCACCGGGTCGGCCCAGGCCTTCTTGTTGGCGATCAGCTTCGTGTTGGTCTCAAGCAGCGTGTCGACGATCCTTAGCTTGTTGGCCCGGATCGAGGAGCCGGTCTCGGTGATGTCCACGATCGCGTCCACCAGGTCGGGCACCTTGACCTCCGTCGCGCCCCAGGAGAACTCGACCTCGGCGGCGATCCCCCGGGTTGCGAAATAGCGCTTCACGGTCTGCACGAGCTCGGTGGCGACGCGCTTGCCGGCCAGGTCCTCGGGCCTCTTGACCGGGGAGTCCTCGGCCACGCAGAGCACCCAGCGCGACTTGAGCGTCGAGGCCCGGCTGTAGATCAGGTCGCACACCTCGACCACGTCGGAGGCGTTCTCCTGGATCCAGTCCAGGCCGGTGAGCCCGCAGTCGAAGAACCCGTGCTCCACGTAGCGGCTCACCTCCTGGGCGCGGACGAACCGGCCGTCGAGCTCGGGGTCGTCGATCGAGGGCCGGTAGGACCTCGAATTGGTGGTGATCTTCCATCCCGCCTTTGCAAAAAGGCTGCGGGTGGACTCTTCGAGACTGCCCTTGGGCAGTCCCAGCATCAGGATTGGCTTTTTGTCGGGCACAGCCCCGCAAGCGTCCGCCCGACCGGGGGGTCGTTCAAGCAAAATGCTCGGGGCCAAGCCTGATTGACAACTCGCAGGGCACGAATTAACACCCTCATGGTAGACCGGATATGACAGAATTATCGCCGACGCGGCCCAGCCCAAAGCCCCTCATCGTTGTTGTCTAGGATGAGCCCGATCTGGCCTCCCTGGTCGCCCAGCACCTGGAGCGGGCCGGGATGAGGGTGCAGGTGTGCGCCCGGGCGGCCCACGCGCTCAAGTTCCTGGAGCGCAACTTCGCCAACCTCGTGCTGCTCGACCTCGTGCTGCCCGACCAGGGCGGCTTCGAGCTCTACGAGGACATGAAGGCCCACAACATCAATGTCCCGGTGATCTTCGTCACCGCGAACCTGGAGGAGGCGAGCAAGGTCCATGGCCTCGAGCAGGGCGGCGACGACTAAATCACCAAGCCCTTCAGCTTCGCCGAGCTCACGGCCCGCATCAAGGCCGTGCTCCGGCGGGCCGACTACAAGGAGGACCTGAACCTGACCGGCAACGTGAAGGTGAACACCGAGCCCTTCAGCTTCTGCGGGGCGAAGATCACCCCGGTGCGGCTCGAGATCGCCTTCCCGGGCGGCGAGACGACCCCTATCGGCCGCAAGGAGCTCGGGATCCTCTCCTACCTGAACGAGCACCAGGGCGAGGTCATCACCCGCAAGGCGCTGATCCACTCGGTCTGGGGCCAGCACGCCGACGTGAAGAGCCGCTCCCTGGACCAGTACGTGGTCAAGGTGCGCGAGCTTTTCAAGAAGAAGGGGCTCGACCTCGCCGACTTCAGGACCGTGCACGGGATCGGCTACATCTTCGACCCGAAGAAGGTCTCCACCAAGGGGACCTGAGGAAGCGTCCTAGAAGAGCTCGGGCTGGCCGTAGCGCTGCCTGGCCTCGGCCGCGGCGCTTCGCATCTCCATCCGCTCGAGGATCCCGATAAGTTCATCCGCGCGCGGGGCGCTGTGCTCGGTGGAGGGGGCCGGAAGGGCGAGGTTCAGGGTCGTGATCTTCAGGTTCCTCCTGAGGAGATCCGCGGAGCCGGCCACCAGGGCGCGGAAGCGCTCCGGGTTCAGGCGGTCGGCCGCCGCGATCACGCCCTCCAGCGTCTTGTGCTCCAGGAGCCACTTGGAGGAGGTCTTCGGCCCCACCCCGCTGATCCCCGGGATGTTGTCGGAAGTGTCGCCCACCAGGGCCAGGAATTCCGCGATTTGCGAGGGAGGGACGCCAAACTTCTCGACCACGTAGGAGGAGTCCATGACCCGCCAGCCGAGCTTCGGGTTGGCCGTGGGCGGCGGCAGCATGATCTTGATCCGCTCGCCCACCATCTGGGCGAAGTCCTTGTCGGAGCTGACGATCAGGACTTGGTCCCCCTTCTGGGCGAGCGCCCAGGCGTGGGAGGCCAGGAGGTCGTCGCTCTCGACTCCGTCCACCTCAATCCCTCCCAGGCCCATCGCCCGGGTCAATTCCTTGATGACGGGGATCTGCTTGGAGAGGGCCTCGGGCATCTCCTCGCGCTGCGCCTTGTACTCGGGCAAGAGGAGCAGCCGGTCCTGGGCGCCGCCCAGGTCGAAGAAGACCACCACCCCGTCGGGTTTCTCCTGGTCGGAGAGGCGCCAGAGGGACTTCACCCACCCGTGGAGGGCGTTGGTCGGGAACCCGTCCGCCCGCGTGAGTTCCGGGATCGCGAAAAAGCAGCGGTAGGCCAGGTTAAACCCGTCGACCAGGAGCCATTTCGCCATGGGAAAAGGGCTTGGGCCTAGGCGCCGGAAGGGACCGCCGGCGCCTCGAGGGCGACCGTGGCGCCCCGCACGGCCTCGGCGATCGGCGCCGGCTGCTGGGCCTCGGGCTCCCCGTGCTCGTGGTTGAAGCGCATGGAGACGGTCTTCGAGACCCCGCGCTCCTCCATCGTGACGCCGTAGATCGCGCTCGCCGCGGCGACGGTGCGCTTGTTGTGCGTGATGATGATGAACTGGGAATCCTTCACGAACTTCTTCAGGAGCTCGGTGAACCGCCCGATGTTCGACTCGTCCAAGGGGGCGTCGAGCTCGTCCAGAAGGCAGAAGGGCGAGGGCTTGACCAGGTAGAGGGCGAAGAGGAGCGCCACGGCGGTCAGGGTCCGCTGCCCGCCCGACAGGAGCGAGATGCCCTTCAGCTTCGTCCCCGGGGGCTGCGCCACGATCTCGATCCCGCTCTCCAGGATGTCCTCGGACTGCACGAGCTCGATGTTGGCCCTGCCGCCCCCGAAGAGGGTCTGGAAGGTGTACTCGAAGTTCTTGCGGATCTGCTCGAAAGTGACCTCGAACTGCTTCTGGGAGGTCTGGTTGATCTCGTCGATGGCGGCCATCAGGTCGGCCTTGGCCTTCGTCAGGTCGTCGCTCTGCGAGCGCAGGAAGTCGTGGCGCCCCTTGAGCTCCGAGTACTCCTCGATGGCGACCAGGTTCACCGCTCCCATGCCGGACATCCGCTGGCGGAGCGCGTCCACCTCGACCTTGACGCTGTCCCAGTCGGTCGCGTCCATGGCCGCAAGCTCGGCCTCGCCCGGGGCCTCGGGCCTCTTCTTCCTCGAGCGGCGGACTACGGGCTCGTCGCCCTCCTCCTCGTCCAGGTCGAGCGGCTTCGCGCCCTCCGGCTCGTCGTCGCTCTTCCAGAGCATCTGCTTCCAGTCGATCGCGGTGATATCGGACTGGTACTCGCGGAGCACCTCCTCGGCCAGGAAGATCGCCCGCTGGCGGGTCTCGGCCAGCTGCACCTCGTGGGTGCTGAGGAGCTCGTGGGCCTGGTCGGACTCCTGGCGCAGGTGCGACTGCGAGGTCTCAAGGGCCGTGATCTCGCGCTCCACCTCGAGGAGTTCCACCCGGATCTTCTCCACCTGCTCCTGGGCCACTCCGAGCGTCTCCGAGAGCCGGGCCGCGTTGGCCCGCTGCACAGTCTCCTCCTTTTCCAGGTCGGCAATCTGCGAGGTCCAGACCTCGATCTCCTGCTGGCGCTGGAGGAGGAGGTCGTCGATCTGCTCCCGGCGCTTCTGCATCTCGCCAAGGCCCTTGTCCAGGACCTCGACCTTCTGGCGCCTCTCGGCCAATTCGAGCCGGGCCTGGGCCAGGCTCTCGCGCTTCACGTCGCGCTCGGCCCGGACAAGCGTGATCTTCGACTCCAAATCCTCGATCTTCTTGCGCTGACCCGAGGCCGCGGCCTCCGACTGCGCGAGGCCCGCCCTCGCCTTTTCCCAGCGGGCCAGGGCCTCCAGCCGCGCGCTTTCCAGGGACGCGAGCTCCTGCTCCATCCGGCTGACCCGATGCGCGATCTCGTCGGCCGCCTTGCGGAGCCCGCGCTCGTCGGCCTGGACGGAGGCCAGGGCCTGGGTGGCCGTCATCACGAGGGCGCGGCGCTCCTCGACCGCCTGCTCGGCCGCGGCGATCTTGGCGTTCAGGGCCTCGCTCTGGAGACGGAGCTCGTCGTGCTGCTTCTGGTCCTCGGCAAGCGCCTTGGAGGTCTCTCGAAGGTCGATCTCCCGCTGGACGATGCTATTGGAGTGCTTCTTGGCGTTGGCATGGCCCCCGGACACGAGCCCCCTGCGGTCCACGACCTCGCCCTTTCGGGTGGCGACCGCCAGGAAGGGGAAACTCGGGTTGGCCTGCCAGAATTCGAGGAAGGCCCCCAGGTCGTCGGCGATGTAGCACGAGGAGAGGATGGCGCGGGCCGGGTGCCCCTCGTCAATCTGCTCCAGGGCTGCGGAAGCCGGAACAAGCCCGGAGGGCAGCTCGGGGGCGAGGCCGGAGGGGCCCCCGAGATCGGCGACCCGAAGCACCACGGAGCCAATCTGCTCGGACTCCAACTGGGAAATGATGCGTCGGGCGGTCGCCAGGTCGCTCACCTGAATCGCCTCTGCGGCCGATCCCAGGAGGGAGTCGACGGCGCGCCCGTACTCGGACTTGACCTCGATCCCCTGGGAGACGGGAGTCGCCTTGGAGCCGGCCAAGGCCCCGGAAAGGCGTCCCTGGAGGACCGCCTTTGCTCCCTCGCCAAACCCCTCCCAGCGCTCCTGGAGCTGCTGAAGGAGACGAAGGCGGGCGCCGCGCTGGGCGAGCTGGCGGTCCACGTCCTGGAGCCTGCGCTGGAGCTCCCTGAATTCCTTGGTGAGGGAGGCCACGGCCTGCTGGGCCTCGACCGAGGCGCCCTCGGCGCCCGCGCGCTCGGCGGCGGCCAACTTCACCTTCTCGCCCGCCTCCTCGGCGGCCTTGGCCGCGGCGGCCGACTGCTGCGCGACCTGGAGCAACTCGCCGGCCAAGGCCTCGTGGCGGTGGGTGCTGGTCTTCTGGTCCACCTCGTAGCCTGAGGCGTCGGTCCTTAGGCGCGCCACGGCGCTGTCGAACTGGAGCAACTCAAACTTGGCCTGCTGGAGCTCGCGGTCCAGGCGTGAGAGCTCGCCCTCGGAGACGGCCACCTCGCGGTTGTGCTGCTGGTAGACGGCATCGGAGCTGCCGAGGAGCCCGAGCTGCATCTGCTTGTCCTGGGATCCCGTGTCGACCTGGGCAGAGAGCTCCCTGAGCTGCATCTCGAGTTCGCCCAGGGTGTCGCGGGTGCCGTCCAGGCGCTCGGAAAGGCCCGAGCGGCGGATCTTCGCCAGGTTTGCGGAATTCTCGGCCTGCTCCTTCTGGCTGCGCACGTCGAAGACGGCCTGCTGCGCGTCCTGGACGCGCTGGTTCAGGCGGCTGCGGTCGCCCTTCCTGGTCTCAAGGCCCGCCTGCTGGCCGTCGAGCGCCGTCCGGCGGCTTTCGGCCTCGGAGCGGAGCGCCCCGAGCTTCGCCTCAAGCCCCACCAGGGTCTCGGAAAGCCGGCCGTGCTGGAGGGCACTCTGCGCAAGGCTCAGGTGCCGAAGGCGGTGGGCCAGGCGCTTGTAGCGCATCGCCTTGGCCGCCTGACGCTTAAGACTCCCGATCTGGCGGGAAACCTCGCCCACCACGTCGCTCACGCGGGCCAGGTTCTGGTCGGTGAGGGCGAGCTTGCCCATGGCCTCCCGCCGCTGGCTCTTGTACTTGGTGATCCCGGCGGCCTCTTCAAACACGGCGCGCCTCTCCTCGGGCTTAGAGGAGAGGACCTGGTCGATCTGGCCCTGGGCCATGATCGAGTAGCTGGTCCGGCCGACCCCCGTGTCCATGAAAAGCTTGTGGATGTCCTTCAGGCGGCAGGCCTGGCCGTTGAAGAGGTATTCCCCCTGGCCGTCCCGGTAGACTCTCCGCGTGATCTCGATCTCGTGGAATTCGCTGCCGAGCTGCTTCTCGCACTCGGTGAGGAGAAGCGATACCTCGCAGAGCTGGGCGGGCTTGCGCGTGTCGGCGCCCTCGAAGATCACGTCCTGCATCTTGCCCCCGCGCAGCGCCTTCGCGCTCTGCTCTCCCAGGACCCAGCGGATCGCGTCGGCGATGTTCGACTTTCCGCACCCGTTGGGCCCGACCACGGCGGTCACACCGGGCTCAAACTGGAGGGTCGTGGGGTCTGCGAATGACTTAAATCCGTGGAGTTTTAGCGCCTTTAAATGCATTGGACTCCATAAGTGGAGAGAGCCCGGCTTGCGCGGGCAAACGGAAAAGTCGTAATTAAATTCAAGCGTGGTCCCACGGCATCCGGACCTCGAGGCGGGGGCTCTCCCAAACCCGGAAAATTTCGAACATTTTGCCCGGATTGAGGATCCCCTTGGGGTCCAGGGCATCCTTCACGGCCCGCATGGCCTTCACGGCCGCCGGCGGATGCTGGAGCCTGAGGAACGGGGTCTTGGCGAGGCCGATCCCATGCTCGCCGGAGATCGCTCCCCCCAGGGCGACCACGGTCTTCATGAGGAGGTTCACCGCCTTCTGGGCGGCACGCCTCTCGCTCGGTACCCCCTTGTGGTACATGATGTTAACGTGGAGGTTGCCATCGCCCAAGTGCCCAAATGTGGGGATCGGGAGGCCCGATTCTTTGCGCAACTTCTCGAGAAATCGGGCGAAGGAGAGGTACTTTCCCATGGGGATCACGATGTCCTCGTTCAGCTTCGAGTCCCCGAGCTTGAACATGGCTCCGGAGCAGGAACGCCGGACCTCCCAGAGGCTCTCGGCCTCGCTGCGCGTGCGGGCCGCCCGGTGGGCGATCCCATGGCTCCGGGCCCAGGCGAGGAGCAGCTTCTTCTGGGCCCGGATCTCGGCCTTGCCGCCGGCCAGCTCCAGGAGGACCACCGGGCGGCCCGCCTGGCCTTCAAAGACCGACTGTCCCGTCGCCTTCTCGGCGCAGTCCACCGAATACCGGTCCAGAAACTCGCAGATCGCGGGCTGGATGCGGAGCGCAAAGAGGGAGAGCACCGCGCGGAAGGCGTCCGGCTCGGTCTTGAAGGAGACCAGGAGGGTCCACCGCTCCTCGGGCTTTGGGATCAATTTCAGGGTGGCGTCGGTCACGATGCCGAGCATCCCCTCCGATCCGATCCAGAGGTCGCGCAGGTTGAAGCCCGCCGAGAATTTCTTGGTGGGGGTCCCCCACTCCACGAACTCGCCGGTGGGCAGAAATCCCTTAAGCGCCAGGACAAAGTCCCGGGTGACGCCGTACTTGCCGCCGTGCATGCCGCCGGCGTTGCAGGCAATGTTCCCCCCGATCGTGCAGTACTTCTTGGAGGAGGGGTCCGGGGGATAGAACCAGCCTTTGGCCTCGGCCGCCGCCTGGATCGCGGCCACGGTCGCCCCGGCCTCGACCTGGGCCAGGCCCGACTGGGCGTCGACCTTGACCTTGTCCCAGTGGTGGAGGTCGACGACCCAGCCGCCGCGGACCGGTGAGGCGGAACCGGTGAGGCTTGTTCCGCGCCCGCGGACCGTCACCGGAACCCGGGCGCGGTTTGCCAGGGCGAGCACCTTGGCCAGGTCTGCCCGGTTGCGCGGGAACACGGCGGCTGCCACCGGAAAGGCGATCTTGCTGCTGTCAAAGGAGGCCTCGCGCAGGGACTCGGGGTCCGTGCGGACGACGCCAGATCCCAGGCTCCTCTTCAATTGGTTCGTTGCTGCTGAAAAATCCATCTTCAAGGGGATCCCTCGCACGTACGCGCGGGCATGCCACAATAGTTATAGGGGATCTTTTGCAGCAGGAGAAGGCGAGTGTCTAGCCTTCGATCCGATAATCATAGAGCCGAATCGGCAGGATCTTTTTGTACCCGACGAAATCCTTGTCATCCGTGAAAATGGCCAGCTGATAACGCACCGAAACGGCACAGATGACGAAGTCGGTGAACGAACCTTGTATTCCCACCGACCTACATTGGTTGTAAAAGGATGCCGCTTCTTCATAATCTTCGGTGGTGATTTCCAAATCCGGGAATGTACGGAGGCGATCGCGAACCAGTTCGAATTTTGGGCGTTCACGAATTCCAGAAAGAATTTCTTGCCTGATCGGGCCAATAATCTCTACCACCCCTTGGTTCACCAATCGCAGCATTTCTTGGCGATACGATCCGGCGACGTCCTCCCCTCTGCGAAATGCCGCCGACCAAATAGGGGTGTCTGGCAAGACTCTCATCGATTGGCCCTCAGCTTCTTGTGATCAAAATCCGCCAGGAAATCGACCGTCCCAAAAAGTGCCCCGATGGATTTCTGTTCCCTTCGCCTCAAGAATTCGGCCAGGGCCTGGTTAACGGTGTCCTTCTTGGTCCGGAAGCCGCCGATCTTCTGGGCCCTGTTTAGCAATCGATCGTCAATTTGAAGGTTTGTAGCCATTCCTACACAATTGCCCACACATTGAATGTGTCAACTCTTCACGCGAAAAGGTCGGGATGGTCGCCCTTCAAAAAGGGGTGCCCTTTGGCTAGATAGCCTCTCATCCAGTCGCAATACCCCGGGCGAGGATCCTGCGGAGGTTGCCGCCAAGGACTGAGGTGCAGGAGGTGGGACCAAGCCCTGAGCCCAAGATCTCCTCCACCATCGGCCTCAGTCCGGGTTCCCGTGTTCTCCGGGGATAGACCAGCAGCGGGTAATCCGAACCATAGAGGATACGGTCCTCGCCGGAGCGCTCGACACTCTGTGGGTAGACATCCGGCGCGTAGAGAAGCGGCGACGCGGCCGTGTCAAAATACAGGTTCGGCGGCAGCGGCCTCCCGTCCTGCATGCCGCGGAAAGCCAGGCCTCCCCCAAAATGGGCGAGGATGATCGAGGCGTTCGGGAAGCGAAGCGCCAGATCGAGGAGCGGCCCAAGCGGGGTCGGCGGACCCGCCCGGGGACCCTTTTCCGGGTCGGTCGCGTGGAGCGTGACAGGGAGCCTACGCTCGTCCGCGAGCTTCATCACCTTCAGAAAGACCGGATCCTCCAGGCCGTAGCCCTGCGCCACGGGAAGGAGTTCCCCGATCCCCTTCATTCCCTGGTCGAGGGCGCGCCTAAGGGAGTCCAGGGCCCGCGGGCCCGCGGCGGGCTGGACCGTGGCAAACGGGATGAACCTCCCCGGGTGCTGGGCAGACCACTCCAGGTACCAGGCGTTCTGCAGGTCGCAGGTCTCCTGGCGCTCCCAGTACCAGCCCAGGAGGACACAGGCCGCGATCCCCGCCTCGTTCATGTGACGGATCAGGAGTTCCGGTGTGGACCAGCCTTGGATCGACACCCGGTCGCTCGGGGCCACGGTGTCCACCCAGTGGGGTTCCTGGCGGTAAAGGCCCCAGCCCTCGGGGTCGGCAGCGGCCTCGGGCCCATAGAGGTGGACGTGCGCGTCCAGGATCTCGGACGAGTCCATCGGTCAGTTCGCACCCGGCTTCATGGCGAGCCGCTTGCACTCGCGCAGGTCGAGCTTGCCCGTGCCGAGGACGGGGATCGCCTCCACCTTCCTCACCACGCGCGGGATCCACAGGTTCGGGAACCCGGCGCCGGATAGCTTCTCCCGGACCTCCGACGGCGAGAGGTCGAGGGTCGTCACGACGACCAGCGCCTCCCCCTTCACGTCGTCGGGCACCCCCACGACCACGATCCCCTGCCCCTCCCCCGGGTCGTACCCGTAGAGCTCGGCGATCTTCTGCTCCACCGTCACGTGGGGCACCATCTCGCCCCCCATCTTCGAAAACCGGGCAAGCCTTCCCTCGACGGTCACGAACCCGTCGTCGTCGATCCGCGCAAGGTCCCAGGTCACGTACCAGCCGTCCCGGTGCGAGGCGAGCGCGCCCGGGGTCTCGTCCAGGTAGCGGGCGAAGATGTTCGGACCCTTCAGGAGCAGGATCCCCTGCTCTCCCGTGGGAAGCTCCTCGCCGGAGTCGGGGTGCACGATCCGGGCGGCCATCCCGGGCAGGAGCCTGCCGACGCTGCCCACCTTCTTGCCGATCTGCTCGTCGGCGGTGGCGGTCGTCACAGGCGGGTGCGGCACATTGATGTTCGAGACGGGCGAGGTTTCCGTGAGGCCGTAGCCCTGGAGGATCTCCAGGTGGAATTTCTCCTGAAATCCCCTGCGGAGGTCGTCGGTCAGCTTCTCGGCCCCGGTCACCACGAGCTCGAGTGTCCGCAGGTCGGCCGGGGTCGCCTTCTTCAGGAGCGGCCTGACGAAGGTCGGGGCCCCGAGGAAGACCGTGACGCCCTCCTCGCGGATCGAATCGATCAGGGCCCGGGTGTCCAGGGGGCTCGGGGTCGTCACCAGGCGGCATCCCATCAGCAGCGGGTACCACAGCGTGAACGTGAACCCGAAGCTGTGGAAGACGGGCAGGCAGCCGAGCATCACCCAGTTGTTCGGGAGGATCGAGGTCGAGGAGATCTGCTGGCAGTTGGCGAGCAGGTTGCGGTGCGAGAGGACGACCCCGCGCGGGGCGCCAGCGCTTCCGCTGGTGAAGAGGATCGCCGCCTCCTCGAGCCCCCCCCGCGGCGAGGCCCCCGTCAGGCGGGCCACCCACTTGTTCGGGAGCACCCAGGCGGCGAGGAGGAACAGGGCCATTGCCCGCTTACCCCCGGCCGCGTCCAGCTCGGCGCGCAGGTCCACGGTCCGCTCCGGCCAGGGAAAGTCGAGGAGCTTGGCCCGCATGGCGTCGGCCGAGATCACCGTCCCCAGGCCCGCCCCGGCGATGCTCGACTTGGCCGAGGCCACGCCCGCCGTGAAATTCAGGTTCACCGGCACCTTGCCCGCGCACATGACCGCCAGGTTCGCGATCGCGGCCCCGGCCCCGGGGGGGAGCACGATCCCGACCCGCTTCTCGGGGACCGTCTTTCGGATCCTCCAGGCAAGCACACCGGCCGCGGCGATCAGCTGCGCGCCGGTCACCTCGCGGCGCGCCGCCGTCCGGTCCACGAGCGCCACGGTCCCCGGCCTCCTCGCCAGGTTTCGTATGACCTCGAACCCGAGGTTGCGCCGGAGGGTCGGCCGCTCCTCGAACGCGAGGACCCCCAGGTTCATGAGCGCCTTGCGGGTCGTCACGCAGTCGGCCAGGTCGGCGGCGATCGGCTCCCCGAAGGCGACGCAGACGGCCGTCGGCATCAGCCGGGGTGACTTCCAGAGGTAGGTGTTCCGGGAGAAGCTGAAGACCGAGCCCCAGAGCCCGTCGACCACGGCCGGGATGACCGGGACCCGCGCCGTCCTCGCCATGAGCTCAAATCCCCTGCGGAGCGACATCAGCTGCCCCGTCCTCGAGATCTCCCCCTCAGGGAACACGCACACGATCTCCCCGTTCTTCAGGGCGCGCACCGAGTCCCGCAGCCACTTCGACGGGTGGTCGCTCGAGATGCGGATCACACCCGCCAGATCGAAGATCCAGTCGAGGAGCCATCCCGTGCCCTTCCCCGAGAAGGCCATGAACCTTATCGGCCTCGGGCAGGCCAATTGGAGGACCACAACGTCCACGTAGGAGATGTGGTTTGAAACCATGACGGCCCCTCCCGAACCGGGCAGGTTGGACGCGCCAAGCACCTTCACGCGGTAGAGCAGTCGGGCCAGAAGGCCGACGGGGACCGCGATCCAGAGCGGCATCGTGGAGCGCCTTCGGATCACCACACGCGACGCTGGTCACCTACCCAACAACTTGTCAAACAAACCGCCCCCCTTTTTGAGGGACGCCTGGATCAGCATGTCCTTCCACTGGCCCGGGTCGACCGCCCGAAGGGTCCCGCCAAGGTGGACCGGCTGGACGAGCTTGGAGTAGCCGAGGGAGTCCCGGTCGTCCGACACCAGGCCCACGACATCCATGAATTTCCCGAGGTTGCCGCGGACGGCCAGGTCCAGGTCCACCGAGAGCGGCTGGTCCTGGAGGGAGACTCCGGCGGCGTGCGCGAGAAAGCCAGAGCCGGTGATCCTCACCTCAGGGGAGATCAGGTTGATGGCCGTCAGCTTCACGTCCAGGTCCTCGCCGCGGTGTGCGGAGAGCTCGAGCTGGTCGTAGTGGATCTCCGACACGGCGTTGGCCGACTCGACGAGCGCCTGGCCGAGCTTGTCCACCTTCTTGCCGAAGAGGGAGGAGACCGTGTCGATCGCGCCCACCAGCTTCGACGGGGCCTGGCGGATCTGGTCGATCGCGTCGGCGTGGAGCGCGCGGAAGGTGCCGAGCTTGCTGACGAGCTTCACGTCGCCCTGGACGGCCTCCAGGAGGTCCTTGGGGGAGGTCCCCCGGCCGCCGACCTGCCCCTCGCAGTCGAACCGGCCGTCGACCAAGGGGGGCCTCGAGGGATCGATCGAGCGAAAGAGCGCGCCGGAATCGAGCGAGGCCAGAGCGAGATTGGCCGTGAACGAGAGCGGGCGGGTCTCCGCCGGCTCAAACACGAGGCGGCCGTCAAGCCGGGCTGTCCCCCCGGAGGACAGCGTTGCCGTCCCGGACTCGATCGCGAGGGCCGTGGGGTCCATCCGCAGCGTTCCGCGCAGGTCGCCGAGCCCCAGCTTGGGGAAGGTGACCCCTTCAAAGCGAAGGGCTAAAGTCCCCCGGATCTCCGGCCAGAAGGGGCGCCGAGGGACGGGGGCCGAGCTGGGCGGGCCCTCCGGGGGATCTCCCCCGCGGGAAAGGTGAAGGAGGGCGCCAATCTCCTCCGCCGTCACCTGGCTTCCCTCGAGCGTGGCGTCCAGGACCGGGCCGGCGGCGTCCGAGGAGACCGAGCCCTTGAGCGCGATCTCGGCCGCGCGCGCGCCGTAGTCGAGCCTCAGGGGGACGCTGAAGGAGGTGCGCCCACCCGGTTCAAAGTCCGCCCGGATCTCGGACTCGACCTCGGGAAGGCGGACTCCCGGGTCCGTTGCAAGGAGCATGTCCCTAATCTGGAGCTTCAGCCGAACTTCGCTGGTCTGATCGAGGTTCGCCTCGAAGCTGCCACTCGCCTCGCCGGCCGAGAGGCGGACGAGCCCCGAGGCAGCCGGCTCGGCCAGGAGGGCGGGCAGGGATGCGCTCCATGAGCCCGCGGCCTTGATGGCCCTGCCGGATCCGGCCAGCCTGCCAAAGCGCACCTCAAGGGAAAGGAGCTTCAGGCCGTCGCTGCGCACCGAGAGTGGGGCGAGCTGGACCTGCCAGCCCTGGGCGGCGTAGTCGGCCAGGACAAACGCCGAGATCCCCAGCCCGTCGGCGATGACTTTCTTGCCGCGCGACACCGTGACCCCGGAGGCCGTGAGCGGCGCCTTGGTCCTAAGCGCCAGGCGTCCGTCCTCGGCCCTCATGACGAATTCCCCGCTGACGCCCCCGCCCTCAACCGCCGTCCCCCGGAGGGCCGCCCTGAACCAGGCGAGCGGGAGCTCCGTGATGGAAATTCCGACCAGGTCCCCTGACGGGACCGCCACGCGGAGCTCGCCCGTCGTGGTGTTGAACTCAAAGGACTGGAGCGCGCGGACCGAGGCGACCTGGGAGGCGCCGCCCAGGCTCGTGTCGAGGCGGGCCACCCGGAGCGAGTCCCCGAGGCGCGCCACGTCGAAGTCGGCCGAAAGCGTGATCCGCCCCAGGGCCGAAAGGTCCTTGCCGAGGACGCCCAGCCGGTTTGCCGTCGCCTGGAGCTTGCCTGCGGCATGCGCGTCGCCGCTCGAGGTGTCGACCTCGACGCTCCCGCTGCCCGCCACATAGAACACCGGCAGGCTCCGCCCAAGCGCAAAGGGCGTGAGGTCCGAGTCCTTCAAGTTAAGGCGCCAGGTGCCCGAGAGCGTGGCCGAGCCGTCGGGATGCAGGGCGTCGACCTGGGCGATGGCCTCGCTGCCGCGGGTGAGCGACAGGCTATAGGCGTTCTTCCCGGCGTCATGCGCCGCGGAGGCGGCGACCGACAGGCCGATGCCGGCGGGAACCCCCTGCCCGCTCGCCAGGAGGTCGGCCTTCAGGTCCGCCCGGGTGAGGACCCCGTGGAGGTCCGCCGCGGCGGTCAGGGTCGCGCTCACAGAGACCCGCGAGACGGGCGCCGAGGTGTCGTCCAGGGACGCGGCGGCCGTGCACACGAACCGCCCGCTCCCGCCCGGGGAGAGGCCGCCGCCGGTCACCAACACATGCACCTTCCCGCCCCGGCGGCCGTTCTCGTCGGGAAAGAGCACGTCGCCCTCCAAGTCGACCCCCGTGAGGGCAAGGTTGCCCTGTAGGTCAAATGCCGCGAGGGCGCCTCCCAGGGCGCGGGCAGGCAGGCCCCCGGCAGCCTCCGCGGGTGCCGGCACGGTGCCCGCCCCATCCGAGAGATCCAGCGTCCAGCCGTGCGCGACCAGGCGGTTGAAGTGGTAGCCCCGGCCGAGCGCCGCGGGCACGAGCTCCAGGTCAGCCTCAATCCTCGGGGCCAGGAGCACCATGCCCCGGCGCTCCACCCGCAGGCCGTCGACGGCCTGCGACTTCAAGCCGCACGTGAGCCGGTCTATCGAGGTCCCCTTCCAGCTGGGCGAGGAGAGCGCCCAGCGGGCGGCGCGCGTCTGCACCGAGGGGCTCAGGGCGCCCGCCAAGGCAATCGCGACCACCCCGGCCAGGACGGCCAGGGCGATAAGGGTCGGCTTGGCTCTCATCGGTTAAGGGGAACAGGCCCCCTTGGGGCCCGCCCGCGCGGTCCCCGCGGGAGCTCCTTCAGGGCCTGACTAGCGCGTCGCTCAGGCCGATGGCCTTGCGGACATTGGCAAGCGCCACCAGATAGTTGTAGTTGGCCGTGAGCTGGTCGGTCTTCGCCTGGGTGAGCGCCACCTGGGAGGTGAGGACGTCCAACTGCGTGGCGGAGCCGGCGTGCAGCTTGGCCTCGGCCAAGCGGAGCGCCTCGGCCGCCTGGTCGATCGTCTGGCGGGATGCGTTCACCAGCTCCCCGGCCTCCTGCAGGGAGGAGAGCGTCTGGCGCACCTCGACGTCGACCTCGAGCTCCTCGCTCGCCTTGGCGATCTTCGTCTGCTCGAGGATCGACTTGGCCTGCCTCACCTTGCCCGCTGTGGCCCGTCCGTCGAAGATGGCCCAGCTCGACTGAAGGCCGAGGGTCCAGCCGTTGAAGTTGGCGTTGCCGAGGGCCGAGTTCACGTAGCTGTAGCCGTCCCACTGGTAGGCGCCGAAGGCCTGCAGGTTCGGGTAGTAGGACGACCGGGCCGTGGTCACCGACTCCGTGCCCGCCGACTCGAGCTTCTCGAGCTTCTGGAGCTCGGGGCGGTGCGCGTGGGCCGAGGTGATCGCCGACACGGGATCGTAGCTCACGGTCTCAAAGTTCAGGTCGCCGGTGACCTCCGGGAAGGCCGCGCCCGAGGGGGTCCCCAGGGCCTGGCGGAGCTGCTCGATCGCGATGCGGTAGCTGTTGCGGGCGATGATCAGGTTCGGCTGCGCGTTGGCCAGGTACACCTTGGCGCGGAGCACCTCGAAGTTGGAGACCGTCCCGGCCTCGAACTGGTTCTTGGTGTCCTCGAGCTGGTGCTCGTAGAGGCGCACGTTCTCCTCCTCCACGCGGATCTTCTCGCGGTCGAGGACCACGTTGTAGAACTTCACGCGGACGTCGAGAAGCGCGGCGTTGATGGCCGTCTGCAGGTCGAACACCGCGGCGTCGCGGGTGAGCTTCGCCCCCTTGACGGACGACTGAACGCCCCCTCCGGCGAAGAGCGTCTGCGTGGCCTTCACCTGGAGGCTCCAGAGCTCGTTCGAGGCCGGGTAGACCTGCGAGATCGCCGCGGCGTTGCGCTCGACCTGGCCCTGGGCGTTCACGTTGGGGATCCGCTGGCTGCTCACCTGCACGATGACCCCCTCCTGCTGGCGTACCGCTTCGCGCGCCTGCAGGATGGCGTAGTTGTGGTCGAGCGCGTAGCCGATCGCCCCTCCCAGATCGAGGGGCGACGGGAGCTCCGAAGGGCCCGCATCGGCGGCCAGGAGGCCCCATGCCGGGCACAGGGCGAGTGCGAGTGCGGTGATAGCCAGGATGCGGATTTTCATGCGTGCGCAGGTTTCAGGGTGCCCTCGGCGGCCGTTTCGACGGCTTCCTTCGCGCGGTCCTTGGAGTGGTCCTTCGCGATGAGGATGTAGATGGAGGGCATCACGATCAGGGTGAAGAAGGTGCCGATGGACATGCCGCCAACCAGGACCAGGCCGATCGAGTTACGCGCGGCGGCGCCGGCACCGGAGACGAGCGTCAGGGGGAAGTGCCCGGCCACGGTGGCCACGCTGGTCATCAGGATCGGCCTGAGGCGCGTGAGCGCCGCGTCGTGCACGGCTTCCAGCTTCGACTTACCCTGGAGCTGGAGCTTGTTGGCGAACTCGACGATCAGGATGCCGTTCTTTGCGATCAGGCCGACCAAGGTCACCAGGCCCACTTGGGAGTAGATGTTGAAGGTCGTGGTCCATCCGTCCGTGAAGAAGTGCATGTTCGGGTTCGGGAACTTCAGGAACATGAAGATCGCCGAGCCGAAGATCGCCATCGGCACCGAGCCCCCGAGGATCACCAAGGGGTCGCGGAAGCTGTTGAACTGCGCCGCGAGGACTAGGAAGATGAGCGCCACGGCCAGCCCCATGGTGGTCCAGAACTGGGCGTTTCCGCCCTCCTTCCTGAGCTGGCGCGACTCGCCGGTGTAGTCGATCCGGTAGCCCGGCGGCAGGATCTTCGCCCCCTCGGTCTCGAAGACCTTCAGGGCGTCGTCGAGCGGCATTCCCGCGACGCCGCTGATCGTGACCGAGTTGAGCTGCTGGAACCGGTTGAGCGACCTGGGGATCGTCGTGTTCTTGATCGTGGCGATCGTGCTGAGCGGAACCAGGGCCCCGTTCGGGCCGGTCACGTAGATCTTGTTGAGCTGGTCCGGATTGAGGCGGTCCTCGCGCCTGAGCTGCGGGATCACCTTGTAGCTGCGGCCCGAGATGTTGAACCAGTTGACGTAGTTGCCGCCCATGGCGGCGGACAAGTCGTTGCCGACCTGCTGGAGGTTGAGCCCGAGCGCGGCGACCTTGTCGCGGTCAAGGACGACCTCGGCCTGGGAGGCGTCGAACTTCATGTCGAGGAGCGGCGGGAAGTAAAAGCGCTTGGTCTCCATCGCCTTGTCGGCCAACTGCCGCGCGAAGGAGAGGATCTCCTGCGGATCGGCGGTCGAGGTGAGCACAACCTCGATCGGGAAGGTCCCGCCGCCGGGCAGTGCCGGGGGCTGCACGAGCTGAAGCTGGACGCCCGGGATAACGGACACCTTGGGCTGGACCTCGGCGAGGATCGTCTTGATCGGGCGCTTCCTCGTGCCCCAGGGTTTCGCCACCAGGCCCGCGATCGCCTGGTCGGGCCGGGTGATCTGGAAGACGAACTCCGTGTCCTTGTCGGAGAAGAACGCCTTCTCGACGGGATCGGAGTAGGCCATGTTCTGGTCCAGAGTGGCGTTGGCCGCAGTGGTCCCGATGCCAAAGATGATGCTCTGGTCCTCGGCCGGCGCCAGCTCGGCGGGGGCCTGGCGGATCATCAGGATGCCGATCACGCTGATCACCACCCAGATCGTGTAGATCGCGCCCCGGTGACCCAGGGTGAACTCGAGGATCCCGGAATAGCCCTTGCGGATCCGCTCAAAGGTGTGGGTGACGATGCGCGCAAAGCCCTTCTCCTCGTCGCCCGCGCGCAGCAGGTTGGCGCACATCATGGGAGAGAGGGTGAGCGCCACCAATCCGGAGATAGTGACGGCTCCGGCGAGCGTGAAGGCAAACTCGCGGAAGAGGGACCCCGTGAGGCCGCCCTGGAGCCCGATGGGGGCATAGACCGCGGCCAGGGTGACCGTCATCGCGATGATCGGCCCCACCAGTTCGCGGGCGCCCTGGAGCGCGGCCTGGAGCGGCGAGAGGCCCTCGGCCAGGTGCCGCTCCACGTTCTCCACGACGACGATCGCGTCGTCGACCACGAGACCGACGGAGAGCACGACCGCAAGGAGCGTAAGCAGGTTGATCGTGAAGCCGAACACCTGCATCAGGAACACGGCGCCGATCAGGGAAAGCGGGATCGCGACGATCGGAATCAGGACGGACCTGACCGACCCCAGGAAGAGGAAGATCACGATCACGACAATGAGGAGCGTGTCCCCGAGCGTGTGGAACACCTCGTGGATCGCGTCGTTGATGTAGGCGGTGGCGTCGTAGGGGATCTGGACCTTGATGCCGCCGGGCACGTCCTTCTTGATGGACTCGACCTCGGTCCGCACCAGGCGGATGACATCGAGCGAATTGGAGTTGGGCAGGACGAAGATGCCCATGCCGACGGCCGTCACTCCGGAGAACCGGGTCGCCGTGTCGTAGTCCTCGGCGCCAAGCTCGACATCGGCCACGTCTCGCACGCGCACGATCGCATTATTCTGCTGGCGGATCACCAGGTTCTTGAACTCCTCGACCGAGCGCAGGTCGGTGTTGGCGGTGAGCGCCACCTGGATCAGGTTGCCCTTGGTGTTGCCGAGCGCGCTCAGGTGGTTGTTCGCCGCGAGAGCGGCATTCACCTGGGACGGGCTCACGTTGAAGGCCGCCATGCGGTCGGGCCTAAGCCAGATGCGCATCGCAAAGGAGCGCGCCCCGAGGATGTCGGCGCGCTGCACGCCCGGGATCGCCGAGAGCCGCGGCTGGACGACGCGCACGATGTAATCGGTGATCTCGTTCTGGCGCATGTTCTCCGAGCTGAAGCTGATGTAGCAGGAGGCGAACTGGGAGTCGGCCGACTGCACGTTGATCGACGGGACCTGGGCCTCGACGGGCAGGTTGTTGCGGACCTGGTCCACCTTGGAGCTGATCTCCGAGAGGGCCTTGATCGGGTCGTAGTTGAGCTTCAGGCGCGCCGAAATGGTCGAGATGCCCTGGACGCTGGTCGAGGAGAGGTAGTCGATCCCGTCGGCGGCAGCGATCGAGCGCTCGAGGGGCGTCGTGATGAAGCCCCTCACGAGTTCGGCGGGGGCCCCCACGTAGATCGTGGTGACCGTCACCGTGGCGTTCTCGCTCTTCGGGTACTGGCGGACGTTGAGCGTGCGGTAGGCCTGGAATCCCGCGATCAGGATCACCAGGTTGACCACGAGCGCCAGGACCGGGCGCTTGATGAAGAGGTCTGTGAATTTCATGGGATTGGGCGGGTAGGCTTGTCCCAGATCAGGAATTGGTCGGCTTGGGGGAGAGCTGCGCGTTCGGAGCTATCGAGTTGTTGATCATGACCGTGCCGCCCGGCCTCAGGCGGAAGACCCCGGAGGTGACAACCGTGTCCCCGGCCTTGAGCCCCGAGGTCACGACGACAAAGTCGCCGCGGCGGGCACCCAGGCGGACGATCTGCTGGCGGACGGTGAGCTGCTTCGCCCCGTCCTCTCCCGTCTTCTCGTCGACCACGTAGACCGTGTCGCCAAACGGGGCAAAGAGGACCGCCGTGGCGGGAATCGTGAGCACCTTGTCGGTGATCGGAAGCTCGACCGCGACGTCGACGTACATGCCCGGCCTCAGGCGCGCGGCCGCGTTGTCGACCGTTGCCTGGACCCGCACGTTGCGGGTCGAGGTGTCGACCTCGGGGTTCACGGCGGTTATCGTGGCCTCGATCGCGGGTCCCTCGACGGCGTCACCGTCGACCGACACCTTGAGGCCCGGCTTCACGCTGCGCACCTCCTCCTGAGGGAGGTAAAAGTCGACGAAGAGCTTGCCGAGGGACTCGAGGGAAACGATCGCGTCACCGGCCTTAAGGCTCTGGCCCAGGTTCACCAGGCGGATGCCCAGCTGGCCCGAGAAGGGCGCCTTCACGGTCTTCTTGGCGATCACCGCGCGGATGTTGTCGGCCGCGGCCATCGCCTGCTTGTAGGTGGCCACGTCGGCGTCGAATTGCGCCTGGGAAACCGTCGCCTTGGCGAGGAGTTCGCGCGTGCGCTCCAGGTTCACGTGCGCCAATTCCGCGGTCGCCTCGGCGGAGCGCAGCTGGGCCTGCTCGGCCGAGGTGTCCTGCCGGATCAAGACGTCGCCGGCCTTCACCATGCTGCCCGCCTCGAAGTCGATCTCGACGATCTTGCCGTCCAACTCCGCGGGGACCGTGACGCCCTGCACCGCGGAGACCGAGCCCACCGAGGTGAGGCTGCGCTGCCAGGTGCCCTGGGCCACCTGGATGGTGGACACGGGCTCCGGCGGAACGACGGCCTTCGTGTGGATCAGCGTGTTGATCTGGAGGACCTTGACGAGGATGATGAGCCCGATCACGACGATCAGGCCCATGATAGTGAGGAATGTTTTCATCTGTAGTTTGCTTGGAACTTAGTAAGTGGAGGGAGAAGCGTGCACGAGCGGGTCGGTCTCGATGCGGGCAGCCGGCGCGGGCGAGCCCGCGATCTTGTTGAGGATCCTGACCAGGGTCTTCCGCTCGTCCTGCGAGAGGGCCGCCATCTGGGCCGCCATCTGCTGGAAGTGCCCGGGAAGGATGCCCTCCAGGGTCGAGACGCCCTTCGGGGTGAGGTGAATGAGCATCATGCGGCGGTCGCGCGGGTCGTGCTCGCGCGTCACGAGCCCGTCGCGCTCCAGGGTGTCCACCAGGCCCGTGATGGTGGCCCGGGCGACCCCGGCCTTCTCGGCCAGAGCGGCGGGGGTCGCGGGGACGGAGGTCCCGGCCATCTTGTCGTAGAGGAGCATCATCAACGTGAACCGCCCCGGGGACATGTTGTGCTCGGCCAGGAAGGCCTCGCTCTGGCGGTAGGCCTCGTCGCCGGCGCGCAGCAGGTTTAGGTAGGCCTCACATGCCGAGGGGTCCAGGTCCGGATGGCGGCGCACAGCCTCGAGCAGGCCCTCGTAGCGCGGCAGGTCCTTGAGCATCAGCAATGGCATGGTGTGGCGGGTGCGCGGGAATGGCCCTTCTGGGCGCAAAGTTACTAATTAGGAGGCTAATTATCGCGTTTTCAAGCGAATATGCCCAAAAAACGCCGCTTTAGGGGCGGCGGCGGCGCCTCAGGCGACGAACGAGCGCGCAGCGGCAACCACGGCCTCCGCGGTGATGCCCAACTCCTTGTAGACTATAGGTGCCGGGGCGCTCAGGCCGAAGCGGTCGATGCCGATCACCTTGCCCTCAAGGCCCACGTATTTGCGCCAGAGCGCCGTGACCCCGGCCTCGATTGCAATACGCTTGCGGCACGAGGGCGGCAGGATGCTGTCGCGGTAGTGGACCGGCTGCCGGTCGAAGATTTCAAACGAGGGGATGGAAATGACCCGCGTGCTCCCGCCGAGCTCCTTTGCCGCGGCGATCGCCAGATACAACTCGCTCCCGGTGGAGAGGATGAGGGTATCCAGGGGCGCGGTTTCCTGGAGGGCAACGTAGGCGCCCTTCAGCACACCGGCGCGGCGCTCGTGTGCCGGGATCTCGTTAAGGACGGGCACGGCCTGACGGCTGAGCGCGATCAGGGTCGGGCCGTCCGTGCGCTCGAGCGCCGCGGCGAACGCCCCGGCGGTCTCCTCGGGGTCGGCGGGACGGATCAGCTCAAATCCGGGGATGAGCCTGAGCGCCGAGATCGTCTCGACGGGCTCGTGTGTCGGGCCGTCCTCTCCCACCCCGATCGAGTCGTGGGTGTAGATGTAGATTACGGGCAGCTTCGAGAGCGCGGCGATCCTCATCGACGGTCGGCTGTAGTCGGCGAAGACCAGGAAGGTCGCGATAGACGGACGGAACAGCCCGTCGTAGGCAACGCCGTTGGCGATGGCCGCCATGCCGTGCTCGCGGATTCCGAAGCGGATGTTGCGGCCCGCGCGGTTCGACGGATCGAAGTCCTTGTCCGCGGCGATGTAGTTGAGGGTCGAGCCGTAAAGGTCGGCGCTGCCGCCGATCAGGAGCGGGAGCTCCGCGGCCAGGGGCTGGAGCACGTCGCGCCCGGCGGCCCGTGTGCCGCCGAGTTTCACGTCCGGGGCGAAGAGCGGGATCTTGGAGAGCAGGTGGGCGGCGCTCGGGCGCACGGAGGCAGAATCCAGGAGGGCCGACTTCTCGGGGTTTGCCGCGCGCCAGGCCTTCAGGCCCTTGTGCCAGCGGTTGCAGGTGCGGATCTGCTTTTTCTTGTGGTCGGCGAAATACGCGCGCACCTCGTCGCTCACGAAAAACAGCTTGTCGGCCGGCAGGCCCAGGCTCGCCCGCGCGGTCGCGGCGAACTTCGCCCCGCCCTCGCCGTGGCCCTTCTGGGTTCCCTGGACCTCGGCGATCCCCTTGCCGATCGTCGTCCGGGCGATGATCAGCTGGGGTTTGCCGCTCTTGGCCTTCTTCGCCTTGTTGAAGGCCTTCAGGAAGCCGGGCATGTCGTAGCCGTCCACGGTCTGCACGTCCCATTCGATCGCCTTGAAGCGGAGCGCGGTGTTCTCGCTTTGGGTCGTGGACGCCATGGCGTCCAGGGTCACGTCGTTTGAATCGTAGATCAGGATCAGGTTATCGAGCTTCTGGTGCCCGGCGAAGGCGACGGCCTCCATGGCAACGCCCTCCTGCATGCATCCGTCTCCCGCCAGGCACACGACGTGGTAGTCGAAGATCTCGTGCTCGGGGGTATTGAAGCGCGCGGCCGCCATCTTTCCGGCGAGGGCCATGCCGACCGAATTACCAACGCCCTGGCCCAGGGGGCCCGTGGTGGCCTCGACTCCGGGCGTCTCGCGGAACTCGGGGTGCCCGGGGGTCATGCTGTGGAGACTCCGGAACTTGGCCACCTGCTCAATCGGCAGGTCAAAGCCGCTCAGGTGGAGCCAGGCATAGAGGAACATGCTCCCGTGGCCGGCCGAGAGGACGAAGCGGTCGCGGTTGAGCCAGCGGGGCTCGGCGGGGTTTAGGGAAAGCGCGTGACCGAAGAGGACGGCGCCCAGTTCGGCGCAGCCGAGGGGCAGGCCCAGATGGCCTGAGGAGCACGCGTGAACGGCGTCGATGGCCAGGCCACGGGCCTGGTTGGCTGCCTTGGAGAGAACGTAAGTTTGTAGAGTCATCGGGATAAAGACCGACAACTCCTACGGCTAGCGTCCCCCGCGGGGAAGCAGAAACGACCGGAATTACGCAGGACCGTTCAGCTGGCGGAGGCCGCCGGGGCGGCTTCCTCCGAGCGGCGGGTCTTCACCGAGACGGCGACCGCTGCCTTGCCCGTGCGGTTGCGCAGGTAGTAGAGGCGGGCCTTCATCGGCTTGGACTCGAGCTCGATCTCGATCTTCTCGATATTCGGGGAATTGACCGGGAAAACGCGCTCGACGCCCTCGCCGTAGCTGATCCTGCGGACCGTGAACGTCTCGTGGATTCCGGCCGCCTTGCGGGCGATAACGATGCCTGAGAAGACCTGGATCCGCTCCTTGTCGCCCTCGCGGACCTTCGTGTGCACGCGCACGCCGTCGCCGACTTTAAACGGCGGAATATCTTTTTTCACCTGGCTGTCGGTGATTTCTTTGATGATCGGGTTCATGGCTATTGCCTTATTAGTTGTTGATTGAAAATTATTTAATAAGATCGGGCCTGACTTTTTTTGTCTTCTCCAAGGAACGAGCGACCCGCCACTTATCTATCTCGGCATGGTTGCCGGAAAGGAGGACTTCCGGCACGGACATGCCCCGAAATTCGGCGGGACGCGTGTATTGAGGAAAGTCGAGCAACTTGCCGGTGAACGATTCGTGCGTCAACGACTTTTCCTCTCCGAGGACTCCGGGGATAAAACGGCTGAGCGCGTCGATCACGACGGCGGCGGCTAGGGTGCCGTTGGTGAGCACGTAATCCCCTATGGAGATCTCCATGTCGATCACGGTGTCGCGGATCCTCTGGTCGATGCCCTCGTAGTGGCCGCTCAGAAGCACCAGGTGTGTCTCCTTGGCAAGGGTTGAGGCGATCGCGCTGGAAAACGGCACCCCGTCGGGGGTCAAATAGATCCGCCGGCAGCCCGGCGACTGGAGCTGCTCAATGG
This sequence comes from uncultured Opitutaceae bacterium, assembly GCA_903890485.1. GTDB lineage: Bacteria > Verrucomicrobiota > Verrucomicrobiia > Opitutales > Opitutaceae > Palsa-1447. The sequence continues at coordinate 2,927 of CAITBM010000118.1, read as the reverse complement.
CGGCAACGACCGGCTCGGGCTTCATGACCATGCCGGCTCCGCCTCCAAAGGGCCGGTCGTCGGCCGTGCGGTGCTTGTCGGTCGTCCAGGACCGCAGGTCGTGGACCGTGACGGAAAGCAGGTCCCGCTCCAGTCCCTTGCCCAAAATGCTCTCGGCCAGGAAGCCGTCGAGCATCCGGGGAAACAGGGTCAATACGTCGATGCGGGGCATGCTGCCCCTTCCTCCTGGGACCTCAGGAAGCCGCCGGGGCGGCTACCTCGGGGGCCGCGGTCGCGCCGCGGCGCGCCCGCTTGATGATCGAGTGGAGGGTGTCGGTCGGCTTTGCGCCCTTGGAAATCCAATAGTCGATCCGGTCGAGCCTCAGGTTGACCTGCTGGCCCTTGGTGCGGGGATCGTACGTTCCGACGGTCTCGACGGCGTCGCCGTCACGGCGTGAGCGTGTCTCTGCGACGACAATACGGTAGTGCGGCTGGTGCGTGGCGCCGATGCGGGAGAGGCGGATTTTGAGTGCCATGAAGGAAAGTTATCGCGTGGGTTCTATTTGGAAAAGAGGCCGATAACACCTGCGGCGGCGGCCCTTGTCAAGCGACTACGGCCCCGGGAAGCGGCCCAATTCGGCTCTAGGCATTTCCTCCCCAAGCTGCTCCCTGGGAGGGCTCCGGTCCGAGAATTTTTTCCCGCCCGAGGACTCAAATTTAGAGATCGGCAGCAAGATCGGCATTTTAAGAGGCTTTTCTTGACATTTGCTTCTTTAAATGATTGTATATGAATCTATACAGAAATTAATGCTCTGATAATCATATCGGCAACATGACCCTAACCCAAACCGCCCTTGAGCCCGCCTTCCCCGAACAAGGCAAATCAGTGCTGGAGGACCTTGCCTGCGAAGTGATCGAGAGAGCCGCACGCTTAACTGCAATGGTGCGCGATCCCCTAAGGGGCGAGCTGGCGGAACGAACCCGATGGATGCATTGCTACTACTCGAACCTGATCGAGGGGCAGCAGACCCACGTTTTGGAAATCGAAGCTGCCCTGCGAAAGGACTTCTCGTCTGAGCCCAGGAAGCGGGATCTGCAGGAGATGGCACTGGCGCACCTCGAGTGCCAGCGATGGGCCGCCGATTACAAAGGGTCCCCGTTTGACGCGGGATTTTTTTGTGAACTGCACCGCCGCTTCTATACCAAGCTGCCCTCCTCCATGAGGGTTGCCATGACGCGCAGCGGTGTGAAGACCCCGCTAGAACCCGGTGTACTGCGGTCGACGGAGGTCGAGGTGGGGTCCCATGTCGGACCTCCCTCCCAGCTGGTGCCCTCCCTCCTAGCCCATTTTCGTGCACGCTACGAAGCTGCCGGAATTTCTCGCGCGACCAAGATTATCGCGATTGGGGCCAGCCATCATCGTCTCGCATGGATCCACCCGTTTCGAGATGGCAATGGTCGCGTGGTGCGCCTCTTCTCAGACACCCTGATCCGTGAGCTTGGGATAGATTCGGGCGGGCTCTGGTCGCTCTCCCGCGGCTTGGCTTTCCGCAGGAAGGACTACTACGCGCTCCTAGCAAATGCGGACCGTGAACGCAGCTCGACGTCGGCCGATGATGGCCGCGGGCACCTCAGCGAACGCGCACTCAGGGAGTTTTGTGAGTTCGTCCTTCGAGTCATGATCGACCAAATCGCCTTCATGGAGGGCCTCTTCGAAGTGGAAACCCTAGCCGACCGGATTGAGCAGTATGTCAGGGTTGAGGCTCTCCTCAAGGATGACTCGGACCGAGTCGTCCGGCTTCTGCGGGAAGCCCTTTACCGCGGACAATTCCCGCGTGGCGAAGCTGCGCGGATCACCGGAGCGAGGGAGCGGACCGGACGTGCCACGTTGTCGAAGGCAATCGAGCTTGGTTTGCTCACGAGCCTCACGCCAAAATCGCCCGTGCGATTGGCTTTGCCGGCAAAGGTGCTGGGCACGTATTTTCCGAGACTTTTCCCGCCCGGAAAAACAGACCCGTAAGGAGGCCCGTTCAGAAGAAGGAACGGCGATTCAGTGCTCATGAGTGTTGTCAGCGAGGGCGGGCCAACAATCATGGGGGGTCGCAGCCCCCAATGCGGCCCTCTGCCCTCCCCTTGAAACGCCTCTCCCTTTTTGCCCTCCCGCTCCTCCTCCTTGGCCTTTCGCCATCGGCGGGCGCGCAGGACAAGCCCCTCGTTTACAACGATATGGAGGGTGACGGGGGGGTCGCCATAGACCGCCTCATCAAGGACGCCTACCAGGCAAGGTACACGATCGTGGACACGACCGCGGCGGCCGGATACACGGAACCCGTCCCGGTCGCCGGGGAAATGCCCAAATCCCCCGCGACCGAATCCGGCCAGCTCTTGGGCGGCTACGTGCTGGTCGTTTACCTGGTCTCCGACCAGGGCCTCGTGGCCGAGCCCGTCGTCCTGCGCTCCTCCGATCCGCGGCTGAGCGACGCAGCCCTCCGCGCGATGGCCCAGTGGCGCTTCAAGCCCGGGAAACTGAAGGGGGTGCCCATCGCGACGACCGCAGCGCAGGAATTCAATTTTGGTCCGGTCGACGTCTCCAACGGCTACGCGATGAAGCGGATCGGGGTCTACCAGGCCCGGGACGTTCTCCTCAAGCGGATGCCGCCCTCGGAGGCCGTCTCGGCCTACGCGGGACAGGTGAAGGAGATCGCGCGCAATTTCTTCGTGGGCGTCACGACCCCGCAGGTCCTCCACGTGGTGGTGGTGACCCGCCCGGGCGGGCGCCTGCGCGTGTGGCTCCTCTCCTCCGCCCGGCCGGGCACCTCGCCGGACCTAGCCCGGATATTTCATGAAGCGACTTTTGCCGGATCAACTTTGATGGCTTGAGCGGCTTTCTCGGGTTTGGGGCTGTTTGGAGCTCAAAAGCGGCCCGTTTCTATATACGATGCGACACT
>CAITBM010000117.1 GCA_903890485.1 uncultured Opitutaceae bacterium | reverse complement strand
CGACCAGAAGATCATCGAGGAGGCGGTGCCGAAGGCGGCGGGCCGCCTGCACCGCGGCTACCGGAAGTAGCCCGGACTTATGGAGGGGGCCCTTAACCGGCCCCCTTTTTTTGCGCCTAGTCGCTCCCGTTGACGACCTTGTAGGCGAGGGCGGCCACGACCGAGCCCAGGATCTCGCCGCCCAGGAGCACCCAGAGGTTGCTCCAGAAGGAGAGGCCCATGCTCGAGATGCCGACGGCCACCGCGGGGTTGAAGGCCCCGCCCGAGACGCCCCCGACGGCAAAGGCGCCGGTCATGACCGTCATGCCGATCGCCAGCCCGTAGAAGGAGTTGCCCGAGGTGCCCTTGGACGTCGCCACGTTAAGGACGACCCAGCAGAGGGCGAAGGTGAAGAAGAATTCCACGAGGAACGCGGGCCTCCAGCTGGCGAGCGCCAGGGGCTGGGCGGAGCCGGGCATCTTGATGAGGCCGACGGCGCAGGCGGCCAAGAGGGCGGCGGCGACCTGGGCGATCCAGTAGGGGAGGACGTCCTTCGTGGCGCATTTCCCCCGCATCCAGACGGCGAAGGTGACGGCCGGGTTGAAGTGCCCGCCGGACACGTGGCCCCCGGCGAAGATCATGACCATGAGGGAGGCGCCGATCGCGAGCGGGGCCAGGGCGCCGGCCCCGGGATTGATGACGGTGCTGCCGATCGTGAAGACGAGGAAGAAGGTGCCGATGAACTCGACGAGGTATTTTTTCATGGGTTTTGGGAAGCTCGGGCCGGAGCCTATTCGCGCCCCGGCGCTCAAACGAGCGTTTTTTGGGGTTGCGGGCGCGGCCGTTTCGGGCGTCGTTGCCCATTCCGCATGAAGATCCAGATCCCGGACGGCGACTTTGAAGGCTATATTTTCGACTTGGACGGCACGCTCGTCGACACAATGCCGCTGCACTACACCGCCTGGGAGGCCGCGCTCAAGAAGGCCGGCCTGAAGGGGAGCCTGGACGAGAACCTCTTCTACGAGCTGGGCGGCGTGCCCTCCAAGAAGGTCGCGCTCCTCCTGGGCAACCACCACGGCCTCTCGCTCGACCCCGAGCGGGTCTACAGGGACAAGGAGGAGCTCTTCAAGGGCTCGATCCAGAAGCTGGCGCTCGTCGCCCCGGTGGTCGAGTTCGCCCGCTCGGTGGCCAAGACCCGCCCGATCGCGATCGCCTCGGGCGGCACGCGCGACGTCGTCGAGAGCACCCTCAAGAAGACCGGCCTGGCGCCGCTCTTCAAGGTGGTGGTGACCGCCGACGACGTGGTCCACGGCAAGCCCGCGCCGGACATGTTCCTCTTGGCCGCCAAGAAGATGGGCGTCGATCCCAAGCGGTGCCTCGTGTTTGAGGATGGGAAGCCCGGCATCGCGGCCGCCAAGGCGGCCGGGATGAAGTGGGTCTTCGTCCCCTCGAGGCTTTCAGCGTAGGGGCGCGGCCGGCTCGAGCGGCACGAGCGCCACCGGGTCGCCCACCTTGATCCCCAGGGTTCCCGCGGCGTCCGCGAAGTTCCGGGAAAGCACGGTGCGCCCGTCGGCGTCCGGGAACGCGACCCACTCGCCGTCCTTCACGTCTGAGTAGGTCCGCCCGTAGAGGACCCGGGTGCTTGCCCCGTTGGAGACCACGTTGAAGTAGGTCATCGGCGGGATGAGTCCCTTAACGAAGTCCCCGGCCTGCGCCTCAAGGAGCAGGTTGCCGTAGACCGGGTCGATCTCGGCGACCCGGGTGTCGAAGCCCTTGCGGTCGTCGCGGAACAGGGCCGTGGACGGCCCCGGATCGGGTGCCACCGTGGCGTCAAAATACGGCTTCTGGTCGAGGGGCTTGGGCAGCTGATCGCGTCCGCCGTCGATCCAGGCATTGATCGCCCGGAACGCGAAAATCCGCTCGGGCTGGTTGAAGTTCGTGTGGCCCTCCCGGGACACGAGGAAAAGCGCGGGCTGGACGATCGGAGGGGGCCGGGAGACAAGCGCCGTCAGGTAGCCCTTGGATTCCTTGGTCTCGCGTGCGGTCGAGACAAAGAGGAGGGGGATCCGGGGCAGGAGGGAGAGGCCCACCTGCGAGTTGCTCTCCTTGATGTAGAGCGTGGCATCAAAGGCCACCGCGCCGTCGTAGGGCCCTTTGTCGCGCTCGGCGATCAGGGTGGCGATCAGGCCGCCGGAGGAGTCTCCCTCCACGATAACCCTCTCGGGCTCCCCGTAGGCGTTGGCGATGAAGGCCCGGAGCGCGTCCAGGTCGGCGATCGCCTCCCCAATCACGAGCCCGTTTCGGCGGAAGCTGGTCGTGGCCACGATCCACCCCTCGTCGAGCGCCGCCTTGATCGAGGCCCGCTCGGGGTTCAGGTCGGCGACGAGCGGCGCCGACGGCGGCCGGTAGCCGTGGGCCAGGAGAAGCAGGCGCTTGTTCCAGGGGACGGGGGGATTGGCGATTGCGAAGCGGGCCCCGAGAATCTGGCCGACCTCGATCTTCACCACCGGGTCGGCTGCGGCTGGGCCCGCCGCCAGGAGAACCGCGGCGAGAAGCAGCGCGAGCCGGGCAGGGAGGGACCTTTGGGGCATGGGTCCATCCCTAGCGGAGGCGTGCCCGCCGTGGCGAATCCCTTTTGGCTTCAATCGGGGGCGGGCTTCGTCTCCAATGCCCCGGACCCGACTCCCCCTTGAATCCCGCCGAACTCGCCAAGCCCTTCGTCCACACCTACCCGTCCTACGT
>CAITBM010000116.1 GCA_903890485.1 uncultured Opitutaceae bacterium | reverse complement strand
GTCGCTTTGAACTTGTGAACCGGATCTTTTTCCGTGAGTTTTTCCGCATCGCGTAGTCTTGGTTGATTGTTGTGCACCTCCTTGATATTCAAGGAGTACCAAGATACGCGATGCTTATTTCATGAAAGATTCAGGCTAGGGGATCCGATTTTGTATGGGCTTTGTTGGGCGCGAACGCTTCAACGGTTCGCCTTCCAGGGTGCGTTCGATAATTCTTGCCCGGCGCCTGTGGGCTGTTGCTCTAGCCCCGATGGTTAGCGAACGCTCCTCAGTCCTTCAACGGACGGTGCCGGCTAGGCTTGGGCCGCCGCTCTGGATGTTCGCTCCCCTTGTGGCTCTGGTTGTGCTATTCGTGTATTGGCCAAGCATTCGGGGTGGCTTCTTGTGGGACGACGCGGCCCACATCACGCGCGCCGACCTGCGTCCGCTTTCCGGACTCGTCAAAATCTGGGCGAACCTAAGGGAAACGCAGCAGTACTATCCGGTGCTGCACAGCGCCTTCTGGTTGGAACACCGGATATGGGGAGACTCGACCTCAGGCTACCATCTGGTGAACATGGCACTCCACGGGTTTAATGCCTGCCTGTTTTCGGCACTCCTTTCCAGGCTGTTTCGTATGGGATCAATCCAAGCAGATCCCTGGGGCGCAGCAGCCCTGGCTGGGCTTTTGTTTGCCGCACACCCGGTCTGCGTTGAGTCGGTAGCTTGGATGTCGGAGCAGAAAAACACACTTTCCCTCGCACTTTACCTCCTTGCCGCATGGGTTTACCTCGATTTCTGCGAGACCCGTCGTCTCAAGCCCTACGTGGGCTCCTCGATGCTCTTCTTAGCGGCGCTTGGCACCAAGACGGTCACAGCGACCCTCCCAGGGGCCCTGCTCGTCGTGCTTTGGTGGCGGCACGGCCGCATCCAGGCCCGGCGGGACGTTCTCCCGCTAGTGCCTTGGTTTGCCGTCGCGGCTGCCTCGGGAATCCTAACGGCTTGGGTCGAGCGCCATGTGGTGGGGGCGGAAGGGGCTGGATTCGAACTGGCACCCTTCGATAGGCTCTTGCTTTCGGGACGTATCGTCTGGTTCTACCTGGGGAAGTTGGCGTGGCCCGCGGACCTCGCGTTCATCTATCCCCGATGGAGGCTGGATGCCGACCCATGGGCGGCGATCCCCCTTTTGGGAGCAATGGCAATCACGGCCCTTTTTTGGGCAATCCGATCCCGTTGGCGCGGACCACTTGCGGCGTGGCTTTTCTTCGTTGGCTCGCTTTTCCCTGTTCTGGGATTCTTCAACATTTTTCCGTTCCTTTACTCCTACGTGGCAGACCATTTCCAGTATATGGCGAGCATGGGAATCCTGGCCGCGGCCGCGTGTTCGCTTGCGACCCTCGTCGAAAGGCGGTCGAGAGGAATCACGACTGCGGGTCGGGTACTTTGTCTGGCGCTTGTCGCCGGTCTGGCTGCAATTGCACGCGCCCGAAGCAGCGCGTTCCTTAGTAGCGAAATACTGTACCGAGACACGCTTTCCAAGAATCCCAGTTGTTGGATGGCCGAAAACAATCTTGCCGCCGAGCTTGAGGGACAAGGAAGGGCTGCGGAGGCGTTCGATCACTATCGCAGCGCCCTGCGAATTCGGCCCGACTACCCAGAGGCCCACAACAACTTGGGCAATTTCCTCCTCAAAACTCGAGGCAGCACGACCGAAGCCCGGTATCACTACGAGGAGGCGCTCAGGATACGGCCCGGTTTTGCCGAGGCCCACACGGACTTGGCAAACCTGCTTTCGAGTACGCCCGGAGCGGAGCAGGAGGCCATCGGCCATTACGAGACGGCGCTCGCGCTCAAGCCTGGCGACAGCCAGATACACTTTGACCTTGCGGCGCTCCTAGCCCGGTTGCCTGGCAGGGAGGCGGAAGCCGAGGCCCAATATGAGGCATCGATATCCCTAAATCCCGGCTCGGCGGAGGCGCACAGCAACCTCGGGGTTCTTTTAGCCCGGACCCCGGGCCGTGAAGGCGAGGCTCTTGCGGAGTTTGCTGAGGCAGTTCGCGTTGATCCGAGCTACGTCGCTGCACACCTTAACGCCGCCATACTTGAGGTTCACCTGGGCAGGCTGGGCGATGCGAGGAATAGCTGCGAGCGAGCCCTTTCCAAGGATCCAGGAAACCCGCTCGCGCTTCAAATTCTCGACGGCCTCAAAGAGAAGCCAAGCTCCACGCAGGGGCGTTGATCTACTGGAAAGAGGCTAGACGCCGGGGCAGGGGGCGCCAGATTCCTAAAGTGCCAGTCCCGGATTGGTTCATTGAATCCGGCGGACCGCCGTGCGTCGATCAAATCTCGAATACAGCCAGATGCATCCAGAAATAAGAAACCGAAGGAGTCGTGGCTGAACATGGCTTCCTTGGGTAAACCGCTTTCAGGCTAGGTCATTGGCTAAAAATGGGAGCCCGGGCTCATCGCCGATGAAAGAGGTGGCGGGTGCTCTCGCGGTTGACCGGGGACAAGTGCCACGAGGCGGCCAATGCATCGGAGTGTTCAGTCTGATATAGGTGATTTTCTCTCCAGCTTAAGAGGGTTCGTAGCCGAGAAGCTGTGCCATACCGCATTCAATTTTGGCATGTTGGCCCAAATCATGCCTCGGTTGGCTCGTTGGGTTCTATCGATGGACTCGGGGTACAAAGGCAGCAATCGGAGGAGTGCCTCGTTTTAAGAATGGAGATCGCTCGAGATTCTCGGGACTCTGCGTGCCGCACCCAAATTCCAGTCAGAATGGCCCGGGAGGTGCATTCTTCCTGGCCCATTCCTGACCCTCAGGCGTGCGGCGCCAGGTGTTGACGGCATCTAAAAGTTCGAGCTTTGCCCGGTTAGGGAGTCCGCCCACGTGTGGACTGTCGGTGAAGTACATGACCTTCGAGTCTGCGTCGGTGAAGTTCGGCCAGTCGGGCAGTCCGCCACCGTCCGGGGTCCCGAACTTTACGAAATTCGTCCAGTAGGTCGTCACGTCATTTCCTAGCTTCAGGTCCTCGGCCGACCAGGTCAGCTTCTCGTCGTAATTGCCGAAGACGTAGGGCTCCTCCTCCGAATGAACGGCGCCCTTGGCGCGTGCCCAGGGAAGGACCGGAGAGCGGGGCGGAACGTGGTCGAAGTAGTACATGTACACGCGGCCCTTGCCTGTCTGGGACTGCAGGCGTGCCCAGGTCCAGGTGCTCCAGCCGAACGCGGAGTCCCGCATCAGGTCCATCCCGGACTGCCGCCAGGTGTCGGCCCCAGCTGGATACTCAGCCAGGACCTTGTCGGCAAAGGGACCGAAGCGGGCCTTCACGTTTGCGACAAAGGCCTCAGGATTCGGAGGGCCGCCGAAAAGGCCTCCTTCGTCGGAGTTCAGCCCGACAAGGATGTTCGTGTCGTTCTGCCTGCCGTCCTTGTAAACCTGGTAGAGGTCGCCGGGCATCACCCAGCCGTCGTTCACGGGCCAGAAGAGCCCCTGTCGGGACGAAGCGTCGAGTATTTGCTGAGCGGGAAGTTTGCGGAGGTCCTCCAATGACCCGGCCCTGAGTCCGCGCTCGAAGCGAATTCCGTTCTCCTCGCCCGCAGCCAGGGTCTGCGCCGGGTTCATGAAACCGCCGCTCTCGGAGATGGCGCCTCGGAAGAGCCCGTGGCAGAGCGGAGAGGCGGCGAGCAGATTGACAGCGGCTCCGCCGGCTGACTCGCCGAAGATCGTCACCTTTTTGGGGTCTCCGCCGAAGGCGGCGATATTGCGCTGCACCCAATTTAGGCCGGCTATCTGGTCCAGCAGGCCGTAATTGCCGGAACTATGATGGGGGGACTCGGAGCTTAGCTCGGGAATAGCGAGGAAACCGAGCGCGCCGACCCTGTAGTTGATGCTCACGACAACGACGCCGTGCCGCGCCAAAGCCGCACCGTGGTATTGCGGGATCGCCGTCGATCCGCCCGCAAAACCTCCGCCATAGATCCAGACCATCACCGGCAGCTTGTCATTTGCGGACTTTGCTGGGCTCCAGACATTGAGATATAGACAGTCCTCGCTGACGTGCAGCGGCCCCTCCCAGTCCTCCAGCTTCTGCACGGGGGAGTTTCCGAACTCCTTGGCGGGCCGAACACCGGTCCAGTTCGCGGCCGGTTCCGGCGGGCGCCAACGCAATGGGCCCACGGGGGGCGCTGCAAAGGGGATGCCAAGGTAGACGTCCAGCTGTCCGTCCTTCGTGCCTTCGAGCCATCCGTTCTCAACGTTAACGGGAGCGGGTACCGGAGCCGTCGCGCCGAATGCCGGCGCGGCGAGGACAAGGGCGAGCGCAATACGGGGTAGTAATGATGTCATGGGGTCCCTGAACGTTAGTTTTACGAAAGGGATATTACAAGGCGGGGGACAAAAGGTTTCCGGTCGAAGCTCCGCTAGGAAGGCGTGTTTCCAGCGCTCTTAGAGTCACCTGGGTGGGCTCACCCTCAGTTTGGCGGTCTCGGAGGCCGTCGCTACTGGACCGAAGCGCTCAGTTCGAGAAGCCCCCTTTCTGTTTCTGTTGATAATGGCCGGCCGGGCTAGGATCGGACTGGGGCCAGCGATTTGACCTTCATTGGCTAGCAGCTTTCCAGTAGCAGGTTACACTCCGATGCTGCCGGAAGCGCTCCAGGACGCACACAGCGGGATTGATGGGCTTTGCATGGCAGGCTGCAGACCGATTCCTCCGGGATGCAGGTTTCCGACTGCGCAAGCCCCGGCCAAATACTCCCTATTGGTGATCGAACTTTTCCCGCGTCTTGCGCACCTGCGAGGGTTGGAGACTAGCATAGTAACTAGTCCCAGGTCGGTCCATCGAGGCGTATCCGTCCGACGACCGACCACGTAGCGGAGCGAGCGGCGCCGTGAAAATCTATGGGGATGAAATCCCTGGAGGAAGTGGAGACCTTGGAGGTGGCGAAGTACGACGGGCGCGGTCGCCGGCAGTCGGCGGCGGCGGAGCGGATGGAGGCAAAGCGTCATCGAAAAATGACCGAAGGTTGCCTGCAGTCAGGGCGAGCTGCCGCGGGCCGTCGATCTCTACCATTCCTAAGCGCCGCAGAACACCGATGACGAGGTGGCTTTTAAACCATGCACCGTCGTCGCTGAAAAAAAAGTGGTTCGCACCCGGAATCGTTACGAGCTTCCTCGTCGCCGCAGGAAGCCGGCCATACACCGCCCGGATATCGTGCATGATGGCGGTCGATTGGGGACCATCTTCCCGGTGGTGATCGCCGAGCAGGAACATGAAGGGTCGACTGATCGAGGCATTTGCCGCGCTGCCAAACATTCCGCCGTCGATGTCTACGCCGGCACGACATCGTGGATCATTCACGCAGAACTGAGCGGCGGCGGTGCCACCGAACGAGTGACCGAAGACGCCTACCCGGCCGAGATCGAGCCGTCCGGTGAAGAGGCCCGTCGAGTCTGATACGTTCAGGCGCGTCAGATGATCGGTGGCGCGGCTCAGGTCGCGAGTCCAAGCGTCGATCAGTCGTTGAATGGTGGCATCGTCGTGGCGTTCAGCCGCTAGTTCCGGATCGTTTTCAGGGGTGCGAGTCGCGACAGCTCCGTTCGCCATAACGACGGTTTTCGTGCGGTAGGGGATATCGAATCCGACGACGACGTAACCGTAACTCGCGAGATTTTCGGCTAGCGTCGTATAATTCCATACGGGCGCCGAGGAGCCGCCACGCATCAACAGCACCGGAAAAGTTCGGGGCGTGGGAGCCAGCGGTGCGCCGTCGACACTGTGCACCCGGACTTTGGAGACGTCCCGGGTAATCAGGTTGATTAACCGCTCCGTCGAAAACTACCGCTTGCGCGTCATCGCCCAATGCGGATAACCCATAGCGTTCCATTCGGACGAAAGTGGAAAGGGGAGGGAGGCCGCGAACGGTTGGAAGGATCAGCTTTACGGGGCCGGGGCTTCCGTTGTGGACGGCTTCGACTTCGCCGGCATTCGGTTGCCGTCCGGGGTTCCATGCAAAGACCTAGCCGACTATGCGACCTTGCTAGACGATGAGCAACCGGACCCCGAGCGGGTGTTTATGGGTTTCCCGATGTTGCCGGTAACAGCGCACAAAAAAACGGGCGAGGCCCGCCCCGAAGGAATCTATTCACCGGGCTCAATTGCGGCTCTGTAAGGGTTGCGCCCGGTTATCGCCCGCCATTGGAGGTTGCAGGAATGCCAAAGCAAAAGCCGCTGACCGTCGAAACTGCGCTCGCAATCGGCTCGGAATACGTGACCGGGCTGAGCCGACGCGCTTTGATGCGGAAGTTTCCCGGCGTCTCGGAGCGTCAAATACGCAAAATTATGGCGTGCATCTGCGACGATCCGCTACTTTCAGAGATGAGAGAGTACCACCGCTGGCAGCTCTCTTTTAGTCGGATTTTGGGGGCACTTAGGACCGATTCCGTGCCGCTAGGGCACGATGTTTGAAACGGAATGGCGTTCCATATTGAGGTCGAGCACCTGAATCCATTCTCCAAAGCGTTGCTCAAACAATTGGTAAGAGATCAAATTAGGATTAATCAACTTCATCCGAGCTTTGCCTTTGTTAACGGTACCGTCTTTCGCGGTTTGGGTGATATCGCCGACAAAGCTATCTCCTTCCCGCACAATCGAACTCTGCGAAATTAGTCCGTTGGTGAAGCTGCCTTGGAAATGGAACCTGTGCTCATTCGCATTCCAGACCGTTAAACCCGACATGGTGGAAGTTATTTTTCCTCCTTTGAGGTCAACGCCTTTGATTATAACGCCCTCCTTGTTGTTTGCCCAAGAATAGGTCCGCCTCATTTCCTTGGGAAGGCCGTCACTTTCGGGGGGAAGTTTTGCTACCCAATAGCCGCCTATATACGGTTCCCAATCCGCATAGGTTTCGGGCGTTGGAACGCTAGCTATCTCGATAGATGAGGGGGTCGCGCTTTCTGAAGCAACGGGGGCCGCTATCGGAGCTACTGCCGCGACTGGTGCTGGTGCTGCATAAACCGCAACAGTTGGTTTCGGAGCCGGTGCTGCATTTGGTGCGCTCGAAACTCCATGCAACGGGGCCTTAATCTTAAATGGCAGTCCGTTCTGCCAAGCCGCCCCGAGCGGGCTTACTCCAACGTAGTTTGCCTTAGCCCAAATGAACGATCCGCCAAATTTCACGCTCCAGAAGTATTCTTCACCAGGAGTCAGCGGCTCTTCCAACGTATACTGACCGCCTACGATGTTCCTCTTAAAAATGAAGGTTTCGCCCGGGGAACCGTCAGGAGCAAGCCGCCAAATTGCTAGGTCGTCCTTCTCGGTTGGATCAGGGCATCGCCACTTAAAGGTGGGAGTCAGCGAATCAACCTCCACGGCAGCCGCCGGGGCCATTGCGCTCGGCTTGAAGGTGAGGGGCTCGATAGTGGGATAGCTCACATTGCCGACACAGCCAGTCAGCGCGAATGCGGCGGCTAAGGATAGTGCGGGAAGATTCTTCTTTAGTCTCACGGGGTTAGCCTTGGTTAGCAGATTCTGGGGAAGTCTGAGTCTATACCGCTAACGCGCGCCAAGGCACCACCTTTAATAACGTCGTTTAACGTACACCGAAGGCCTCCCAATTTTCTGAATAATTTTTTCAGCGGGAGTGAATCGGTAGCCATTCCCCAGCCATCGCCCCGCGAGACCGCCCCCCCCGGGTGCTCCCCCGACAATTGAGCCCAAATAGTGCCTCTAAGGGCCCGAGATTTGCCAAGACTACGCCAAGACGGAAAATTACCCAGAGGGGAATTATCCCGTAAGTTATTGTTGTTAAATGGCTGCCCGGGCTGGGATCGAACCAGCGACCAAGTGATTAACAGTCACCTGCTCTGCCACTGAGCTACCGGGCAAACTAAATCGCGCCTTGGAAGGCGCTGGAAGGGTTCTAGTACGGACAGTGAAGGTCTACGGGCAAGAATAAATTGGCGTTCCCCGGATAGCCCCTATCTCTGCAGGAACCTCACGCAAAGCGGTTCCGGAACCGCGACGGTGCCGGTGAGGGCCAGACTCCCTGTATCGGCATCTATCCGGTAAACCGTAGCGGTGTTTGCCGTGAGATTGGCGCACACGAGCCATTTCCCGGAGGGGTCGATCGCGTAGTTCCGGGGGACTTTCACCCCATCGCCCATGCGCTGGACGAAGGAAAGGGCTCCGGTGGGGGCATCGAACCGGAGGACGACCAGGCTGTCGTCTCCTCGGTTGGACCCGTAGACGAACCTCCCGTCCTTGCTGACGACCACTTCCGCCGCAGTGTTGGTCGATCCGCGATAGTCGGACCTGAGGATGGGGAGGGTCTGGTAGGGGCTAAGGACTCCCTTTGCGCCGTCCCAGGTGAAGGCCGTCACGGTGGCCGCCATCTCGTTGATCACGAACGCATGCTTGCCGTCCGGGTGAAACGCGAAATGCCGGGGGCCGGCGCCGGGCGCTACGCGTGCAAAGGGCGGGTCGTTTGGGGAAAGGGTTCCCATCTGCGCGTCCAGTGCGTACACAAACACCTTGTCGAGGCCCAGGTCGGCCACGATCGCGAACCGGCCCGAGGGATCGACGTTGATGGAGTGGGGGTGGGCCGAGAGCTGGCGCGAGTGGTCGGGACCGGATCCCGAGTGCTGGACCACGCACGAGCGCGGGCCCACCGTGGAGTCGGGCAGGATCGGGAAAACCTCGACGTAGGGGCCGCCGTAGTTGGCCGTTAGGACGCATTTGCCCGAGGGGTCGACGCTGATGTGGCAGGCCTCGGATCCGTCCACCACACGTTCGCCAACGATCGAGAGTTGCCCGGTCGCAGGGTTCACGGCGTAGGTCTCTATCGCCTCGGACTTGTGCCCCCCTTTGCCGGACACCTCGGCGAGCGAGTACAGGTGCTTCTTGTCCGGCGAGAACGCCACGAAAACGGAGTTGGATTTGTCGCTCGCCCGAAGCGCCGGTGTGAGCACCCCGGTCGCCTGGTTAAGCGACGCCACGTAGAGGCCCCGGTGGGCCTGGTCCGTGGCCGAGGTCCCGAAGTACACCCAGCACGAGGAGTCCTGCGCTTGGGTCACCGAGGCCAGTCCGAGAGCCGCTCCGACGCCAAATGCCGCAAGGGTGGGGTTCATGAGGCGCAGAAATTGCCCCCCTGGCGGGTCCTTGCGAGTCAAAACCCAAACGCCTTGCGCGGGCCCGGGACCCCGAGATAGGTTCTCCCGGCATGGGGAGGAGGGCAGTCGTCGTGCGGATAATGGCCCTGACAATGGGAGGGCTCTGCTTCGGGTCGGAAGCGCCGGAGAAAACTGAACTTGAGCTTCTGGACCGCCGCGTGCTTCACCATGTGAGGGTACTCGAAGATGAAGGGACGAGCATCGTCGTTCGGGCCGACGAGGGCCTCATCAAGGTTCCCAAGGACGACCTCCCTGCTTCCGCCCACATTTCCTCTCCGCCTAAGGTAGCCGCGAGCGGCGCCAGTGACTCCTTGGTCATGAAGCCCTTTGACCCCGACCTTGCGCCGGCAGAGGCCCCGGCCGCTCCCGAACCCAATAAGCCGGCCCCAAAATCTGCTGCACCGGTTCCCCAGAAGCCCCATCCATCGGTCAGCACTCTTTATAAAGGATGTTCCATCAAGAGCTTTCAAGTTAAGCCCTTTCAAGGAGCCTTGGGCTGCCTCGAGGTCATCGTGAGTAATCCAACCGACCAGGTGGTGGTCCTTCGCCCGGGAGATTTTGTCTGCATCACCGCCTCCGGATCCCGCCACATAGGTCGAAACCTGATCACGGACGGGTACCCTCCGAACCTAAAGCGCCGCGAGGTTGTTCCCCAACAGGGCGAGATCGATGATATTGTGACCTTTACCGAAGAGGCATTGGACAACCCGAGGGTTGAGTGGGCGCACTGAAGTTTTGGTTGATTTCCCGTCGACCGACCTTTCTAATCTTCCCTTTCAACTACGCCAGACCCCCGATTCCCGGGGGTTATGGGGGAACGAAACCATGAAAAATCTGCTCATACTCAAAGTCGAGACGCGCGCCCAGACAGGCCGGAGCGCATCGCGCCGCCTTCGCAAGGTAAACCGCATTCCCGCCATTCTTTACGGGAAGCACTCGGCCCCGGAGAAGCTCTCCATCGAGGTGCCGGAATTCACCAAGTTGCTCAAGTCGGTTGCCGGCCGCTCGCTGCTGATCGAGTTGAACCGCCCGGACAAGCCCGAGAAGGCCCTTTCCTTCCTCCAGGAGATCCAGCGCGACCCGATCACCGACCGCTACCTCCATGTGGACCTCCACGAGGTGAAGCCCGACGAGACCTTTGAGATCCGCGTTCCCGTCCGCGTGAGCGGCGAGTCCTTTGGCGTGAAGAACCAGAGCGGAGTGCTCGAGATTGCTTCCCACATGCTGCGCGTGCGCTGCCTGCCGAGCGACCTTCCCGAGGCCATCGACATCGACGTCACGCCGCTCAAGGTCGGTGAGACGATCAAGGTCGGCGAGATCAAGCCCGTCAAGGGCGTCACCTTCCTTGACGACAAGGGCCAGCCCGTCGTCGCCTGCGTCGAGCCCGTCGCCGAAGTGGTCGTCGAGACCGTCGCAGCCGCCCCTGTCGAGGGTGCAGCCGCGGCCCCTGCAGCCGATGGCGCCGCCGCCCCTGCGGGCGACGCCAAGGCCGCCGCCCCTGGGGACGCGAAGGCGGCTCCGGGCGCCAAGCCCGCCGCTGCCGCCGGAGACAAGAAGGCCGCGGCCCCGGCCGCGGGTGCCAAGCCCGCTGCTCCCGCCAAGAAGTAGTTTTCCCAAAGCCGGCGGCCTCTGGTCGCCGGCCGTTCTTTGAGTCATGTCCATCTTGCTCGTCGCCGGCCTGGGTAATCCGGGCCGCGAATACGAGCTCTCGCGCCACAACCTGGGTTGGGTCGTCGTCGACGCCTATGCGGCCAAGCACGGCCTTTCCTGGAGAAACGCCCCCGAGTTCGACTCGGTGGTTGCGCGGAGAGACCTGGGGGAGGGCCGGACACTCTGGCTCGTCAAACCCCAGACCTACATGAACGAGAGCGGCCGCGCCGTGGCCGCCCTCGCCCGCTACCGCAGGATCGAGCCCGAGGCCGTTGCCGCGGTCTACGACGACCTGACGATAGACCTGGGGCTCGTGAAGGTGTCGGTTACCGGGAGCGACGCCGGCCACAACGGTGTCGCAAGCCTCCTGGAGCACCTGGGCGTCGGCTTCACCAGGCTCAGGCTCGGGATCGGCCCCAGGAACCCGCCAGAGATGGACCTCAAGGACTTCGTACTCGCACGCTTCACACAAGAACAACTCACCCTAATCCAACAAAAGTTAGACACCTACGTCAAAGGCCTGGAACTGCTTCTCGCGAGCGGCGCCGACCGAGCGATGAACCAGCTCAACCGAAGAGACATCCCATGAGTAATCCGACCAAACGCAACTACCGCGCGACCTTCATCCTTGATAACCGCGGAAAGCAGGAAACCGTCGACCAGATCGTCGATGGCGTCAAAAAGGAGATCGCCGCGATCCAGGGCGACGTCACCGCAGTCGACAACATCGGCAAGAAGGACTTTGCCCGAGTGACCGACAAGAAGCTCACGGGAGCGGCGTACGTCCACATCGCATTCAGCGCGCCGCCGCAGGGCCCGGCCCAGCTGCGCGAGCGCCTCCGCCTTAACGGCAGCGTCTACCGCACGTTTGTCCAGGAGGTCTAACTCCCATGGCAAATTTCAACAAGGTCTACCTGATGGGTAACCTGACGCGGGACCCCGAAATGCGGGTCACGCCGAAGGGGACCGCCATCTGCCAGTTCGGGCTGGCGATAAGCCGCTCCTGGAAGGACGAGAGCGGCCAGACCCGCGAGGAGACGGCGTTCGTCGACATCGAGGCCTGGGGAAAGCAGGGCGAAGTCATCTCCAAGTACTGTGCCAAGGGCCGCCCCCTCTTCGTAGAGGGACGGCTCAAATTCGACCAGTGGGAGGACAAGACCAGCGGCCAGAAGCGCAGCAAGCTGAAGGTCGTCCTCGAGAATTTTCAGTTCATTGGAAACCGGGGCGACGGCGCTCCCGGCGGTCCCGGCGCGGGCCAGGGCGATGCCTCCGATGTCCCGGCAGATGCCCCGTCCGCATCAAGGAGCCCCGCAAAGGGGCCTGCGGTCTCGAAAGACACCGTCGACGAGGACGTACCGTTTTAAAACGGGCTTGGAATCCCCAGGCCAGCAAATGGAGCGCCCCGAAAAGGGCGCTTCTTTTTTTCCCGTGTTTCAAATCCGGGTCCGCTTCCGGCGGGTGATGAGCTTTTCGCTCTCAATGAACGGGATGATTTTCCATAATATCCTTTGCGGTGAACCGTATAAGGGCGGACGACAGGGGGGTGGGAGGGCAGGATGGGTTTTCAGGGCTCCCAGAGCCCATAGCGTCCGGCCGATCCATTTACCCTCGATTTCATCAAAAAAGCAGTGATTTTGCCCGTTTTTTGGGGTCTTTGGCCCCGCAAAAACCAGTTTGGGGTTGTTTTTGAGCAAAATGGACCATCGAGCTTCGGCCCGACCTGCGCTGCTCGATTTCACGGGGTAAAGGAAGCCGGGGATCAGGCTTTAGAAGCCGTCTTCTGGGGGGCCGGGGAAATACTGCGTTGACACCCCCTGTCTGCTGCGGGATTTAGTTGGGTTTCCGCACAAGAATACCTTCATCTTTCCAATCATCATGGCCCACAGCGAAGTACTCCTAGTTAAGCCCGTTGAGGGCCTCGGCGGCGAAGGCGACCAAGTCAAGGTCCGCGCCGGTTATGCCCGTAATTACCTCCTGCCACGCAATGTGGCGGTGCCCGTCACCAAGGCGAATCGCAAGCAGGTCGAGGCGCTCAAGAAGCGCCGCGGCGAGCGCGAGGCCCTTGAGCTCAACGGCGCCCAGGAACTCGCCCACAAGCTCGAGAAGACGGGCATCGCCTTTGCCGTCACCACGGGCGAGGGCGGCAAGATGTTCGGAGCGATCACCTCGGCCGATATCCATGACAAGCTCGTGGCAGCCGGCTTCACGATCGACCGCAAGCGCATCCACCTTCACACTCCGGTCAAGACCCTCGGCAAGCACACCGTGAAGGTGAAGCTCCACGAGGACGTCTCCGTTGAGCTCTCGTTCGACGTCGTTTCCGAGAATCCGATCGAGCCCTCCGCCGAGGAGAAGGCTGCCGAGGAGAAGAAGAACAGGAAGGGCGAGGCACGGAGGTAGACTCCCGGCCTTCCCGCCAACGCTAGCCGGGGTACATCCCGACCTTTGGGGTCCCCGGCTTACCCCCTGAATGGCCGACGAGAAGAGCAGCAGTCCGCAACGCTCCGGCGCACCAGCGGCGGGACGCGGGCTGCCGCACAGTGTCGAGGCCGAGGAGTACCTGCTTTCCTGCTGCCTGATCGACGGGTCCGACGTTGTCGCCCGGTGCCTGGAGGCGCGCATCTCCCCGGAGTCCTTTTACGTCCCCGCCCACGGCATCGTCTTTCAGAAGCTGCAGGAGCTCTACGGTCGGCAGGTCCCGATCGATGTCGCTGTCCTTGGCGAGGAGCTGAAGACCTCAAAGCAGCTCGAGGCGGTGGGGGGGTACGCCTTCCTCACCCGGGTCAGCGGGAGCATCCCGACCACGGCCCAGGCCGGGTACTTCATTGACCGGGTCCGCGAGCAGCACCTGCTGCGAGAGATCATCCGCTCGGCCACAGGTGCCGTCGAGGAGTGCTTCAACTTCACCGGCGGGATCGATGAGTTCGTCGACCAGGTCGAGGCCAAGCTCTTCGCCGTGACCCAGAGCCGGGTGAGCGAGGGGGCCAAGCCCATGAGCGTCCCCACCAAGGAGGCCATGAACGTCATCCACAAGATGATGATGAAGAAGGGCGAGCTGACGGGTGTCGCCTCGGGCTTCAGGGACCTGGACAGCCTCACCTTTGGTTTCCAGAGGCAGGAAATGATCGTCCTGGCGGCACGCCCCTCGATGGGAAAGACCTCCCTGGCCCTCAACATCGCCGAGGCCGCGATCCTGCCGAAGCATGGGGCCCCGACGTCGACGCTCTTCTTCTCCCTGGAAATGAGCGCCGCGCAGCTTGCCCTTCGAATGCTGTGCTCCCGCGCGAGGGTGAAAATGACCCTTCTGCGCGAAGGCCACTTGCCAAAGAATGGCGAAGAGCAGCAGCGGCTGCTTGAGGTCGCCGATGAATTCTCAAAGAGCCCGCTGTTCATAGATGACTCAAGTAATCTTTCCATCATGCAGTTACGGGCCAAGGCCCGCAGGGTTCATTCGCGGCAAAAGCTGGGCCTGATCGTCGTCGATTACCTCCAGCTCATGAGCCCGATCGACCCCCGGGTTCCCCGGGAGCAGCAGGTTGCCGAGGCTTCTCGCGGATTAAAGTCTCTTGCGAAGGAACTTGATGTCCCCGTCATTGTATTAAGTCAGCTGAACCGTTCATCCGAGAAGGAAAACCGCGCGCCAAAGCTCGCAGACCTGCGGGAATCCGGATCGATTGAACAGGACGCCGACGTGGTGCTCATGCTTGCCCGACCCAAAGACGCAGACGAAAAATTCCAAGTGGCCGCCGACTCAGCAGAGTTAATCGTTGCCAAGCAACGAAACGGGCCAGTAGGAGAACTGCGGCTGACTTTCCTCCGCGATATCACTCGATTTGAAAACTATACCCAGTAACCCTGTGATTCACAGGGTCCTACGCATTGCCTTTGCCTTTGTGATCGTCGCGGCTGCCGGCATCGCCCGCGTGACCGCGCAGGAGGCACCGGGACAGGCCAACGAAGGCGCGGCCCCGGCACCTTCCTACAAGGTGGGGGCGGTCACCGTTAAGTTCGTGGGCACGGCCAACGTGAACGAGCAGGTCGTCAGGGCCAACATCCAGGTGCGCGAAGGTGGGGATTTGGACGAGACCATGCTCGACCGCGACATCCGGGCGCTCTACAAGACCGGCCTCTTCGAATTCATCGAGATCAAGCGCGAGGCGGTGGACGCGCGGTCGTTTAACCTCGTGATCGAGGTGACCCCGAAATACCGCGTCCTTTCGATCAAGTACGAGGGCAACAAGGAGTTGAAGACCCGCCGTCTTGAGAAGGAGGTCAAGACCACGCCGAACACGGCGCTCGATGAGCGCCAGGTGAAGGAGGACTCGGAGAAACTCAAGGAGTACTACCAGAAGCAGGGCTTCAACCAGGCCACGGTGAGCTATGCGATCTCCCGCGACCGGGGCACGGGCCTGGGCACGATCACCTTCAAGATCCGCGAGGGAAAGAAAGTGAAGATTTCGGCGATCAATTTCACCGGAAACGCGCACGTGAAGACCAAGGCGCTCCGGAAGGTCATGGAAACCAAGAAGTGGTGGATCTTCTCGTGGCTCATGGACACAGGCCGGTTCAAGGACGACCAATTCCAAGACGACCTGGACAAGCTGCGCGACTACTACCGCGAGCACGGATACCTTGATGTCGACATCCCCGAGGACAAGGTGGTCTTCGCCTACCCGAAGGGGGGCGGCCTGGTGATCACGATTTCGGTGAACGAGGGCCGACAGTACCACATCGGCGAGATCTCGGTGACCGGCAACAAGCTTCACTCAACCGTGCTGCTCAAGCGCGTGGCGAGCCTGTACGCCAAGCCGGGGGCCATCTTCTCTCCCTCGAAGATCGACAAGGCGGTCGAGCGCATCGAGGACTACTACGGCAAGGACGGGTACCTGGACTCCCGCGTCCACGTCACCCGCAGGCCGAACCTGAAGACCAATGACATCGACCTCGAGTTCAAGATCGACGAGAGCGAGAAGTTCTCGGTCGAGTCCCTCCACATCGAGGGCAACACGAAGACCAAGAGCGTGGTGATCATCCGCGAGCTGATCCTGGGCCCTGGCGACACCTTTGACACGGTCCGCATGAAGATCAGCAAGAACCGCCTGGAAAACACCCGCTTCTTCGACGAGGTGGACATCACCCCCCAGGACACCAACATCCCCGGCCGCCGCGACATGCGCATCTCGGTCAAGGAGGGCAGGACGGGCACCTTCACCTTCGGCGCTGGGTATAGCTCGCTGGAGCGCGCCACGGTCTTTGCGCAGATCCAGCAGACCAACTTCGATCTCTTCAACCGCAGGTCGCTCTTCCAGGGCGACGGCGAGAAGTTCAGCATCAAGGTCTCCCTGGGCCAGCTCTCGAACGAGGCGGTGATCAGCTTTGAGGAGCCCTACCTCTTTGAGAAGCAGCTGGCGTTTGGATTCAGCCTCTTCCGGGAGCAGTCGACCTACGTGAGCACCTACTACCAGCAGCTCACCGAGGGCGGCAACGTGAACCTTCGAAAGCACCTGTTCGGCCTGTTCAACGGGACGCTCACCTACCAGTACGAAACGGTCAAAATCTACAACGTGAACCCGTCGGCGTCCTCCATCATCACGCAGTTCGCGGGCCTCCACAGGATTTCCGACGTCTCGTTCGAGCTCATCCGGGACACCCGCGACAAGCTCGTTAGCCCGACTTCGGGCAACCGCATCGACCTGACGACCACGGTGGCCGGCGGCCCCTTGGGCGGCACCGACAACTACTATAGCCTCGATTTCCACGGTTCCCAGAACTTCAAGGTGTTCGACACGCAGACCCAGGTCCTGGAACTCGTTGCCCGGGCGGGCGTCATCAACAACTACGGCAAGACGAAGATCCTGCCGTACTACGACGCGTTCTATCTCGGCGGCCCCTACGACCTTCGCGGCTTCGAATACCACGAGGTGAGTCCGCGCGACCCGTTTGGCGAGCCGATAGGCGGCAAAACCTACGGGATGTTCAACGTCGAGTACTCGGTGGAGATCGTGGATCCCATCAGGTTCGCAACGTTTTACGACGTCGGCTTCGTGAATTCCTCGGCCTACGACTTCAACCCGAGCGGCTACAACGACGACTTCGGGTTCGGGCTCAGGCTGATGGTCGCCGGCTCCCCGCTCAGCCTTGACTACGGCATCCCGATCAAGGGCACCAAGCTCAACAAACACGGCGGTCAGTTCAATTTTTCGTTTGGCACCCGCTTCTAAATCCGATTCGATTTTTCCCTTACACCCTGCGATAACATCCCATGAAGAAATCCATACAGTCACTAGTTGCAGTCGCCGCGATCGCGTTCTCGGCGCTGACAGCACATGCCCAAACCGCCCCCAAAATCCTCGTGGTGGATCTGGCCAAGCTTTTCGACACGCACTGGAAGACGCTAGAGCAGCAGGCTAAGCTCCAGGCCGACGAGACGAAGGCCCAGGATCAGCTCGCGCAGATCACCAAGGATGGCAACGCCCTCGTTGAACAGTTCAAGGAGCTCGACGAGCAGTCCAAGAACCCCACGGCCACGGCCGAGGCCAAGGCCAAGGCCCAGGCTGACGCCCAGAAGAAGTACGAGGAGATCCAGCAGAAGAAGGGCGAGCAGAACTCCTTCATCCAGAACACCCGCAACACCCTCCAGCAGCGCTTCCAGACGTTCAAGACCCTGATGATCGAGGAGATCACCAAGTCTGCCGTCGACATTGCCAAGAAGAAGGGCGCCACGTTCCTGCTCGACAAGAGCGGCCCGACCCTGGTCGGCGTTTCGAACGTCCTGTACTCTGACCCGTCCCTCGACATCACCGAGGAGGTCGCCACCGAGCTCAACAAGGACAAGCCGGCCGCCTCTGCGACCCCGGCCGCCTCGACGACCGCTCCGGCCCCGGCCGCAGGCGACTCGCCGAAGATCACGGTCCCCGGGATCAAGTAATCAGCCTCCCCAAAGGCTCCGCTTTTGGATCGAACCCCGCTTGCGTCCCGCAAGCGGGGTTCTTTGTGTAGTGCCCCATGAAGGTCACGTTCACGCAGGCTGAGATTGCCTCGATAGTGCAGCCGACCCGGACCCTGGGCAGTGCCTCGGAGCCGATCCGGGGGATCGCGACGCTCGGCGCGGCCGAGCCCGGCGACATCTCCTTTTTGGGGAACCTCAAGTACAAGACCTCGGTTCCCTCGACCCGGGCCACCGTGGTGCTCCTGCCCAACGACTACACGGGGACGCCGGCCTCGGGCCAGCTCTACGTCTTCGTGGAGAATCCCTCCGTGGCGCTTGCACGGCTCTGTTCCCGGCTGGAGGGCGAACTCTGGCCAAAGCCGCTGCCGGGCATCCATCCGACGGCCTGCGTCTCGCCGGGGGCGAAGGTCGCGCCCACGGCAACCATTGGGCCACTTTGCGTGGTTGAGCACGACGCCCGGATCGGAGAGGGCGTCCACCTGCAGTCGGGGGTGTTCGTCGGCCACGGCGCGCAGGTCGGGGACAACTCCTGGCTCATGCACGGGGTCGTGGTCCAGGCCGAATGCACGCTTGGAAGGCGCGTGCGGCTGCATCCCGGCGTCATCATCGGCGCCGACGGCTTCGGCTACGAGCTGGTCGCCGGCCGGCACGAGAAGGTTCCCCAGATTGGAACGGTCGAGATTGGGGACGACGTCGAGATCGGGGCGAACTCGACGATCGACCGCTCCCGGTTCGGCCTGACGTCGGTCGGCGAGGGGACCAAAATCGATAATCTGGTTCAGGTCGGCCACAACGTGGTGATCGGCCGGCACTGCATGATCTGCGCCCAGGTCGGGATTGCGGGAAGCTGCACGCTCGGCGACTATGTCGTCGTGGGCGGCCAATGCGGTCTTGCAGGCCACCTGACGGTGGGTTCCGGGGCCATGCTCGCGGCCAGGTCCGGGGTTAAGGACGATATCCCGCCGAAGACCTCCGTCTGGGGATCGCCCAGCCTGCCTCTCCTGCTCGAGCAGAAAATCATCATCCTGAGGAACCGCCTGCCCGAGCTCTTCAAGAGGGTGGAGGCGCTCGAGAAAGCCTCGGCCCCCAAGGGCTGAGGCTCCCCTAGCTGATCTCGCCCAGGCGGATGCACGCCGCTTCCCGGCCCGGGCCTGCGGCAACCAGGGGCGGCACGGCCTGGCGGCACCGGTCGACCGCGTGGGGGCACCTCGGGTGGAAGGCGCAGCCTTCCGGCGGGTCGATCGGGGACGGGGGGTCGCCGGCCAGGACAATCCTCTTTCGCGTGCGCTCGATGTCGGGATTGGGGACCGGTATGGCGCTCACGAGCGCCTTGGTGTACGGATGGCTCGGCCGGTCGATCACATCCAGGGCAGGTCCAAGCTCGACGATCTTGCCCAGGTACATGACCGCCACACGGTCCGAGATGTGCCGGACGACCGAGAGATCGTGGGCGATGAAGATCAAGGTCAGGTTCATGCCCGTGCAGAGCTCGGAAAGGAGGTTCAGGATCTGGGCCTGGATGGAGACATCGAGCGCGGATACGGGCTCGTCGGCCACGATCACCTTGGGCTTGAGCGCGAGGGCACGCGCGATGGCTATCCTCTGGCGCTGCCCGCCCGAGAACTCGTGGGGGTACTTCCGGGCGAAGCGGGGGGCAAGGCCGACCAGCTTCATGAGCTCCTCGACATGCGACTGGACCTCGGATTTGCCGCAGATGCCGTGGACCAGGAGCGGCTCGGCCAGCGCCGCGAACACGGTCATCCGGGGGTTGAGCGAAGCGTAGGGATCCTGGAAGATCATCTGGAGGTCCCGGCGGCACAGCTGCATCTCCTCGCGGGAGGCCTCGCCCAGGTTGCGGCCATTGAGGACCACCATCCCGCCCGTGGTGGGCACCAGCTGGAGGATCGTGCGCGCCAGGGTGGACTTTCCGCATCCCGATTCCCCGACCAGCCCGAGGACCTCGCCCTGGCGGACGGAAAGGGTCACCCCGTCCACGGCCTTGACCGACCCGGTCTGCTTCTTGACCAGGAATCCCGTGAAGATGGGGAAGTGGGTCCTCACATCCCGAAGCTCGAGAATGTTCTCAGTCATAGTTTTCGGGTGAGCAGTGCTCCGCGACGTTGATCTCGCCCCTGCGGGCCCGGATGCAGGCATGGGAGTGGCCGGGCTGGGACTCCACTATCTCGGGGCGCGAGGCCCGGCAGAGGTCCGCGGCGAAGCTGCAGCGGGGGGCGAAGGCGCAACCTGTGATCTCCTTGGAGACGTCGGGCGGCAAGCCCGGGATCGTGAAGAGCTCCTGCCCCTTGGGCTGGAGGGCCGGGATGGAACGCTGGAGCGCCTGGGTGTAGGGATGCTGGGGGGCGTTGAAGATCGCCCGCGCGCCGGCCGTCTCCATGACCCGGCCCCCGTACATGACCTGCACCTGGTCGCACAGGCCCGCGACAACGCCCAAGTCGTGGGTCACGAAGATCACGGCCATCCCCAGGTCGCGCTGGAGCGTGCGGATCAGGTCCAGGATCTGGGCCTGCACCGTCACATCGAGCGCCGTCGTGGGCTCGTCGGCTATCAGGAGCTCCGGTCGGGTTATCAGGGCCATGGCGATCATGACCCTCTGGCGCATGCCCCCGGAGAATTCGTGGGGATAATAATGGATGCGGCGGGCGCCGTCGTTGATCCCCACAGCCTCCATCATTTCCAGGGCCCTGCCGAGGGCCTCCTTCTTCGACAGCGTTTCATGGATCATCAGGGGCTCAATCAGCTGCTCGGAAATCCGCAGGTACGGATTGAGGGAGGTCATCGGGTCCTGGAAGATCATCGAGATCCTCTTGCCGCGGATGGAGCGGGCCGTGGCCGGGCTGCAGCGCAGCAGGTCAACGCCGTCGAACATCGCCGAGCCGCTCTCAATCCTGCCCGGGGGCTGTGGGATGAGTCCCATGATCGAGTAGCACGTGACGGACTTTCCTGAGCCGGACTCGCCCACGATGCCAAGCGTCTCGCCGCGATCCACCGAGAAGCTCACCCCGTCGACTGCGCGGTACAGGCCGTTGCGGGTGTGGAAGTACGTTCGCAGGTCGGTGACGGAGAGAAGCGGCATCGTGCGGCCCTAGGGTGTCGTGAGGGGGCGCCCTAAAGCAAGTCCCGCACGGCGCGGGCCACCGAGTCGGCCCCGAGCTCCCCGAGCGAGGCCCCTCCCCAGGGAGGGCAGCCCTGGGGCTGGAGGATGCGGTGCGGGGCCGAGTAGACCGGCCCGGTCCGTATCGGGTTCGTGGGCCCAAAGAGGCCGACCAAGGGGACGCCCAGGGCGTTAGCCAGGTGCATGCCCCCGGTATCGTTGCTCACCAACAGGCGGCAGTCCGATAGGGCGGAGGCGAATTCCAGGAGCGAGGTCCTTCCGGCCAGGTCCTTGACCCGCATGGGATCCTGGCCGGCGGCGATCTGGGCGGTGATGGGCGCGTCGGCCGCCGTTCCCAAAAGAACGAAGTGTTCGTTGGGAAAGGCCTCGATCAGGCTCCGCCATCCGGCCGGTGCCCAGCGCTTTCTGGGTTCGTTCTCTGAGCCGGCGATCAGCCCTATCGGGGCGGAAGGGGGGGCCGTTTGCCCGGACAGGCGGAACGGGGAACAGTCGGGAAGACTCGAGAGGCCGAAGTGCCTCAGGAAGTTGCCCCAGAGCTCGGTCTGGTGGTGGTGGGCCTCGTCGAAGTCGCGGGGCAGGAGGTAGGCATGGGAGAGGAGCGGCCTGGGCTTGCGCGGGCGGCTGATCCCAAAGCGCTGGGGGCAGCCCGAAAGCCAGGCCTCCACGTCTCCTCGGAGTGAATTGGTGAAGAGGATCCAGACGTCGGGGTACTGGGCGCGAAGCGCCGTGAAGAAGCCGAAGTACCCCGGGCCCCGGGGGGGCAGCGCAATCACCCGGTCGGCCACCCCGAGGGCCTCAAGGAGCGGGACAAATCCCGCCTTCGCCAGGAGGATCACCTGGGCGTCGGGCCTGGAGGAGCGCAGTGCCCGCAGGAGCGGCAGCGCCATGGCCACGTCCCCGAGCCAGTTGGGCATCCGGATATAGACGCGGGTGCCCCGCGGCAGGTGCGCGAGTCCTCGGTCTGACACGGCCCGGCCGAGGAAATTTCTCTTGGCCTCCAGGCGTAGCCTTCGGGCCGGCACGTCCTGGTTCCTCCAGCGGTCGTGGGCCCAGAGCCAGGAGGCGCAGAGGTCCTCCTGGGAAAGGGCTCCCTCGATCCACCGGTTGAGCGAAACGGTCGTTCCCTCCACGGTCCCGTCGCCCGGCACGGCTTCGCACTCGAACGTGACTCTCCAAAACGCGGTTCGCCTCGGGTAGTAGACCCTGACCTCGGCGCCAAATTTCGAGGCCAGCACCCCGGGCAGCTCGGTGGTCGAGCACACGCGGCCGAAGAGGAGGGTGAGCGCGCCCTGGTCGCCCGCGTTCTGGTCGACCAGGATCCCGACGCAGCCCCTGGCCCTCAGGATGGCGAGGGCCTGGGCGAAGCCGGCCTTGCGGGAGAGGAGCTTCATCCCGTGGCGCTCCCGGGTGCGCTTCACGAAGGCGTCCAGGCTCGGGTTGTCGAGCGGCCGGAAAATGATCCCGAATTCAGGGAGGGAGACGGGGCTAAGCAGCTTGAGCCAGGTTTGGGTTTCCCAGAGGGCCAGGTGGAGGGTGGCGAGCACCACGGGCCTCGGGCTGTCATGGATGGAGCGGGCAAAGGCCTCGGCGGAGGCCCCAAGTCTGCCCATCTCGCGGATGCGCCTCTCGGAGAGAAAGGGCGCCGCAACGGAGAGGAGCGCCGTTTCCACCAGGCGCTGGGAGCACGTGCGGGCGATCCCCCGCCGCCAGGCCCGGGGCCGGTCCGGGAATGCATGGTGGAGGTTCGACCTGAGGACCCGCCTCCTCCGGGGCGCCGCCCACAGGATGAGCTCCCCCACCACGACACTGAAGGCGCGCAGCAGCGGCTCGGGGGTCACGGCGACCAGGCGGCCCAGGACATTGAGCAGGAGGAGGATCAAGCGGTCTTTAGGGTAAAATGGGATTTGGCGTTTGATCTTGGCCCGGAAAAGCCATGGAACGTTAAGCTCGCGCGTCAATGACCGAACTCCTTGTCATCAAGCCCTCCTCCCTTGGGGACATCGTCCAGGCCCTGCAGGTTGCCACCTCGCTGAAGGCCCAGCGCAGCGATTTGCGCATATCCTGGATCGTCCGCGAGATGTTCGCCCCGATTGTCCGCTCATGCGAGGCCGTTGATGAGGTCTACATTTTTGAGAGGGGCGGCGGGGCCAAGGGATTCCTCAAGCTCATGCGCCAGGTCAGGCTAAGGAAGTTCGATTATGTTTTCGACATGCAGGGGCTCCTCAGGACGGGCCTGATGACCTCCAGGGTCAGGGCCAAGCACAAGGTTGGCCGCACGGATGCCCGCGAGTACTCGGGGATGTTCTACGACGAAAAAGTGCCGTTGCCCGAGGCGGGGCGGCGAAGCCACGCCCTCGACATCCTGCTGCAGTTTTGCCCCGTGCTGGGGGCCAAGCCCGAACTGCGTGGGACCCTCAAGTTTCGCGAGGTCGACAACCTGAACCTCAAGTTTGCCGATGGCAGGGGAGGGGCGCGCCCGATCGTGATGTTCCCGGACAGCCGGCGCGCGGACAAGAAATGGGGGGGATTCAAGCAACTCACCGACCTGATCCTGAAGGAGGACAAGAACCGGAAGGTGATCTGGGCCGGCAACAACTACCTTCCGGACCGGGGCGCATACCCTGCGGAGCAGTTCCTTAACCTGACGGGAAACACGAGCCTGGTGTCGCTGCCCGCCCTCGTGAAACGGGCGGATTGGGTGATCAGCAATGACAGTGGCCCCATGCACCTGGCCGCCGCCCTCGGTGTCCGCGTTCTCGCGGTATTTGGACCGACCGATCCGAGCCTCTACGGGCCCTATCCGCTCGGCGGGCCCACCAATTTTGTGATCCAGGCGCCCGTTGGAAACCTGAAGATGCTGACCGTCAAGGAGGTCCACATGCGCTTCCAGCGGGCCCGCTCCCAGGTGGCGTCCCGCAAGGCTTCCCAAGGTTGATTTTTTTGGGGCGGAACCGCACAGTCGAGGTCCATGGAGACGCTAACTTACTTGAAATCCGGGGGATGGGCGGGAGCCCTTCCCGAGGATGGCTGGCATCCGGCGACCCGATAACCGCCCGCGTCCTGGCTTAACTATGCTCGATCCCAAACTCATCCGCGAAACGCCCGATCTGGTGCGCGCTGCGATCGCAAAGAAGCACCTGAAGGTTGACCTGGACTCGGTCCTGGGAGCCGACGCTGCGTGGCGCGCGCACCTGCAGGAGGTCGAGCACCTTCGTTCCGTCCAGAAGGCGGCAAACGCCGCCATGGCCACGCTGCCCAAGGGTTCACCCGAATTTGTCGCTAAGCTTTCCGAGATGAAGGCCGTGTCCTCGCAGATCAAGGAGAAGGACGCCGGCCTGAAGGCGGCGGAGGAGGCCTGCAGGGAGGCTATGCTCACCCTTCCCAACCTGCCCCATGCCAGCGTCCCGGAGGGGGCGACTCCGGAGCAAAACGTGGTGTATTCGACCCATGGGGACCTGGTTTCGGTCAGCCCCCATGCTGTCGCGCACTGGGACATCCCGGGCTTTGCCAGGCTCTATGATTTTGAGCGGGGTTCCAAGGTGACCGGGGCCGGGTTCCCTTTCTTCATCGGCGACGGAGCCAGGCTTGTCCGCTCGCTCATCAACTTCTTCCTCGATGAGGACGCGAAGGCCGGGTACCGCGAGGTGTCCCCCCCGATATTCATCAATGCGGCAAGCGCCACGGCAACCGGCCAGCTCCCGGACAAGGAGGGCCAGATGTACGAGACGACGCCCGACCGGCTCTTCGCGGTGCCGACGGCGGAGGTTCCCCTCACGAATTTTTTCCGTGACGAGATCCTCGACGAGGCGTCGCTGCCGGTCCTGCGCTGCGCCTACACCCCGTGTTTCCGCAGGGAGGCCGGCAGTTACGGCAAGGACGTGCGCGGCCTGAACCGCCTGCACCAGTTCGACAAGGTGGAACTCCTCAAGTGGGTGCATCCCTCCCGGAGCTACGAGGAATTGGACGCGCTCAGGAACGACGTCGAGGGGCTGCTCCGAAAACTCGAGATCCCGTACCGCGTCCTCCTGATGTGCGGCGGCGACTTGGGGTTTGCGCAGTCCAAGAAGTACGACCTTGAAGTCTGGGCCGGGGGACAAAAGCGCTGGCTTGAGGTTTCCAGCTGCTCCAATTTCGAGGCATTCCAGGCGAGGAGGGCCCAGATTCGCTTCCGCTCCAAGGAGTCAGGCAAGACGGAGCTCGTTCACACGCTGAACGGCTCGGGGCTGGCGGTTCCCAGGGTGCTTGCTGCCATCCTGGAGAACAACCTGGAGAGCGACGGCCGGGTGAGGATCCCTGAGGCTTTGGTTCCCTACTTTGGCAAGCCGCACCTCTCGTTTGCCGGCTAGCGCCTTCGGGCTTCGACGATGACGACGCGCGGCAAAGGCCCGTGGCCCGCGGCAGCCGCACGGATTTCCGAGATCCTGACCCCCGCGGGCCTTCACCCTTCGGTGGTCTCGTGGGCGCAGGCGAGGCCGAAGGCGGAGCGCTGGGCGATCGCCCTGTCGGGCGGCGCCGACTCGGTGGCCCTTCTGCTGCTCCTGGTGGGCCATTTTCCTGGGCGCCTGAATCGCCTGGTTGCGCTCCATTTTGACCACCGCCTGCGCGGGGCCGAGTCCACGGCAGACGCCCGCTTCTGCCGCCGGGCATGCGCCGGCCTGGGGGTTGAATTCCTGGGCGGCCGCTGGGTCGCCGGGCCCGGGGACCGCAGCGAGGCGGAGGCCCGCAAGGCGAGATTCGCCTTCTTTGACGCCTGCATGGCCGCCCGGAGGATCCGGGTCCTTTGGCTCGGGCACCAGCAGGATGACGTCGCCGAGACCCTCCTGATGAGGTTGGCGCGGGGAAGCGGAACCTCGGGCCTCTCGGCCCCCCGGCCGGTCCATTGCCTGGCCTGGGGAAAGGGTGGGCGCGAGCGCGTCCACTTGCGCCCGCTCCTTGGCCTAAAGAAGGCCGAGATCAAAGCCGTTCTCCTCAAAGCCGGTGCCCCCTGGCGCGAGGACTCCAGCAACCGCAAGGACGCCCATTTCAGGAATCGGCTGCGGCGAAGCGTCATCCCGCGATGGGTCCGGGCCTCCGAGCGGGACGCCCTGGCTGGAGCGGCCCTGTCCCGGGAGCTCCTTGAGGAGGACGACAGCGCGCTTGAGGCCTGGGTTGACTCCCTGGCCTGCCTGGGAGCCGACGGGTCGCTTAGCCTTGCCCGTTTGGCCCGCCGGCCGAGGGCGGTCGTCCGCCGCGCCCTTTACCGCTGGATCCTCGCGCAGCCGAAGGCGTCAACGCTCTCCCGCCAGGGGTTTGAGACCCTCCTCAGTTCGGTGGAGCGGGGCCTGCCGGCACGGCACAGCCTTGGCAGGCATGGCTTTGCGGTAATCCGGGGAAAACGGCTGAAGTTCGAGCGCGTACGCAAAACTGCGACGTCTCATTGACTTGTAATGTCGGAACAACAACGTTGGTTTAACAGTCATATCCCCACCGAGATGCCCGACATTGAAACCAAGAAACCTCGCAGGCAGCTGAAGAACATCCCGCCTGACCGTTTTCAGCCCAAGGTGCTGATCTTCTGGATCGTTCTGGCATTTCTTGTGGTGGGGCTTTTGTTCTGGTCCCCCGGAATCACGGTCTCGCCGGCCCCCATGACCATATTCGAGGTCGTGACCCATGCGGAGTCCGCCGACATCAAGAACGGGGTGATTCAGCCGGATCCCTCCGGTGGGCGCGACTGGGTCATTATCACCGGGGAGCTCAACAAAGCCAGCCTGACGAACGAGCGCGGCGTGAAGACCTCCGCATTCCGTGCGGCTGGCCGGCTGACCGACTCGAACATGGAGCGCCTGCAGAAGACGAACAAGTTTGCCGAGCGCCCCACGACGACGGTCCTCACCCAGCTCGCCCTGAGCGTCCTGCCGGTCCTGATCATCATCGGATTCCTCTATTTCCTTTTCAGCCGGCAGCTTCGCCAGGCGGGCCGCGGAGCCCTCAACTTCGGGAAGAGCCGCGCCAAGCTCCTGACCCGCGACCGGGACAAGGTAACCTTTGGCGACGTGGCCGGCTGCGACGAGGCCAAGGAAGAGGTTTCGGAGGTCGTCGAATTCCTTAAGGATCCCAAGAAGTTCACGAAGATGGGCGGAAGGATACCGAAGGGCATCCTGATGGTCGGACCCCCGGGAACCGGCAAGACCCTGCTGGCAAAGGCCGTGGCCGGCGAGGCCGACGTTCCCTTCTTCAGCATTTCCGGATCGGACTTTGTCGAGATGTTTGTCGGCGTGGGTGCGTCCCGCGTGCGCGACATGTTTGAGCAGGGCCGCAAGAGCGCCCCTTGCCTGATCTTCATTGACGAGATTGACGCCGTCGGGCGCCAGCGCGGCGCGGGCCTGGGCGGCGGCAACGACGAGAGGGAGCAGACCCTCAATTCCCTCCTGGTCGAGATGGACGGCTTCGACACGACCGAGGGCGTTATCATCATTGCGGCCACCAACCGGCCGGATGTCCTGGACAGCGCGCTCCTTCGGCCGGGCCGCTTCGACCGCCAAATCTACGTGGACCTGCCCGACATGATTGGCCGCGAGCAGATTCTCAGGGTGCATGCGCGGAAGCTGAGCCTCGCCGACAACGTCGACCTGGCCGTCATCGCCCGGGGCACTCCGGGTCTCTCCGGTGCCGACCTCGCCAACCTCCTCAACGAATCGGCGCTCCTCGCTGCCCGCAGGAACCGCAAGAAGATCGATGCCTCGGATGTCGAGGACGCCCGCGAGAAGGTCCAGTTTGGGCGGGAGCGCCGCCGGCTGATGGACGACGACGAGAAGAAGCTAACCGCCTACCACGAGGCCGGGCACGCCCTGATCCAGGGCGTCCTGGACGACGGCCACATGCCCGTTCACAAGGTGACCATCATTCCGCGCGGCAGGAGCCTTGGGAGCACGATGTTCATCCCGAAGAAGGATGTCCTCACGCAGGCGATGAAGCGGATGCTCAACCAAATCGCCATGGGCCTCGGCGGACGTGTTGCCGAGGAGCTCGTGCTGAACGACATTTCAAGCGGCGCCGCTGGCGACATTATCCAGATCACGACGATCGCCCGCCACATGGTCTGCGACTGGGGCATGAGCCCCCTAGGCCCCGTCTCCTACGGCGGCAACCATGACACCGTTTTCCTGGGCCGCGACATCCAGAGGACCGAGAACGTGTCCGAGGACACGGCTCGCCGGATCGACGTCGAGATCCAGAGGATCATTTCGGAGCAGTACGAGCGCGCCAAGTCGATCATCACCGAGCATCGCTCGGCTCTCGATAAGATCGCCGAGGCGCTCCTTGAGCACGAGACGATCGAGGGACGCCACGTCCTTGAGATCATCGAGTTCGGGGAGATCCGCTCTCCGATTGCCGCCGCGTTTGTCGGCAAGCCTGCCGAGAAGACCGACGAGAAGAAGGCGGCCGACAAGGCATCCCCCGCTGAGGGCCTGGGTGCCGGACCCGCGCCGGCTCCAACCCCGGCTTGAACCCGGGCGTCCCCTGCCTAGCGGCCGCCCCCATGCTTTCCGGCTTGGATTCGCCGGAATGCCGCGCAACATAGGCAGCTCATCCTTATGAAGATATGCTGCATAGGCGCCGGCTACGTCGGCGGACCGACGATGGCGATGATTGCGCTCAAGGCGCCCGACATCGAGGTGAGGGTGGTCGACATGAACGCCGCAAGGATCGCAGCCTGGTGTTCCGACACCCTCCCCATCTACGAGCCGGGACTCGACGAGGTCGTCAAGAAGACCCGGGGCAAGAACCTGCATTTCTCGACGGATGTGAAGGGCGGCATCGAGGCGGCGGACATTGTCTTTGTTGCCGTGAACACCCCGACCAAGAGCTACGGGGTGGGGGCGGGCCGCGCGGCGGACCTGCGTTTCATCGAGTCGGTCGCCCGCACGATTGCCGAGTGCGCCCGGGGTCCGAAGATCATCGTGGAGAAATCGACGATCCCGGTGAAGACGGCGGAGACGATCAAGGACATCCTCGCGGCGAATGGCCGAGGGATAGCGTTTCAGGTGCTTTCAAACCCGGAGTTCCTTGCTGAAGGGACCGCCGTGGCGGATCTGATCAACCCGGACCGCGTCCTGATTGGCGGAGAAAGGACCCCGGAGGGCGAGGCAGCGATGGCCAAGCTGGTCGAGGTCTACGCCCGGTGGGTTCCGCTCGATCGGATCATCACGACGAACCTCTGGTCGTCCGAGCTCAGTAAGCTCGTGGCCAATGCCTTCCTTGCGCAGCGCATTTCCTCGATCAACTCGATCTCGGCGCTCTGCGAGGCGACCGGTGCGGATGTGGACGAGGTCGCGAACGCGATCGGCCGGGATTCCCGGATCGGCCCCAAGTTCCTCAAGGCTTCCGTCGGGTTCGGCGGTTCCTGCTTCCAGAAGGACATCTTGAACCTCGTCTACCTCTGCGACCACTTCGGGATCCCGGAGGTAGCCGCGTATTGGGAGGCCGTCGTAAAGATGAACGACTGGCAGAAGCGCAGGTTCACCGCGAAGATCGTGCGGGCCCTCTACAATTCGGTCGCCGACAAGAAGATCGCGGTGCTCGGATTCGCCTTCAAGAAGGACACGAACGACACACGCGAGTCCCCCGCCATCTCGGTGTGCCGCGACCTTATCGCCGAACAGGCCAGGGTCTCGATCTACGACCCGAAGGTGCCCGCCGAGGAGATCCGCCGCGACGTTCTCGGCAAGGACGCCGCGAGCCCGCTGCTGTCGGTGGCGGCCGACGCCTACGAGGCAGCCACGGGAGCCCACGCCCTCGCGATCACAACGGAGTGGGACGAGTTCAAGGCGCTCGATTTCGAGAGGATCTTTGGCCTCATGTCGAAGCCCGCGTTCATCTTCGACGGACGCAACATCCTCGACCTGAAAAAGCTCAGGGCGATAGGGTTCCGGGTCTCGGGCACCGGCAAGTAGGCCCCGCGGCCTAGGTTCCCAGGGCGGTTCGGTAGACGCGCGGAACGCGCTTGGTCACCGAGCACAGGGTCTCCCAGGGAATGGTGTCTGCCCAGCGGCTGAACTCGCCGACCGAAATCTCGTCGGTGCCCTGTTTTCCCACGATCACGGCCTCCTCTCCGCTCGCCACATCCGGCACCTCGGTCACGTCCACGATCGTCTGGTCCATGGTGACGCGCCCAAGGACGGGGCAGCGGCCCCCCCGGATGAGGACGCTCGCGCGGTTGCTGACCGACCTCGGAATCCCGTCGCCGTAGCCGGCGCACAGGACGGCGATCCGGGTGTCGCGGGAAAGCTTTCGGGTGCGGCCGTAGCTCACCGTGGAACCGGAGGGCAGGCGTTTCACGATTCCCACTCGCGTGTGGAAGCTGAACACGGTCTCGGTCTGCACCTGCGAGAGGAAAGAGCTGGAGTGGGGGAGGATTCCGAACTGGAGGAGCCCGACCCGGACGGCGTTGAACGGGCTGGTCGCGGGCATCGTCTCGATACCTGCGCTGTTGTCGGCGTGCACGAAGAGGCGACCCGGGGGGAGCGTGTCGAGGCCGCTCGAAGAGAGAGCCGAGAGGAAGCGCCGGCGCTGCTCCTCGGTGAAGGCCTGGTCGTCGGGGCTCGCAAAGTGGGTGAAGATGCCCGCGAGCCGGAGGTTCGCCGAGGCCGTGATCTGCTCCACGAGCCCCCTGGCTTCCTCGTGCCATACGCCCAGGCGACCCATGCCCGTGTCGACCTTCAGGTGAATGGAGAGGGCGCGGCCGACTGCGCGGCCTGCGGCGTCGAGCCGGGTGACCTCATCCGGAGTTGAGACGGTCGCCGCGAAGTCGTACTCCGCCACGTAGCGGTCCTCCTCCGGAAGGAGCGGGCTTAGGAGCAGGATCGGCCAGCCGGGCCCGAGTTCCCTCAGCTGGGAAGCTTCCGTGATGTTGGCCACGGCAAAGAGGTCCGCACCGGCGTGCATGAGCCGGCCGGCCACCTGCTGGATCCCGTGGCCGTAGGCGTCGGCCTTCACGACGGCCACATAGCGGATGTGGGGCGGGAGCGAGGCGCGGATCAGGCGCAGGTTGCGCTCGAGGGCCGCCAGGTCGATCTCGGCCCAGCAGCGGAGGGGAAGCGAGGAAACGGAAGGGATCACGGTGCTCTGTGGATCTGCGGAGTCCACTTGGCATAGGCGGGCTCCTGGTGGAGGAAGGCGTCGGGTTCAGGGGCCTGCCGGAACAGGTCGGCCCCGGCGACCGAAGGGAGGAGGAACAGGGAGGCCAGGTCATAGGGGACCGTAATTGATCCCGCCGGCAAGGGATCCCAGTGGCGGAATCCCTCCGGGGTCACGAGCTCGCCGCAGAGCTCACTGGCGGGGACACGCCCAAGGGGGCTGCCGAGGGATAAACGGTGCCAGAGACCGCGCCGCGCGTCGGCAATCACCGTGGCGCCGGGCCGGCCGAGGGCGTGGGCTACCAGGTCAAGGCTCTGGTAGGCAAAAGTGGGCCGGGACAGGAGGACGTTCCACATCCTTATCGCCGTGGCGGCGGTGCGGATTCCGAGGATCGATCCGGGGCCCTCACAGAACGCGAAGGAGCCGATGCTGCCAATGTCGACACCAAGGTCCTCCACGCAGGCAAACACGCCGGTTCCCGCCTCCTCGCGGCGAGTGGCCCATCGGGCGGCCCCGCCGGCCTCGAGGACCCCGACTTGGATCCACTCCGACCCGGCGTCCAGGAGAAGAAGGGGGGCGTCTATCTGGAGAATCTGGCTGAGGCTCGGCATCTTGCAAAACTCACCAAACGCTCCCCGGGGCCGTCCCGCAAGCCCGCTTAACAGGCTCCCAATCCGGCATTGACCCCTCTCCTTCAAAACCTACGCTGGACCCTTACTTTATCCGCAAAAGAGCCCAAGCACCCACGCCGTGAACGTCCAACTGAATACCGTATCCGATACCCGCAAGAACCTCGTCGTTACCCTCGACAAGTCCGAGGTCGAAACCGAGCACAAGGCCGTCGTCGGGGAGTTTGTTCGCCAGGCCAGGCTTCCGGGGTTCCGTCCGGGCAAGGCCCCACTGGCGATTGTCCTGAAGCGTTTTGCCAAGGAGATCGCGGAGGAATTGAAGCAAAAGGTGGTCACGAAGGCCTACCAGGGCGCTCTTGAGAAGGAGAAGCTCGAGGTTCTTAACGTGGTGAGCGTCGAGGAGGGCACGATCGAGGCCGGCCTTTCCGCGGCGATCACCGTGACGGTGGATGTCCGCCCGGAATTCATTCTTCCCGACTACGTGGGACTCCCGACCCAGGTTCCCGCGGCCGACCCGACGGATGCCGAGATCGACAGCGTCATCCAGGGGCTGCGCGGCGAGCGGGCCGATTTCAAGCCCACCGAGCGCGCCGCGGCCAAGGGTGACTACGTGAAGCTTTCCTACGAGGGCTCCTGCGAGGGCAAGAAGATCGCCGAGATTGCGGGCGACAAGCAGCTCTATGCTGCGGTCCCCCAGACCTGGGAGGAGGTCGAGGGCGCCAACGAGGGGATCATCCCCGGCCTCGGCAAGCAGATCTCCGGGGTCGTCAAGGGCGACAAGCGCACGGTCACGATCTCCTTCCCGGCGGATTTCCAGCCGGTGCCCGCTCTCGCCGGAAAGACCGCGGAGTACGCGATCGAGATCCAGGAGGTGCGCGAACGCATCCTGCCCGAGCTCGACGCCGAGTTCTTCAAGGCGCACCGGGTGGACGACCTGGAGGGCCTTAAGAGCCAGATACGCTCAAGCCTCAAGCTCCAGAAGGAGCGCCAGAACCGCGCCACCCAGCGCAACCAGGTCACCCAGGCCCTGGCCGATAAGGTCAATTTCGAGCCGCCATCGAGCCTGGTCGAGGCCGAGACCCAGGGCGTCCTTCGCCAATTCATCGAGGAGAACATGCGCCGCGGGATCTCCGCCGAGCAGTTCGAGAAGGACAAGAAGGAGCTCTTTGACGGCGCCCGCAAGGCGGCGGCCAACCGGGTCAAGGTGCAGCTGATCCTCGCCAAGGTCGCCGAGGCCGAGAAGATCCAGGTCACTGATCGGGACATCGACCTCTTCATTCGCAACGAGGCGGCCCGATCCAACAGGAGCCCGGACAAGGTCGCGAAGGACCTCTCGAAGAACCGCGAGGCGCTCCGCTCGGTCCAACAGTCCATAATTTTCGACAAGTCGGTTGATTTCCTGGTTTCCAAGGCTAGTCTGTCCGTAGCCCAATCGTGAGTTACTACGTACCCATCGTCCTTGAGAATACCGGCCGCGGAGAGCGGTCCATGGACATCTATTCGAGGCTCCTGAAGGACCGCATCATCTTCATCGGGACGCCGATCGACGACATGGTGGCGAACCTGGTGATCGCCCAGATGCTCTACCTGCAGATGGAGGACGCCAAGAAGGACATCCACCTCTACATCAACTCCCCGGGCGGCGTGGTGACGGGCGGTATGGCGATCTACGACACCATGAATTTCCTGCAGTGCGACATCCAGACGTTCTGCGTCGGGATGGCCGCCAGCATGAGCACCGTGCTCCTGGCAGCGGGGACCAAGGGCAAGCGCTTTGCCCTCCCCAACAGCCGGGTCATGATCCACCAGCCCTCCGGAGGCGCGGGTGGCCAGGCCTCGGACATCGCCATTGCGGCCAAGGAGATCCTGCGCTGGCGCAAGACGCTGAGCGAGGTGATCGCCCGACACACCGGCAAGACGCCCGAGCAGGTCGATACGGATTCGGACCGCGATTATTACCTAAGTGCCCCTGAAGCCAAGGAGTACGGAATTGTTGACCACGTGGTGTCCTCGACCCGTGAGGCGTCGACCCTGGTGGTCAAGTCGGCCGCCTAGGGCGCGCCGGAGGTCGTAGTTTCCGCCCTCGACAGCTGGGCCCCGAAAAACAGACTATCCCGCCATGGCCAAATCGTCGCGCATGACGCTCTGCTCCTTCTGCGGGAAGTCGCAGGCGGAGGTTAAGAAGATCATTGCTGGCCCCGGCGTGTACATTTGCGACTCCTGCGTAAACGTCTGCAAGACCATCATTGACAGGGAGGTTAAGCAGCCGGCGATCGAGGTGAAGCCTGCCTTCCGGATGATCAAGCCCTCTGGGATAAAGAAGGTGCTCGATGACTACGTGATCGGCCAGGACCACGCTAAGAAGGTGCTCTCGGTGGCCGTCTACAACCACTACAAGCGGCTTAACTTTGAGTCGGGGGTGTCCCCGAGGGATCCCGCAGCGGTCTCCCCCGAGTTCAACGATGTCGAGGTCGAGAAGAGCAATATCCTCCTGGTGGGGCCCACGGGCTCGGGGAAGACTCTACTCGCCCGCACCCTGGCCCGGATCCTCGACGTTCCCTTTGCGATCTCCGACGCCACGACGCTCACCGAGGCGGGGTACGTGGGAGAGGATGTGGAGAACGTCGTCCTCAGGCTGCTCCAAAACGCCAACTACGACGTGAAGCGCGCCGAGTGCGGCATCATCTACATCGACGAGATCGACAAGATCCGCCGGACGACCGAGAACGTCTCCATCACCCGCGACGTCTCGGGCGAGGGCGTGCAGCAGGCGCTCCTTAAGATCCTCGAGGGCACGGTGTGCAACGTCCCGCCGCAAGGGGGAAGGAAGCACCCGAACCAAGAGTACATCCAGGTCAACACCTCGAACATCCTCTTCATCTGCGGCGGCGCTTTTGTGGGCCTGGACCAGATCGTGAAGAAGCGCCTGGGCCAGCGCTCGATCGGCTTCCACCAGAGCGCCGACGACAAGGAGATTGCCCCCGAGGAGATGATGCGCCGGATCGCCCCGGAGGACATGGTGCGCTTTGGGATGATCCCGGAATTCATCGGGCGCCTGCCCGTCGTGACCGTCCTGGACCAGCTCAAGGTGGCCGACCTGGAGAAGATCCTGCTCCGCACCAAGAACGCCATGGTGAAGCAGTACTCGAAGCTCTTCGCTATGGACGGGGTCAGGCTGCGGTTCACCTCGGACGCCGTGAAGGCAGTTGCCCTGAAGGCTATCGAGCTGAAGACCGGCGCCCGTGCGCTGCGGGCCATCCTCGAGGGAATCATGCTCGAGGTCATGTACGACCTTCCCCAGCAGGACGACGTCGCCGAGGTGATCGTGGATGCCGCGGCCGTGGCCGGAAGGCGCCGCCCGACCATCAAGCGCCTGAGCAAGTCCACTCCGACCGAGAACGCCGCCTAAGCGGCACGGTCCCTGAGGGGCCTACCAGGTCCGGTAATCGCCGCGGGTGATGGCGCGGGAGAACTCGACAAAGAGCTTCACGCAGCGCTCGACGTCCTCCAGGTCCACGATCTCGCTCGGGGTGTGCATGTAGCGCAGCGGGATGCTGACAACCCCCGTGGCCACGCCGCCGCGCGACACCTGGATCGCCCGGGCATCGGTGCCCGTGGGGCGGGGATCGCCCTCCACCTGGTAGGGGATCTTGAGCTTCTTCGCGGCCTTGACCAGGGCCGCGAACACCTTGGGGTTGATGTTTGCGCCGCGGCAGAGCATCGGCCCGCCGCCAAGCTTCGTCTCGCCGAACTTGCGGTTGTCGCAGTCGGGGTGGTCGGTCGCGTGGCCCACATCGACGACAAGCGCCACCTGGGGATCGACAGAGTAGCCCGAGCCCATGGCGCCGCGGACCCCGATCTCCTCCTGGGAGGTCGCCACGGCGACCACCTTGGCTGCGAGCTTTGCTTTCTCCTTTGAAAGGCGGATCAAGGTCTCGCCCACGATGTAGGCACCGACCTTGTTGTCGAACGCCCGCGCCGTCCCGATGCTCCCGTGGATCAGCTCAAATTCATGGTCATAGGTCGCCGCGTCGCCGATCGAGACCCTTTCCAGGGCCTCCTTCTTCGACTTGGCCCCGATATCGATCCAGATCTCGTGGATCTCCGGCACCTTCTTGCGGTCAGCATCGTCCATCAGGTGGACGGCCCGCTTGCCGGTCACGCCCTTGACCGGCCCCTTTTCCGTCTGGATCACGACCCGGCGACCCGAGATCACGGTGCGGTCGTGGCCGCCGATGGTGTCAAAGTAGATGAACCCGTCCTTGTTCACGTAGGTGATGATGAGTCCGAGTTCATCCATGTGGCCCGCCAGCATGAGCGTGGGGTCGCCCTTGGGGTTCAGCGTGGCGATCCGGTTGCCGAGGGCGTCCCCCGTGAAAAGGTCCGCAGCCGGCTTCACATGCCGTTCAAAAACGGCCTGGGCCTCGGCCTCGTAGCCCGAGGGCGACCGGGCGTGAAGCAGTTCGGTGAGGA
This sequence comes from uncultured Opitutaceae bacterium, assembly GCA_903890485.1. GTDB lineage: Bacteria > Verrucomicrobiota > Verrucomicrobiia > Opitutales > Opitutaceae > Palsa-1447. The sequence goes on along the minus strand of CAITBM010000116.1, from coordinate 207,881 downwards.
ATTTGGGGGCGGAATAGGAGGCCATGTTCAGGGATTTAAGGGTGTAATCTCTCCCCAATAACCGGTGTTCGCAACGGGGAAAAAGACCTTGGCGTTGGCGGGGGGACGTGGGACCTTTGCCGCTCGATGATCATCTATCCGGCGATCGACATTAAGGGCGGGCGCTGCGTGCGCCTGACGCAGGGCCGTGCGGACGCCGAAACGGTCTATGCCGAGGATCCCGCCTTGGTCGCCGAACAGTTCAAAGGGGCGGGCTCGGCCTGGGTCCACGTGGTCGACCTGGACGGGGCCTTTACCGGGGAACCGAAGAACCTGGATGTGGTGGAGCGGATCCTGAAGGTGGGGCTCAAGGTCCAGCTGGGCGGAGGCCTCAGGACCCGCGCCACCGTCGACCGTGCCCTCACGCTCGGAGTCACCCGTGTCGTGATCGGGACACGGGCCGCCGAGAGCGAGGGCTTTATCTCCGAGCTCGTGGCCGCCTACGGCGAGAAGATTGCCGTGGGCATAGATGCCAAGGGCGGCAAGGTGGCCGTGAAGGGATGGGTCGACACAACCGAGGTCACCGCGCTTGGCATGGCGCGGCGCATGGACGCTCTGGGGGTCCGCACGCTCATTCACACTGATGTCGGCACCGATGGCATGCTGACGGGCCCAAACCTCGGCGCCCAGGAAGCCATGCTCAATTCGGTGGAGTCCGGTGTGATCGCGAGCGGAGGGGTGAGCGTACGCGAGGACATTGTCCGGCTTTGCGACCTTGCCAGAATCCACCAGAACCTGGACGGCGTCATTGTGGGCAAGGCGCTCTACGAGGGCAGGGTCAACCTCCAGGACTTGCTCCGTTTAGCTCAGCTATAAGCGGGCCTCGGCAGGGTTGCCCTACTGGTGTCCTATCGTATTCATAATTAAAGGCTTAGCTAGCATTGCTCCCGCAGCGGACAAGTGGCCGCCATCTTGGTATAGTTCGTGGCCGTCTTGGTCGGTAAGTCGAATTCCTCCGCCTTTGCCTCCAAACACAGATTCGATGTCGACGACATGGATATGCTCGCCGCTCAAGCCCCGGATCAAACTATTGGCAGCGTCCCTTGCTGAATGGCCGGTGGAGTCCTCCAGATAAGGGGGCTTGCTGCCGTTCCGAACAGCCTCGCGCGTGGCTGACACGGGAGGCTGGGGTGGCTGCGTGACAAAAATAATTTCACGGACCAACGGAGCCAATTGGTTCAGGGCCTTGCCGAGCCTGCTTCCATCGGGGCCCAGCTTCGATCTCCAATCGCAAACATAGATGAGAAAATCCGGATGTTCCTTGGCTATCACAGCCAAAGAGTCGCTCCAAAGTTCGGGATCCGCTCCGACCGTGCGAGGCATCGGGTCGCCCGAGGCAACGCTAATGACGGTTAGCCGCATGTCCCGCTCCGACGCTATCTGCTTGGCCAGTTTGCCGTACATCGAGGCATTGCTATCGCCCATCAGGACAATGGATCCACCTTTTCCCCCCGAGTTGATAATGATACCTCCATTGCGCACCTCGCTCAGGGAGGCGTTAATGTAGTGCTCGGTCCGAACATGCACCCCGAGTGGAACCATCACGGCTATCGATAAGCCCAGAAATGCAAATGCTCTGCGCTGGTTCTCCAATGCATTGAAGTACCTTCGTCCGGGACGCTCGATGAAAAGATAACAGAGGATGGCCGTGCCGCAGCCGATCAGTATCTTTAGCAACAGGCGCGTTGAGGATGGGGCAGCGTATAGCCGATAGTCTACGATGGAAAATACAGGCCAATGCCACAAGTAGAGCGAGTAGGACATGCGGCCGATCAGGGGCATGGGCCCCCATCCTAAAAGGCGTTCCGTTAGTGCTGTCGGCGCTGAAGCTGGCAATAGGATGAGGGCGGAACCGGCTACGGGAAGAATCGCGAGGTATCCAGGGAACGCCATGGTGTCCGTTATCGCAATCAATGCTACCAGGATAAGCGAGACACCGAGGGCAGGCAGCCAGTAAACGCCGGCCAAGATTCGCTGTAATTCCGATTTGTACGTGTAAAGTAGGCTGCCCGCAAGGAGCTCCCACGCCCGAGTCGGAAGAAGAAAAAAAGCGAACTCAGGTTTCGAATGGGTCTGGATGACACAAAACACGAGGCTGGCTATGAGTAGGACTGCCAGTGAACGCCTCATGAATTGCCGACTTCTGACCAGCATCAGAAGCAAGAGGATAGTTGGGAAAACCAGGTAGAACTGCTCCTCAACAGAGAGAGACCAGCAATGGAGGAACGGCTGGGCATCAGGGGACAGCGTGAAATAATTCCCCTGAATCATGAGCTTGAAATTGGCCAATGATGCAGCTGCAAAGCTCATGTTGATCCCAGCCGACGCGAGGTCCTGGTCGGAATAGAAAAGATATGAGCCGATCAAAGTTGCTATCGCCATTGCCGTCAGGGCCGGAAGCAGACGAGCTATTCGCCTTTGGTAGAACCTTGAGAGGCCCTTCAGAGTGATGCTATTCTCGTCCAGGAGGATCGAGGTGATCAGATAGCCCGAGATGACAAAGAACACGTCAACCCCTACAAATCCACCCGGAAGCCAGCGGTGATTGAGATGATATAAGATTACCGCCAAGATCGCCACGGCCCTCAGGCCATCGATGGCCGGGCGATATGTAGGAATTGGTGCGGGTACCGATTTCAATCCAGGCGTATTTGTGAAGGCGTTCATTCGATGTCACGCCATGAATCGTTGTCGGTATTGTTACGCATCGATTTCGTTATAAGACACCCGAAGGGAAACTACGCAGGTGCCTGCAAGGGACGGCTCCGCTACGGGCAGATTTGAACAATGCGAACTGAGTCGCCTCAGTGCTTGAAGCCCCTCGTAACCTTGGATGCCTTCAAGGTGTCCGCGATCTCCTCTAGGGGGTATGTGACGATCTCTGCAAGGGTGGGGTGGTACCAGGGAGCGCGAAGCATGTCATGCACCGTCGCACCCATTGCCATGGGGCCAGTGAAGCAGTGGATTAATTCTCCCGCATCCTTCCCTACAATCTCTACGCCCAGAATCCTGCCTGAAACTGCCTTGGCCAAGACCTTTACATAGCCGTAGTTAGCGTTCATCAGGATGGACTTTCCGTGATCGTTGAAGGGATAGCTGGCGGAAAGGTATGCGACGCCCTTGGCCTTGAGGTCCTGCTCCCGCCAGCCGATGCGCGCAAGCTGGGGATCTGTGAACACGACGCCAAGAAGCATAGCAGGATCAACGGGCTTTAGCCCTTTCACACCAGCAGCGTGACGCACGGCCAGTTCGGCCTGCTGGATAGCCACGTGGACGATCTCGTGGGGACCGCAGCAGTCGCCAGCGGTGTAGATGTGGGGAACGCTTGTCTGCTGCCACCGGTTGGCGAGGATCCGTCCGTTTGGTGCGGTCCGCACCTTTGCCTCGTCGAGCCCTAGGTCCGCTGTGTTTGGTTCACGGCCGAGGGCGTTGAACAGGTGTGCGGCAGACCTCCTCACGAGCCGGCCTTTATGCCGAAAGCTGACGGCAACGCCGCCGTTACCTGCCGCGATACCCACCACTTCAGTTCCAGTAAACACCTCTATTTTCTCGTCCTCGAATGCGCGCTGAATTACCGCGGCGGCTTCCGGAGACTGTTCCTTTAGAAGGGTGGGGCTCCTCTGGACCATGCAGACCCTCGTTCCGATTCGTCGTAGAAACTGTGCGAGCTCGCAGGCCACGATGCCGCCGCCAAGGACGATCACGCTTTTCGGGGAAAAATCGAGGTCCAGGACGGCGTCGCTGGTCCAGAACGGAGTCTGGGCCAGCCCGGGAATCGGGGGTACGCTAACCTTGGAGCCAGTCCCGATTAAGAAGGTGCGCGACGAAATCCGGCGGCCACTTCTTAGGGCTATTGTGTGGGGGCCGACGAACCGGGCCGAGTCGCGGATCAGCTTAAACTTTCCCGTAGTGAGCTGGTCCACACGGTGTTGGGCAAATTCCCCAATGATGCGCAGCTTCCGCTCATGCATCGCTCGCATATTGGCCGAGGCCCCCGTCACACGTAGCCCGAATTCCCTAGCTGTCCTTGCCAAATGGAGTACCTCTGCTGAGTAGATCAGCGTCTTCGACGGCATGCATCCTCTTAGGATACAAAGTCCACCGAGGTGTCTCGCGCCGTCGACGACGGCAGTTCTTAGGCCTAAGCTCGCTGCGATGCGCGCAGCGTTAAAACCCGCCGATCCTCCACCGATAGCGATATAGTCGTAGTCAAACTTCATCAAATACCTTACCGCCCATTTTGGAAAAGCATAACATGCAGCGTCTTAAGAACGATTGATGCGTCCAGGGTGAAGGAAAAATTCCGAATGTAATAAAGATCGTATTCCAGTTTTCTCAACGTGTCCTGCACGTTTGAGCCGTAGGGGTAGTTCACCTGAGCCCAGCCTGTGATGCCCGGCTTCACCAGGTGGCGAAAATGATAGCAGGGGATCTCTCGCTCATACTCGGCCACGAGTCGGTCCCACTCCGCGCGTGGTCCAATTAGGCTCATGTCGCCCCGAAGTACGTTCCAAAGCTGGGGCAGTTCATCGAGTCGCATGGTCCGAAGCACCTTACCGGCTCGGGTAATCCGAGAGTCGCCCTTTTGGGTGTAGAGTTCACCACTTTCGGCGGTGGTTCGCATGGTTCGCAGCTTGCGAAGCTTGAACGGTACCTTGTTCTTTCCAATCCGCGATTGCTCGAAGAAGACAGCTCCACCGTCATCTAACTTGATGGCGATAGCAGCCACCAAAATGAGCACTGATGCAAAGACGAGACCGAGAAGGGAAAGTAGAATATCCGATGCACGCTTGAGTCGTTCGAACACGGGTTCACGAGCGACGCGAAAACCGTCCTGAAAAAGCCATATGGGATTGATTCGGTAGAGGGGAATCTTTCCCCAATAAATTTGGTAGAAGATTTCTTGGGTGTATGTGGGCACCCCTGCAAAATGGAGCTGAATGAGCTTCATCGGGATGTCGCTCGGAATGCCTGAATGGCCCCGTAACTTTTGCACACCGGGTCCGCCGGGAATGACGACGCAGGAGAACTCCGAGCCTTCGACGGCGGAAAAGGTCAGGTCCGCATGAACCGTGACTCCGCTACGGCCCGTCACGTGGATTCCATCCGCGAGGGCGGCGACGAGAACCTTAGCTCCTGCGCGACGAAGTAGATCGATGGGCGTAAAAGCCTCAATTTCCTCAAACCCATCGGCAAGTATTACCAGTACGGTGGTGGCGGGCACATGAGAGATTACCATGCCTCAATCCGAGATCTCACGTAAAAATTCGCAAAAACGCCTCGTTATTTGGAAAACCGAGTCCAATGATGATGAATTATGGCCGGTGTAGGAAAACTCCTCAAGACAGCTCAAAAGATGCAACGTTCGATTGAAGCGCTCCAAGCAGAGCTTGAGGCCCGCGAGATCGAAGTAACAGCCGGAGGTGGGGCGGTGAAGGTAACGGTGACGGCTGCGGGTAAATTCAAGGTCCTCCGACTTGACCCAGACTTTCTAAAAGAGGACCCGAACCTTGTTTCGGAAACCATCCTGGCGGCGGTTCAGGATGCAGCAAACCAAGCGAAGACATTGAATGACAGTGAAATGCAAAAAGTGACGTCGGCTTTTCAAATGCCCGGAATCTTCTAAAGTTTGTGACTTCGGCTTTCGAAAACCTCCAAAAAGTTTTGAAAAAACTTCCCGGGGTGGGGCATCGGTCGTCGGAACGGATTGCGCTTCACCTGCTTTTAGGGAAAAGGGACCAACTCCGGGCACTGGTGCTCGCGCTTGAGGAGGCATCCAAAAGCGTTAGGCGCTGTTCGCGGTGCGGGAATCTCAGCGAGGATGACCTTTGCTCGATCTGTTGCGATACAAGGAGGGACCACCGCTCCGTTTGTGTCGTCGAAAGCGTTCCCGATTTGGTTGCCTTAGAGCGAAGCGGTTCTTGGCGTTGCAGCTACCACGTTCTTCACGGGAAGCTATCACCACTTCGCGGTGTGGGTCCAGATGACCTGAACATCGGATCCCTGATCTCCAGGGTCTCGGCGGGTGAGGTGACAGAGATCGTCCTCGCTCTTTCGAACGACGTCGAGGGCGAGGCCACCTGCCACTATATCCAAGAGCGCTCGCCAAAAGTAGGGAATCTTACTATCACTAGAATAGGCTTTGGAATTCCCAGTGGTGGTGGAGTGCTCTATGCTGACCCCACGACGCTCCGAAGCGCCCTCGAGGGGCGTCGCCAATTTAGCTGAGGCGAAGGAGCTTTCGGCAACATCCCGTCGGCTCTAGGACTGCCCCCACTTGTTCTAAGCAGGATGATTTGAGAAAATGTATCGATCCAACCTTAACCGACGGATCCTCGTCTCCGCTTTTGTTCTTCTTTTCGTCTTGATGCGGTTAGAAGTGATTATTCAGCCGGCGTCTGTCGGCACCGCCATCGAGGACGAACTCAACCTTTCGCTTGGAGGAATCGACCGACAGATCGGCGCTCCATTTACGAACACGCATTGGCCGGGGATGATCAGCCCTGGATGGGCGATGGTGCGGGTGCGGGGAATCGAACCCCGATTTCAAGCTTGGGAAGCTCACGTGATAGCCGTTATACTACACCCGCGTGAGAGGGGTCTTTTTCTAGGGAACCGTGCAATGGGGTCAAGCTCGGCAATCTCGGCTCATGGTGGAGTTTGAATGCGTCTGTCGCGTCGCTGCCCTATTTCTGGCCGGGATTAAGAACCTTAAGCTTTCATCGGGATGCTGAGCTTTCACGAGTTTCCCGCATAATTTCCTGGTAAAGCGCGAGGTATTTTTGGGCGCATGATTCGAGACTGAAACGTCCCTCTGCAGCACTCCTGCACGCGCTTCGATCCAATGTGTGGATGCAATCGACCGCAGCGGCTCCATCGATGGTATTGTGGATGAAAAATCCAGTCTTTCCCTCGTCGATTATTTCAGGTGTGGCTCCTCGTGAACAAGTGATCACAGGTGTTCCTGTTGCCAACGCCTCTGCAAATACGATTCCAAACGGTTCGTCCCATTGAATTGGAACGAGCAGCGCGGATGCACCACCTAAGAGTCGATTCTTCTGTTCATCGTCCACGGGACCAACCCACTCAACGCCGCCATGTCCCAATTCCTTGGCGATTTTTTGATCCCAGAATGCCAATTCAGGTCCGCTTTCCGGCCGGTTGCCGGCCAGGATTAGGCGTCGACCACTCTTGCGAGCGATTTCAATTGCAATATCGGGCCCCTTGATCGACTCGATCCTGCTGAGGAACAGAAGCGGCGCGTCATCCGCCACGAGCGGAACAAAGGTTAGTTTCTCTAGCTCAATGAAATTGTGAATTGTGTGCCATTCGCCTCCCCAAGGTCTGCCCATCTTGCATATGAACTCGCTGCACCCAGTGAATTTCAATGACGGACCAGCAAAAAGTGAAGCCCACTTGATTTGTCGGCCCCCGGTGTGTCGCTGATATGACATCACCTTGGGTAGTGAGTTGTTGAGGATAGGAAGCAGGTAACTTAACCGTGAGAAACTATGTAGCAGGTCGGGTCGAAAGGAACCTGCTGCCGTGGCAAGGGCAACAGTGTTGCGAACCTCGCCAAAGGCTCCTTGGGAACCAGGCCAGCGGAACAGCGTATCGACGGCGCACGTGGATTCAGGATGGGCAATCAGACCAACGGTATGTCCGCTCTTAGTATAATAGCGGGCCAGTGCATCGACTATGCGCTCGATTCCCCCATAGAGTTTTGGGGGGACTGGGATAAAGGGATCGGCTGAAAGCAAAATCCTCACGTGAAGTTGGTTGTTTCTGGCATCAGCGGTTGTTGTGTTCCTATCTAAAGTCCCAAGCCGTTCGCAAATTCTGATTTTGGCTCAGGCGCTCCTAAAACGTGTGCGAAGGCGCAATAGCGGGGCCTCGAGTCCATAATACGACATGATCGCAACCGAAAACGCTCCGATTAACCATGCGGGAAAACTAAGCCACCAGACAGGAGGGAGACCAAAGACAGCCGGATTCGTGCAGAATATCTGTTGCCAGATGTAGACGGAATACGAGAGAACGCCGATCCTGCTCACCCAGTGCCAATTCAGGAAACGATACGCACCAAGCATTGGGCTCACGACGCTATGAACGAGAAGTAATGCAAAACCGCATCCTTGCACGGTGTCGCCAAAAGGAACGGTGAATGCACCAAACTTGAGTGACTGTACTAACACGTAAGGAACAGCAATCATCGTAGCGCCAGCTAGTCCGACACTCTATTGGTGTGAGGCCATAAAACCTTCAATCCGCTCGCGATGGCGGTAAAAGATTATGGCGGCAGCGCAACCGAAGGCAATCGAGTCACAGCGAGATAAACCAACGGCAATCTGGAAGAAGGGTGAGCCTCCGAAGTACGCGAGCACTCGAAAGAACGGCGCAAGTACGATTGGTGCCGTAAGCGCAATGGAGAGGGCTCGCCACCGTCCGGCGACGCTAAAAACCGCAAAAATGCCCGGCCAGATGAAATAGAACTGCTCTTCCTGGGCGAGTGACCACAGGTGGCCGCTCGTCCAACTGTTGGCAAAAAAGTTGGTGGAAAATGTGAGGCTTACGATCCATCCTTCTTTGCTTAAGTGGTACTTGGTAAAAGCCTGCAGGGCTGCCAACGCTAGGAGGAAGGCGTAGTACACAGGCAATATTCTCAATGCCCGCCTGACGTAGAAGTTGCCCAGGCTAACCTTTCCGGCGCGCGTCCTCTCGATAAGCAGCAGCCATGTAATCAAGAATCCGCTTATCACGAAAAAAAGCGGACACCAAGGGCTCCGTCGAACAGCCATCTGAAAAGTCCATCCCACGAGCCCGGGAAACCGGGCGTCACTTTACAGTGGGCACCTAGGACCAGTAAAATGCTCAGGGCGCGCCAACCATCGAGTGAAGGCAAACGTGAGGACTTTGGAACCGAGGTGGCAGGTTCATGTAAATCCAGGGGGCGCGCCATGCGCTTCAGTTCATTTCGGATGCGTCAAATGAAGGCAATCATGATGAAGGAGGGGGCGGGAATGGGCTGTGAACAACTATAATTTGATAACACGGCAAAAAAGACTTGTCGTTGCATATGCGATTGCACCCCCCGCCCACATTTCTAGCTGCCGCCTTCCAAGCCACAGACGTCCTGGGCTGGCTTTTCACCCTAGGACTTGCCGGTTCGGTTTGGCAGGGGATCAAGCATGCCCAGCGTGCCTACCGGGCCCAGGATAAGCAGGATAAGCTGGAGGAAGCTGCGTGGGCCATCGGGATTCCCGCGATCTCTGCTGGCGTATATTGGTTCTCGATCCGGATAGGTATCATTAACCCGGTTTGGACCCTCGGTAACCTTCCCGCGTGGTAGTGATCGGATGCTATGAAGCCGGACTCTGAAGAGCCCATTCTGCCGTACACCCCGAGCAACACCGGCCGGCGGTCAAGGGTAGGGTACCTCGGACTCGAGGGAGTGGGTTTCAACGACCTTTGGCCCCTCTTCGTAGGGCTGATCCTGACCGTGGCCCTGGCGCTCAAGTTCTTTGTCGGGGAGGGAGCGGGTGGGGGCCACTGGCTGACGAAGACCGTCGCCGCCCTGCTTCCAGCAGCGATCGGCTTTGGTTACCTCCGGTTGCTTGTGATGGGGAGACCTCCCCATTTCAAAGGGGACCTTTGGGACTCGCTGCGGACGCTCCGATTCGACTTTGAGGATCCGCCGGTAGGGAGCCTGCCCCTGGTGCCTCGCCTGGTGTTTGACGACCGAGGGTCCCGCGGCCCGTCGCGCGCGGCGAGCCGGATGCATCCGCTCCGGCCCTTCGGGCTCGCCCGCTGACGCCCATGGCCAGGTCCTTTCCAGACGGCTGGTTTGAGCGGGATATGCTGTGGTGGGGCGATTCGCTGGCGCCGGGAACCTGCTTGTCGCGGGGGGCCCAGGTGGAGGTGCCCGACCTTAGGAGCGCGGACAGCAGGGCGCTCCTGGATTTGCGCCGCCAGAACGCGCACCTTCTCGCGCTCCTTGGCCCATCTTCATCGCTCCAGGTGCAATGGACCGTCGAAGACGACTTTGCCCCGGCCTTGGAGGCGTTTTCCGAGAGCAAGAGCCACGGGTCGCCTTGGTGCCGCAGGGCCTGCGCCGTCAGGCGGGCCTACTACCAGCGCCGCATGGAGGAGGGTTCCCTCCGGCGGGAACGCGTGCATGTGTATGTCGGACGTCGCTGCGAGGGCGTCTCCGAACGCGACCAGCGTTCGCTCGAGGCCTGCGAAGCCTTCCTGCGGCAGGCCTCCTCGGGCCTGGATGCCCAGCTGCGCGTGCTCTCCATGGTCCACCCGCTCGGCCGCTGGGTGCAGATGGAAACCCGCGATCATGTCCTCCACCTGAGGAAATTCCTGAACCCGAGCCTCTCGCAGGCATTCTCGCGGGACCGGGAGGGGGCGATCCAGGGTTTCAATGCCGACCGGTCGATCCGGGCAAATTGCCTGAGAAGCGACATCGAGGTCTTCGCGTCGGGTGGGGGCGACCGAAGCGTCCGCCTCAATTTTGATGGGAACTTCCACGCCCTGTTCGTCATGCGGGAGCTTCCTCGCGGCACCCGGCCCGGGATGCTGCTCCCGGTCCTGGATGCCGTCGGTTCCGGAGCCTGCGTCACCGTGGCCGTCCGCCCCTTGCCGGTGGCCCCGGAGATCGATCGGCTGCGCCGCGAGATCGATGAGCTGAGCGCCTTCCTCTCCGACCGCAAGGCGGCGGGTGTGGAGAACGACATCCGGCTAAGGCACAGCCGGATCGAGTCCCTCCTATCCTCGGTCACGATTCCCTTTCACCTGCTCTTCACTGTGCGCGTCTGGAGCCCGACCGAGGAGGGGATAGCTGCCAAGGCGCTCGCGATGCGCTCGGCCCTCCAGGGTATCGACGGGGCGGAGTTCATGCAGGTGAACAACGCTGCCCAGGCCCGCCACCTGTTCTACGAGACGATCCCGGGGAATCTGGGGGGGACCTATCGGGGATGGGACATCTATGTCGAGAACCACAACCTTTCCGATCTCATGCCGATCTCCTCGACCTTCAGCGGGCACCTTGACGGCGCGCAGGCCCTCTACGACAGCCCGGCGGGAAGCCTTGCCGGCGTCCGCCTGGTGACCCCCGGAGGGACGCCGCAGCACTCGATCGTTGTGGGGGTGAACGGCTCAGGAAAGTCGGCATTCCTTGTGGACCTGATGAGCCAGACCGACTGCGATTGGGCCTACCGGTTCTATCAGGAAGAAGGCCTGGCGCTCGCCACCCAGGCCGAGCTCTGCGGGATGACGAGCCTCGTCCTCAGGGAATCGGGCGAGGTGACCCTAAACCCTTTTGACACGCTGGGGCTTCCCCTCACGTCCTCGGCCGTGGCCCGTGTGGTGCGCACCTGCATGAAGCTTGTGGGGCTATCCCGGGACGAGGATCGCAACCGGATGCGCGAGGGCTTGATCGGGGAGTATGTGCGGAGCTGCTATGAGGATTGCGCCGAGGATTGGAAAAACGCGCACGGCGACCGGTGGGCCGACGTGGCAAGGCGCGCCTTGGTGGCTGAGGGCCTTAGGCGCGGCGACGACGACTTCCTGGACGGATGCCTCGCGCTGGCGGACCTTGAGCGCACAGCCCCGGGGGTCGCCTCGGAGAGGCTTGCCGCGATCGGGGAGGACCGGGTCGCGCAGTTTTCGGCCGAGCCCACCGGACGTCGGCTCATCGAGAGCATGACCTTCGCCGGGTTTTCAAACGACGACTATCCGCGGTTCGACGGCCTGGTCGCGCTCATGAGGCATGCGCGGCTCCCGCACCACCGAAGCGCAGCCGTTTCCTCGGAGCTCGACTTCCTTTCCTCAGAACTCGCAAAAGGCCTGCGTTCCGGGGGTGTCGTCGGGGGATTCCTCGACGGGCCCACCAACCTGGATTTCCGGGGCAGGGGGCTCCACCTCGACACCAGCCGCCTGCCCGACGGGACCCTGAAGGAGCTCGCCGGCTTCGTCGTCTTCGACCACGTGCGCCACCACATCCTCTCGCTACCCAGGGCCGCTTCCAAGGTCATGCTCCTCGACGAGCTCCGCCGCATCCTGCTGATCCCGGGGGCGACGGAGTTCGTGAAGGAGCTCCTGGCCCAGATGCGCAAGTACCGCTGCGCGTTCATCGGGGCCTTCCAAGAGCCCAGCCAGATCGACGACATCGACCCGGCGCTCACGGACCTCCTGCTAGGCCAGTGCAAGCAGCTCTTCCTCATGCGCCAGAACAACCTGGAGCAGGTGCGCCGAATCGGCCGGGTCGTGGGCCTGCCTGCCGCCGCCGAGAGGGCCATCGTGCAGCATCCCCTGGTGGAGCACCAGAAAGGGGCAAGAAAGGCCTCGTTCTTCACCTATTTCTCGAGTGAGGCCCCTGCGGCCGTCTGCGGCACGGTGAGGGTCGAGATCGACCCGGTCATGCTCTACGTTGCCGAGTCCACCGGGGCCGTCTTCGACAGCCGGATGCAGGCACTGCGGCGCTATCCCTCGGCGTTCGAGGGCGTGATGGCCGAGGCAAGGGGAGGAGCCCCATGAAAGCGGCCCTGCTTGTGGCCCTGACCGCGGCCCTTTCGGGCTGCGCCTGCCCGGGCCGGCGCACCCAGGCGAGCGCCTCGGAGTCCCGCGCCCTACAGGCCGAGGCCGACGCGGTGAGACAACTCTACTGGGCCCAACAGGCGATGGAGGGCCAAGCGAGCCGGCGCCCCTCCGGGCGCATTCTCTATTACGTCTGGGAGGATCTTGGAGCGGCCCGCGATGGGCGGCGTCTCGCCCCCGAGGAGATCGGGGTCCCTGTGTATGTCCCATACCCAGTGACATCTCCCAACAACGAGAGATGAAAGCCCTTCTTAATCCAATCCTGTGTTGGAGGGCCTCAGCCCTTTTCCTCTGCCTTGCGGGGCCGTGCCGCGCCTTCCTTGGGTTTGCCGACACCTCCTTCGTGACCGTGATCGCCAATCCGGCCGAGGCGGCGAACTGGGCCGCTGAGCTCGAGAAGCTCGACGCGCAGCTCTCGGCGGCGAGCGGCACCCTCCAGAAGGTGGGAGACCTTCGCGCCTACGCCGGGGACCCGGCCGGCGCGGTCCGCCTGGTCCCGGACCTGGCCTCGCTTTCCCTTGAGGCTGGGGCCCTAAGCGCCGGCGGCCGCACCGCTTCGGACCTTCGGGAGGCATGGCAGGCGTCAGGGCACGGGGCGCAGGAGACGAATTCCCTCCTGGAGGCCTCCGGAGCCGGTCAGACCATGAGCGTTTTTGGCCAGGCCGTTCCCCGGGATGCTGCCCTCTACCTCGCCCTGGCGCGAGAGGCGGCGACAGCAGGTACCCTACACGGGCAAATTGGTGCCGAGCAGCGGGCCAGGTCGGCGGTGTCCGCTGAGCTTGCGTCCGCCTGGGCGCGTTTCAAGGCAGCGACCACGGAGTCGCACAAACAGGCCATCCTCTCGGAGGTGGTCGAGCTCCAGGCGCAAAACCAGGTTCTGGACGCCCGGCGCCGCGCACTCCTTGATGATCTCCAGATCGCCGACCGCGAGGACCGGGCGGCCTCCACGGCCCGCTCCCGGGCCTCGGACGAGGAGCTACTCGCGGAGTCCGCCCTCCTCAGCCGTGATGCCGCCTCGAGGGCCCAGGGTTCCGAGAGCAGCAGGCTGGCGACCCTCGCCAAGACGAGCAGGCCAAAGCCGGCGCCGGACTACTCCGGCCTTAGGCTTTGGACCACTGCCGACACCGGGGGCGCCGCGCCGTGACCGTACCTTTGGCCGAGATCCCTGCCGCCGCAGACTTGCTGGATGTGTTCAGCACCTACGACGGCCCGGTCGTCTTCCGGGGCTTGACCGACGCCGTGGACGGGCGCCCCCCCGTCCTCGGGCGCATCGGCTGGATCTTCACGGGGTTTGGCGCCCTCCTGGTCCTCTGGGGTTTTGTCCTGCGGACGCAGAGGTCGGGGGGCGACCGAAAGATGGGCGAGGTCGTGAGGACCTGGGTCGTGATCGCCTTCATGATCTCCGGACCCTTCCTGATGCGCACTGCGATGCAGTCCGCCGATTCCCTTTACGACGAATCCGTCGGGGGACCGCGCAACCTGACCCTGGTGTGTGTGAAGGCCGCCTATGCCATGCCGGAACTGAACGCGCTCTTCGACGTGCTCCACCGCGGGGCGCTGGCAGGGAGCCAGGCTCCCTCCTCGGCCTCGCACGCCAGTCGGCAGGCCCTGATCGGCCAGGCCAACGACGGAAGCGTGATGGGCTACCTCGAGGCCCTGGGTGTGGCCGTTTGGGACACGGCCGCCGACTACGGCACCGGGGCCGCCGCATCGTGGAACGCCGCCGTGCGCATGGCCGCGATGGCCGCAGGCCTTGGGTCGGCGATGATCAAGTGCCTCTTGATCGCGCTCACCATCCTGCCGCTCTACCTCCTCCTGCTGCTCTCGGCCGCGATCGTCTGGTTCATGGAGCAACTCCGCTACTTCCTCGCGGTCACGGGCTCCATGATGCTCCCCCTCTTCATCGGGATGTTTTCGCTGCCCGAGGGGCACTTTAGCCGGCAGACGGCGAACGCCTACGTGATGAACATGGTGTCGCTCGCACTCTGGCCCGTCGCTTGGGCGATCGGCCACACGGGAACGGTCGCGCTCTACAATGCCCTCATATCCCTGGTGGCGGGGACGAGCCGAGTGCCGGAGATTGCCGCCCTGCTCCAATGGGACGCGGTCACTTCGGGCGTTCCCACTGAGGCGCAACTTCGTGCCACTGAAGCCGCGCTCGGCAATTGGTTCATGGGGAACCTGACGGGACTTCTCTCGCTCCTGGTCGGTGGGCTGGGATTCCTGCTCTGGGTGGGGGTGGTCTCGGTCCTCGGGCCCGTGTTTCTGCACAAGCTTTTGGCCACAGGTGCGCTATTCATGGCCCAGGCTATCCATGAGACGGGAATCCAGACGCTCGCCGCCGGTCGCCTTGCGCTGAGCCTCTCCCAGAATGCCGCCTCCGGCCTCCTGACGCCGGGGGCCAGCGCGGGGCAGCGCCTCTCGAGCGCCCAGGCTGTTCCTTCAGCCTCGCTTGGCCCCGGGGGCACACCTTGGGGACGGGTGTCCGGCTCCCCACTCTCAACGATGGAGGAAGCTGCCGGTCAGGTCGATGATTCGGATGGCAAGGGCGGCCGCGGACTGTGAGAGTCTGCCGGTGCCCTTGCCCCCCTTAGCGCGGTCCATAACCGACGGAGCCGAGCGGATCCTCGACCGGGTGCTCTGCGCCGTCGGGGCCATCGGGTTCTCCCAGTTCCCTGAATTCATCCAGCAGTACCTGCAGCGGCTCGAGGGGCATTTGGACGAGGCCCGGCTCGCGGTCGACCGGTTCAAGGACGCGGCTGCCCAGTCGGGAATGACGCTCGATCAGCTGATCGCCGGAGCCTCGCAGAACCCGGACCCCTCGATCGGGAAGCTGGGCGAGGTGGTGCGGCTCGCATCAGTCCGTGTCAGCGACCTTGCCTCGGCCGACGCCGCCCTTCGGCAGGCTTCCCTCTGGACCAGGCCCTTCGTGTTTCTCCGGCATGTCGACTGGTCCATCGCGCGTGCGACGCTTTCGATCTACCGGCCCGCCGTCCCCACGACGGCGGAGGGGCTCCTCTATGCACTGGCTGGCATGGTTTCCGTGCTCGTACTCTACCACGTCTTCATCCGGGGACCGATTATCCGGGTAGTGGCGCGCCGGGGTGCTGCCCAGCCTCCGGGTCCAGCCTAGGGCACCGGATTTCGCCCCGATCAAATCCGTGGACAGGGGGGCGTTTGGCAGCCAACTTTGCAGGCCCCGATGCCTGACACCCTAAACGTTGCCCTGGGCGACCGGTCCTATCCGATCCTCTTCGCCGAGGACCTTGCCGACAAGGTCCTGGACTTCGTCTCCGAACTGACGGCGGCCGGCCGGCGCTTTGTGGTCATCACCGACCGCAACGTCGCCACAATCCAGGCGCCGACCCTCCAGCGCCTATTTGGCGACGCCCCGACGCTTGTCGTCCCCTCGGGCGAGGAGTCCAAGTCGATCGCGGAACTGGCCAAGGCGCTCGATTTTCTGGCCGCGCAGGGCCTCGACCGGTCGGGCCTCGTCTTCGCCGTAGGGGGCGGGGTGGTGGGTGACCTGGCGGGTTTCGCTGCGGCCTCCTACCTGCGCGGGATCGACTATTGCCAGGTCCCGACGACCCTCCTGGCGATGGTGGACAGTTCGGTCGGCGGGAAGACGGGAATCAACCTGAAGGCCGGAAAGAACCTTGCCGGTGCGTTCCACCAGCCCAAGCGAGTCTTTATTGCCACGGGCTTCCTCAAGCTCCTCCCCCCGCGGGAATTCGCCGCGGGTATGGCAGAAGTGATCAAGACCGCGCTTCTCGGCGACCGGCTCCTCTTTGAGGACCTCGAGCGCCAGGCTCTCTCGGCGGGGGACCTCCGCCTGGCGTGGACCGTTCGGGTCTGCTGCGGGATCAAGGCCGGACTTGTGGAGTCCGATGAGAGGGAACTGGCCGCGAGCGGAGGCCGCGCCCTCCTCAACCTCGGGCACACCTTTGGCCACGCCATCGAACAGGTCACGGGCTACGGGACGTACCTCCACGGCGAGGCCGTGGCGGTAGGCCTGTGCGCGGCGGGGCGACTCTCCCGCGCCCTCGGGATGGTGGGGGACGATGAGGTTCGGCGCATCGAGAGCGTGGTGTCGGCCCACGGGCTCCCGACCCGCCTGCGCTCGCCCCTGCCGGTAGCGGGCCTTCTTGCGGCGATGGCGCGGGACAAGAAGGCGCGAGCGGGAACCCTCCGGTTCGTGCTCCTCAAGGCCCTCGGGGAGGCCGTGGTCAGGTCCGATGTCCCGCCGGCTCAAGTCGAGGCTGTGTGGCGCGACATGGGCTGCGCCTAGGCAGGGTTCCAAAAAATTCGTGTGTTTGGGCCCGCGCGCCGCTATAGGTAACCCATGTCAGCGATCGACGAAGGCATAGTGCGCGAGTATTTCGAGCAGAACGGATTTTTCGTCCGCCAGGTGCGCAAGTACCAGGTCCAGGCCCGCAGGAAGACGGGCGACGAGGAAATCGACCTCCTGGTCCACAACCCGACGTGGCGCAAGGCGGGCCGCAAGCCGGACTTCTTCCTCTTCTCCACCGAGCTCCAGTTTGTGCACCAGGCCGTCGTCGCGGTGAAGCCCTGGCACACGGACGTCTTCACGCCGGCCACCCTGAAGGGATCGCCCGAAATCTTCGGTTTCCTGGAGCAAAACGTGATCAAGCAGGCAGCGAGGCTTTTCCCGACCGAGGGCGACGGGATCGGCAGCGACGTGACGAAGATCCTGGTGATCCCCGCGCTCCCGACGGCCGAGCCGTTCCGCTCGCAGAGCGTCGAGATGCTCAAGGAGCGCGGGGTCGACGGGATCATCTCCTTCCGCTCCATGCTGCTCGACCTGATCGAGAAGATCGATGCGCACCGCAACTACGGGAAGAGCGACACGCTCCAGGTGATCCGCGTGCTCAAGAAGTACGACCTCCTGAAGGACGCGCAGCTCGACCTGCTCTCCGACCGGATGCAGTCGGCGCGCCGGAGCCGCGCGGCGCAGCCTGCCGAGGCTGCCGAGTGAATTCACCAAAGGCCGGCCGGGGCCCAAATCGTTCTCGCCCTCGTGGCGGTCCATTCTAGAGGATTTAGGCCCGATGAAGTCATCCATCCATCCCACAGCGATTGTCGAACCCGGAGCGGAGCTTGGCGAAGGCTGCGTCATCCACGCCGGTGCGATCGTGAGGTCCGGCGCCATTCTCGGCGAGCGGGTCCAGGTCCATCCCTATGCGGTGGTTGGGGGCGATCCCCAGGTGCTGCGCTTCGATCCCGCGCTAAAGACCGGGACCAAGGTGGGGTCGGGATCGATCGTGCGGGAGTACGTGACCATCAACCGCTCGACAGAGCCCGGGGCCTTCACCGAGGTGGGAACGAACTGCCTCCTCATGGCCTGCTCGCACGTCGCCCACGACACCCTGGTCGGCAACAACGTGGTGGTCGCCAACGCCGTTCTCCTAGCGGGGCACGTCGTGGTCGGCAACAACGTGGTGCTTGGCGGGGGCTCGGCCTACCACCAGTTCAGCCGGATCGGGGAGGGGTCGATGGTCGGCGGCCTGGCCCGCATCACCCAGGACATCCCGCCCTACGTGATGGTGGCCGAGCGCAACGAGGTGAGCGGTCTGAACCTCGTGGGCCTCAGGCGCCGGGGCGCCACTCGCGAGGCGATCAACGAATTGAAGGAGGCCTTCAGGCTCGTCTATTTCCAGACGGGCAACATCCGGGAGATAGCCGCGCAGGCTATCGCGGGGGGCGCCTTCAAGGCCGCCGAGGCCCTTAAATTTTTGGAGTTCATCACCGCGGGTAAGCGGGGCATCGCCCGCGCGCGCCGCAAGGGTGAGCTGGACCCGGAGGACGCCGGCTAGCCCGACTTCAACCCAACCTTGAGCGAGTTGATTGCCATCACCTGTGGGGACCCGGCCGGCATCGGTCCGGAGATCGTCGCGTCCTGGGTCCGGTCAAATCCCGAGGAGGCCCGGCACGCCGCCGTGATCGGGCCAGGCGCCTGGCTCGACACGCTGCCCGCCGGTCCAAAGCGGATTGCGGTCGGGGTGGAGGGCTTTTCCGCCGAGCCCGGCAAGCCAACGGGCGAGGGTTCCCTGGTTGCATGGGCTGCCCTGGAGCGGGCGACTGAGCTGTGCCTCGACGGGTCCTATGCCGGGGTGGTCACCGCACCCATCAGCAAGGAGCAAATGGCGGCGATCGGCTGGAAGTTCCCGGGCCACACCGAGTTTTTCGCCGCCCGGTGGGGCGGCGAGCCGACGATGGCCTTCTGCGGGGGGAAGCTCCGGGTTGCGCTCGTCTCCTGGCACATCCCGCTGCGCGACGTCCCGGGGTCGCTCACCGCGGCAAGCATCACGCGTGCGGTCAGGGCTGCCGACGAGCTGGCCCGGGCCGACGGGATCCTCGCCCCGCGAATCGGGGTGTGCGGGCTAAACCCCCATGCCGGCGAGGGTGGGCTTATAGGGACGGAGGAGCGCGACACGATCGACCCGGTCCTTAACTCGCTCAGGTCGGAATTTCCGGGGCTGTCTCGGACCCAGCCCGCCGACACGCTCTTTGGTCGCCAGCTGCGCGGCGAGTTCGATGTCTCCGTCGCTCTCTACCACGACCAGGGGCTTGCGCCGCTCAAGGTGATCGACTTCGAGGACTCCGTGAACGTGACCCTCGGCCTGACGCACGTGCGCACGAGCCCGGACCACGGCACGGCATTCGGCATCGCGGGCAAGGGAATCGCGAATCCGAGGAGCTTCTCAAACGCGGTAGAGGTCGCCCGGCGCTTGATTCGAGCGCGAAGTGGGCGATAGTCTTCATCCCATGGCTGTTTCCGAGACCCTCACGCCTCCTCCCGCACCGCCCGCGATCCGGGAGGGGTCGGAAAGCCTGGTCCGCCTGACCGATGCGGCGGGCAACAAGGTCCGGGCGCTCATCGCTCGGGAGAAGCAGGGGGATTACCTGCGTATTGCGATCACCGGGGGTGGATGCAACGGGTTGAGCTACAAGCTTAAGTTTGCGCCCGAGCCCAAGCGCGGGGACATCCTTGTGACGAGCGCCGGGATCGCCGTGCTCGTCGACCCGAGGACGGCGCTCTATCTGAAGGGAACCCAGCTCGACTATTCGAACCAGCTGATCGCCGGGGGCTTCAAGTTCTCGAACCCCAATGCCAAGGCCAGCTGTTCGTGTGGAGAAAGCTTCAGCGTTTAGGTGTTGTATTTGAGGCGGTTTCAGACGACCGTCACCTGATTCTACACACCCAGCAGCGTAATTATTGATGGCCATACCGACTCCTCCGGCCGCCCCAGGCGGCAATCGCCCGAACGGGCAATTCCAGCGCCGCAACAACGATCCGTTCGCGAGCATACGCCGCAACCACCGAATCAAGGTCCCGCAGGTGCGCGTGATCTCGCCCGAGGGTAAGCAGCTCGGCATATTGGACACGCCCAAGGCCGTGAACCTCGCCCTTGAGGTCGGCCTTGACCTGGTCGAGGTGGCTCCCAATGCCACGCCTCCGGTCTGCCGCATCATGGACTTCGGCAAGTACGTCTACGAGGAGCAGAAGAAGCATTCCCACTCCAAGTCCACGGCCAGCAAGATCAAGGAGATCGAGTTCACGGCGCGCATCGCGCCGAACGATTTCAACACGAAGCTGCGCCACGCCGAGGAGTTCCTGGACCACGGCAACAAGGTCAAGCTGAGGCTCAAGTTCCGCGGCCGCGAGATGGCCCACACGGAGCTCGGGTTCGAGGTCATGAAGAAGGCCGTGGTCGACCTGGCCGGCATGGGCCACCCCGACGCGGACCCCAAGCTGATCGGCCGGAACATTCACGTGATGCTCACGCCCCTTCCCGCCAACAAGCGGAAGGCCAAGTTCCACGCTGAGGATGGCGAGGGTGGGGACGAGCAAGAGGATGATTCCGGCTCTTCCGACCCGCACGCCGCTGAGGCCTGAGAGCGCCGCGGCCATGCGCCCGGCGCCGTTACTCCTGCTCTTCGTGCTGGCCGCGTGCCTGGTGCGGGCGGAGCCCGCGTCGATCCGCTACAACGGGCTGGAGTATGTGAGCCTTGACGACTCTGTCGCGCGCCTGGGGATGCGCGTCGAGCGCTCGATTCCGCCATCGACCGTAATGGTGAAGGACGGCGCCCAGCCCGTGGCCCGGTTCGCCGACCAGAGCCGCGAGACCGACGTGAAGGGCCTTCGGGTGTTCTTCGGGGACCCCGTCGTGGACCGAGGGGGAACCTTCTACCTGAGCCGCACCGACTTCGAGGCGCACCTTCTGCCGCGCCTCAGGCCCGAGTTGTGCGGCGCCCCGCCCAGGGTCCCGCATGTGATCGCGGTCGACCCGGGACACGGGGGCCTCGACCACGGCACCGAGAACCGGGCCCTCGGAACGATGGAGAAGACCTACACGCTCGACGTGGCGCTCCGGCTCAAGCGGCTCCTGGAGGCGGCGGGCTACGTGGTCGTCATGACCCGCGAGACCGATGTCGACGTGGCAAAGCAGATCCGCTCGGAAATAGCCAACCAGGCACGGGCGGACCTCTTCGTGAGCATTCACTTCAATTCCCTTTACCCGAATACGAAGACGACGGGCGTCGAGATTCTCTCTTTTCCTCCCAGGTCCCAGCGCTCGACGAATTCGTGGAGCCCGGGGGAGAAGGACGACTCCGAGTCGAGGGAGGCCCCCATCAACGATTTCAACCGGTGGAACACCGTCTTGTCCGGGGTCATGCACCGGCGGCTCCTGGACGCCCTTAAGACGGGCGACCGCGGCGAGAAATTCGAGCACCTGGGGGTCCTGCGCATGCTCAAGTGCCCCGGTGTCCTGGTTGAGCCTGCTTTTCTATCTAGCGAGTCGGAGAGCGTCCGGCTGGCCACGGCCGCCTACCGGGACACGATCGCCTCGGCGATCCTTTCGGGGATCCAGGACTACGCGGAGCTTGTCAGGCGGGCGAGCCCAGCCTCGGTTGCGCCGGCTGCGGCACCCTCCGTCCCGCCGTCGGCCACGGGTGCTCCCGTTCGGTCCCAGCCCACGCGCCCCTCACCCGGTCCGTGAGTCGAGTGAGAGAGCTCACCCTCGAAGAGGCCCGCGCCTTCTTGCGGAGGGCGCATCGGATCGACCGCAGGCTGGCGGGCGTCGATGCCGCGCTGCGGCACCTCGGGTACGTCCAGATCGATCCGATCAACGTTTGCGGAAGAATGCACGACCACATCCTACGTTTGCGGGTGGAGGACTACCGGGAAGGGGACCTTTTCAGGTACCTCCACGGTGACGGCACCGCACTTGGGCCCGAATCCAGGAGGGCCTTTGAGCACCATCTGCCGGTCCCGAACCGGGGGATACTGGTCGCGTTTCCTCTTGAGGCGTGGCCCCACCTGCACAAGGAGATGCGCCGGAGGTCCCGGACGCCGGGCGCCTGGTCCGGCAAACTGACGCCCCGGGAGAAGGAGATGGCAGGTCACGTCCTTGAGCGCATTGCCGCGGAGGGCCCCAAGTCGAGCGAGGCGTTCGCCGACACCAGGAAGGGGCGGAAAGTCTGGGGCGCGGCGACGCTGGGCAAGGCGACCCTCCAGAAGCTCTTTTTCCAGGGCCGGCTCCTTATCTCGGGCCGCGAGAAGAACCGGAGGATCTACGACCTTCCCGAGCGCGTGCTCCCGTCCTCTGCGCTTGCGCTCCCCGAAGCCAGCGAGAAGGAGACGTGCCGGTGGCTGGCCACGCTCCGTCTGAAGCAATTGCGGCTCGTTTCCCTAAATAAGCGGGAACTCGAGCTCGTGGAAGGCCTGGTGGAGCCCGTCCGCGTCGATCGGGGGCCCGTAGTCCACATCCTGAAGGAGGATGCCGCCCTCCTGGACGCAGCAGGGGCGGGGGAGCGCCCCACCGATGTCCAGCTCCTGGCTCCGCTTGATCCCATGATCTACGATAGGCCGATGACCCGCAGGGTATGGGCGTTCGACTACATCTGGGAGGCCTACACCCCCGAGCGCCTGCGAAAGCGGGGTTACTACGCGCTTCCCGTCCTTTCAGGGACCGAGATCGTGGGCCACGTGGACCTGAAGGCTGACCGGAGCCAGGGTCGCCTCTCGGTGGTCTCGCGCAAAGTGCGGCGCGGCCACGCCTCTATGGACGCCGTCGGCCGCCTTGAGCGATTCCTGGGGCTAGAGGCGCGCTAGACCAGGGCGCCGTAGGCCGCCATCTGGCCCTCGCCGCGGGCCGGCTCAAACCAGCCTGCAGGGTCGCTGTCTCGGGAGAATTCGGGGCATTCCTCGGCAAGACGCTGGCGGAGGCGCTCCCGGGCCCGGGCGATGCGGCTCTTGACCGTGCCGACGTTGATCCCGAGGGTCTGGGCAATATCCTCGTAGGACTGGTCGAGGACACTGCGCATCGCCAGGATGTCGCGGTGGGAGGCCTCGAGCCCGTCCATGCACGATTCCACCTTGTCCACGAATTCGTTCCGGGAGCTCTCCTGGGAGGGGTCGGGCGATGCGGCGGAGAGAAGCTCGGAGAAGGTCGCATCGCCGTCGGGTCCTATCGCGGCGTCAAGGGAGAGGGTGACGTGTCGGCGCCTGCGGAAGAAGTACCAATAACGGTTCCGGGCGAGGTTGACGGCGATCCGGTGAAGCCAGGTCGCCAGGGAGGATTCTCCCCGGAAAGTGGAGAGCCCGCGGTGGGCTCTCACGAAGGTGTCCTGGGTGATCTCTTCGGCATCGGCATGGTTGCGCAAAAGTGCCATGGCCGCGGAGAAAATCCGCGACTTGTGGCGGTTCATGATTTCGCTAAAGGCGGACGCGTCTCCGCCGTTAAATTTCCGCACGAGTTCTGCATCAATAAGGGCTTCTGGATTCATTCGCGCCGCTTATGTACCTTAGCTTATGCCAATCTTTGTAAGTTATTCGTAAGAAACTGCAGTGTAGTATATTAGCTCGTATTGTGTAACATTGGCTTTCGATGAACCGAGCCAAAATCGTGCACATTGCACTAGGATTTTTGTAAAAACAGGGCATTCGGCACGGCCCCAGCGTAGCGCCATCTAGTTACGTTTTTGCGACGTTGGTTCCCCCTGAACTTCGATGCTTGACTGGGGGGGAGTCGCCGATGTGGCTATCGGCTTAGATTCACGTTTTCGCTAACACAAAAGGACCCTCACCTAGGGATCCCTTTGGCTTCCGCTATAAGCTACCTAAAAATGAAAAAGACGATCCGTTCCGTAAGTTGGATTTGGTCTGGGGTTCTCGCCCTGGTCCTGACCACCGCAACAATGTTCGGCCAAGGCGTTACGACGTCCGGCCTCTCCGGTTTCGTGAGCGATTCCACGGGAAAACCCGTGGTGGGAGCCACCGTCACGGTGGTTCAGGTCAACACCGGCTCCAAATATTCCGCAGTCACCCGCTCGACGGGCCAATACAGCCTCCAGGGCCTCACGCCCGGCGGCCCCTATACTGTCACCGCGACCGCCGCGGGCCAGCCCCCGGGGGAGAAGCCCGATGTGTACCTCCACCTCGGCGTGACGGACTCGGTGGACCTCGTGCTCGGCACGGAGGTCGTTCGCCTCGAGGCCTTCAAGGTTAGCGAGAGTGCGAGCACGTCCCAGTTCGACTCGAGCGTCATCGGCACGGGCTCAAGCTACACCCCGAAGACGATCAGCCAGATCACCACGATCCGGCGCGACCTACAGGACTTCGAGAATGTCGACCCCCGCGCGGTCGTGCAGCAGGTTTCCCCGTCGGACCCGGCCTACACGTTCAGCGTCTCGGGGCAGAATCCCCGTGAGAACGCGATCCTAGTGGACGGCGTCTCGGCGGCCGACAACTTCGGCCTCAACTCCAACGGCTACGCCGGCCTTCGCAACCCGATCCCGCCGGAGTGGATCAGCTCGGCCGCGCTTTCGATCAACCCGTTTGACGTGGTGTACAGCGGCTTCCTGGGCGGCGTCCTCGACGTGAACCTGAAGTCCGGCACCAACCAGTACCACGGCTCGGTCTACGCCATCTACACCGGCACGAACTTCCGCGGACCCGACCCGGTGGTCGGCATCCTCGGCAAGCACGAGCCCACCCAGCAGCACACGACGGGAGCCACGATCGGCGGCCCGATCATCAAGGATAAGCTCTTCTTCTTCGTCGGCTATGACGCCTTCCGTCAGCTCGCCGCCGCCCCTCCGCAGAATTTCATCCCGCTTGGTACCACCCTGGGGACGACGCAGGTCGGCCAGATCGTCAATGCCCTGAAGAACGGCTACACGGTCGGCGGCCACACCTACACCTATGACCCGGGCCCAATGTCGGCGATCAACCACACCTGGGAGCAGAACTTCGTCGGCAAGATCGACTGGAACATCTCCGACACCCAGAAGTTCGCCTTCACCTTCCGCCACACGAAGGGCGACGCGCCGGTGTTCTACAACTACACCGGGTCCACGACGACCGACTTCGAGACGTCCTGGTACAACTCCAACCGTTCCGACCAGTCGTACACGGCTCAGCTGAACAGCGACTGGAGCCACTTCATCCCCGACTTCCACACGGAAATCGAGGGCACCTACAAGAGGTACAACGGCACCGCGACGCTCGATGGCCCGAAGCTTCCGGCTATCACGATCAATGGCGTCGACGGCTATCAGGTCACCCAGGCCAAGGAAATCACCACGGGAACGGTGTTCACCGGCACCTACTGGGCCTACCAGGACAACAACATCTACACGTGGGAGCAGGAGGAGCACGCCTACGGCACCTACGCCTACGGCAACCATACGTTCAAGTTTGGCGCCCAGTTTGACCGCACGGGCTACACCGACACGTTCATCCCGAACGCGATTGGAAGCTTTACGTTCAACAGCGTGAGCGACTTCCTGGCTGGCAAGGTCTTCCAGTCCACAGTGGCGACCCCGGCGACCCCGTATTTCACCTCCTTCAGCCAGGCGGTCTCGCACTACTACCTGCTCGATATCGCCCCGCTGATCCAGGACACCTGGAAGCCAAACTCGCAGCTGACGGTGGTCGGCGGCCTCCGCATGGACTACCCCTACGAGCCGCAGAAGCCGATCAACAGCCTGCTCTTCTCGAACGCCTTCGGGTATTCGAATTCGACCACGATGAGCGGCAACTACACGGTCTCCCCGCGCATCGGCTTCAACTACCAATTCGGCACGAAGCTGAAGACACAGCTTCGCGGTGGCGTCGGGCTCTTCCTCGGCCAAAACCCGGTCGTCTGGGTTGAGAACGCGT
This sequence comes from uncultured Opitutaceae bacterium, assembly GCA_903890485.1. Taxonomy (GTDB): domain Bacteria; phylum Verrucomicrobiota; class Verrucomicrobiia; order Opitutales; family Opitutaceae; genus Palsa-1447. The sequence goes on along the minus strand of CAITBM010000116.1, from coordinate 182,053 downwards.
TCAACAACGCCGGCCAGGTGAACAGCATCATCAACGGCGTGGCCTCCACGGCCGCGCCTTCGATCGACATCACGGACAAGAACTTCCACTGGCCCTCCACGTGGAAGGAGAACCTGGCCGTTGATCGCGAGCTGCCGTTCCTGCACATGGTGGCGACCGCCGAGGTCGACATGACCCAGGTCAACAAGGACGTGTTCTACCAGCAGATCAACCCGTACGCGCTCCCGGCTTCCGGCCCCCTCACGCTTCCCGATGGCCGTATCCGCTATGCCGGCAACATCACGCCAGGCACGGCGAGCAGCATCGGCAACGCCTACGTCCAGGCCTCCGCCCCGGCGGGCTACTACAACTCGGTCTCGAACAGCCCCCTTGTCCTCTTCCAGCATAAGACGCTGGGCGCGGTCTATGACCTCACGAACACCAGCAAGGGTGGAAGCCAGGAGTATACGCTCATGCTCTCCCGTCCCCTGATCGACGACTGGGCGCTCAGCATCGGCTACACGTACACGCACGCCACGCAGGTGGCGCCGTTCACCTCCTCCGTTGCCGGTTCGGGCTTCACCTCACAGCCGTACATCAACCCGAACGACAACATCGCCTACCGTTCGAACTACTCGGTCCCGAACAAGCTGGTGATCACGGGCACCCGTGAGTTCCACTTCATGAAGGGCCCGAACGCGGCGACCGCGATCTCGGCTCAGTTCATCACCCAGACCGGATCTGCCTACAGCTTCGTGTTCAAGGGCGACCCGAGCGGCGCCGGCATCACCGGTGAAGGTCTCTTCTACGTCCCGACCGGCCCGAGCGACCCGAATGTCCGCTGGCTGAGCGCGACGGAGGAGGCGAAATTCTTCACCTACCTCGCAGGCACGCCCGAGCTCGCCAAGTGGTCGGGCAAGATCGTCCCCCGCAACTCGGCCAACGCCGGGGAGCAGTCGACGCTCAACCTCCACCTGGAGCAGCAGATCCCGATCCACGGCGATGTGCGCATGGTGCTCTTCGCCGACTGCTTCAACTTCGCGAACCTGATCAACAGCAAGTACGGTATCGTGAACAACTATAACAACTCGTTCATCACGAAGACGGTCGCCGGCACCGGCTACGATCCCGTGAAGAACCAGTACATCTACACGTTCAACCCGGGCACCCTCGGGTTCTCGACGATCTACTCGGATCTCTCGCGCTGGCAGCTGCAGGTCGGCGCCCGCGTCGAGTTCTAAGAATCGCGACGACAGGCGGGTTTAACGACCCGAATGCGAACGGCCGCCCCGAGAGGGGCGGCCGTTCCTTTTTTGACTCCCCGCGCGGCTTGTCGCGGGCCCCGCTCTCCCCATAGGATCCCAAATCCATGATGGCCCCCAAGAAGCCCCGCCCGGCCCAGGCGCGCGACCCGCGGCGGGCGCTCGCTCTTTGCGCGGTGGCCATCGGGGTTGCGGTGGGATGTGCCTACCTCGGGTCACTCGGCGGGGCGTTCCTCTTTGACGACATTGATTCGGTCCCGGGCAACCCGACGATCCGGCACCTGTTTGACGCCCTCTTCCCGAGGGGGGGCGCAACGGTGACTGGGCGGCCGGTGTTGAACGTCTCCCTGGCCCTCAATTATGCGCTCGGAGGCGTGAACCCCTGGGGCTACCACGCCGTGAGCATCGCGATCCATGTGGCCGCCTCCCTTGTCCTCTTTGGCATCGTCCGCAGGACCCTTGCGATGCCTGCAGCCGGCGCCCTCTCGCCCGCGAGGGCCCTGGCGATCGCGTTCGCCTCCTCCCTCCTTTGGGCGCTTCACCCGCTCCAGACCGAGTCGGTGGCCTATGTCATCCAGCGCGCGGAGTCCTTGATGGGGTTCCTCTACCTGCTGACCCTCTATGCGTTCATTCGGCACGCCGAGGGAGGCCCCCGCAAGGCCCTGTGGTCGGGCGTGGCCTTCCTCTCCTGCCTCCTGGGCGTGGGGACCAAGGAGTCGATGGCGACCGCCCCCCTCCTGGTGCTCCTCTACGACCGCTGTTTTGTTTCGGGATCGTTCGGGGAGTCGTGGCGTCGCCACCGGTCGGTCCTGGTGGGTCTAATGGCCAGCTGGATCCCGCTCGCCCTGCTCGTTGCGGGCACGGGAGGACGCTCCGGGACTGCGGGATTTGGCGCGGGAGTGTCCTGGTGGGCTTACCTGCTCACCCAGTTTGAGGCGGTCCTTCATTACTTGAAGCTGTCGGTCTGGCCGTACCCGCTCGTGGGTGACTACGGCCGGCTCCTGGCAGGATCACCCGTGGCTGTGGCCCTGGGAGCCTGTGCGGCCGTCCTGATTGGAGTGGTGACGGGGATCGGTCTCGTTCGCTCCCCGGCACTGGGTTTCCTGGGCGCCTGGTTCCTGGTGACCCTGGCGCCGTCGTCGAGCTTCATTCCGGTGGCCACGGAGATCATGGCCGAGCACCGCATGTACCTGCCGCTCGCGAGCCTTGCCGTGCTTGCTTGCGTGGCCCTGGAAAGGCGCTTGGGCCCGGGCCGCGGGTTCACCGGAGTGGTCTTCGTTGCGGCAATGGCCCTGGCCGCGCTCACGGTCGAGCGCTGCAAGGTCTACCAGGGGCCCCTTGAGTTCTGGAGCGACGTGGCGGCCAAGGTCCCTGCCAATGCGGGGGCCTGGAACAACCTGGGGGTCATCGAGGCGGACCGAGGGAGGGGCGACGCCGCCATCGCGGACTTCAGGCGGGCCCTTCACCTTGTTCCTGCGTTCGCCACGGCGCATTACAACCTCGGAAAGGCCCTTGCGGCGGGCGGACGCCCGGGCGAGGCGGTCGAGGAGTTCAGGGCGGCGCTGGTCTCCCTGCCCAATGACCCGTCCGTCCACTGCCGGCTCGGCGAGGCGCTCGACCTGGTTGGCCGACACGCCGACGCTGCGGACGAGTACCGCGTGGCGCTGAAGCTCGATCCCGGCCGGGCGGACGCCTGTTTCGACCTGGGTGGGTGCCTGGTGGAGCTAGGGGAGTTGCGAGGGGCCGACGAGGCCTACCAAGCGGCTGTCCGGCTGAGCCCCGGCTACGCCGAGGCCCACGCCGCCCACGGAAACGTGCTGGTCCAACTCGGCCGACCGGCCGAGGCGATGGCCGAGTACCGGGAGGCGATCCGCATCGATCCCGGGGCAGCCGAGGCCCACAACAACCTGGGCGGCCTGCTGGCCGAGGCCGGGAGACTGGCAGAGGCGAGGGCGGAGTTCGGGCGCGCACTCGCCCTGAAGCCGGGCTACAAGGACGCCAGCGACAACCTTGAGTGGCTTCGCGCGATCGAGGCCCGGGGAGGGCAAAAATGAGGACCCTCCTGCGCTCTCTCCTGATAGTTCTGGTGGCCGGCTGGGTCTACGGCCCTTGCCTGCACGGCACCTGGGTCTGGGACGACGGACTGGAAGTGGCGCAGAACGCCGCCCTCCGGGAGCCGGGCGGCTGGTGGAGGGCCTGGGTCCACCCCGAGGGCATGGATTATTTCCCGCTCAAGGCCAGCGTGCAGTGGGCCGAGTGGCAGGTCTGGGGATCCAATCCTCTGGGCTACCACCTGGTGAACCTTGGGCTCCACGTGCTGTCGGCACTCCTGGTCTGGCGGCTCCTAGCGGCCCTCGAGGTTGGCGGCGCCTTCCTTGGCGGACTTCTCTTTGCCGTGCATCCGGTCGCCGTCGAATCGGTGGCCTGGATCTCCGAGCTCAAGAACACGCTTTCGCTCCCCCCACTGCTTCTCGCCTCGATTGCCATCGTCGCATTCAACCGCTCGGGGAGCAGGGCCGTCTGGCTCTGGGCGCTCGCCTGCTTCGCGGCGGCCCTCGCCTGCAAGACCTCGGTTGTGATGTTCCCGTTCGCCATCCTGTTGTTCGTCTGGTGGCGCCGGGGCCGCGTCTCTCTGCGCGACTTGGCGAAGGCGGCCCCGTTCTTTGCCGCGTCCCTAGCGATGGGCGCGGCCACCGTCTGGTTCCAATCGACCCGGGCCATCGGTTTAAAGGGGCCCCATGATCCGTTGGCTGAGCGGGCCTGCCAGGCGGGGTTTAGCCTTCTCGCGTACCTGGGGCAGGCAGTCTGGCCTTTTGATTTGGCTCCGATCTATCCCCCGGCTGCCGGACCCTTGCCCGGGTGGCTGCCATGGGTTGCCCTCGCCGCGCTTCTCGGGGTTCTTTGGTGGAGGCGCGAAGGCTTCGGTCGGCACGCGCTCCTCGGCCTTGGGTGGTTCTTTTTGAACCTGGTCCCGGTCCTGGGGCTCGTTCCCATGGCCTACTCGCGGATCTCACCGCGTGCGGACCATTTCGCCTACGTTTCGCTGGTGGGCGTGGTTGCCCTGGCCGCGGTGGCATTCGGTGCGGCCCAGGATTGGACTGAGAGAGCCTGGGGAAAAGGAGGGGCCACTCGTGCCGCCTTCGCCCTTGTGGCCGCGGCTTTGGTGGCGCTCCTGGCACGGGAGTCGCACGCCTATGCGGGCACGTTCCGGGACGAGAGCTCGCTGTGGTCGGAGGCTGTTCGCCGCAATCCCGGCTCCTGGCTCGCCTACAGCAATCTCGGGAGAGTCCTCCTCCAGGAGGGCCGCGCCGAGCTGGCCCGGACGGAGCTCCTTGAGGCGGTCCGGCTCCGCCCGGATTCCGCGGAAGCCCTGGCGAACCTGGGAAACGCCCAGGAGCAGCTGGGCGATACGGACAAGGCCCTCGAGACCTACCGGGCATCGGTGGCGCTCGACCCGTCGTTCGCGGGCGCCCACTTCAATTTTGGGCTTTCGCTGTTGAAGGCCGGCCGGGCCTCGGAGGCCTCCGGACAGTTCCGTGCGGCGCTTGCCCTCGAGCCAGGCCGCGCCCCCGCACGGAACGGTCTCGGCCTCTCACTTGCGGCTTTGGGATTGCCGGACCAGGCCGAGGCTGAATACAGGAAGGCGGTCTCGCTCGACCCCGACTTGAAGGAGGCTCGCCTGAACCTGGGAAACGCGCTGTTCCGCCAGGGACACCTGGACGAGGCCGTGGCCCAGTACCGCCAGGCCCTCCGGATCGACCCGGGCTATGCCGGCGCCCACTACAACCTGGGCCAGGCGCTCTCGCGGCTGGGACGGGAGTCGGAGGCGGCAGCCGAGTTTGGCGCCGCCCGCCACCCGCCTAATCGTTGACTCCGGGTGCGAACCCCTGAGGTTTGAAGCCAATGCGCCGCTTTGGATACCACTTGGGGGTCGCCCTCCTGCTCCCCGCGCTTGTCCTGGCGGCCTATGCATCGGCCCTGGGCGGCGGGTTTATCTGGGATGACGATGCGCACGTGACCCGGCCCGAGCTGCGCTCGGTCCAAGGGCTGTGGAGAATATGGACCGAGGTCGGCGCGACCCAGCAGTACTATCCCGTCCTCCACAGCGCCTTCTGGCTCGAGCACCGCATGTGGGGCGACGGAGCGCTCGGCTACCACCTGGTGAACGTTGTCCTGCACCTTTCCGCGTGCGGCCTCCTCTATCTCCTGATGAGGCGCTTGGCCTTGCCCGGGGCGCTGCTTGCGGCGTCGGTCTTTGCCGTCCACCCGGTGTGCGTCGAGTCGGTGGCCTGGGTGTCGGAGCAGAAGAACACCCTTTCGGCGGTCTTCTATTTCTCCGCTGCGCTCGCGTACCTGAGGTTCGACTCGCAAAGGCGGGTGCGGTGGTACCTGGCAGGCCTGGGCCTTTTCGCCCTGGCACTCCTGAGCAAGAGTGTCACCGCAACGCTGCCGGCGGCGATCCTGGTGGTTCTCTGGTGGAAACGCGGCCGGCTGTCGCTTAAAGCGGACGTGTTTCCGCTATTGCCCTGGTTTGCAATGGGTGCGGGTGGGGGAGCACTAACGGCCTGGGTCGAGCGGACTTTCGTTGGGGCCCGCGGCGCGGCGTTCAGCCTCGGGGCCCCAGAGCGGCTCCTTGTAGCGGGACGGGCCTCCTGGTTTTACCTCGGGAAACTGGTCTGGCCGACTGACCTGGTCTTCATCTACCCGCGCTGGACCCTGGACCGCCACGACCCCGGGCAGTACCTCTTCCCGCTCGGCGCCGTTGCCCTTCTCGGGGGTCTCTTCCTGCTCCGCGGAAGGAGCCGGGGCACCCTTGCGGCCGCCCTCCTCTATGTGGGAACCCTGTTTCCGGCCCTTGGTTTCGTGGACGTGTACCCGTTCGTGTTCTCCTTTGTCGCCGACCATTTTCAGTATCTGGCGGCGGCCATCGCAATTGGAGCCATAGCAGCAGCGCTGGCCTCCGCCGTGGCGCGCTTGGCTCCGCGCATGTATCCCGCCGCCTTTGCTGGAGGTGTCGTCCTTGTCGGGCTCCTGGCCTTCCTCTCGTGGCGCCAGTGTGGCAATTACCGGGACGTGGAAACCCTCTACCGTTCGGTCCTGGCTCGAAATCCCGACAGTTGGCTTGCGCATGACAACCTGGGCGTGGTGCTCGTTCAGAAGGGGATGCCCCAGGAGGCCGTCGCCCATTACCGTGAGGCGATCCGTCTTAACCCGACCTACCCGGAGGCCTACAATAACCTGGGCAATCTTCTCGCCAAGGCAGGGCGTTTTGCGGAGGCCGAGGAGGCCTATGCCGGCGCCCTCCGGGCCCGACCCTCGTTCGCGGCCGCGGAGTACAATTGGGGATATGCGCTTAACCAGGCTGGCCGGTATTCCCTGGCGGAGGCTCATTTCAGGAACGCGTTTCGTCTGGGGGCCAATCATGCCGGGGTCCATTACGGGCTCGCCAATGCGCTCGCCAACTCGGGGCGGCTTCCCGAGGCGGTGCTCGAATACCGCCAAGCGCTGGCGATGAAGCCGGATTTTGCCGAGGCGCACGCCAACTTGGGTTTGGCCCTTGCCGAACAAGGGCAATTCCAGGAGGCAATTCCCGAGATAGAGGAGGCGATAAGGATTCGACCGGAATACGCGGAAGCCCATGCCTATTATGGTTTGGCACTTTCCGGATCCGGGCTCCCGGAGCGGGCGCTTTCCGAATACGAGGAGGCCCTGAGGCGCGGCCCGGATAGCGCGGATATCCACTATCAAATGGGCATGGTCCTGGGAAAATTGGGCCGCCAGGCCGAAGCCCAGGTTCAGTTCGCCCTGGCGCGGCGCCTCGAATCAGCAGGGGCTGGGGCCGGACGGTGAGGCGCATGGCCATGTCGGGCCCCCTAACCATCGTGCACCTGGACGCCGACGCGTTCTTCGTGTCCTGCGAGCAGGCGCGCGACCCCTCGCTTGTCGGCAAGAAGTGCGCCGTTGGCGGCCGCGAGCGCGGGATCATCTCCTCGGCCAGCTACGAGGCCCGGGCCTGCGGGGTGTACACGCCGATGCCGACGGTGCGGGCCCTGCGCGTGTGCCCGGGCCTGGTCATGATCCCCCATACCGCGGGCCTCTACGGGAAGGTTTCCCGCAGCATGTTTGACCTCTGCGAGACGCTCACCCCCGAGGTTCAGCGCAATTCGATCGACGAAGGTTACCTGGACCTGGGTCCCTGCCGGTTCCCGGATCAGGCAGCCGTCGAGGGCGCCGTGCGCGGCCTCCAGGGACGCATCTGGGAAGAGCTTCGGATCCCCGTCTCCATGGGCATCGCCTCGAACAAGCTGGTGGCGCAGATCGCCTCCAAGCTCCGCAAGCCGCGGGGGTTCGTGGTGGTCCGGCCAGGGGAGGAGGCCTTGTTCCTCGAGGGACTTTCGGTCGGGAAACTCCCGGGAATAGGTGCCAAGACAGAGGCAGGCCTTGCCAAGGCTGGCATCCGCGAGATCCGCGACCTGTTCGCGAGGAGCGAGGGCGAACTCGCGTCCCTTTTTGGCCGGGGCTGGCGGCAGGTCATCGAGATGGCTAGGGGAAGGGATGAAAGCCGGGTCGAGGTGGAGCACGACGACGCGAAGAGCTACTCGAAACAGGAGACCTTCGGGGAGGACGAGAGGGAATTTGCCAAGGTAGAGCAGGTCGCCAAGCGCATGGTGGACGAACTTCTCCCGAAGGTTCGCTCCGACGGCGTCAAGGTGCGGACGATCACGGTCAAGGTGAGGTATCCAGATTTCTCACACGAGTCGCACGGACAGAGCCTTGAGGCGCCGACCGACCTGGAGGCGCCGTTCTATCCCCTTGTCACCCCACTCCTGCGGGCCGCGTGGAGCAAGAAGCTCCCGCTGCGCCTGGTCGGCGTGCGCCTCTCAAGCGTCGAGGACGGACCCGAGCAGCTGCAGATGTTCGCGGAGAACGATGAGAAGCGCAGGAAGCTCGCCGATGTGATGGACAAACTTAACCGGGGAGGCCGGGAATCGGTGGTCATCCGCGGTCACCAGCTCGGCGGGGGAGGGGATAGGTAATTAAGGACTGGATACCCCTATTGTCACTGGGGGTCTGCAAGGACGCTCGGGGTGCCCTAGAAAGCAGGGCCCGCGGCCCCTCCCGCCAAGTTTGGGCCGTTTTGTTGTCAACCCAAAAATATTGGACAAATTTAACAATAGGGGTGCACAAACCTATTGACGGCCGAAAATCAAAGCTCAATAGGTTGTGGTTGTTCGGGCCGGGGACCACATCCTGTTGTGGTCAACAACGCGTAAATAAGTTCCAGCAACTTTTGGTCGCTTAGCCTTATTTCGCGTTGGAAATAGCCCGTTACTACCCCGCAACTCACTCTTTTCGCGCCAGCAGCCATGCAGAAAATCTTCCAAGTCGGCACCAAAACCTTCGTCCTCGACCAGGCGAAGGCTGAAGCCGCGTTCGCAGCCAAGCGGGTCATCAACGGCCGCGAGACGATGACCTTCAACCTCCTGCCGTTGAAGTACCAGTGGTCGTACGACCTTTACCGCACGATGAAGGCCAACCACTGGGAGCCGGAGGACATCCCGATGGGCAAGGACATCGAGCAGTGGCGCGACACCAAGGCGGTGTCGGACGTCGAGCGGTGGATCATCCGCATGGGAATTGGGTATTTCTCGGCAGCAGAAGGCATTGTGGGAGATAACATCCAGCACGTGGTCCGTGAACTGGTGACCGCCCCGGAGCTCAAGCTCGTCTTGGGGCGCCACGCCCACGAGGAGAACATCCACGCCGACTCGCTCCTCTACATGATCGCATCCCTGGGCATTAATCCCCACGAATGCGAAGCAATGTTCGAGGACGTACCGACCATCGTCCGGAAGAATGAATTCGTCACCAGGATCTCGAAGGAATTGCGCAGGGATCTGGACCTCACTAAGTTGGAGAACAAGCGCCTCCTGGCGTCTAACATCTTTGTCTTCGGTCAATGCATGGAGGGAACCCAGTTCTACGGGCTGTTCGGGATGATTCTTTCCCTCTACCGGCAGAACAAGTTCCCGGGCATCGGCCAGATGTTCCGCTACACGCTTCGCGACGAGTCCAATCACATCGAGGTGTTCCGTAACCTATTCATGGACTTGATTGAGGAGAATCGAGAGATCTGGACCCCGGAATACAAGGAGGAGCTCCGCGGCCTGATGCGGGAGGCCATTGCTCTGGAGAAGGACTTTATCCGCGACTGCCTGCCCGTGAACGCCGTGGGCCTGCGTCTCGAGGATTTCCAGACCTACATCGACTATATCGCCGATCGCCGCCTCGAGGGCTGTGGTTTGGCGCCGCTCTCAGGCGGCATCAAGAATCCGCTTCCGTGGCTCGCTGAGATGATGGACATAGCGAAGGAGCAGAACTTCTTCGAGGGCCGAGTCACCGAGTACCAGAAGTCCTCATCCCTGAAAGTCGCATCGGACGACGAGCTCTGATTAACGAGCCGTCTCCCCTCGAGTCCCTAAAGCCGACCTCCCTCCAACGCTTCCGTTGCCTGTGATCTGCCGTTTATGGCGTGTGGGCATCTTATCGCGCCGTTAATTTCCCACTTATTTCAAGTCTCTTATCATTAGGAATCTAGACAATGAACAACACACCTTTGGCACACGACCTGGCCCTCAAGCGGACGGTCCATGCCCCCACCGAGCAGAAACCCATCTACGCCTGGCGCGACGTCATCGCGGCCGTTGAGATCTCGCTGCCCCCGATCGTCCTGCTGTGCCCGCACGGCGAGGAGCGCTTCGACATGACCGAGGTTGCCGATACCCTGGGGAAGGCACTGACCAACGTCCTGATTTCCCAGGGCGAGAAGGACATCTTCAACGACAAGAACCGCGCCTGGGTCTCCCAGATCTGCCGAGAGCTCGGCGGCAACCTGGTCGAGATGTCGCGCAAGCAGAACCCGCTCCGCCTGACCCTGAACGCCCTCTACGAGCTGATCGAGAAGACGCTCGTGGACAACAACGCCTACATGGTGGCGAAGAGCCTGCTGCTGAACCGGTCCCGCAAGCTCTCCGTGAGCCGCGAGTCGGCCGCGCAGAGCGCCGTTCGCATGATCCGCCGCAATGGCCAGGTGGTTCCGTGGAACGACCAGAAGGTCGAGATCGCGGTTCGGAAGACCTTCCTGTCGCTTGCGCGTGATTCGGCCCCGGCCGTGGCGATCTCCAAGGCGGTCTCCGACCGCGTGAACGGGTCCAACCAGGCCTTTGTTCGCATCGAGGAGGTCCAGGACATGGTCCAGGAGGAGCTCATGAAGGCCGGGCACTTCAAGGTGGCCGAGGCCTACATCCTCTTCAGGGCCGAGCGCGCCGCCGCCCGCGACAGGGGCGAGGCCGAGACGCCGGTCCCGGCGGCGGATAAGGCCGCAGCGGGCCAGGAAACCCTGGTTGTCGTCAAGAAGGTGAGCGGCGAGACCGTCCTTTGGGATGGGGCGGACCTGCGCAAGAGGATCGATTTCGCGATGACCGGTCTCGACCTGTGCCTCTCGGCCGACGAGATCGAGGTAGAGCTCCGCCGTGCCGTCTACGATCAGATATCCCAGAAGGACCTGGATGCCACGATCATCCTCAATTCGAAGACCCTGATCGAGAAAGACGCGGACTTCGCCAAGTTCGCCGGCCGCATCCAGCTGACCTACATTTACGAGGAGGTCCTAGGCTGGGACATCATGCGCGACGGGATCGCGAAGCTAAAGGAGTGCCACCAAAAGGTCTTCAAGAAGTACGTGGAGCACGGGATCGCGATCAAGCGCCTCAATCCACGGCTCTTGGAATTTGACCTTTCCCGAATGGCGAGCGCACTGGATCCCTCTTCCGACCTGGAATTCGACTTTCTGGGCGTCCAGACGCTCTATGATCGCTACCTGATCGTCGACAAGGTCTCGAAGCCCTCGCGCCGGATCGAGACGCCCCAGGTCTTCTGGATGCGGGTCACCATGGGCCTGTTCCTTGACGAGAAGGGCGACCGCGAGTCCAAGGCCGTCGGCCTCTACGACCTCTACAAGACGCGCCGGTTCTGCTCGTCAACCCCGACGCTCTTCAACAGCGGCACGCTCCACAGCCAGCTCTCGAGCTGCTACCTCTACTACGTCGACGACTCGATCGAGGGTATCTTCCAGCGGGGAATCGCCGAGAACGCCTATCTGTCCAAGTGGGCGGGTGGCCTGGGCGGCTCATGGACCGCGGTCCGTGGCACGGGCGCCTACATCGGCGGCACCAACGGCGAGTCCCAGGGCGTTATCCCGTTCCTTAAGCTCCACAACGACCAGCTCGTGGCCGTCAACCAGGGCGGCAAGCGCAAGGGTTCCGGCTGCGCCTACCTGGAAAGCTGGCACAACGACATCTTCGAGTTCCTTGAGCTCCGCAAGAACACGGGAGATGACCGCCGCCGCACCCACGACATGAACACGGCGAATTGGATTCCCGACCTGTTCATGAAGCGCATGGAGGCCCGCGCCCCCTGGACCCTCTTCCGCGCGAACGAGGTCCCGGATCTGCACGACGCCTATGGGCGCAAGTTCGAGGAGCTTTACCTCAACTACGAGAAACTGTCCGAAGAGGGGAAGATCCACGGCCACAAGGTCGAGGCCCTGGATCTCTGGAAGAAGATGCTCTCGATGATCTTCGAGACCGGGCACCCCTGGATCACCTTCAAGGACCCCTGCAACGTGCGCTCGCCGCAGGATCACGTGGGCGTCGTGCATTCATCCAATCTCTGCTGCATCACGGCCGACCAGCGCGTTGTGACTTCGGAGGGGCTGGTAACGATCGGCTATCTTTACGAGAAGGCCAGAAGCCTGGCACTCGTCGGAGGAGCGGGGAACACCCTTCTCACCGATGAACCCGTGAATACGGTTTTCGGTCGGTCCGGTGCTGTTCCGGCCGGTCCGATGCTCCTTCCTCGTCCTGACGCCCCCATTGTCCGCATCTGGACCAAGGAGGGCTACACGCACAAAGTCACCCCGGACCACAAGGTTTGGGTTGTGGGAAGCGGCTGGGTCGAGGCCCAGGAGCTCAAGCGCGGAGACCTTATCGAGATCCAGCAGTCCGAGGGACTTTGGGGAACAGAGGATTCCTCAGACCTGGCTCTCGTGGCGGGCTTCGTTGCTGGTGACGGCACGTTCATGAAGCATGGTGGCGACTCCACCTCGGTATGCATCGACCTTTGGGCCAACGAGTTCTCACTCATTGAGGATGTGGAGCTTGCCGTGTCCCGAATTCTGGACGCCGCAGGTGAAACTGCTGTGACCACCTCCTCGCTGGAGCCCAAGTTCCGTGGCGACGAGTACAAGAAGCGCCTCTGTTCCGCTCCCTTGGCCCGTGTTCTCTCGCGGCTCGGGTTCACGGCCGGGTCGAAGCTCAAGGTTCCGGAATTCGTGTGGACCGGCAGCCGGGAAACGGCTGCAGCCTACCTCCGAGGCCTCTACGCCGCGAATGCAACGGTCGAATCAAGCGGCGAGGTGACCACCTGCGCCCTCGCATCGGTTAGCCGCGACTTCCTGGGCGAGGTTCAGCTGCTCCTGGCCAATTTCGGAATCAAATCCTCGCTCACACGCATGCGCACGGGGGGCCTTGCCGAGCTTCCGGACGGAAATGGCGGGACCAGGGAATACTACCAGAACGAGCTCTGGAGTCTGCACGTCTCCTCGATCCGCGGCTGCCGCATCCTGGAGAACCTCACCGGCATCGGTCGTCTCCGGGGCAACGCCCGGTTCCTCTCGAACCTCGAGAAGCCCGGTTACGTCCAGAAGATGCATGCGACCTTCGAGGCTCTTGAGCAGCTCCCGAACGAGGACGCGTACTGCCTGCAGGTCTTCACCGACGAGCACAGCTGGACGGTCAACGGCCTGGTGACCAAGAACACGGAGATAACGCTCAACACGTCCAAGGACGAGACGGCCGTCTGCAACCTCGGCTCCGTGATCCTCGAGACGCACCTCTTGCCCGATGGTGCCCTCGACCATCGCAAGCTCCGGGAGACGATCCGCATGGCGGTCCGTGCGCTGGACAACGTCATCGACATCAACTTCTACCCGACCGAGGCGGCCCAGCGCTCCAACAAGCGCCACCGGCCGATCGGGCTCGGGGTGATGGGCCTTGCGAACACGCTCTACATGAAGGGCGTCGCTTTTGCCTCGCCCGAGGCCGTTGAGTTCAACGACGAGGCCATGGAGGCGATTGCCTTCTATGCCTACGAGGCGAGCTCCGACCTGGCGGCCGAGCGCGGAACGTACTCCTCCTACAAGGGATCCAAATGGGACAGGGGGCTCCTGCCGCCCGATACCGTAGATCTCCTCGAGAAGGAGCGCGGCCTGCCGATCCAGGTCCCGCGTACCTCGCGGATGAACTGGGAGCCGCTCCGGGCGAAGATCGCTGCACAGGGCATGCGCAACAGCAACGTGCTCGCGATCGCGCCCACGGCGACGATCTCCAACATCACGAACACATCCCCCTGCATCGAGCCGACCTACAAGAACTTGTTCGTCAAATCGAACCTCTCCGGTGAGTTCATCGTCCTGAATCCCTTCCTCGTGAAGGACCTGAAGGCCCGCGGCCTCTGGGACCAGGACATGATGGACAACCTGAAATATTTTGACGGCGAGCTTAAGGACATCGAGCGGATACCCGCCGACCTGAAGCAGAAGTACCTCACGGCCTTCGACATCGACCACAAGTGGGTCATCGACGCGGCGGCGCGTCGCCAGAAGTGGATCGACCAGTCGCAGTCGGTGAACCTCTGGATCAAGACTCCGGACCTGAAGACGCTCTCCCACATGTACCGCCACGCGTGGCACACGGGCCTAAAGACGACGTACTATCTCCGGGGCCTCGGCGCCTCCAACATCGAGAAGGCTACCGTGCAGGTGAAGAAGGAGATGCGCGGTGCGGCGGGCGAGACCAAGGCCGAGACGGCGACCCGCGACGCGGCAAACCTTACAACGTCTCCTTTTGGGGCCGGTACCGCACCCGCCAAGGAATACACCGCCGAGGAGAAGACCGCCTGTTCGATCGAGGCGATGCGCAACGGCGGAACCTGCGAGGCCTGCCAGTAGCGAGGGGTGGCGGAAGGTAATCCAGCGTGGCCCGGAGGCCGGGCCCGCTGGAACTCCTAATTCGCCAGGTTGAGCCCAAGCATTCTCGCGGCCCTGAGGATTCTTTGGTCGTTCGAGAAGAACGGGCCCGATTCAATTCCGACATACGTGGAAAGGTGGAGGGCGTCGAGGGTGCGTAGGGGCACGTCCGGAAAGAGCGAATCCATGATTTCCTGTGCCTCGGCAACGATTCGGTCGTCCAACGGCACGAGGACGACCATTTCACGGGCAAGATCCTGTTGGAACCTAAGCCATGTTTCATCCCGCGTTTCTCTTGAGATCACTGCCCTGGACTCCTTGTTCAGGAGCGCCGACCGAAACTCGCACGAGAGCAGTCGCGAGGACACCAGCGTCTGGCCGGCAACCACAGACTCGCAGGCCTCCGAGTCGGGCTCACTCACGTAGAGCTTCACGAATGCCGAGGTGTCGATGTACACGGCCCTAGAAGCTGCTTTCCCGTTCGGCCCTAATAAGAGGGGTCGAATCCTCGACGATCAGGGTTTTTGCACGAAGTTCACGGTGCGAGGTCCAGCCGGTGCCGGTGATCATTGCCTTGTACCGAACGATCATTGCCTTGGGTCTGCCATCGCTCGTGATCACGACAGTCCGGCCCTGTTCGACGCGGTCGAGGAGGCCTGATAACTGGTCCTTGGCTTCCCGTACCGTGACAACGTCGACGGCAATGCCGTAGGCAGCGGCGGCTTCCTTGACGGCTAGCACATGCGCCTTTGCCTCGGGGTAGGTGGAGCGGATGCGTGGCTTCTTTTTCATATGGCCATATATGGACACATAAATGGGAAAATCAAAGCCGTATCGTTTTCGCCGAGGTTCTTTATGTGACCCGCCACGATTTACCAGGGGTGACCCCAGCGGCTCCCTCCCAAACGGCGACGAGCGTTGATGCTCTAAGCGCCGGGTCGACGCGGCGCGATGGCTCCCAACATCTTGGTGTCATTGGGGGGAGATGGCACCCACAGCATTTCCGGGATGTTGCTGATATCCTTCTTGCGCACGCTCCTCGGTCAACGTGACCTAGTAGCTCGGAGACCCCTTTACCCTATGACTCCCCGCCACGTTTGCAGCTCAGGCCGCGAGGTCGGAGCATTTCGCGATCATCACCGCTACTTGGCCATGCCGCGCGCAGGCTTTTTCTTGTTCCTCACCCTCGCGGCATTCTTTGTTTCGTCGGGTCGTTCCGAGGAGATCCTCCTTGAGGGAAACACCCAGGTCGTCGTGGAGAGGAACGTTCCGATGACCACTCGTGACGGGGTCACGCTTCGCTCGGACGTGTTCCGCCCGAAAGCCGATGGGAAATACCCGGTCATCCTTGAGCGCACCCCCTATGACAAGCGGATCGAGACCTTCGGGCCGAAGCTGGTTGCTAACGGATACGTGATGATTGTCCAGGACGTGCGCGGGCGCAACGCCTCCGAGGGTGAATGGTATCCGCTGAGGCACGAGGCCGACGACGGCTTTGACTCCGTGGAATGGGCAGCCGGTCTGCCGTATGCCAACGGCAAGGTCGGCATGTATGGGGCTTCGTACGTCGCGGTCACCCAGATGTTCGCCGCCATGGCCTCGCCGCCCCATTTGGCCTGCATCATGCCGATCGTGGCGCCCTCAAACATCCACGAACAGTGGGTTTACCAGGGCGGCGCGTTTTCGCAGGCGCTCAACCAGGGCTGGTCCTCGTCGCTTGCGATCAATGTTCTCGAGCGCCGTGTTGGAGGCTCGGCGCAACCTTCGCACTGGGAGATGAAGCGGCCCCCCGTGAGCTATCCCCTTCTGGACCTGGGCACCGCGGCGGGCCTTGCCGACTACTACTTCGATTGGCTCAAGCACCCCGACTACGATGAATTCTGGAAGGCGTGGTCCATCGAGGAGCACTTCAGTCAAATCAAGGTGCCCGGGCTGCACCTGGGAGGCTGGTACGACATCTTTCAAGAGGGCACGATTCGCAACTTCACGGGCATTACCCGCCAAGGCGGCAGTGTGGCCGCGCGCAACGGGCAGCGCCTGGTCATGATGGTAGGGGGCCACGCGGGGCCAGGACCGAAGGTCGGTGAGGTGGACTACGGGCAGGGATGTGTCGTGGATTGGGGCGCCCTCGCGCTTCGTTGGTACGATTACGTCATGAAGGGGGTGGACAACGGAATGGGAAAGGAAAAGCCGATCCGCCTTTTCGTCATGGGCCTAAATGCCTGGGACGAGGAAAACGCCTGGCCCGTGACCCGGGCAAAGCAGGCCCGGTATTTCCTACATTCCTCCAGCGGCGCCAATTCGCTAAAGGGGGACGGATCCCTAAGCCTTTCTCCGCCGCTTGCGGAGCCGGCAGACCGGTTTGTGTACAACCCGGCGGATCCTGTTTCCACCTTGGGCGGGCCCGCATTTGGTGACGTGCATTTAAAACAGGGTCCGTTCGACCAACGTGAAATTGAAAAGAGGGGGGACGTCCTTGTCTACACGACGCCGGCATTTGAGCGCGCGGTCACCCTGGTCGGTCCGGTGACGCTCGACCTGTTCGTGAGCTCCTCGGCTGTGGATACCGATTTTACGGGCAAGCTCGTGGACGTAAGCCCCGACGGCGTGGCCCGCAACGTGGCGGAGGGGATACTGAGGGTTCGTTACCGCCAGTCCCGTGAGAAGGCGGTCGTCATGGAGCCGGGAAAGGTCTACCGGGTCTCGGTCGAAGTGGGTTCGACAGCTCAGGCGTTCCTTGCCGGACATCAGATCCGCCTTGAGGTATCGAGCAGCAACTTTCCCCGCTTCGACCGCAACCTGAACACGGGAACCGATTCGGGAAGCCCGGCCACGGCCTATCTGAGTGCAACGAATTCGGTGCTCCACGACGCGGGGCACCCCTCTGCGCTTTGCGTTGAGGTTTTGCCGCTGGAATGAGCATGGACGACACCGGCTCCGCCTTTTTAGCGAGAAAACTCGTCCCGGCGCTGTGGGAGCTGGCGCGGCTGGAAGCACCCGACGCTTCCCCGGGGCCTTCCGATTGGGTCCCTGCAAGCGTACCCGGTGCCGTGCAGCTCGATTGGGCCAAGGCCAGAGGCCTTCCTGACTTCGCCCATGGCTCCAACGTCACCCTCTACGCAGGGCTCGAGGACTTCCATTGGCTCTACCGGACGACCGTTCCCAAGGTGGAACTGAAGGCAGGTCAGGGTCTCTTTTTTTTCTGCGGTGGCGTTGATTTTGAATGCGAGGTCCGCATGGGGGGCTCGGTTGTTCACCGAGCACGCGGGATGCTCACGGGCTTTGACCTGGACGTGTCCGCGGCGAAGGCGGGTGCGCCCCTGGAGATCCTCCTGAAGCCTGCGCCCAAGCGCGCGGGCTGTCCGGATGACCGCACCCAGGCCAGCAACGTGACGAAGCCCGCAGTCAGCTACGGCTGGGACTGGCATCCCCGGCTCATCCCGCTTGGGCTGTGCGAGGAAACCGGATTTGAAGTGAGGCCGCTCGCCCATCTCAAATACGTCAACTTTTCCTATGAGCTCTCGGACGACTTCTCCGTCGCGGACGTCTCCTTGTCCATCGAGAGCACGGTCCCAAACCCGAGGTACACCTGGCGCCTTCGCGACGACTCTGGAGTGCAGGTCCTTGAGGGCGTGGGGCCCAAGGCTCGGCTCCACGGCCCAAGGCTCTGGTGGAGCCACGATCACGGGGCGGCCGTCCTCTACACCCTAGAGGTGGAACTGGAGGGAGGTGACCTCCTTCGGCGCCGCGTAGGGTTTCGTAGGGTGCGGATGGTGATGCACGAGGGGGCATGGGAGGGTGCGGTGGTTTTTCCGAAATCACGCGAGAATCCTCCGGTTACGCTGGAGCTGAACGGACGGCGGATATTCATCAAGGGATCGAACTGGGTGAACCCCGACATCTTTCATGGCCGGGTGGACATGCTAACCTACCGTCCGCTCCTTGGCATTGCCCGGAATGCCAATTTGAACCTGATACGCTGCTGGGGCGGGGCGCCTGCGGCCAAGGAGGCTTTCTTTGCGGAGTGCGACAGGCTTGGCCTCCTCGTGTGGCAGGAATTCCCGCTGGCTTGCAATCTCTACCCCGACGATGCGGCCTATCTTGAGCTCCTGGGCAGGGAGGCGCGTTCCCTCGTAAGGCGGGTGCGCCAGCATCCCTGCCTCGCGCTCTGGGTCGGCGGCAATGAGCTCTTCAACTCGTGGTCGCGGATGACCGACCAAGCGCTGCCCTTGAGGCTCCTGAACAAGGTCTGCTACGAGGAGGATCGGGGCACGCCGTTCCTTCCGACGGCC
Source organism: uncultured Opitutaceae bacterium (assembly GCA_903890485.1). Taxonomy (GTDB): domain Bacteria; phylum Verrucomicrobiota; class Verrucomicrobiia; order Opitutales; family Opitutaceae; genus Palsa-1447. Next base: position 163,433 of record CAITBM010000116.1, on the reverse strand, counting down.
CCTGTTGAGGGAATGGGACACGGCGACTACCGGTTTTGGAACGCGGGACGAGATGTCTTCGAGCTCTTTCAGTCCTCAGCCTGCACGGGCTATTCGGAATTTGGATGTCCATCGACCTCGCCCGTCGATTACCTGAAGGCGATCATCCCGGACGATGAGCTGTGGCCCGCCCGCCCTGGGACGAGCTGGACCGTGCACCACGGGCTTGATGCCTGGGAAGCCGATCCCACGACATGGCTTTGCACGAACACACTCAGACATTTTTTTGGAGAACCCCAATCGCTTGAGGACGTGGTCCAGAAGAGCAACTGGCTCCAATGCGAGGGATACCGCTCCATCTTCGAGGAAGCCCGGCGCCAGAAGCCGAAGTGCTCCATGGCGCTCAACTGGTGCTTTAACGAGCCGTGGCCTACGGCGGCCAACAACAGCCTGGTCAATTGGCCGGCCAAGCCGAAGCCCGCGGCCAAGTTCGTTGGCGAAGCGTGCCGCCCGATTCTCGCCTCGGCTAGGATTCCGAAGTTCCAGTGGGCACGGGGTGAGACCTTTGTTGCGCAGCTCTGGATCCTAAACGATAGCGCCCGGCCATGCCCTTCCGGGATCCTGCGGGCGGAGCTGGTCGTGGGTTCGTCGAGGACCGTCCTCCTGGATTGGGCCTTCCCTGAGGTCGCTCCATTTGAGAATTGTGCGGGCCCTCAGGTCTCAGGGCTCTTGCCCTCCACGCCGGAAGGTTCCTTCGTCCTGGATCTCTCGGTGGCTGGCAGGAGCGGGTTGTCGAGTTCGTACCGGCTGAGCCTTCGCGGGACCGGCCCGATGGAGCCCCCTGCGGCGCCTTGACGGTGCCCGCGCCCGCGGGTTTTGTGGGGCATGTACCCTTCATTGGCGTTGGTGAGATTCCAGGGACGAGCAGCGTTGCTGCTTGCCGTGTTCTCTCTGGGCTTTGTGGCGAACCCGCACCTGGTGGCGGCGCCCGAGTCCTCGGGGGACGAGCTTAGGCTGGCGATCGTGCTCACCCGCCATGGGGTCAGGTCTCCGCTTCTCACCAACGAGCAATTGGCCGCTTTCTCCGCTCAGGCCTGGCCCAAATGGGAGGTCGGCACGGGTATCCAGACGCCGCGCGGAAACGAGCTCATGGGTCTAATGGGCGACTATTACCGGGCTCGCTTCATCCACGAGGGCGCGCTCACCGGCGATCCTTCGCAGGATGCGAACAGGGTGTTCGTGAGGGCGGACAATGACCAGAGAACGATCGAAACGGGTAGGATCCTTGGCAAGGCGCTCCAGCAGCTGGGCGAACCTGACGTGCACCCGCTGCCCGCCGGAACGGCCGACCCCCTTTTTAGGACTTTTAAGGCGCACGTGGGGCACCCCGACACCGCCTTGGCCGTTTCCGCCGTCCTGGGGCGGATGGGTGGCGATGCAAGGAATCTGGAGCGTGCCTATGCCCGCCAGTTTGACGAACTAAAGGGCGTCCTTTACGGGCCGAACGGGAACCCAGGGCCGGACTCGCCGTTCAATGCCCCAACAGTGGTGGCCCAGGGCAAGAAGAACTACGTGGTGGAGATCACCGGCCCGCTAACAGCGGCGCTTTCGTGCACGGATGCCCTCCTCCTGGAGTATACCGACGGGAAGCCGGCCTCCGAGGTGGGTTGGGGGCGACTCGACAGCAAGACGCTGACGGACCTGCTTTCACTCCATGAGCTCTTCTTCGACCTGGCCGACCGCACGTTCTATCCCGCGCAAGTCTATGCGTCGAATCTCGCGAGCCATATCGTGGACACGCTTGAGCAGGCTGCAACGGGGGAACCTGTCCCGGGGGCCTTCGGTACGCCCGAGGAGCGGGTGGTTCTGCTTGTGGGCCATGATTCGAACATCGCGAACATCGGGGGCCTCTTTGGTTTGAATTGGTACATCGGCGGGAGCCAGATGAACCCAACCTTTCCCGGGGGCTCGCTCCTCTTCGAGCTTTGGAAGCGCCCGGGCCCTCAGGGCACATGCTATGTGCAGGTCAGCTACGTGGCGCAAACGCTCGACCAGATGAGGGATGTGACCCCCCTCACGCTGGAGTCCCCGCCGGTCGTGGCTCCGGTCTTCGTTCCGGGATGCAGCAGCTCGGCACCGGGGTACGGGGCACCATTGCCCGCATTCGTGAGGCAGGCCCGCAAGGTGATCGATCCTTCGTTCATCGTTCCTGAGCCATGAGAGGTTTGCCATTCATTGGGGTAGAGGGGATATAGACTCATGGTAACCATAACTGGGGAATATCAGGGAGAACTCCATTGCTCGGCCGTTCACGGCCCGTCGGGCAATGTCCTGGCCACTGATGCCCCCAAGGACAACCAGGGCCGAGGGGAGGCATTTTCACCCACGGACCTAGTCGCCACCGGGTTCGCCACCTGCATCGCCACCACAATGGCCATCTTCGCGCGCAGACACGGGGTGGAACTTAAGGGCATCCGCTACGAGGTCACCAAGGAGATGTCGGCGGACGCACCCCGTAGGATCTCCCGGCTGAGCGCCCGGGTCTGGTTGCCGGCTGAGGCGAAAAAGGTGCCTGCGGGAATCCTGGAGAAAGCGGCGAACACGTGTCCCGTGCACCAGAGCCTTGCACCGTCGGTCGAGAAGGTGATCGAGCTTATTTGGGAGTGAGCCCGCTCGCCTGCCTTGGGGTTCCCTTGAGCTCGTAGGTTGTATCGTAGGTGAGGGCGATTCTGCGGGTTACGAACACCCGGACGCGTATTTTCCCGCTTGTGGGGCCCGTGGGCGTCGCCCGCCCTTCCACCCGGCGTTTCTCACCCGAGTCACTCAAGGCGCTCCCCGTGAAGTCAATCGTAGCCCCCTGTTCTATCCTCCCGAGGTCCGGGTCGGGAATGACGATCCATATCCGGCCGGTCTCGTTGTAGAAGAAGTAGGGGAAAACCTTGGCCGAGTAGGTGGACGAGTAGACGCTGTTCTTCCGCAAGAAGGGCGGCATCGTCATGCTGATCGTACCGATGTAGATTGAGGTGCTGGATGGCTTGATTGCCACGACGCTGTAGCGGGCAAGCGGGTCCGTGGCTCCCCGGATGGGCTGGAGCGGGACCAGGGCGATTAGCGATATGAGGGCGAAGGCGTGCCGCACCCCTCAAATCTGAACCTAAGGCCGCGGCGGGCAAACTGGAAAAACAGGGGCAATCTTTCGCGTTGCGCCTGTCGTCTGCCGCGGGTGATCTCTTCAGCAGTCATTCATGGCCAAGAAAACACAAGCCACCTGGGGCGGGCGCTTCCAATCGGGCCCTGCGGCACTGATGCTCAAGTTCAGTGAATCGGCTTCGTTTGACCGCCGCCTTGCCCCCTTTGACGTCGCCGGCAGCAAGGCCCATTCGGCCATGCTCGCACGGATTGGCCTTTTGACGGCCCGGGAGCGCGATGCGATCCACGCGGGCCTAGACCGGATCCTTGCCGAGATCGAGGAGGGAACCTTCACCTGGGACGAGCGGCTTGAGGACGTGCACATGAACATTGAGCACGCGCTCACGCTTCGCGTGCCCGCGGCAGCCAAGCTTCACACTGCCCGGAGCCGCAATGACCAGGTTGCGACAGACATGAGGCTCTTTTTCCGGCACGCCTGCGCGGTCCTCGCGGAAAAGGTGAAAAACGCCCAGTCCTCGCTTCTTTCGGCGGCCGCCGCAGGGCGCTCGGTGCTGATTCCCGGATACACGCACCTCCAGCGGGCGCAGCCCGTGTTTGCGGCTCACCATGTTTTCGCGTGGATGGAGATGCTTGAGCGCGACCGCGCCCGCTTTCTTGAGGTTGCCGAAAAGGCAAACGAGTGCCCACTCGGTTCGGGCGCGATCGCCGGAACCACGCTCTCCATCGACCGGGAGTATGTCGCGAAGCTTTTGGGCTTCGTGGACAAGAAGGGCAGGGCGCGGGTAACCCAGAACTCGATGGATGCCGTGGCTGACCGGGACACCCATATCGAGTTTGCGTCGGCCTGCGCGCTATTTGGCGTCCATATCTCGAGGATTGCCGAGGACCTGATACTGTGGAGCAGCGCGGAGTTTAAGTTCGTTTCGCTGCCCGACGAGTTCTGCACGGGAAGCTCGCTCATGCCGCAGAAGAAAAACCCGGATTCCTGCGAGCTCCTTCGGGGAAAGTCCGCGCGGCTCCAGGGAAACCTCCACACGCTTCTCACACTCGTGAAGGGACTGCCGATGACCTACAATCGCGACCTCCAGGAGGATAAGTCCCCGGTGTTCGACAGCTTCGACCAGGCATCGGTCTGCGCCGACGTCCTTGCGGCCACGGTCAAGGGACTTTCATTTATCGCCGATCGGTGTGCCGCCGCTGCGAGCGACCCGGCCCTGCTCGCCACAGACCTTGCCGATTACCTGGTGGACAGGGGCGTGCCCTTCCGGGCCGCGCACCACGCAGTGGGTGCCGTCGTGGCGCTAGCAGAGAAGCGTGGCTGCCCTATCCCCGAGCTCCCCACTGACGCCGTGCAGCGCATCCACGCAGGGTTTGGTGAGGATTGGGCGAAGGTGTTCGACCTAGGGCGGGCCCTGGCGATGAGAAAGGGGACCGGCATGCCGGGCCCCGGACAGTTGAGCCGGCAGTTTGCGCGCTGGAAGAAGATCCTTGGAGTCAGGGGATAGCGTCTGCCACGCCTCCTAGGAATGGCCAAGGTACGCATTCTTCCGGACCGCGTTGCCAACCAGATCGCCGCAGGCGAGGTTATCGAGAGGCCTGCTGCCGTAGTCAAAGAGCTCGTTGAGAACGCCCTCGATGCGGGGGCAACGCGCATTTCTGTGGAGTTTGCGCACGCGGGCCGTTCGCTAATCCGGGTTGAGGACAATGGCCAGGGAATGTCCCCTGAAGATGCGCGGACCGCCTTGCAGCGCCATGCCACTAGCAAGATAGGCGATGCGGCCGACTTGGATAAGTTGGCGACCTTCGGATTTCGGGGGGAGGCGCTCCCCTCGATTGCCAGCGTCTCTAAGTTCACACTCTGGACCCGACCCTCGGAGGAGGATTCTGGGACAGAAATCGCGGTCCATTCGGGACGCCTGCTCCACGAGCGCTCCTGCGGTCGGCCGGTGGGAACAAGGATCGACGTCGAACATCTCTTTGAACCCGTTCCGGCCCGTCGCAAGTTCCTGAAAAGCGACCGCACCGAGGCGGGGCACATAGTGGATTGCGTTAGGCTCTATGCGCTGGCCTGCCCTTCCACCTCCTTCACGCTTGTGGAAGACGGGAAGCAGATATTCAGGTCCCCCGAGTGCACGCGTCTCGCTGACCGTGTGGCGGAGATTTACGGCCCGCAGGCCACTGAAGGGCTTCTGGAAATCGACATCCGCGAGGAGGGGCTCGGCCTCACCGGGCTTATAGGACGACCGGGAGTGGGGCGCGGCAACCGACACGGAATGGTGGCCTTCGTCAATACCCGACCGGTCGACAGCAGGGCGATCAACGGAGCCCTCATCGAGAGTTACCGGGAGTCTCTGCCTGAGGGCCGCTACCCGGTGGCGTTTGTCTTTCTCCAATGCCGTCCCGTGGACGTCGACGTGAACGTGCACCCTGCGAAACGCGAGGTGAGATTCCGCAGCGAGGCCGTCGTGAGGAGCTTTGTCATCCGGGCGATCCTCTCCACGATACGGGATTGGGGCGCAAAACAGGCTCCGGCAGGACCGGCTCCGTCGTCGGGATTGGGGCCCGCTGCCGACCTGCCTGCTCCCTTTGGTTCAGGGTCGGTCGGGGAGCCGGTGCCAAGATCCTGGCCCGTGGAAGAGCCCCTGGCGCCCCGGCAGACCGGTCGGGCGCAGGGGATTGGCGCGCTTGTGCCGAACTGGCGGTTTGTCGGAACCGCACACGAGAACTATGCCCTGTTCGAGACTGGACAGGGACTGGTGCTGCTTGACCGGCGCGCGGCCCAGGAGCGTGTTTGGTATGAGCGCCTTAGGGCCCTGTCCGCAACGGGCGGCGTGTCCGTGCAGCACCTTCTCCTCGCCCTGTCGCTGGACCTGGACCCCGTCGCCGCGGCCATGCTCACCGACAACCTGTCATTTTTCAGGCACCACGGATTCGAGATCACGGAGTTTGGCCGCAATTTCTTCAGGGTTGAGGCCCTGCCGTCATGGATGGAACCGGGCGATGCGGAAACCTTCATCCGTGACTTGGTGGGAGCTTTCCGTGACGGGAGGATCCCGACTGCCGATGTTGAGGGCGCCCGGGACGAGTTTTCGCGCCTTGCCGCCGCTCGTGCCGTTCGCATTTCGCCGATACTTGAGGAGACCGATGCCATGGCGCTCCTCAGAGAGCTTTTTGCCACCTCTGCCCCCGTCGTCGACCCCCGGGGTCACCCGACCTACGTCGAGCTCAACCACGGCGAGTTGGCTAGGCGCTTTCAGAAATAGACCATTCAGACCTCGTTTTTGCGTGACCCTCATTGAGGTCGGCGCGAGTCTTGCATTGGTCGGGTAACTCTTCCCATGCCGAGCTCATCCAAGGATCACAAGAAACACGATTCAACGGAGGTGGTCATGAAGTCGCTGATCCAGAGGCACTTGACCTCCACTCTTGCCCGCTATGCGCCCATGGCGACCAATCGAGATTGGTGGGTGGCCTCGTCGCTCGCGGTGCGGGATACGATCCATGAACGGCTGATTGCGACCCAAGAGGTTCATAACGCCAAGAATGCCAGGAGATTGTACTATTTCTCGATGGAATACCTGATGGGGCGCCTCTTCGAGAGCAACCTTCAGGCTACGGGGTTAAACGACGCTGTGCGCGCGGCATTGGCATCCTTGGGTGTCAATTTTGACGAAGTGATGGAGAACGAGGTCGACATGGGCCTGGGCAACGGCGGCCTCGGGCGCCTTGCCGCCTGCTTCCTCGATTCGATGGCGACCATGGACTATCCGGCGCTCGGCTACGGGATCCATTATGAATTCGGACTGTTCCAGCAGCAGATCGTAAACGGGAGCCAGGTTGAGCATCCCGACAGGTGGATGATCTTCGGAAGCCCCTGGGAGGTGATCCGCGCGGACTACACCCAGGAGGTCAAACTTTACGGGCGTGTCGTGAACGCATTCGACGACCAAGGGAACTCGAAGCCCAAATGGGTCGACACCCGGACCATTCTTGGTGTGCCGCACGACATCCCGATCGCAGGGTACGGGACAAAGACCGTGAACCTCCTTAGGCTTTGGGCCTCGCGCTCGTCGGATGACTTCGATTTGGCCGCCTTTAACTCAGGGGGCTACGTCGAGGCGGTCCGTGAAAAGGCCGTGGGCGAAACGGTCTCCAAGGTCCTTTACCCAAATGACAAGACTGAGAACGGCAAGGAGCTGCGCCTCGTGCAGCAGTATTTCTTTGTGTCGTGCTCGATTCGGGACCTCGTCAGGAGGCATCTTCGCACGACGGGAAACTCCTGGAATAATTTCGCCGACAAGGTGGCCATCCAGCTCAATGACACCCACCCTGCGATAACGGTTGTCGAGCTCATGCGGATCATGCTCGACGAGTACGATATCGCCTGGGACAAGGCCTGGGACATCACAACCCGGACGCTTGCCTACACGAACCACACGCTCCTGCCGGAGGCACTCGAGCGCTGGGGGGTTCCCCTCTTTGAGCGCGTTCTCCCTCGCCACCTTCAGATCATCTACGAGATCAACCTCAAGGTCCTCGCCCTGTGCGAGGCGAAGTGGCCGGGCGATAACGACAAGAAGCGTGCGTGCAGCCTGATCGAGGAGAACGGGCACAAGATGGTGAGGATGGCCCATATCGCGGTCGTCGGGACCCACGCTGTCAACGGGGTCGCGGCCCTGCACACGGCTCTCCTTCGCAAGAACCTCTTTCCGGAGTTCGACGCGCTCTACCCGGGAAAATTCCAGAACAAGACCAACGGAATCACTCCCCGGCGCTGGCTGCTCGAGTGCAATCGCCGTCTCGCGTCTCTTGTGACGAGGACGCTGGGCAGCGACCACTGGATTCGTGACCTGGACCAGCTTCGCGGGCTGGAGAAGCACATCGATGATGCGGCGTTCAGGCGGGAATTCATGGAGGTCAAATTCGCGAACAAGGTGGACCTCGCCCAAGTGATCCGGACGGAGTGCGGCATCGAGGTGTCCCCGTATGCCATCTTCGACGCCCAGATCAAGCGGCTGCATGAATACAAGCGCCAGCACCTCAACCTGCTCTACATCCTGGCGCTCTACCGCCGGCTGCTTCACAACCCCGAGCTGAACATCGAGCCGCGGGTGTTCATCTTCGCGGCGAAGGCCGCGCCGGGCTACGACGTCGCCAAGAACCTCATCCGGGCGATCAACATAATCGGGATGCGGATAAATACGGACACGAGGATCAGGGACAAGATCAAGGTGGCATTCCTCCCCAATTACAGGGTGTCCCTTGCCGAGAAGATTATCCCGGCCGTGGACATCTCGGAACAGATTTCAACGGCGGGTAAAGAGGCCTCTGGAACAGGCAACATGAAGCTGGCCCTCAACGGCGCCCTCACCATCGGCACGCTTGATGGGGCAAACGTCGAAATCCGCGAGGAGGTGGGGGACGACAATATCTTTATATTTGGCATGACCGTCGAGGAGGTGGAGGAGCGCCGCGTAAAGGGCTACAACCCCTGGGACTTGCATCGTAGCGACGAGGAGTTGAGGGCCGTCGTGGACTGGCTTGGCAGCGACTATTGGGTTCCGGGGGAGAAGGCTCCGTTTGCGCCGATTCACAACACCCTGCTCGACGGCGGAGACCCCTACATGGTTCTCGCCGACTTCCGCTCGTTCAGCGACTGCCAGGACAAGGTTGATGCGGCGTACAAGGATCGGGACGGTTGGGCGCGAAAGGCGATCCTGAACACGGCACGCATGGGAAAGTTCTCGAGCGACCGGACTATCCGGGAGTACGCAAACGACATCTGGGCGCTTTCTCCTCTTCCGATTCCGTGATGGCGCCCGACCAGAAATCAGTGTGAGTTTGCCCATGGGAAATGCTCCCTTTGAACCTGGAGATCGCCGATGGACGGCGAAGCACGCAGCAGGGATCCTCAGGCGGCGCACCCTTTGGCTCCAGGCGATCGCATCCCCCCATCAACCCCCTCAAGTCCGTCCATGAGCATCAAGAACCGCCTCATCGCACTCAATTTCACCCAGTTCTTCATTTGGGGAGCATGGCTCATTTCGCTGGGTGGATACATGATCGCCACGCTCAAGTTCACGGGGGGCCAGGTCGGCGCCATCTACTCGACGATGGGACTGGCGTCACTATTCATGCCGGGACTCGTCGGTATCGTAGCCGACCGGTGGGTGAACGCCGAGCGCGTGCTCGGTTTCTGCCACGTGGCCGGCGGGCTCATGCTCTTCCTGGCCTCGACGATAAAGGACCCCACGCTGATGTACTGGGTGATGCTCGTTAATTCGATGGTCTACATGCCGACCATCGCGCTCAACAACACCGTGAGCTACGGCATCCTTTCTTCCGGGGGCCACGATGTCGTGAAGCATTTCCCGCCCATCCGCGTCTGGGGAACAGTCGGATTCATCGCCGCAATGTGGGTGGTCGACATTGTGGGATGGTCCGTGAGCCCCATGCAGCTCTACGTCGCCTCGATTTCAGCGTTCGCCCTGGGCGTCTACGCGTTCACGTTGCCCTCGTGCCCCCCGACAAACACGAAGAAGTCAGCGTCGTTTGCCTCGGCGATCGGGCTCGACGCATTCGTGCTCTTCAAGGATCGCCAGATGGCCGTGTTCTTCACTTTTGCAGCCGGCATAGGGGCGGCGCTTCAGATCACCAACACGTTTGGCGAGGCCTTCCTGCATGACTTCAAGGGTGCCTACGCCAATTCCTTCGCCGTGGCGCACCCGGGCCTCCTCATGTCGGTGTCGCAGATTTCGGAGACCCTTTTCATCCTTAGCATTCCCTTCTTCTTGGGCCGGTTTGGCATCAAGAAGATCATGATGGTCAGCATCTGCGCCTGGGTCCTAAGGTTCGGCCTTTTCGGGATTGGCAACCCGGGCAGCGGGCTGATTCTGCTGGTCCTATCGATGATCATCTACGGGATGGCCTTCGACTTTTATAACATTTCGGGGTCGCTGTTTGTCGAACTCGAGGCCGAGCCCCGTATCCGCGCCAGCGCGCAGGGGCTGTTCATGATCATGACGAACGGCCTGGGTGCCCTTTTGGGCGGGCTGGCGAGCGGCAGGGTTGTCGATTTCTTTACCGTGAACGGCGTGAAGGACTGGCGCAGCATCTGGTTCGTCTTTGCGGGATATGCGCTCATTCTCGCGCTGGTTTTCCCGTTTGCCTTCAAATACAGACATAAGGCGAAAGGGGTGCCCGCTGACCTGGAAGGCGATCTCCCGACAGTATAGGCGCCGTGCACGCGCGCACCGGCCCGCTGCATGTGCGGGTCCGGCCGTGTTTGCCTCGAGATCAATGAAACAATGGCTGGGCCTCGGGTGGGCGATGGGATAGGTTCAAACCATGACGATTGCAGGACGACTCAAGCGGCATCTGGGAAGGAAGCCCAAGACCCGGGGTGCCCTGTTCATCGCGCCAAATGCCACGGTCGTGGGTGACGTCGTGCTCGGGCCAAAATCCAGTGTCTTCTACGGCGCCGTGATCAGGGGCGACATCAACGTAATCCGGGTGGGGGAGGGGACGAATATTCAGGATAACGCCGTCGTGCACCTTGCTGACGACTTCGGGGTCCACATCGGCGCCTGGTGCACCATAGGACACGGCGCTATCGTGCATGCATGCACGGTGGGCGACGAGTGCCTCATTGGCATGGGAGCGACGCTCCTCGACGGTGCCGAGATTGGCGCCCGTTCGATCGTTGGGGCTAACTCGTTGGTTCCCCAGCGTTTCAAATGCCCCCCGGGATCCCTTGTCTTTGGTTCCCCAGCGCGCGTGGTCCGGGCCCTGTCAGCGCAGGAGCAGTCCGGACTTCGAGGCTGGGCTGAGAAATACGTCGCCGTTGCCTCCGCGCACGCCTCCAAGCGCCCGAAGCGCAGGCGTTAGACGGGCCCCCTCCGCACCTCATCTTTGTCCGACGCGACAACGCGCTCGAGCGCGAGAAAAGTGTAGCTGAAGTTGGCATCGGAACCCTCCCGGCGAGAGACCTCGCGCCAGGCAATGTGGCGCCATTCGGGGAAGAACACGTCCCCCTCGACCACGGCGTGAACCTGCGTCAAGTGGAGGCGCATCGGGCGATCGAGCGCCAAGACCTCCTCGAAGATGCGCTCGCCGCCATTTACGTAGATTTCACCGGGCAATTCCTCCGCCAGTGCCAGCGCCTCGGGCACGGAGCGGGCAACCTGGACCCCGTCTGTAGCCAGCGAGGGATTGCTCGTGATCACCACCAGGCGCCGCCCATCCTCCCGAGCGCGGGGCCAGGTCTGGTAGCAGATGCGACCCAGGATGATCGATTTTCCCGCGGTCTCGTCGTGGAAGAACTTCTGGTCCTCGGGGATATGCCAAGGGAGCTTTGTTCCCCGGCCCATGACCCGGTTCTCGGCACACGCCACCATCAGGTTGATCATCTTAGGCATCTAGGCCCTTGCATGAGGCAACTTCGGGAGTATTCCAAGCCCGCTTCCGCGGGCCAACCGGGACTGTTGCCACTTGTCACGAACGGCCCCCCCCCTGCATGCTGGACCAATGAAAATCGGAGTCCCGAAGGAGATCAAAATCGGGGAAACGCGGGTGTCAATGACCCCCAGTCTTTGCAGGCGCTGCGTTTCCCTAGGAGCCAAAGTCATCATTCAAAAATCAGCCGGTGACAGCGCCGGATTCACCGATGCGGAATACCGCGGTGCCGGAGCCACCTTGGTGGCGGACGGCGCAAGCGTGTGGAAGGCGGCGGACTTGATCCTTAAGGTCAAGGAGCCCCTTCCTGCGGAGTATGATCTCCTGAGGGAAGGCCAGGCACTCTTCACCTACCTTCACCTGGCAGCTGGACCGAGCCTGGCGAAAGTGCTGCTCAAGAAGAAGATTCTTGGGATAGCCTATGAGACCGTGGAAGGGGGCGATGGGTCGTTTCCGCTGCTCAAACCGATGTCGCAGATTGCAGGGCGCCTTGCCATCCAGATTGGCGCTTACTTCCTCCAGTCACAGCACGGCGGCTCAGGCGTCCTCTTGGGCGGAATACCGGGAACCCTGCCTGGCCACGTCGTGGTGGTCGGTGCCGGCAACTCGGGAGCTCACGCCGTGCAAATGGCGGCGGGCATGGGCGCTCGGGTAACTGTTCTCGACTTGGATACGCGCAAGCTCGAGGCGCTCGATTCCGAGTACCGCGGGAGGGTGGTTACCCTCATGTCAAACCCCGCAAACGTCGAGGCCAGCGTGGCCGACGCGGACCTTCTGGTCGGCGCAGTCCTCATTCCCGCCGCGAAGGCCCCCATCGTGGTATCCAGGAAGATGGTGGCGAAAATGCGCCCGGGCAGCGTAATCGTGGACATCGCCATCGACCAAGGCGGGTGCATCGAGACCATCCGGCCCACCTCGCACAAGGAGCCCGTCTACAAGCAGCACGGCGTCGTGCACTACGCCGTGCCGAACATGCCCGCGTTGGTGGGTAGGACTTCCACGCTGGGACTGACCCAGGCTACGGAGCCCTATGTCGCCATGATCGTCCAGAGGGGCATCAACGCCGCCCTGGCAGCCCACAAGGGGCTTTCGAGGGGCGTCAATACCCGGGACGGCAGGATCACCAACGAGGCCGTTGCGAGGGACCTAGGCCTTACCTAGGCCGCGGGCGTTACGAGCTTCACGCTCTCGAGCGCAACGCGCTCGATGGGCGTGCTCCGCTCGGGGCCCGCCGTGGGGACATTGGCGATCTGCTCAAGCACTTCCTCGCCTGCAACAAGCTCGCCGAAAGCGGTGTATTGGCGGTCGAGGAACCGCGCGTCGCCGTGGCAGATGAAGAACTGGCTTCCGGCCGAGTCGGGGTTCGAAGAGCGGGCCATTGAAAGGACGCCCTTCACGTGGGATTTGGTGTTGAACTCGGCCTTGATCATGTAGCCCGGGCCGCCTGTGCCCGGCATGCCCTTCTGGCCGGCCTTTGTGTTCGGGCATCCACCCTGGATCATGAAACCCTTAATGATCCGGTGAAACGCCGTCCCATCGTAGAATCCCTCGCGGGCGAGCTTCTTGAAGTTCTCGACCGTTTTGGGTGCGACGTCGGGCCAGAAGGCCACCGTCATTTCGCCGTAGGACGTCTTGATGACGGCCTGTTCGCTAGGAGTTTTGTTTTGGCTCATGTAAAATGGATGTCGATCTGCTCGCAGAAGTAATGGATCAGGAAAAGATGGCACTCCTGGGCCGAAGCCCCGCGTTCGCCCGGTATGATCAGCTCGCACGTGGCCAGGCCCTTGGCCTTGCCGCCGGATTTACCCAGGAAGGCGATGGATTTTAACCCGAGTCGGTTGGCTTCCTGGAGGGCAGCGACGATGTTTGGCGAGTTTCCGCTCGAGGTGATGGCGACAACCAGGTCGCCTGGCTTGGCCAGGCCCGCAATCTGCCGGGCAAATACCTGTTCAAAGCCGTAGTCGTTGCCAATGCAGCTCACCAGGGAGCCGTCCGACGAAAGGGACACGGCTGGCAGCGACCTCCGCTTTGCATGGTAGCGGCCGACCAGCTCCGTCGCGAAGTGGGCCGCCTCGGCCGCGCTCCCGCCGTTGCCGCAGACCAGGAGCTTCCCACCCGAGCGAAGGGTGCCCAGGATGAGCTCCGAAGCCGTGTCCACGGCCGGCCGGATCGCCGAGAGCGATTCCAGGGTCCGGACGGTGTCAGAGAGGGCCTTTTCGAAGGTCATTTGGGCATCAAAGTGGCCTGTGGACTTGCCCGCGACAGAAATTTTCGACGTTTTGGAGCGATTCCCTTGTATTCACATAAGGCCCCCGGACCTCGATGGTAATAAAAAAGCTCACGCTGAGGCACTTTAGAAACGTGCCATTGGCCTCGCTGGAATTCTCGGGAAGGCGCCAATTCTTCGTTGGCCCGAACGGCCAGGGAAAGTCCAACCTTCTTGAGGCGCTCGGTTGCCTGACTGCGCTTCGCTCGTTCCGAACGGCAGACAGCAAGGTGCTGGTCATGAGCGGCCAGATGGAGGCGGGCATGGCTTGCCAGGTGGAGAGCGAGGGCAGGGGAGAGGAGCGGGTGACCATAAAGTTTCGCAGGGACGGCAAGGAGCTTTGGTACGGAGATACCCGGGTCGCAAGGTTGGCTGACCACGTCGGGAGGTATCCGACCGTAGTCTTTTCCTCGCAGGATCTCCAGTTGATCCGAGGGGTTCCGGCCCTGAGGAGACGCTGGCTCGACCTGACGCTCTCGGCGATGGATCCCGACTATCTTGGGTCCCTCCAGTCGTACACCCGGGCCCTGTCCGAGCGAAACAGTCTCCTCAGGAGGGGCGACGGTCAGGCTGTGGCGCAGATTGCGGCCTTCGACAGGGTGTTGGCGACTCACGGGGCTGCCATCGTGGCGCTAAGGACCCGCTGGCTAAGCGAATTGGCCGACGAGGCTGGGAAAGCCTACCAGCGCCTGACCGGGGGGGCCGAGGCCGCCCGGATAGCGTACCTCTCCCCCCTGATCGGCGCCACGGGCGAGGCCCTCCTCGCCCAACTTGAGGCTGGGCGCGACCGGGACCTTCGCATGGGCACGACCCTCGTGGGTCCCCACCGAGACGACCTGAGCTTTGAGGTCCGGGGTTCCGATGCCAGGGACTTTGCCTCGGAGGGTCAGCAGCGATCAGTCACCCTGGCGCTGCGCCTGGCCCAGGCGGCCTGGTTTCACGCGCGCTGCGGGGTGCGCCCCGTGCTCCTGGCCGACGACGTCCTGGGCGAGCTCGATTCCGAGCGACGCTTGCGTTTCTGGTCGGCGCTCGACCCGGAGTCCCAGGTTGTCGCCACCGGCACGGCGCTTCCCGAGGCCGCGCTCGGCACCTGGCAGGTATTCAAGGTTGCCGAGGGTGAGTTCACGCCCGAGCCTAAGCCAATGGGGGCCTCGGATTGAACTTTCATGCCTGGGAGTGGTTCGTTGCCGTCCTGGGCGCGATACTGGTCGGGATCGCCAAAACCGGGATAACCGGCCTTAGCCTCCTTTTTGTCGCGCTGTTTGCTTCGATCATGCCCGCACGGAGCTCGACCGGACTGGTGCTCCCGCTCCTCATCGTGGGCGACTGGGTGGCCTTCGCCTCCTACCGCAGGCATGCCCAGTGGAGGCACGTGTGGAGGATGCTCCCCTGGGCCGCCTTGGGAGTCGTCGTGGGCGCCGTCGCCATGGGGCGCATGGACGAGCACGCAACCCGGTTGGCTATGGGGGCGATCGTCATCGGCCTGGCTGCACTTCATCTCATCCGGCGGGCAAGGCCGCCTGTGGCCGAGCAGGATCACCCGGCGTGGTTTGCGCCGCTCTTTGGGATCATGGCGGGCTTCACGACCATCGTTTCCAACGCCGCAGGCCCGCTCATGGTGATCTATCTCCTCGCGATGCGATTGCCCAAGATGGAATACATGGGCACCGGAGCCGCCTTTTTCCTGATACTCAATCTGTTCAAGTTGCCGTTCATGATCGGGCTGGGGCTGGTCACCCGGGAGAGCCTGATCCAAAACCTGCTGCTGGCCCCGGCCGTGATCGCAGGAACAATCGTGGGGCGGTGGCTCCTGGGCAGGATAAACCAGCGCCTGTTCGAGAACATTGCCATCGTGCTCACGATTGCGGCCGGCGTGAGAATGTTTATCTAAGAGCCCAAGAATCTCCCACGACCATGGCCCGCATGACTTCCAGGCAGATGTGGACGGCAAAGCTCGAGGGGCGGCCAGTGGCCGGGAAGGTGGCGGCGTCAAAGGGAGGGTCCGCCCATGTTAGCGAACACGGCCACAAGAAGCCATTTGTGGGCCTGGTGCTGGGGATCGACCCCTCGCTTCGAGGCACCGGCCTGGCGCTCCTGGAGTTCGCTCCGGGCCGCCAACCCGTTCTCCTTCGCTGCCGGACGGTGCGGGTCCCGGCCAGCAGGAGCATGGCGGCCGCTCTGGCCGAAATCCACCGCGCGGTGGCTGATTTTATCGATACCTCGGAGGGCGTCCGCCACGTGGCCCTTGAGCAGACCATCTACGTCCAGAACTTCCAGACGGCGCAGATCCTAGGGGCAGCACGGGGAACAGCCATGGCAGCTGCGGCCCTGCGGGATCTCCCGGTCTTTGAATATGCGCCGCTCCGGGTGAAGCGGGCGGTGTCCGGGTCGGGCAAGGCCAGCAAGGAACAGCTTGCCCGCACGGTTAAGGCGATGCTCGGCCATGGCCGAACCTTGGACCTCGACGAATCCGATGCCGCCGGCGTCGCACTCTGCCACGCCTTCACCTGGCAGGAAGGGGCCTAGGCGAGTCTAGCCGAGGACCGCCTTCAGCACCTTGCCCAGGTCGGTCACTCGGTAGGGCTTCGTCAGGTAACCGCAGAAACCCATGTCGAGGTACTGCTTGGCCATGTCCTCGTTGTCGTAGCCGCTCGAGACAATGGCCCTGACATCCGGATCGAGCTCGTGGAGGGCCCTGAAGGTCTCTTCGCCGCCAAGCCCGCCCACGACGGTGAGATCCATGATGACCGCATCGTAGGGACGCCCGATGTTCTGGTAGCGCTTGTAGAGCGTGATCGCCTCCTCGCCCCTCTTGGCGATGTCGAACTTGTAGTCGAGGCTCTGGAGCATCGAGGCGGTCAGATTGCAGATGTGCTCGTCGTCATCCATGAACAGCACCCGTCCGGTGCCAAACCTCAGGGAGGGCGCGGGCCTGGCCTGGACCTCGACGGGCTGGTCGGCCATGGGCAGGAAGATACTAAAGACGGTGCCTTCCCCGATGGTTGACTGGAGGCCGATCTCTCCCCCGAGCTTGCGAACAATTGAAAGCACCGTCGCCAGGCCTAACCCGGTGCCGTGCTTCTTGGTCGTGAAGAACGGGTCCCATATCTTCTCGAGGTGCTCGGGCTTGATCCCGCTGCCGTTGTCGCGGACCTCAAACTCCACGTAGGACCCGGCCGGCAGGGATGCAATCTGGCCCTCGCGGATTGTGGCGTTGGCGGCCCGCAGCTGCACGCGAGCCTGGTGCGGCGAGGGCGGCATCGCCTGGAGAGCGTTGACGATCAGATTCTGGAAGACCTGCAGGATTTGCGGGCGGTCGACCTGAACCGCCCCGATGCCGTCCTCGGCGTGGACCGTAATCACGGCGGTAGATCCTGCAGAGGCAATCTTCACGGCATCCTCCAGGATATCCTTCGAGGCGCACACGGTCTTAACGCCGGAGCCGCCCTTGGTGAACGCGAGGAGCTGCTTAGTGAGGCCCTTGGCCGCGATGCACGCGCGCTCGGCATCGCCCAGCTTGGAAAGGTCACGGTTGTCCTTTGCGAGGGAGAGACCACCAAGGATGGTCGTCAGCAGGTTGTTGAAATCGTGGGAGATTCCGCCGGCCAGCAGGCCGAGCGACTCGAACCGATTGGCCTTGATGAGCTCCTCGGGAGTCAGGCTCATTTCGTCGGGATTCCTGAAAACGATGACGATTCCGCGCGGCTTGGCGTCGGCACCGAAGGTGGCCCGGGCCGTCCAAACGACGGGGATGGCTTGGCCGTTGGCTCCGACCACGGCCTGGTCGCCGATGAGGGGCAGGGGGCCGCTCGCGGAGAGCGCTCGGTCGGCCGGGTTGTCCCCGGCCTTTCCGCTCTGACGGTCAACTAGGGCGAAAACTTGGTCAAGCGGTCGCCCCGCGATGGCCTCGGCTGGCTGCCCCAGGATGCGTGCCGCTGTTGCGTTTGCAAAAAGGACGCTCCCCTGGCCGTCGGTTGCGATCACGCCCTCGGCGATCGTGGCCAGGATCTCCTCAAGGACATCGGAGTTGGCCGGTGGCTGAGCCTGGGGGGCGACTTCCTTCTGGGCGGGAATTGGCGCGGGCGCGGAGGCATCGGCCAGGGGATGGGCGAAGCCGACCACGCGGGACAGTGTCCGCTTGCGGGTGACCGTGCGGGTGATGCCAAGCAGGCACGGGACCGAGCGGTTGTCTCTCGTCCGGAGGTGCACGGTCCTTGAGAAAGACGACTGGCCCGGGGCCTGGGAAAGGAGCCAGGCCTCGACACCCTCTGGGCATTCCTCAGGGCTGAACGCGTCGGTTAGGGCAGCCGGCCCATTGGACGGCTCGGGGAGCCCACCGAGTAGCCTCAGCCACGCCCCCGAGAACCAGGAAGACTCCCCGGCGTAGTCCACTTCAAATGCGGCCAGCGATCCGTCGTCGGTAAGCGCCATGAGGCGGGACTCGCCGGCGATTGCCGACTCCTCTGTTTCCTTGCGCTCGGTGGCGTCCACGTGGATCCCAATCACCCGTTCAAGTTCCCCTGCGGAGTTGACGAGCTGGAGGCCGACGCAGTGGACCCAGGCCCAATGCCCGGCCTTGTGCTTCATCCGGAACTCGACCGAAAAGGGGCGTGCGCCGACCTTGAGCTTCCTGCCCGCCTTGTCCGGGGCCGCAGCCGTGTCCTCGGGATGGAGGAGACCGAGCCAGGCGTCATAGGTGTCGGCCAACTCGCTGTCTAGGTAGCCCAGCATTCGCTTCCATGCAGGCGAGTAGAGGACTTTGCGGTCCTTGAGCTTCAGGTCGAAGAAACCCACCGGGCCTTTTTCGGCAAAGAGTTGGAGGGCGGCCGCCTGTTCGTCGGACGGGGCTGGAGCCAGGGCGGACGTCTCCAGGGGGGGCTCGATGACGACAATGTAGCCTCCCGCGGGCCCTAAAGCCTTCTCGGCACGAACGGCCATGGGATGCGGAGCACCCTCCCGGGGCTGAACCGACAGGATGGCCCGTTTCTCCAACAGCGCGGCGAGGAGGATGTCCCACTGGGCCTCCTGCATTTCCGGCTCGTCGCTGACGATGTCCAGGGCGAAAAGGTCGGGGAAGAACTCACCGATCAACTCTCCGGCTCCAGACTGCCAGAGGATCCTGGCCTCCTGGTTGGCCGAGGTGACCTTGCCCGAACCATCAAGCACCAAGACGGCAACCCGGGCAGTCCTGAGGCCGGCGTTGGGGATGGTCAGTGGAGGCGTCGTCGACGTATCGCTCACAATTGGCCGGTATTTAGCCACTTTTGCACACGATTTGCGAGAAAATCGATATATGCTGGGTGGTCATTCGGGCAAATTATTTTCTCAAAGCTCTCACCTCCAGCCTCTAAGAACGTTTCTTTGCCGGCCATCGCGATCTCTTCTAACGTCTCCAGGCAATCTGCGAGAAAGCTCGGGCAAATGACCAGGAGGCGTTTTACCCCTGCCTTGGGTAGCCGGACCAATTCGAAATCCGTGAACGGCTGCAGCCACGGCTCACCGGCCAGGCGCGACTGGTACGACATGGAATACTTCGCCGGATCAAGTCTTCCGCGCCGGCCAAACTCGGCGGTCGTTCGCACGCATTGGGCCCGGTAACAGGTCGCATGCGCCGGCGAGCAGGTGTTGCAGCAGTCGGCGACAACCGTGCAGTGGCCGTGCGAGGAGTCCGCCTTGCGCAGGTGGCGCTCGGGGATGCCGTGGTAGCTGAAAAGGAGGTGGTCGTAGGGCTTTTCGAGCGCCGGAGCGGCCACCGCTAGCATCATGTCGATATAGTCAGCGTCGCCGTAGAAGGGCTGCACGCAGACAATCTTCATCTGGGGTGCCTGCTTTGCCGCCTCTTCGTAGATGCGCACCACGACCGTCTCCCACGACGCCATCGCATAGTGGGGGTACTGGGGGAAAAGAAGCACCTCATCGCAACCCTGGTCGACCAGGGCCTTCACGGTCGATGCGATCGACGGGTTTCCGTAGCGCATCGTGATATGGACCGGCACCTCGGCGCCCAGTTTCACGGCGAGCTTCTTGCGAACGCTCTCCGACGTGGCGACCAGGGGGGATCCCTCGGGAGTCCACACCTTTGAATAGGCATGGGCGGTCTTCTTGGGCCGCGTGGGCAGGATGATCGCCTCAAGCAGCAGGAACCTGAGCGGTGCTGGCAGGTCGATAACCCGCTCGTCCCCGAGGAATTCCCTGAGGTAGCGCCTCACGTCGGGAATCGAGGTCGAGTCCGGGGACCCGAGGTTGGCAATCAGCACGGCACGCTTTGACATGGCCTGATTTGACCCGGCCCGACGAGCGAACGTCAAGCCGCGCCTCTGCAGAATCGTATCAGCCTGATGAGGCTATGGAGGTTCTCAGGGGCGATCCGGTCGGTCACCACGGTCCTAGGGTAGTTGTGCTCGACGTCGAGGTGCACCCCGTCCTCGGCCCCCGGCCGAACAAAGTCCTCGACAAAGTCCATTCCCCCCCTGGGCCGCATCCAGCGGTAGTACGGGTCCGGATCCTCCGATTCGATCACCACATCGTCCTTCATGAACACGTTGCAATAGAGCGTCAGGTCGCGGAAGGAGGTGAACCACGTGGGCGGGTTCACGAGCTGGTCACGGATGATCAGTGTCATTCGCAATCCTCGTATGCTGGATTTGTGCCTAATACCGTCAGGGAGTATCGTTTTTCGCGTTGCGGCAGTCGACAGGCTGCACACCGCTAGTAACGTCACAAACCGACATGAATTCACCGCGCAAGCCTGTACTGCTCATTATCCGCGATGGCTGGGGCAAGAGTCCCCATCCCGAGCAGGATTCCACCAATGCGACCGTCCTGGCGAAAAAGCCCTGCGACGACATGCTCCACGCCCGCTACCCGGTGGCTCTGGTCAAGGCCAGCGGCCTCGACGTGGGGCTCCCTGACGGGGTCATGGGCAACAGCGAGGTCGGGCACGAGAACATTGGTGCGGGTCGAATCGTGAACCAGGAACTTGTCAGGATTAACAAGCTGTTCACGGACGGTCTCTTGGCGTCGAACCCGGTGTGGCGGGGTGCCATAGACCGGGTAAAGTCCCGTTCCTCCCGGCTCCACCTGATGGGAATCGTTTCGGACGCCGGCGTCCATGGAATGCTGGAGCACCTCTATGGCCTCCTGGCCCAGGCCAAGGCTGACGGCCTCGCACCGGACCGGGTCTTCATCCACGCATTTACCGACGGACGGGACACCCCTCCCTCCAGCGGCATCGGCTATGTGCGGCAGGTCGATCAGAAATGCCGCGAGCTGGGCATCGGCAGGATCGCCTCCGTGTGCGGCAGGTTCTGGGCCATGGACCGGGACAACCGCTGGGACCGCGTTGCGCGGGCCTACGGGCTCCTGACAGGCCGCAAGATTGAAGCCACCGCCGCCAGCGCGGAGGCGGCGATCCAGGCCTACTACGACAAGCCTCTCACGGCCACCCAGACGGGCGACGAGTTTGTGGCGCCCACGGCCGTGGTGGGCAGTGACGGCAAGCCCCTGGCCGTAATCGCCGACGGCGACAGCGTCATTTTCTACAATTACCGCGGCGATCGCCCGCGCGAGATCACCAAGGCGTTCGTCATCGACGGGTTCAAGGATTTCGACCGCGGACCCAAGCTCGACCTTT
Organism: uncultured Opitutaceae bacterium; assembly: GCA_903890485.1. Lineage (GTDB taxonomy): Bacteria > Verrucomicrobiota > Verrucomicrobiia > Opitutales > Opitutaceae > Palsa-1447. The sequence goes on along the minus strand of CAITBM010000116.1, from coordinate 141,951 downwards.
TCTACGCCACGATGACCGAGTACGAGTCTGGGCTCCCGGTGCATGTTATCCTGCCGAAGCCCGAGAAGCTGAAGAATATCCTAGGCGAGGTCGTCTCGAAACTTGGCCTCGCCCAGTTCCGATGCGCCGAGACCGAGAAGAACCCCCACGTCACGTTCTTCTTTAACAACTACCGGAAGGATCCCTTCCCCGGGGAGGACCGGGCGTGCCCGCAGAGCCCCAAGGTGGCCACCTACGACTTGAAGCCCGAGATGTCGGCCGCCGACGTGACCCGCGAGGCGAAGCAGGCGATCCTGTCGGGCAAGTACGCCCTGATCGTCGTCAACTTTGCAAATCCCGACATGGTGGGACACACCGGCTCCCTGGAGGCCGCCGTGAAGGCCGTTGAGACGACGGACAAGTCGGTGGGCGAGCTCCTGGAGGCCTTGGCGACAATGGGGGGCAGCGCCCTCATCGGGGCCGACCACGGCAACTGCGAGCAGATGTGGGACCCGGTCAACAACATCCCCCACACCTCCCACACCCTAAACCTGGTCGAATTCTTCGTGGTTGGGGAGGGATATGCCGCCGGCAAGACCCTCATGAGCCAGGGTGGACGGTTGGCGGACGTGGCCCCGACGGTCCTGCACCTTATGGGCATCCCCAAACCCGTCGAGATGACCGGGGAATCACTCGTCATTTCCTGAGATCCCTATCGGCTCAAAAATCGGGTTGCCCCCGGCCGGCCATGGGGGCTTCATCTCCCGTTTACACGTGAAGCTCGCACCATGAAACGGACCCACCATTGCGCCCAGTTGAAGGAAGCCGACATCGGCGCCGCCGTTTCCCTGTCAGGCTGGGTCGACTCCATCCGGGACCACGGCGGGATCATCTTCATTGACCTGCGCGACCGCAAGGGCGTCAGCCAGGTCAAGTTCGACCCCATTGGAAGCCCCGAATTGAGCGCCCGGGCCTCGCAGCTGAAGCCCGAGTCGGTGATCAGCGTCGCGGGCAAGGTGGTTCCTCGTCCCGAGGGCACGGTGAACCCGGCCCTGCCGACGGGGGCCGTGGAGATCGAGGCCTCCGTGCTGGAGGTGCTCAACCTATCCGAGACTCCCCCGTTCCCCCTGGACGACGCAGGCGGCGACAAGGTGAACGAGGACCTGCGCCTCACGTACCGCTACCTCGACCTTCGAAGGCCGAAGATGCGCAAGAACCTCGAGGTGCGGCACCGCACGGCCAAGTCGATCCGCGATTACTTCGATTCGCAGGACTTCATCGAGGTGGAGACCCCGGCTCTGTTCAAGAGCACACCCGAGGGGGCGCGCGAGTACCTGGTTCCCTCCCGTATCCATGCCGGGCAATTCTACGCGCTTTCCCAGTCACCCCAGCAGTTCAAGCAGATCCTGATGGTGGCGGGCGTCGAGCGGTATTTCCAGATTGCCCGCTGCTTCCGCGACGAGGATCTCCGGGCGGACCGCCAGATGGAGTTCACCCAGGTGGACGTCGAGGCCTCGTTCGTGGACCGTGAGGACATCTACACGCTCTTCGAGGGAATGCTGAAGAAGATCTGGGCGGACGTCCTTGGCACCGAAATCCCGACCCCGTTCCCCAGGATGCAGTATATCGACGCGATGAACCGCTACGGGGTCGACAAGCCCGACCTGCGTTTCGGCATCGAGCTCAAGGATTTTTCGGAAACCTTCAGGGCCTCGTCCTTTAAGGTCTTCCAGGGAACGGTTGCTTCGGGCGGGGCCGTGAAGGCCCTCAACGCAAAGGGACTCGCGGATATGACCCAGGGAGAGCTCAAGGCTCTCGAGGAGATTGCCAAGAGCCTCGGGGCGAAGGGCCTCGCCTTCATCAAGGTCGAGGGTGGCGAGTGGAAGTCGCCTATCGTCAAATTCCTCTCGGAGGCCGAGAAGTCGGCGCTCCAGGCGACGCTCGAGGTGGCCGATGGGGACATGGTCTTCTTCGCCGCCGCTCCCTGGGAGAAGGCCTGCGCGATCCTCGGCCGCATCCGCCTTGAGGCGGCGCTCCTGCTCCAGAAGCGCGGCAAGCTCACCCTCAGGCCCGATGACTGGAAATTCCTCTGGGTCGTCAACTTCCCGCTCATGACCTACGACGAGGAGCAGAAGTCCTATGTCGCCACGCATCACCCGTTCACCGCTCCCGTGCCTGAGGACGCGGCCTTGATCGACACCGATCCCAAGGCCGTTCGCGGACAGCACTACGACATTGTGCTGAACGGGATGGAACTGGGCGGCGGCTCGATCCGCATCCACCAACCTGCCCTCCAGAAGAAGATCTTCGAGGAGGTGCTCAAGATCCCGGCCGATATTGTCGAGAACCGCTTCGGGTACATGCTCCGGGCCTTCACCTACGGGGCCCCCCCCCACGGGGGCATAGCCTTCGGCCTGGACCGGATCGCGGCACTCCTCTGCGGAACCACCAGCATCCGGGACGTGATTGCCTTCCCGAAGACCCAGAAGGGACAGGACCTGATGGCCGGCAGCCCGACCCCGGTGACCGCGCGCCAGCTCAAGGAGCTCCATATTGCGACCGTTGCGGTCGAGCCTCCCTTGGCATAGTGCGTGCTTAAAGCAATGCGATGGCTTGGAGCCAATTCCGAATCGCGCGGCGCGGCCCCGGCCGTTCGGAACCCGAGCTTGCGCGACCCGAGCCGCAACTTTACTCTCCAGCCGTTGAATCGGTATTTCCAATCCCCATCTGAATGAAACTCATCATCGCCATCATAAAGCCGTTCAAACTCGAAGAGGTCAAAGAGGCACTTGCCGAGGCCGGAATCGAGGGTATGACCGTCACTGAAGTCAAAGGCTTCGGGCGGCAAAAGGGACACACCGAGATCTATCGCGGGAGCGAGTACACGGTTGATTTCCTGCCCAAGGTGAAGATCGAGATCGCCGTTTCTGACGACATTTCGGGCAAGGCAGTCGACGCAATTGTGAGGTCCGCGAAGACCGGAAAGATTGGCGATGGCAAGGTCTTCCTCGTTCCGCTTGAGGAAGTGATCCGCATCCGCACCGACGAGCGGGGCGAGGCTGCGGTCTAGGCTGACCCGACGCCCTAGGCGGGCTTCTTCTTCTCGGATAGGCTCCTGAGGCGAATATCCTCGAGGATCTTCGCGAGGAACTGGTCGACGGGCACGATCCCCTCGTCCCCGCGGGCCCGGCTCCGGACGCTGACGCTTTGGGCCTCGGCCTCCTTGGCCCCGAGGACAAGCGTGTAAGGGACCTTTTCGATTTCGGCCCGCCGGATCTTGGCCCCGAGCTTGTCATTGTGCTCGTCGAGCGTTGCGCGAACGCCGGCGGCCTTGAGGCGGGAAAGGACGTCGCGACCGTAGTCGATCGTCCTCTCGCTGATCGGCACGAGGCGGACCTGCTCGGGCGAGAGCCAGACCGGGAAGTCGCCGCCAAAATGCTCAATCAGGACGCCGCAGAAGCGCTCCATGGAGCCAAAGGGCGCACGGTGGATCATCACCGGCCTATGCGGCTGGTTGTCCGCACCGCTGTAGGTCAGGTCGAAACGAATGGGCAGGTTGTAGTCCACCTGGACGGTCCCGAGCTGCCACTCGCGCCCAATCACGTCTTTTACGACGAAATCGATCTTTGGCCCATAGAACGCCGCCTCCCCAGGCTCCTCGGTGAAGGCCACACCCAGGGTCTTGGCCGCCTCGCGGCATGCCGACTCCGCCTTGTCCCAATTCTCCTTGGCGCCCGTGTACTTGTTGGAGTCGGGGTCGCGAAGGCCAACCCGAACACGGTAGTCACTCATGCCGAGCGTGTTAAGGACAATCTTAACCAGGGAAAGGCATCCCAGGAGCTCCCCCGCAACCTGGTCCTCCGTGCAGAAGAGGTGGGCGTCATCCTGGGTGAACCCGCGCACGCGGGTCATTCCGTTGAGTTCGCCGGACTGCTCCCAGCGGTAAACGGTTCCGAACTCCGCGAGCCGCACCGGCAGGTCCCTGTAGGAATGGGGCTGCGAGGAGAAGATTTTGATGTGGTGCGGGCAGTTCATGGGCTTCAGCATGAAGCCGTCCAGGAGCTGATCGTCGGGCTTCACCCGGTCCGCCGTGATCGTCTCGGTTCCCGTGCGGGCGTTCACCTGCGCGGCCAGGTGCGATGAGACGGCGTCAAGCCTGACCACCATCTCGGCGCACGAGCATCCCTCGCGCAGGATCCTCGCCAGGGACTCGTTCTCCACGACGGGCGTGAACTGGGACTCCTTGTAGTAGGGGAAGTGTCCCGAGATCTTGTAGAGCTCGAGCTTGCCGATGTGGGGAGTGAAGACCTGGGAGTATCCCTGTTTGCGCAGCTCCTCGCTGATGAAGGTCTGGAGCTCCTGGCGGATGACCGAGCCGTTCGGGGTCCACAGGATGAGGCCCTGCCCAACGTCCTCGTCGATCACGAAGAGGCGGAGATCCTTGCCGAGCTTGCGGTGGTCCCGGTGCTTGGCCTGCTCCATCTGCTCGAGGTAGCCGGCTAGCTCGTCCTTCGTGGCGAAGGCGGTGCCGTAGATCCTCTGCAGCTGCTTGTTCTTCTCGCTGCCCCTGTGATAGGCGCCGGCGATCGAGAGGAGCTTGAACGCCTTGACCTTCGAGCTGTACCGCACGTGGGTGCCGGCGCAAAGGTCCATGAACTCCCCGTTCTGGTAGAAGGAGATCTTTTCCCCCTCGGGGATGTCGGCGAGGCGGCCGAGCTTGTAGCGCTCCTGACCGCGCGACTTGATGATCTCGACCGCTTCCTCGCGGGAGACTTCCTTGCGCAGGAACGGCTGGTTCTCCTCGGCGACCTTCTTCATCTCGGCCTCGATCTTAGCCAGGTCCTCGGCCGTCAGCTTGTGGTCCAGGTCTACGTCGTAGTAGAAGCCGGTGTCCGTCGGCGGGCCGATGTCCAGCTTTGCGTCGGGGTAGATGCGCAATAGGGCGGTTGCCAGGATGTGCGACGCCGAGTGGCGGAGTTCTTCAAGGGGAGTCATCACGGGAGCGTCTACGATGAAGGGTGTTGGGCGAAAGCCAAGTCAGGCTTTCCTCAGGGCCTCCAGCTTGTAGCCGTCCTTGCCGTCGAGCATCGAATAGCCCGAGGCTGCTATTTCGGCGCGGAGGCGGTCGGCTGCGGCAAAATCCTTCGATTTCTTCGCCTCCCAGCGGAGCTTGGCAAGGTGCTCCACCGCCTCGGGTACGGACGGCTTGGACGCATTCGCGGAGGTTGTGGAGAGGTCAAGGCCCAGGGCGTAGATCACCCGGTTGAACGCCGCCTTGTCGGCCAGGGTCGCGCCCCGGGGGTCGGTCGCGTTCACCGCGGTGAAGAGGGCGCCCAGGGCCGCCGGAGTGTTGAGGTCGTCACCCAGGGCCCGAAATACCCCGTCAAAAACAGTTGATGCCCCTTCTTCCAGGGCCTTTGCCCCTGCGGCAACACCCTCCGAAAACCTGGCGAGGGCCTTAAGGGCGCTCTCGGCCGCGTGCAGTGAGTCGAGGGTGAAGTTGAGCTGCTTGCGTGGGTGTCCCGAGAGGAGCGCGTAGCGCAGGGCCATGGGGGAATACCCCTTCGCGACCAGGTCGCTCAGGGTGTAGTAGTTGCCCTTGCTCTTGCTCATGGTGGTCCCGTCCACAAGCAGGTGCTCCGAGTGGTACCAGTGGCGCGCGAACGTCGTGCCATTGCAGCACTGGCTTTGGGCGATCTCGTTCTCGTGGTGCGGGAACAGCAGGTCGACACCGCCGGTGTGAAGGTCGATCGTCTCCCCAAGGTGCTTCTTGATCATCGCGCTGCACTCGATATGCCACCCCGGGCGCCCCTCGGCGGCCCCGCTCGGGCCCGCCCATTTGACATCCCCGTCGTCCTCGGACTTGTAGGCTTTCCAGAGCGCGAAGTCGCCAATGTCGTCCTTGTGGTCGGCGTCGAATACGCTGTTCGTCACCTTGAGCTCCCTCTCCCGAATCCGGGAAAGGGCCCCGTAGCCCGGAAAAGAGCTGATCTTGAAATACACGGAACCGTCGGCTGAGCGGTAGGCGTTACCCTTGCGCATGAGCACGTCGATCATGTCGACCTGCTCCTTGATGGAGCCGGTAGCCGTGGGCTCGACGTGGGGAGGGAGGCAGTTAAGCGCCGCGCAATCGGCATGGAAGAGTTCAGTCCACTTGCGCGTGATTTCCGCAAGCGGGCGCTTCTCGGTCCTCGCCTGGCCGATCGTGCGGTCGTCGACGTCGGTCAGGTTGCGCACATGGCGCACCTTCCCGGGGAATTCTAGCTCAAGGAGCCGGCGGATCACGTCATTGATCACGAAGGTCCGGAAGTTGCCGATATGGGCGGGGGCATAGACCGTCGGTCCGCAGTTGTAGAACCGGAAGACGCCGTCCGGCTCCGATGGGCGGAGCTCGCGGACTTCCCGGGATAGTGACTCAAACAGCTTGATAGCCATGAACGTGGGAAAAGAGGAGGAGGGTTGCTGAATTAAATCAAGGCGCATCGAAACGCTCTTTTTTTCACCCCTGCCGCCCCGGGCCGCCGACCCTCCCGGCAAATTTCTTGTCGCGACCCGGGGAACGGCATGCTTCACTCAAATTACCCCCGAAGACATGCCCAACTCATTCAAGCTCAATCTCGTTCAACGCCCCAGGCGCCTAAGACGCACGGCATCCCTTCGCGCCATGGTGTCGGATACGGTGCTTCTGCCGAAGAACCTTATCGCCCCCCTCTTTGTGGTCGACGGGAAGGGGCGTCCCGAGCCGATACTCTCCATGCCCGGCGTGTTCCGTCTGAACATCGCCGACCTGGTGAAGGAATGCCGGGAGCTCAACAAACTCGGCGTGCCGGCAGTGGCTCTCTTTCCGAAGCTGAGCTCCCGCCTGAAGGACGAGGAGGGTAGTGCGGCACTACGGCAGGATGCCCTTATCCTGCGCGCCGTCTCAGCCGTCAAATCGGCCGTGCCCGGGATCACGGTGATGACCGACATCGCGCTAGATCCCTACACGACCCATGGGCATGATGGAGTGCTGGTCCCGGACGGCAGCGACGTCGACAATGACCGGACCGTCGAGATCCTGGCCAAGATGGCGGTGCTCCACGCCGCTGCCGGCGTGGACATGGTGGCCCCGAGTGACATGATGGACGGCAGGGTGGGGGCGATTCGAAAGGCCCTCGACAGCTCCGGGCACGAGGGCACCGCGATCATGGCCTATACGGCAAAATACGCCTCAGCCTACTACGGACCCTTCAGGGACGCCGTCGGCACATCAAAGGCGCCCGGGGCCCCGGGCATTGACAAGAGCACCTATCAGTTGAATCCGGCCAACCGCAGGGAGGCGCTGATCGAACTGCGGCTCGACGAGGCAGAGGGCGCCGACATCGTCATGGTGAAGCCCGCGGGCATCTACCTGGACATTATCCGTGAGCTCAGGCAGTCGACGCGCAAGTCGATCGCGGCCTACCAGGTTTCGGGGGAGTATTCTCAGATCCACGCCGCCGCGCGGCTGGGTTGGCTGGACCTGGAGCGGTGCCGGCTCGAGTCCCTCGTCGCAATAAAGCGGGCTGGCGCCGACATGATCCTCACTTATTTCGCCAAGGAAGTGGCGAGGGAACTGAACGCCTAGAGCCTGCCTAGAACGCCGTGCGCGAGACCTGGATGGAATCTCCCGGCTCAAGCTTCGGGTCCTGGGAGGGGCTCTTCTGGGCCAGCTTGATATCGAGCTCGTAGAGGACCTGGTTGCGCACGACGCTCACCTTGTCCTCCTTGGCGTAGAGAGTGAATCCCCCGGCCGCCTGGACGGCCTTGGCCGCGGTCAGGTCGGGGGTCCAGATGATGCGGCCGGGCTTCTCGACCTCCCCACCGACGTAGACGTAACGCTCGGTAACGCTGACGGAGATGTCGACGGAGGTGTAGATCTTCTTCGACACGTAGGCCTCGCGGATGCGCTGGGTCAGGCCGCCCGTGGTTTCCCCGGCGGCCTTTAGGGTTCCGATGTAGGGAAGGCTTATGATCCCCATGTCATCGATTTGGACGGCATTGGTCGAAGGGTCGGGGACGCCGATGATCGCAACTGTCAGGCTGTCGCCCGGACGAAGCTGGCTTGAGGAGGCTGCCGAGGGGATAGTCGGGTTGCGCCCGGTCGGGGCCTCCGCCGTCTGGCAACCCCCGAGGATCACCGCCAGGGCAATCGTCGCTGGACCGAGGATGCGCATACTTGGGGGGAGACCCGGCCTAGCGCTTGCCCCGCGACTTGCGCCGCGGTTTCTCAGCCTCTTCCTCCCCGGCCCCTTCCTCGTCGCCTTCCTTCTTCTCCTCGCCGTCTTTCTCGTCCTCCTTCTCGTCGTCGCCGTCCTCGTCCCATTTGAGGGACTCGTCGTTCTTCAGCTTCTCCTCTTCCTCGGCGTCGAGCGTGGGGAGGTCATCCTCCTCCTCCTCTGCGGCCTTAGAGGGCTGCTCTTCGTCGAGGTCGATGCCGTCGGGCATGTAGTCGAGGATGGCGCACAGCTCCGAGAAGGTGTGCACGGCCTTGCCCTCAATGAAATGGGTGTTCTGCTCCTCGCGGATCTCGTCCTCCACCTCGTCGACCGTGAGCTTGCTCTCGAACGCGAACAGGTCGTTCAGGAGCTTCACGCGGCAGCGTGTCAGGTGATCCAGGAGATCGGCATACGGCCCGTTCTCCTCGTCGAGAATGTCCGGCAGCGCAAAGAGCTTCTCGTCGGACTCAAAGATCGATTCCTTCACGCGCTTCAGGCGCACCTTGCCAGCGCCAAGGTCCTTCTCGATCCGGAAGGGAATGAACGCCGCCTCGAAGAGGTCCTGCTGGAAACCGTAGTCGCGAAGCGCGTCCACCAGCTCCACCAAATGGGCCACCTGGCGGGGGTCCACGATGCTCAGTCCGTCGACGTCCCAGCGGACCGGGTCACTGGTTTCACCGACCCACCAATTGTGGTCTTCACCCAGTCTTACGATGCACCAGTCGAGCGTGGAAGTCGGTTTTGCCATGGATTCAGATGATTACAGGAAATTTTAGCGCAGCGTGCGAGGGGGGGGGTAAATAACAAGCACAAAAACAATATGTATTTCACTGGTCGGCATAGGAATGGAACATATTGACCTGTCGATGGTTTCGATAGCCGCACTTGCGTTTTGGCCCGCGGATTTCACGCTGGCGTCACATGGGAGCGATCTACGAAAAAGTCATTCGGCCCTTTTTGTTCCGTCTTGAGTCGGAGAAGGCGCACGAAGTTGCGGTGCATTCGATGATGTTTTTGGGCCGGGTTGCGCCGGCCTGCAGGCTGCTCGAGGCCCTGGTCGGTCTGCCCACCGGGCAGTTTAGGCCCGTCGAGGCCTTTGGCCTGAAGTTCCCTAACGCCGTGGGTCTGGCTGCGGGATTTGACAAGAATGGGAGCGCGTGGCCGGCCGCCGCCGCCCTTGGGTTCGGGCACGTGGAAATTGGAACGGTCACAGCGCTCGCTCAGCCCGGCAACCCGAAGCCCCGTGTTTTCCGCTACCCATCTCAGGAGGCCGTCATTAACCGAATGGGCTTCAATAACCAGGGTGCCCAGGCGGTCGCCGCGAGACTTTCAAAGTACCCCGGACCGGGCCACCGCCGGATCCCGCTCGGGGTCAATATCGGAAAATCAAAAGTCGCCGACATCGACCGGGCCGCCGAGGACTATCTCTCAAGCTTCCGCTGCCTTGCGGATCTGGCCGACTACCTGGTCCTCAATGTCTCGAGCCCCAACACGCCGAACCTGCGCCAGCTCCAGGACGAGTCTCGGCTCCGGGAACTCCTCTCAGCGGTGACGGGAGCCAACGCCCAAAGGGCCGCTGCCAAAGGGACGGGCAGGGTTCCGATACTTCTTAAGATTTCGCCCGACCTTGGGTTTTCCCAGATCGACGACGTCCTGGGTGTCATCGCCGACTTCAAGCTGGACGGGGTGATCGCAACCAACACAACCCTCGATAGGCCCGGCGCATTAGCCCGGGTTTCCGAGTCCGGGGGTCTGAGCGGCGCCCCGCTTCGAAGGCGCTCGACCCAGGTCATCGGCTACATCTCCCGGGCAACGAGGGGCAGGCTCCCCATCATCGGAGTCGGGGGAATCACCGACGGGGCGAGCGCGGCCGAGAAGCTCGATGCCGGCGCCACCCTTGTACAGGTTTATTCCGGCATGATATACCGGGGGCCATTCTTCGGGGCGACGCTCGCCGGAGCGCTTTCGGACAGGCAGAGGCGCTAGCTGATCAGATCACCCAGTCCTCGACGTAGCCGACCAGGGCCTCCTTCTTCTGGCGGGGCCGGATAACGAGGTCGTCGGCTTTGAAATAGGCGATACTGTTCGGGGGCACCGATTCGAGGAGCCACACGTTGCCTCCGACCACCGAATTTGTGCCGATGTGGGTGTCCCCGCCAAGGATCGTTGCATGGGCGTAGATGGTGACATGGTCGCCGATGTCGGGGTGGCGCTTCACGCCCTTCACGGGGTTCCCCTTGGCATCCACCTCGAACGACTTGGCGCCAAGTGTCACGCCCTGGTAGAGCTTTACGTGAGCCCCGATGGTGGCCGTCTCGCCGATCACGACCCCTGTCCCGTGGTCGATGAAGAAATGGGTGCCGATGCGAGCACCGGGATGGATGTCAATGCCCGTTCGCTCGTGGGCGAACTCGGTGATCATCCGGGGCAATAGCGGTATTGCCAGGTCGTAGAGGACATGGGCGAATCGCTGGAGCGAGATCGCCAGCACGCAGGGGTAGGCGAGGATGATCTCCTCATAGCTGAGTGCGGCGGGATCGCCCTGGTAGGCCGCCTCGACATCGGTGCGAATCGCCTTCCTAAGCTCGGGGATCTTGCCGAGGGCGGCCATGGCGAGCGAGCGCGCGCGGTCTTGCGGGTCCTGGTGGCGGGCGAAACGCAGGCTTTTCTCGATCTCCACCTGGAGGCGGCCGCCAATCCGGGCGAGCATGGTCTCGACCAAGGCGGGCACCTCGCTCTTCGACAGATTGCGCTCCTCGAAATATCCCGGGAAGAGCAGGTGCATGCAGTCGCGGGCGATCTCGTTGACCGACTCCTGGGACGGCAGATTAACGCCATCAAGGTGGTTGATGCCCCCGTCCGTTTCGTAGGAGGCGAGCAGCGCGGCTTTGATTTCGTCGAGTTTCATGGGGGGACGGCCGCGCGCAAGGTCCACCAGGGAGCCCGATGGGTCAAAACCCAATTTCAGGGCTGGACAACTCCCCGCCGTTGGCCCTGATTATCCCCTCCTCAGCTTTCTCGTGCTCGGGTGGTGGAATTGGTAGACACACACGTTTGAGGGGCGTGTGCCGTAAGGCGTGCAGGTTCGAGTCCTGTCCCGAGCACCATTATCTCGTTAAGGCCGGAGCGACACCGGATTGGCGTACGTAGTTATCGCCTTTGATATGCACGGACTTATGTTGTGCATTGGGGCATGGAAACCTGTGTTTGCTGCTCGATTCCGGCCCCGCCGGACAGTGCCAACGGATGATCGGCCAGGATTATGCCTTTTTCCCATAGCATTGACCCGGCGCACGGCATGGTCTGGGTGGCAGGCGAAGGTCTGGTCACGGACGAGGACCTGATCCGTCTCGCGCACCAAGTCTCCAGCGACCCCCTGTTTGGGCCGCAGATGAGGCTCCTGTGCGACTGGAGCGAGGTCACGCAGTCTAAGGTCACCCAGGTCGGAATCGCCTACGAGGTGGCCAACAGCCGGTTCTCGGTCACCTCGAGGCGGGCGTACGTGGTGCGCGGAGGGCCTGAGACCCAGGTCGTCGCCTACCTCACTGCCTATTCAAGCCCCGCAGAGGCCCTCAACATCCGCACATTTAACAGGAAGGCTGATGCGGTTGCCTGGCTTAATGAGGGCATCGGCGAATCCCAAAGGCTCCCTTAGCCCTGTTCCCCGGACTACGGAGCCTTGGGAGGGAAGGCGTCGACCGTGTGAGTGATCGGTGCCGCCTTTGCCGCGGCGAAACGTTCGACGTAGTCGCTCCAGGCGTTTGCGTCGGCAAAGTCACCGCTCTTGCTCCACCCGGCCCCAAGATAATAGGTGAAGGGAGCCCCGACCTGCACCTGGGTCAACATGAGCGCATTGGCCACTGGAGGAAGGCCCTCGATGTTTGGCGTCATGCGCTTGTCCGCCGGCGGCTGCGGCACGCTCGCGGATTCCTCGGCGAACGATGTGACGCGGCCCTGGCCTAAGACAACCGCGCAGCCGATGCTTCCCCGGTCCCTGTCGGGGGCCTGCCAATAGGTCATCCATCCGCCCGTTGACTTCTTCACGAGAACCCCTCGGGGGTCGGCTCTTTCAGCGAGGCCGACGGCAAGATCGAGGGGCTTGGGGTCGGGGCTTGAAAAAGTGGTCACGACCCGGCTCATGTTCGAGCCGGCGTCAATCGACACCCTACGCACCTCGGATACTTGCCGCCCGGCGGCGTCCCATGCGTCGAACGTGAGCTCGAATTCAGAACGGATCGGGCCGCTTGCCAGGATCCGCGCTGACCTGAAATTGATCGGCGAATGGAGCTGGCCGCCCGCCCAGATGCCGAGGCCCCCGCATCCTCTGCTTCGCCCGACCTGGTAGTCGTCAAGTCCCACTCCCGCGTCCTCATGGTAATTCTTACGGGCGTAGAATCCGTCGACAACCAAGGCGCGCGTGCTCTTCGCCCAGATGTCGACACCGCTGCTGATCGTCCCTTCGCCCTTGATGAGGTCCTGGCTGTACATGCGGTGAGCTATCCGGTCGCTCTCCCATGCAATGTCATTGTACCGCTCGGCAACCTGCCGGACATAGGTCTTTGTCACCGGCTTGGGTTCCGCGGGGACACCCCGGCTCTTATCGAGGACAAGATAATCGCGCGTCTCGCCCGGGGAAAGGTCGACCTGGAAGAGAAGCTTGCGGCCTGCTGCCGCGCCTTCCGACCCGTACACCTGGCTATCCAAAATGCGGGCCGAGAGCGCGTCCATGACCACCAGGCTGGTGCCAAGGTGGGCATTCTCGAGATCAACCTCGACGGTCTCCTGCGTTCTGAAGAATGGAGCCTTATTCGACACGTGGACCTCCGCGACCTTGGATCCCCCTTCGAGCAGGGCCATCCGGTAGGCCTCGCTGCCCGCGAGGAGAAAGGCGCCGACGCCGTAGATTTCCGTCGCGTTTTCCGAGAATTTCTTGGGATCCGCCCCGATAGGCTGCACATGGGTGAGTTTCCCGTCGGGATCGACCATTGACGCGAGTGTGGCCCATGCCCGGTGCACGGCCGGGGAATAGACCTCGCGGTCCAGGAGCCCCTGGTTGACACCCCAGGTGAGCGCATAGGTATAGAACCCGGACCCGCTCGTCTCCTGCATCGGGTAATCCTCGGGGTCGAGAAGGCTGGCTCGCCACAGGCCGTCGGGTTGCTGGCAGGAAAGGACCTTTGCAGCCATCTCGGTGAACTGCCTTTCAAAGCGCGGCCGATCCGGGTTGTTCGTGGGAAGGAATTCGAGCATTCGCACTAGGCCCGCCATCACCCATCCATTCCCGCGGCTCCAGAATATCTTTTGTCCATTGGGTTCTCGGCGTGAGAAATAGCTGCTGTCCCGGAAGTATAGGTGTTCGTCCTTGTCATACAGGTAGTCGGAAGTCGTCCACCAGTTTGAAACGGCAAAGTCCAGATAACGCTTGTCGCCCGTCGAAGCGTAGAGGCGAATCCAAGTTGGGGGCGCCATGAAGAGCGCGTCACACCAGGACCAGCGCTCGAGGGCCAGGCCGTTGCGTTGGCCGAAATCCAGGCTACCGACGGAAGACGGTTTTTCGAGGATCGCGTCGAACCGGCCGCGCAGGTCCGCGATCATCCGCGGCTCCCGGTAGGTGAGGTAAAGCTCGGCATAGGTTTGGCCCACGCAGTGGTCGTCGGCGTGGTAGGCGCGCGGACCCAGTTGCCACTTGTTGCTCGATGCCATGGCCAGCATCGCCTCCCGGTACTTGTCACTTCCCGAGATGTCCACGAGCGCCATCAGCCCCGTGTAGCCCGCGGCCTGGGTCCAGTCGGTTGGGGCATGGGTGCTCGGGTTACGAAGCTGCCAGTCGGCGACGCGTTCCATCGTGGCAAGGATGGAGCCAGCAGTCGGATTCTCGTGGACCGATTGGGCGCGCAGCGGCGTCAGAAGGGTCGGGGCTACCGCTATCAGGGCAATAACTGCGCCATGGCGCCAATGCATCCTGAGACCGTTTTTGATCGGAAGCGGTGAGTCAAGCCGTCCCGGGGGCCGCTGGGGCCAATGCCCTGCCCTTGGGCCTAGCGGCTGAGCAGCACGATTGGGCCTTCTGCCTTCGGGACTCCGCCCTTTCGCTCGAGGCTCACTGCAAACTTGGCGATCGAGTCGACGTGCTTATCTGCCTTGAATACAATATGGGCTTCGCCGGAGACGGGATCTACGACGAATACCCCTCCGTTCACGGGGTTGGGGTACTGTTTGTCGATCACCCAGAGCTGATAGTCCTTCTCAGGGGCAAGGGCGGGCAGTTTCTGGACAGTGAGGACGCCCTGTTGGCGGGAGGGGTCCCAAACCGCAACGGCCAGAGCCTCGGGGGAATTGCCAAGCATCGAGGCAAGCGCGGCGATCTTGTAGTGAGCAAGATCCCCTTCGTCCTTAAGTTTCTCTGAAAGTGCGGCGACTTGGGCCGATGAGGAGGAGAGCTGGCGCTTCGCCTCGTCCAGCTGCTCCCGGGCCTCCGCCAGGGCCCGCTCGGCAGCCTGTCGCTGGGCGCCGAGCGACGCGTTGGCTTCCCGGGCGCGGGTGTAGCGCTCCTGGGCCCATGCAGCAGCCAAGGCAATGCTGGCCGCAAGCAACCAGGGGGCCCATGCAGGGATCCGCACGATCCGGGCCGAGCCTGGGGCCACGACAGGCGCCCGGCGACGATCCACGGAATCAAGGATCCTCGCCTTGAGTTCCTCGGGCGGCGTCGCCTCGGGAGCGCAATAGGCGAGGGAGACACTGGCCTGCCTGAGGTCACGGACGCGGGCCCGCAGTTCCGGGTCCTTTGAAAGTGCGGCAACGAACTCGTCCCTCTCACTCCGGTCCAGGAGGTCGAGGGCGTGCAGGCTCGCGAGTTCCTCTGTGCGTTCGTCGATCATAGCCTGCTCGCGAGAGCGTCGCGAAGTTTGATCAGCCCGCGGCGAATCCTCGCCTTGATGGTGCCTATGGGCTCGCTCAGCTTTTGTGCGATTTCCCTCTGCGTGAGCCCCGAAAAGAAAGCCAATTCAAGGGCGTTCTTCTGTTCTGCCGGAAGCTCGGCGATTGCCGAGCGGACGATTTCGGCGCGCGAACCCAGGTCCGCTGCCTCACCAGCCGGCGCCTCGTCGCCGTATCCCAGATCCCCGGGGAACGAATCCCCGAGGAGCCGCGCCCGATTTGCGCGCGTGCGCAAGCGGTCGATGGCGCGATTTCGCGTGAGCGTTACGGCCCAGGAAAAGGCCGCACCGCGGCGGACGTCGAAAGAGGCCGCATTCTCCCAAAGGGAAAGGAAGACATCATGGACAACGTCCTGGGCTTCGGCGGAATCGTTGAGGATGTGGCGAGCGGTCGCAAAAAGCGGCTTTGAAAGGCTGTCGTAGAGCTCGGCGAGCGCATCCTTGTCTCCGTCGGCCATGCGGCGCATCAGCGCGGCATTGGACCGAGCCCGCTCATCGGCTGAAATGGAGGAGTCCTCCTTCATCATCCACGCGGAGGGCTTCCGGCCCTCAAGCGGGAGCCCGAAACCCGCCCAGAGGACGGGGCCACGCGAAGAGGGGAGGGCGAGGGACATGGGTCGGTCTTATCCATACGCTCGTGGGTGCAAAGAGGATGCAGAACGACAGGTGTTGGCGAGAGAAAACCCCGAACCGCGGGGCAAGGCCAGGGCACGTTCAAAGCTGCACCGGAAGGCCAATCTCAATGATCTGGGATGGCGTGATGTTGTAGTAGTCCTTAGCAGGACGTGCATTCCTGATCAGGAAGCTGTAAAAGCTCTTCTCCCATTCCCACATCCCGGTGTTGCCGCCCGTCATGACCATTTCGCGGCTGAAGAAGTAGGTGGCCGACTGCGCCTTGATGGTCAAACCGGCCAGTTTGATCAGCTCAACCAGGTTGCTGACATCGGGCGACTCCATGTACCCGTAGTGGCCTGTTGCACGCCATACGCCTTCGCCGATCTCGCGCAGGCGGAGGCGGTTCACGGCTGCAACAGTTGGTTGATCCTCAGTCATGATACTCAACAGGACCACGGTCTTATGGAGGCAGCGGTTAGCCTTCACATGGTGGAGAAGCGCCAACGGGGTGCCCCGGGGCGAGCCCACCATGAACACCGCGGCACCCGGTACCCTAAACACATACTGGCTTCGCGCGATGGTGACCAATTCCTCCTCCGTAACGTTTCCACCGTAGACCCTCTCGAAAACGACATTTCTGCCCGTCTTCCAGGTGTGCATGACAGCCAGCACGGCGGCGGCAATCACGAGGGGAAACCAGCCCCCGTCGGTCAGCTTTCGCGCGTTTGCACCAAAGAAGCTCACATCGATCAACAGGAACACGGCGCAGACAGCTCCGGCCTTCCACAGAGGCCAGTTCCAGTTCTTTCGCGCGACCAGGTAATAGGCGCCAGTCGTGATGGCCATGGTTCCGGTGACGGCGATTCCGTATGCCGAGGCCAGGCGACTCGTGGAGCCGAAGAATAGCACGGTCAGGATGCAGCCTATGGCCAGCAGCGTGTTGACGAACGGGACATAAATCTGTCCCGAATGCCCTGCGCTGGTGTGGTTAATCTTCAGGCGAGGGAAGTATCCAAGCTGGATTGCCTGCCGGGAAAGCGAATACGCGCCAGAGATCAGAGCCTGGCTGGCGATGATGGCGGCCACTATCGAAAGCCCCGTCAAGGCCGCCTGAGCGAAACCCCCGGGCGCCATCGCGAAGAAGGGGTTCTCGCTCGATCTTGGATTCAGCATCAGGAACGCGACCTGTCCGAAATAATTGAGAATTAGGCCGGGAAAGGCGACCGCGTACCAGGCGATCGAGATCGAGCGCTTTCCAAAATGGCCCATGTCGGCATAGAGTGCCTCGGCGCCGGTGATCGCCAGGACGATCGAGCCGAGCAACGTCGCTACCTCCGAAGGCGCATTGTGCAAAAGAGCGATGCCGTAGGCCGGATTGATCGCTTTGAAAACCCCGGGGGCCTTGATAACATACCATGCACCCAGTCCGCCGAGGGTGATGAACCACACGAGCATGACGGGTCCGAAGATGGCGCCGATCCTCATGGTGCCGTTCTTCTGGAACCAGAAGAGGCCAGCGAGAACCACGCAAGCGATCCAGGGCACATAGGGTCCAAAGCCCGGGCTAATCGCGTTTAGGCCCTCGGCCGCCCCGAGCACCGAGATGGCCGGCGTGATGATGCCGTCCCCGAAGAGCAGTGCCGCTCCGATGAGGATTATCACCACGGCGACCCCGAGACCATGCCGGACCTCGCGCTTGTGCGGCTCGGCCTCCCTGTGGGCGTGGATGAGGGCAAGGAGGGCAAAAATACCCCCTTCGCCGTGATTGTCGGCCTTGGTGATGAAGCCCAGGTACTTCACGCTCACGACGAGAACCAGAGACCAGAATATCAAGGAGAGGATGCCTAGCATACCGTCCGTCCCCGAGCCCGCGGGAAGGTGCGTGATGCACTCGTGCATCGTGTATAGCGGGCTCGTACCTATATCGCCAAAGACAACCCCCAAGGCTCCAAGGCAAAGCGCGTATTTGGCTGATGAACTCAGGCCCTCGGGCTGGGGTGACGTCATTTCTTTAGGGCAGGATGCAAGGGGGACATCTCCATAGCAGTTTTGCGGCCATCTGGCTCAACGATTCGAGAAGATTTCCGTTTGGGTTCTGATGCGCCCGGATATGGAATAAGTCGCCACAAGCCAACAAGAAGGGAAGGTGGGAGCTATAATGGCAAGCCCCGGGGAAGTGGCCGACTCATTCGTGAGCCCGCCCGATGAGCCTGCGGCGATCCCGTGAGGAGGCGATCTTTGGCTTTCCCGGGCCATCCCTTAGGCAAAGGTTGGGCGCGTGTGAATAACTAACACGGTATTAGACTTGTCGTAACCCGTGCCGTAAAAATGCTCAGGCCCATGAAAGACAAGGCCTCGTTTCTGGCTCTCGCGCTCACTAGTTTCTTGTGCTCCGCTCGCGCGCAGGACCGAGGCGCGATAGAAGAGGTTCTCTCACGCCCTATCGAGGATTTCAGTGCTCAGGGCCAGGACGGGCGCGTCGTTCTAGAAGGCCTGGGGGCAGCCTATCATTTCCCCGTTATCGTCGACAGCGATGTTCAGGGAGCCGTGAGCTTCGAGCTTCACAATGCCAGCGTGGGCACGGTCGTGGAGGCAATATGCCAGGCAAGGGGATGGAGCTATGAAGCCTCTGACCGAGGCTACCTTTTGGTGCGGAAATTTGTGACGCGCATCTACCCTGTGGACTATCTTCAGATGACGCAGAGCGGATCGAGTTCGGCGAGCGTCAACCTAAGCGAGAGTGCCTCGGGCGCTCTCTCGGCAGGAAACGCACCAGGTTCCGGCTCCGGGACGTCGGCGCAGCTGGCGGGAAATGCTTTGCCGGGCACCGCGTCAAGTTCCACAAGCGGCACCTCCACGCTTAGCGTGGTGCAGCAAAATGACGCGGATTTTTGGGGGCGCCTTGAAGGGGATCTGAAGGGCATGATTGGCGACGGCGAGTCCCTGCTCGTGAACCGATTTGCGGGGATTGTGCAGATCCGCGGTTCCCTTCGCACGCACCGCGTGGTGGAAGGCTATCTAAAAAGGGTGCTCCAGCGTGTCGGAAGGCAGGCGAGAATCTCGGTTAAAATTGTCGAGGTTGACCTGAACGACCAGTCTAAGGCCGGGATAGACTGGGAAATCGCACGGGAGTCGCTGGGCAGGATCAGCAAGACGGCCGTGACTCTATCGGGCGTCTCATCGATCACGGGCTCCCTCGCGCAGCTCGGTTCGGTCGTGCTCGATCCTCCGACATTTTCCGGGACGCTTTCGGCAGGTGGGGTGCAGGCTGCCATAAGCGCACTCTCCGAGCAGGGCACAGTCCGTGTTGAATCGAAGCCTGAAATCGCCGCCCTCAATAACCAGACCGCGTTCGTGCAGGTCAGCGAGGACCAGCCCTTCTTTAGCCGCACGAGCACGACGACAATCAATGCGGGAGGACTTTCCCAAGCTGGGACACAGCCCATCGTGAGCACGAATTACTCTGAGAGCACCGTGTCCTTTGGAAATGTGCTCGAGATAACGGTACAGATAGCTGACGACCTGACCACGAAGCTCTCGCTCTCGCCGGCGATGACCGAGCTAAAGGGCACCGTGACCTCACCAGACGGTCAGGAAACGGCACCGGTCACCGGAACCAAGAGGGCCAGGACGACGCTCGCATTGCGCAACCATGAGACCGCGGTGATAGGGGGATTCATCACGGAGACGAAAGGCAACGAACGAAGGGGGGTGCCGGTGCTGGCTGCGGTTCCCTTTATAGGAAACGCATTCTCGACGGCAACACGGGTGCGCACGAGAACCGAGCTGGTGTTCCTCGTCACAGTCAATGCGGAGGAGCCTCGGGAGATCAAGACCACGGCGCCTGAGGAGGATTCCCCTGGCACGGGTGGGGTTCCACGTCCACGCCGGGTTGAGCGCATAGGCCTTGGGGGGGACATGACATGATGGGCGCTGCCTATACGCCGCCTTCGCTTTGTGAGCCCCAGGATCTCTTCCTTATCGAGCGGGTCGTGGGCTCCGGCGTATCCGATCCTCAAATGGCGGCGGTTCTTGCATATCACCATGGCGTAGAGGGGCACCAACCGTTAAGCCGGACATTGGTCGAACTCGGTCTGGCCACGGACGAGTCCGTCGCGCTCTGGATAGCCCAATTCCTTGGATGGCGGTATGTTTCCCGCGATGATTTGCGGGTTGAGGCGGATGCGCACCGTGCGCTTCCCGAGGCCATTTCCAGGAATCGCCATGCGATCGTGCTCGCTCGCGGGCCGAACTCGATGACGGTTGCCGCGGCGGATCCCACCTGCCCACAGTTTGACCAGGTGCGTTATGCTCTTGAGGGCCAGACCGTGGAATGGGTCGTGTCGCCGCAGGCCGACATTGATGCCCTGGTCTCGGAAAAATTCCGGACCAGCCTCGAGGTGCGCGACAACGAGGTCGAACGTTTCGTCGAGGACATGATCAGGAAGGCAGCCCACACGCGCGGGCTCTCCGACATCCATTGCATCCCCGATGACCGCAGTTGCGAGATACGGTGGCGGATTGATGGCGAACTGATACCCTGGGGTACGCTTCCGGGCACGATGAAGGAAACGGTGTCGGCCCAGCTCAAGCTCTCGTCTACGCGTGGCCCCGATGGGAAATCACGAGGCTCGGTCGCCGCGGGAGGCCTCGACGTGGCGAATCGGCTCGATACTCAGGATGCCTCTTCGGTCAGGGAGTACGGGAGCAAGCGCGTCTCACTGCGTTATTCCGTCATTCCCGCGATCAACGGCGAAAGCATCGTGATCCGGGTCCTTGACCAGAGCGCACAGGTCGGGTCGCTCGAGAGCCTGGGGATGCTCGAGGACACGGCGATCCGGGTGAGGGCAGGCTTAAAGAGTCCAAACGGAATCGTCCTTGTGTCTGGCCCAACGGGGCACGGGAAAAGCACGACGCTCGCAGCGGCCGTCCCCTGCCTCGACGCCCGATCCAAGCGAATCTTGAGTGTCGAGGACCCTGTGGAATATCGGCTGCGTTCGGTGACCCAAGCCCCTGTAAGCGCAAGAATGCCCTTTGCCGCCGCGCTCCGCGCATTTCTCAGGCACAATCCCGACATCGTGATCGTCGGCGAGATTCGAGACTCGGAGACCGCGTCCTTGGCAATGCGCCTGGCCCTAACTGGGCATCTCATCGTGACAACCGTGCACGCCAACACGGCAGTGCAATCCCTTAGCCGATTGCTCGATTTGGGCGTCGAGGCCTCGATGCTCGCATCGACAACGCGTCTTCTCCTGGGCCAAAGATTGGTAAAGCGCCTTTGCACTGGGTGCAGGCAGCCGCATCGCAAAGCCGACCTGCTTTCAGGCCACTACAACGCACTCTTTCGATCCGCTAGGGATACCGGGGCCATCGATTTGGGAGAGGTCTCGGAGCCGGTGTTCTATGAGGCAGGGGGAGGTTGCCCCCTTTGCCACGGCAGCGGGTTCTCGGGCCGAACTGGGATTTTCGAGTTTCGGGACATGGGATCTAGGCTGGCCGATTTGCTGGTGCGTCAGCGCTCTCGCTTCGACCCTGCGGCCGCCGAGGCAATGTTCGGAAACGCAGTGGCGGCAGGTGACGTGGGTGCACGGAATATGAGGGAGGACGGAATGCTGAAGGCCTCCCTGGGGTTCACAGCGCCTGAGGAGGTGTTCGGGGCCACGCTCGAGGCTTCACGTTCACACTGACCGTCTTTATCCATGAACAAAGTAAATCCACATCTGTTTCGTCAGAATCGCGGGCCTGGCGCGCGCGCTTTTTCACTCATCGAGATACTGGTTGTAGTGGCGATCATCGCCGTTCTCGCCGCGATCCTGCTCCCCGCCCTTAGCAAGGCCCTGTCATCCGCACACGTGAGCCGGACTGTTGCCGACCTGAGGCAACTCAAGGGGTTTGCCGCGGACGCAGCGAACCAGCTCGGAGGAACGCTGCCTCTTACGAAGGGGTATGCCTCTACAGCAGCCGCCGTGAATGCGACGGCGAACCCGGGGCTCTCCGGCAGCGCGGTTGCCGACTTCAATAACGCATTGCGCCTGGATGAGGTGCTCCTCTCGGTCCCTAGTCCAAAACTCGATCGCTACTTTGCGCCCGCATGCGGCTCCCAGGTCTTTGCCCCGGCTGGGGGGTCGTCAGTAGTCGACCCGCGATTCAACCCAGCGACGGGCTACTATTACAACCTTCCGGACTCCCGAATTGCCTCGGGTTATGGCTACCAGAACACCTCACGGCTTGAATGCGCCTCGGTAAATTCCGCGCAAGCTCCTGGAACGACCGATGCTAGCGGAGGAACGAACTTTCGCGTGGACGGCGTGAATGGCCTCTCGGCCGGCAGGGTTGCCTATGCGGTAATCAAGGGGGTGTCGGGACCCGAGGCCTCGCAGATCGCCACGGCGATCAACACGCCGGCATTCATGGACGATACCACGGGGGCCGCTGGCACGGCGCAGCTACGCGGGCAGGTGGCCTACGCGGCCGCTCAGGGAGGGGTCACCGATCTGTATGTTTACCTTGGGAATTTCTAGAATATGGGTGCTCGAATACTGATGTTGCTTGGGCGAGGGGTTTGGTCGTGCGGCCCGTCTGGATGGATACGGGATACCGCTGAGGAGCAAGAACGGGAGGGCGGGAGCCCGCTCGAAGCCCTCGGTCGGCTACTGTCCCTGCGCGGCCCGGCGCGCACCGTCATCGTCTTTGAGCCCCGTGGCATGTCCCATACCCCCATCGAGACGCCGCGCGTCTCGCGGACGGTCTTCTCGTCCCTCGCACGGGTGAGGGGAGAACACCCGGCCGTCTGCTCTGACGGATTGGGTTGGGGGATTGAGCCGCCAGAGCCTGTGGCATCGGGCACCTACATGACTCTCCTGCACTGCGAGATGGCGCCGGGTCTTCGCGGACTATGCGAAATCGCGGCTCGGTCCGGAAATTCTGTGCAAGCGGCGTGGCCCGTCTATACGGCGGCCGAAGCCCTCGTTCGCACGAAGGCCGAGCCCCGCCCGAGTGCGTTTCTGTTCCTGGTGCCCGGGTTTGTTGCTGTGGCTTCCCTGGTGCCTGGCAGGCGAACATTCCGAGCTTGGACCGAGCCCATGCAGGAGCGCGACTGGAACAGTCTTCTTGGCGTTCTTGAGGTCACGGGCCGGCCGGCTCCCGATCAGGGCATCGCTGAAGGCTCAAGGGCGGGTGGGATCGCGGTTGTTGCAGAGCAGAAACCCGGGAGCCTCTGTCCCCAGTGGAAGCGAATCGAGGAAACGGGAAGAGTCGGCACGGTTTACGGATTGGCGGACCTTGCCGAGCGTGCATCCTGGCTCGCGGCGAGTCATCCGGCCAACCTCAGGGAGGTTTTTCCTCAGCGGTTCAGCCTTGATCGCCAATTGGTGGGAGCGATGGCGGCAGGAGTTATTGGAACTGCGGTTCTTGCTGGTTGGACCGTGAAGGCTCGAAACAGGTCCCATGCAGAGCTAGTCGGGGTTGAATCTCGGATCGGGGAATTGGAGCATCAACTCGTCCATCTGGAAAACAATCGAGCTGCCATGGTTGCCATGCAGACTGGCCTCGGGGGTCTCGGCACCGGAGCGGTGGGTGACCTCGCGGCAGCCCTCAGACGCCTCGCCGCGGCGGTGCCAGACTCCGTCACCCTTGAATCGCTCAACGTTGGCCCCGACAGGGCTTTTCAGATCGAGGCCGACACCGACCCAAGCGATTTTAGGCCTGAAGAGGTGCGACACTTGCTTTCCAGTGCCGGATTTGTTCCCCGTGACCCAGAGGGTTGGTGCTACAGGGCCGCCGACAACAAACTGACGGTCAACGGCGTGATAACGAAAGATTCGCCATGAGAAAGGGCATAACGTGCAGTCGCTGGCTAGCCGTAGCAGCCTGCTTCTCGCTGGGCTCGTCGGCACTGGCATGGAACTTTCGCTCAAGGCAATTCGCCCACGCCCGCAATTTAGCCCGGGAGGCCTCGGCCCGCGAGCAATCGATCAGGTCAAGAATCTGGGCACTCTCGGATTATAGTGACCTGAAGCGCGAGTCACTGGTCAAGGAGCAGGCCGTGCTTGAATCCAGGCTTGGTCCCGAGGGATCCTTGGAGAATTTGAACGGGCAACTTGGCGAGCGGTGGAGAATTGTGTCCTCCGAACGGGAGGGGCATAGCCATCTCGTCGGTTGTTCGGTGCTTTACTTGCTCCCAAATGCGAAAACTGAGGATTGGAGTGAGGTGCTAAGGGCTATCAATCGCATAGAGGCACTGCCGGGCGCCTCGGTGACCCATCTCGATCTGAGAATGGGTGGTGAGCACCGAGCCGGTGCGGCCGGGAATGTCAGAATTGGCGTGTCTCTCCTAATGAAGAACCAGGCCAAGTGATTTCCAATCCAATGAAGATAAGAATGGTCACCACTTTCTGTGCGCCTTGGGCAGCGGGGCTCATCGGGGTTTGTGCGGCGTTCGGAGAATCTCTCCCCGATACGGTCCCCGCATTGGGAGAACCCAAAGCCGCGGTATCCTCGGCTCCGGCTGACAAGAAGTACGAAGAGATGCTTGGGAAGATGCAGTCGGCCGTTGAGGAGATAGCCCAGCTCTACGGCAATCCGCTATTTCTCCAGGTATTCACCAATGATGAAGGCCGCGCCTCGGAGCTCAAACTGCGGCTGCATGTCGACAGGGCTTCGTCGCAGATCAGAAAGGAAATCAAAGACCTCGAAAAACAGAGGAGTGATTTGTTGGGGGATATCGAGCTCAGGAAAAGGGAGTCCGCCCGGCTCTCGGAAAAGCTGGTGCACCAGCGCGCGGCGCTCGACGCCCTGGCAGCCGCTTTCGACCAAGCGAAAAGTGCCGTGGAGGATACTCCTCGATGAACGCGGGTGACGGCGGCGAGGATCCCGCTGAAATGAAGGTGCTTTCCCTAAAGGAGGAAATGGTTCTTGTTCGCCTCAAGGCAATGGCTGAGCGGGTAAGGGAGAGGCACTTGGTCCTCAGTTTGGCCGCGCTCACGGAAGAGATTGCCGATTGCGGTGGGGTCCCCGACACGGGCATCCCAACTGAAGGTGCAGCGGCATTCGAATTTGGCCAGGTTCGCTTCGTGTTGTCCACGAGCGCGGGATTGGAGCCAGGCGTCGATGTAGAATTCCTTCCGTGACGATCTCCACAACTCTACAGGGTGCGCTTCTCTGCATAATTGCAGTCGCAGGACAATGCGAGGAGCAGTCCTACGCCTATGTTCCCGCGTCCCCGGGCGCCGGCCTGATTGGAACGCTCGCCGTACCGCAATTTCCGTGCGAATCCGAGATTGTCCTTGTCGGTGGACACAGAGCGTCGGTACCGACCGTCCGGCCGCGGGCCCGCGTTTTCACGCTTGGGCTTGCCGAATTTGGAGAGAGGCGGCCCGATCGGAGATTCGCGGAACCTGATTCAACCCCGGACGGAGCTCGATGGCCCGATTCACGCGGACGGATTTGGCTTTCGGGAACGGGCCCGAGCGGTTCTGCGAGGACCGAAGGACCTAACCCCTTCCTTTTACGCGGAAAACACCGACGGACTTCCGTCGACTACGTCCTCACCTGCGGCGGGGTCATCATCGGTAATGGCACCACACCGGTAGCCTTTGTAAACGGACGCGTCGTGCGCGGGGGCGACACCCTAGGAGACCTTCGGGTATATCGGGTTATTCATTCCGGCGCCGTCGTCCAAGGACGCGGTGCTTTCGCAGTGCTTCCCATTGGCATCACCGCGCATGTGGAGCTGGCGGAAGACTAGCAAATCATGCCGCTTTACCGAGCAAAGTACGTGGGGCGTTCGGGCAGGCAGGGCACGCTGGTGCTCGACGCAGTCGATATGGAGAGCTTTGCCGAACACATAGAGTCCAATCGCAAGGCGTACGTGATCGACATTCGCCGCGTGGATGCCTCCAGGCGAAGGCTGGCCCGGGTCCGGGTCCCGGGGCCGCTTCTCCTGGCGGCGCTCGATTCCCTGGAGCTGATGCTGGAGACGGGGGTCAGGGTTAACACGGCTGTCAGGACGCTCTCTGACTGCGCGCCTTCTGGGTCGACCCGCCTTTTTTGGACTGAGGTGGCCAGGGGAGTCGAGGAGACCGGGGATTTCGGGGAGGCCCTGCGCCCGTTCCCAGGAGTTTTCAATGACTCGATGGTCGCGATGATTGCGTCCCACGAAGCCGCGGGACGCCTGG
Organism: uncultured Opitutaceae bacterium; assembly: GCA_903890485.1. Classification (GTDB taxonomy): domain Bacteria; phylum Verrucomicrobiota; class Verrucomicrobiia; order Opitutales; family Opitutaceae; genus Palsa-1447. The sequence continues at coordinate 116,010 of CAITBM010000116.1, read as the reverse complement.
CTGACGGGGTCAAGCATGTCAGGGCTTATACGGCCCAGATGCTCGAGATCAGAAGGGAAACGGTTCGCGGTCTGGCATACCCGGCACTTGTGTGCTCGGCCGCCCTAGGGTCGTCGGCAATCGCCTGCGTATTCACGCTCCCAAGGTTTTCAAAGATGCTGAGAGATATTGGGGTGGTTCAAGTCCACGGGATCGCGTCGATCTTTTTCGCCTTGAGCGACTTCGTCGTCGGACACCCCTTTCTTGCGGCGATTTTCGCAGCGGTCCCCCTCGCCCTGGCCGCGGCTCTGAGGATGCCGCGCCTGAGGCCCTTTCGGGACCGCGCGATGCTGCGGATACCGGTTGTCCGCCAGGCGGTCGAGGCCCTCGCTATGGCGCGGATCTGCGCTACCTTCAGGGCCCTGAGTCTCTCTGGCATCCGGGTTGTCGAGGCGCTGGAATCATGCGCTGGTGTCGCAGGCAACGCCGTGTACAGTAAGGCAATCAGGAGCGTTGCCGCCGCTGTGAGGGAAAATGCGACGATCGGCGTAGGATTTGAACGGGCCCGCGTGTTTGCCCCGGAGGTGGTCCTAGCGGTCAAGAGTGCGGAGGGATCCCTGGCCGAGGTCTTCGGGCGCCTCTCGGTGCATTACAGCTCGGAGGCCAGGCACCGGGTCTCCTTTGCCCTCTCGTTGATCGAGCCGGCAATCCTTGTTGTCGTGCTCGTCTGGGTGTTTGGAGTCGCCCTTGCCGTTGTGCTTCCGGTGGTCGAAGTCCTTGACCAGGTCCACTAGCGTGAAACATACCCGAGGCGAATTTCTGCTCATGCTCCTGGTGGCCGTGGCGATCCTTGGGGTTCTAGCCGGCATCCTAGCGCCTGTCGTGGCCAACAAGCTTGATGATGCCCAGCTGCGATCCGAGGCCGAGGTGCTCAGGACGCTTCGGGGCGACTTTGAGGCCACGTACGACTCGGTCGATTACTCGAATCTTAACGAGGCTTCCATCGCCGGCGACGGCCTCGCACCGGGCACGCTGTTCACTACGTTCGACCAGGCCACGGGGCTGGCGGCAAGGATGTTCGCGCCCACCGTCATAGTCGATACGGCAGGGTGGGTGACCAAGCTCGCGATCAAACGCGGGGTGAACTCCTACATGGCGGGCTCCAGCTATTCGGCGCTGACTCAGAACCAATACACGTCGATAGCCTTCAATGCCTATGGGGTCCAACGGTGTCTGGTCCTTGGCCCGACGGGGGAGCTGGGTCAGCAGCGCTACCTGCTCATCTCGGCCATGGTGCCCCCGTACCGCGTTCTGGCCTTTCCGACAGCCGACAATACCCAGACATTCAATTCGATCTGGGACCAAAGCTGGGCGTCGACCCAGGCCCAAGTGCCAGCGCTATGGTCGACTCTGCTACCGGCGCAGCAGATCGCCCTGTGGAACGCGGCCTCTTCGAACAACCGGACCAACGCCTCGCGGCTCCTCGTTGAGCGGATCATCCAGCCGAAATACTCCCTCACCCTGGCCAACAACAGCCAGACCGACACCGCGTGGGTTGATATCGGGTCTGCGGTCAACGCGATCACGGCAGGACCCAACTCGGGAACTGTCCAGAGCGGCTCGATCTCGGGATTCACGAAGGGAATTCTCTCCGGACGCCTGATAGTCGTTCGCAGGGGCCCCGGCGTTGCCTCTGCCTACGAAGTGCAGCGGTTTTTCCTCTATTCGGACGTGAATCTCACAATCCAGTAGCGTCGTTCGCCCCGCCCCGCGTTTCAATTGGGGCTGTTTCCCTTAAGCATGGTCTTGCCATCGTGGGGCGTGATCGGGATTTTGGTGCAAAGGCGCCCTGCGCCTCTCCGATTGAACCCAATCCCGACACTCACCGTTCACAAAGGAGGCGAGGAACCCTGCCTTCTGCGGGCATTTCCGTCGAGGTGTTCAAGGAGGGTGGCATGAGCGCGGCATCCCCCAGACTAAGGATCTATTTCATGGGCGTCTGCGGAACGGCCATGGGAAATGCTGCGCTTCTGGCGCGGGCAACCGGCCACGAGGTCCTTGGAAGTGACGCCAATGTGTATCCCCCGATGAGCACCGTATTGCTCGAGGCCGGAATCGTGGTCCACGAGGGCTACGACCCCAAACGGCTGGCCGAGTTGAAGCCCGACCTGGTCGTCATCGGTAACGCGATGACCCGCGGAAACCCAGAGATTGAATGGCTCCTTGAATCCCGGGCGTTCCCCTTCACCTCATTGCCGGCGCTGCTCCACGACGAGGTGCTCCGGCACCGGCGGAATATCGTCGTTTCGGGAACCCACGGGAAGACTACGACCACCGCGATTGCGGCCTACCTTCTGCGCGCCTCAGGCCGCGACCCGGGCTACCTTATCGGCGGTGTGCCACAGGACCCGCCCAACGGCAGCCACCTGGGCAGCGCCGGAGACCCCTTCGTGATCGAAGGCGACGAGTACGACAGCGCCTTCTTCGACAAGCGTAGCAAATTCATCCATTACGCGCCCTCGATTGCCATCTTCAACAACCTGGAGTTTGACCATGCGGACATTTTCCGAGACCTGGCCGATGTCCAACGCACGTTCATCCATTTCTCCCGCATTATACCCCGGAACGGCTATGCCGTCGTGAACGGCGATGACCACAACCTTCGCGCCCTGGGGCCGATGGGTTGGACCAAAGTAGTGCGGGTTGGCACCGAAAAGAACAACGACGTGCAGATTGCCGACTTCGTTGATGACGCTGCGGGCTCAAGTTTCACGCTTTCTTGGCATGGAAAGCTATGGGGAAAGGTGCGGTGGTCCTTGTCGGGTTCCTACAATGCGCGCAACGCGGCCATGGCCGCTACCGCTGCGGGACTATCGCTTTCAGGGGATCCAACCGGCATCGACCTTAACCTGCTCTCCGCATTTAGGGGCGTAAGGCGGAGGCAGGAGGTGCTCGTGTCTTCAGCGTCTCTCACGGTGATAGAGGATTTTGGTCATCATCCCACCGCCATCGCCGAAACACTGCGGTCACTTAGGGCCAAGTATCCCGGCAAGACGCTCACGGCCGTGTTTGAGCCGCGAAGCAACACCGCCCGCGTCAGGACGCTACAGGCGGGTTTTGAACGGGCGCTTTCGGTCGCTGATGACGTCTATCTTGGCCCGGTTAGCCGGGCGGGAGCCCTGCACGAGTCAGAGCGATTCGACTCGGAGGCGGTTGCCGAGAACCTCGAAGCCCAGGGGGTGGACGCCCGGCAATTCGCCTCGAACGCGGAGCTTTACGATGCACTTGCCGCCGAGACGCTCGCCTCGGCCTCCAAGCCGCGCGTCGTCGTCTTCTTCACGAACGGATCCTTCGACGGGATTATCGGCAAATACGCAGCCGCTGCCTCGCGCTGACCCTTACTGGGCCTGCCTGGCCACTTTGAAAAAGGCCGGCCGCTCCCCTTTTGGCAGGGCCAATAGGTCGTAGTCCTGGTGGCCGCTGATGGCCACCGAGGCAAACTCCCCCACGGGCAGGTTCTTAGGGACATATACCCGGCCATCGATGTCGGGCGCGTCAGCCTCTCCGCGTGCGATTCCGGCCTCGTCTACCAGGACTCGCAGGGTCTTGCCCACGGAAGCCTTGCTGACGGATGCCGCTATTTCCTTCTGGAGCGCCATAACCTTGTGCCAGCGGCGCTCCTTCTCCTTGGGCGGAACCTGAGATTCCATTTTTGCCGCCCGCGTGCCGTCTTCCTGAGAGTACCGGAAGACGCCAAGCCTCTCAAAACGGGCCTCGCGAACGAAGTCGCAGAGTTCGTCGACATCCTCCGGGGTTTCTCCCGGGAATCCCACGATGAAGGTGGTCCTAAGGGCGATTCCGGGGATTCCGGCCCTGATGCGCTTCACCAGGTCCCGGATATAATCCCCGGAAGTCTCCCGCTGCATGACGCTCAGCATCCGGTCGCTGATGTGCTGGAGAGGCATGTCGACATAGCGGGCAACCTTTTGGCATTCGGCGATCGTCTTGATGAGCTCGTCGCTCCAATGGGCGGGGTGGGTGTAAAGGATACGAATCCAGAAATCGCCCTCAATAGCGTTGAGCTCCCTGAGGAGTGACGTGAGGGCCGTGCCACGGCTCGAATCCACTGGAGTGCGCGGGTTTGGACGCTCCTCCCATGTGTCCATGCCAAAGAACGTCGTATCCTGGGATATGAGGTTCACTTCTTTGACCCCCTCGGCGACAAGTTGGCGGACTTCTGCGACCACGCTCTGAACTGTGCGGCTCCGGTGGTGTCCCCGGATCTGCGGTATAATGCAGAATGTGCACGGGTGGTTGCAGCCCTCAGCAATCTTCACGTAGGCGAAGTGGGAGGGGGTAAGCCGGAACCGCGGCGTGTCGTAGTCCGGAATGTAGGTCGAGCGCGGGGTTACGAAGCTAGCGGGCTTATCCGTCTCGCCGCGTTCCCGGGCATAGATCTGCTCGATGATGGGAGCGACCTGTGTGATCTGGTCCAGGCCAATGAAGGCGTCGACTTCGGGTATGGAGCCGGGGAGATCCTTGGAAAAGCGCTGAGACATGCACCCCGCCACGATAAGCTTCTGGCCCTGGCGCCTCTTGCGCAGCCCGCGCTTCTCGTGAACATCAAGGATATGTCCGATAGATTCTTCCTTGGAGGAGTCTATGAACGAGCACGTGTTAACGATCACCACGTCCGCCGTTTCAGCGTCCGGTGTGACCTGCATGCCTGCCTTGTGCAGGTGCCCGACCATTATCTCGCTGTCGACAAGGTTCTTAGCGCAGCCAAGCGATATGAGGCTGACCTTGATCATGCCGCGAGAAGTGTCAGGCCGAGGAGCGGGCCCCAAGGGGCCTACTTCTTCTTAGCGGCAGTGGCCGCCGCCTTCTTGCGCTTAAGGTAAGCGGCGCGGCGTTTGCGTTTAATGATCTTATTTAGCTGCTGTCCCATGGTGTTGTGATGAGGGTAAAGGCCAATCAGACCCAATCTTTCATGGTGAGTCAAGACCTAGGGCGGATCGCCTCGCCGGACTCGATTGCGGCGCCTTTTCGCGACCAGCGGTAAACCAGGGGCCTCTTGGTCTTTTCCAGTTCCTTATAGAGTCCGGGGTTTTCTCTTTTCATTGCGGTGAGCTCACTGAGACCTCCGGAGTCGCAGTTCAAAAGCCTCGCGTAGGGTTTGAAATGCTCGGGCCGGCCGATGACTCGAGACAGTCCTGGTTCCGGTCCCGGCCAATCTCTGTCCAGAGCGATGAATGCGTACGGAAGACTCCGCAAATCGATACCGGCTCTTTGACCAAACTTGACCCAATTTGAATCGGCGAAGATCAGCGGGGGAGGCGGCGCGAAATGATGGCACCAATGCCTCTCGTTTCCCTCTTCACGGATGGGACACGGGTTGGAGTGAGTGCATGGCGCAACGACCCGAAATTCGCGCCCCCACTGGTCACGAATGGAGCCGAGTGAGCGGCTGATTTCCCTAGAACCGGGCTCCGTCCAAAGGACGGCCCTTGAACGCCTCGAGAGCATGCCCAGTGCGGAAAGGTCTTCGGCGCTTAGCTCGTTGAGCACGTGGCTAATGACCAAAAGACCGATTGGCGCGTCGCCGGATATTATGCCTTTGGCGTCGGAAACCGCCAGCCCTGGGAAATCGGCTACCGCACGATTGCGCGCGAACGACCGCGCAAGTTCAGAGTGGTCCCAGACATGAAGTTCCGTGAAGGACTCTGGGCCAAATTTCTCGATGACGCGACGACTCGCGACTCCGCTGCCACACCCCCAATCCAGGATCGCGCCCTTAGAAGGGCGCCATTTGCGTCCATCAAGCTCGTCCAGCACTGCGTCCCACTTCCAACCGATGCGCTCTCCGTATGTGAAATCGTAATTCTCAAGGTCGGACGCCGATGCCCAGTACGGGCCCGTACCCGGGGAGCCGTCCAGAAACCTCTCCCTCTGCCGAGCGAGGCAGTTCCAATCGATATCGTCCCACGTCATTGCAGGTGAAAGCCAAGGTGCCCCGCGAGCGCCTGTGTCTTAACCCCGTAAAACGCGGCGAACTCTCGGATTGACCGGGCAACACTCTCGTCGCCCCGTTTGTTCGTCTTCACCGCCGCAATCATCGTGTTCTTTGCAGTGTGCTCGGTGGAGATGAATTCCATGACTTTGACCGAGTATCCTGCCCATTCCAGGAGCTGGGCCCTAAGGGCATCGGTGACAAACTCGGATTGACGCTCGACGAAAATGCCATGTCGGAGCGCGGAATGGAGTACAGGTGGTGCCACGATCTGGGGCCGCACTTCCTTCTGGCAGCAAGGCGCCACCACGATAAGTCCTGCGCCAGCGGTGACGCCCTTGAACAGGGCGTCATCAGTGGCCGTATCACACGCGTGGAGGGCTATCAGAATGTCGGCATTGCCTGCCTCGGTCTGAGCGATCGAGCCCTCCGTGAATATCAGCCGGTCCGACATTCCCTGCTCTGCCGCAGTCGTATTGCAGAAGTTCACAAGATCTGCGCGGGCCTCGACACCGTGGACAACGGCACGCTTTCCCAAGAGGTCGCTAGCTGCAAACGTGAGGTATCCCTTTCCGCACCCCATGTCGTAGATGTGAAGGGGCCTATCTGAGGGCAACTTGGACTGTTTGAGAAGGCTTTCGAGAATCTCTCCGAATTTCTGGATCTGCCGAAATTTGTCAGCCATGGCGGCCTTGGGTCGGCCACCAGAGTCGGTGACGCCCAGCGCCACAAGCCATAGCGCGCTCGACTCGACGGGGTGCACCTTTGCCCTGTCGTTTGTGCTCGGTTTTGTCGAAGACACCGCGGCCTTTACAACACGCAGCCTGGGAGCGCCTCCTCCCGTTTCAAGTTGTGCACTTCCTGAAGTGGTAAAGAGGTGGGCATCAAGAAAATCAGCCCCTACGAGTGGGCCGATCAGCCGTAATGCTTCTTCCGAGTCGTAATTCTTGGTCACGTCACGCGTGGCATAGCGCCAGACGAAAGCTAACCTGGGCCCGGTCTTGAGCATGACCGGGCGCACGAAGAGATTCTTGAGCGTTGGATCCCTCCCATCGGGCTTGCCGAGAGTCAGCTTCACGAGCGAGCCTTCGGCCACGGCCTTCTGCAGCAGTTTCATGAACTGGTCGCAGCCGGAAGGGTTCATTTGTCTTTTGGGAGAGTCACCGCTGGAATGTAGAAATCAATCGGGGTCCTACGCCACCAATTTCCTGTGCTCGCTCTCTCGGCAGGGGACGTGAACTCATACCGGTACCGAACGACGCGAAGAAAAAGGGGCGGGCTGCCAGGAAACGGGATTTGAGCAAACAGGGATTCAACCGCTGGCTCGCCTCGCAGCAGCTTCTCGCAGACGGTTCCCACCCACGGGCTGCTTTCAGGCGGCGCTAGCGCCGCAAACCAAAGCTGCCAGTCCAGACGAGGCTGGTAGGGGGCCACCCAGGCAGGGCGTCGCGCCAAGTCTCCGGGTTTGAAGGGCAGGGTGTAGGGCTTCCAGTCCTTCGCATCGTTGCTGCCTTCGATCACCAGTTCGGGGCGCTCCACCGTCATTACGGCGAAAAGACCGTAGTCGTTGAAGCTTCTAAAGGGTCCGACAGCCTCTGCGACTGCCCGGACGAGGGGAGACCTTGCTGCGACCCGGGACACGGCTGCCGTGGATTCAAAGAACGTGATTCCGACAGAGAAGGCGGCGAACCACCGTAGTAGTGTCATGCGCGCACCCGCCGGACCTTTCGCAGCTTCGTCAACGTCAGAAGGCGCTGCGCTAAGATGCAGGCTCGACCACCAGGCATCGTCGAGGCAGGTCAGGCAAAGGCCAATCGTGAGCAAATTAAAGAACGCGTAGTTGCCGGTGATCGCGATCAGGAGCTGAAGCCCAATGAGGGAAACGGCGCCGAGGTTCCGGACGCGTCTGGGGGCGAGAAGGCAAAACGGGGCGCCGAGTTCAACGGCGAACACAAAAGCGCAGGAGATCTTGTGAAACCACAATGGAAATGCGTTTAGGTACCACGCCAGGACGGTCGGAAGGGGCTGGGTTTGATAGTGGAATACCAGGGCGGACAGATCGCGCCAGGTCGGGTCGCCGCTCGAAAGCTTCGTGATCCCGGAAAGGAACATCAGGCGGAACAGGAGCCACCATAAAAGGTAACGAGCTAGCTTGGGAGGATCGAAGCCTCGGCCGCTCCTGCCCAGCTGCCAGGGCACGAGGAAGCCGGCAACAAGCGTTGCTTCCAGCAGCAGGGAGTCCCATTGGAAATCCATGAAAATCTGGCCTGCGCTGCAGAGAGACAGGTAGCAGACCCAAAGCGTTGCCAAGCAGAGAGCCTGGGAAAGACCCGCCAGTAGCAGTATCGAGGTGCCGATCCCGACCGCGCACAGGATATCAATGAAGTGTCCCGCTCCAAAAACCCAACATAGGGAAGGCGCTTCGAGGTAAGCGCGCAGTCCCAGTTGCTCGTGGGCCATGCTAAAGAATTCTTTTGCGGGTAGCACGCCATGAGGTCCCACAAGTCCCGCCGATTGATACCAAAATGAGCCGAAGGCGAAAAGATGGGCAACCGCAAGCATGCGCACAAAAAGGCGTGTGCCGGTTGCAAATGATGCGTGGGTGCGCGACTCTATATTGTTCATTTTAATCTAACGATCCGGGCACCGGATGCCTTATAGAGCCTAGATCCTCTTGGCGGTAAATGACGTAAAACGACGTATATATATTGCTTGCTATATCAGACCCTAATCCATACAAGCGCTAAAACAATGGTAACAAAACAAATAAAGGAACTAGAGGTGACTAAGGCAAAGATAGTGGCACTTGAGAAGGCGATTGCTAGGAGGCTCAAGAAGGAGCTCGCTTCCCTCCCGGGAAAATACGGGTTCCGCTCGTTAGACGAGTTTGTCGAGGCGCTGCAAGACGCCGCAGGTGGCTCGTCCCGGAAGGGCCGCAGGGGGCGCCCGGCCAAGGCCGTTGACAAGGTGAAGCGCCGCAAGAGGGCCGTGATCACTGAAGAGACCCGGGCCGGGGTTAAGAAGCTCGTTGAGTCGGGCAAGACCGGCTCCCAGATCGCCAAGATCTTGGGAATTTCTCTTCCGAGCGTTCAGAATATCAAGAAAGCTATGGGCCTAGTTAAGGCGCGGGCCTGACAAGATAGCAGACTTGCCAGATTTACGGAGCCCCCGCTTTGTTGTCGGGGGCTTTTTTTTCGATCCGCAAAATGCTCACCCATTACATTCAAGCCAATACCAATGGCCGACTCCATCCGGCCAGTGAGCCGTCTATAACCCCGCTAAACCGCGGATTCCTCTACGGGGATGCAATTTACGAAGTATGGAGAACCTACGGAGGTGTGATCTTCGCGTGGGATGAGCATTGGGACCGGCTTCGGGCGTCCGCGGGTGCACTGCACCTGCCGCTGGAGCAAACCAAGGAAGAAGTTCTGGTTGAGCTTCGGCGCACCGTTGCCGAGTACCGTGTGCATGTACCTGATGCGGGCGAACTCTACATTAGGCTCCAAATCACTCGAGGAGCTGGCGCAATCGGCCTGGATGTGGCGCTGGCCGACAAGACGAACTTCATCATTTTGGTGCAGCCCTGCCCTGAACTGTCTTTGGAAAAACTGAACCAGGGACTGCGCCTATCGGTTGCGAAGTCGTTGCGCCGGAATCCTGCGGAGAGCCTGGACCCAGCTTGGAAGACAGGCAACTACCTGAACAACCTGCTTTGCCTCCGCGAGGCGAAGGATCGTGGAGCTGACGACGTCGTGATCCTTAACAGGGATGGAGATGTCACGGAGGCCTCGGTTTCAAACATTGGTTTCGTGCGGGGCGGCCGCCTGATGACCCCTCCGCTTTCGGCAGGGATCCTGGGCGGGATTACCCGCAAGCTCATCTTGGGTGGGATTGCCAAGGCGGCTGGATTCGCGGCCGATGAGGTGCGGATACGACCTGCGGAATTCCCCGCAATGGAGGAGTGCTTTCTCATGTCGACGACCAAGGATTTGGTTCCCGTGTGCGAGATTGACGGGATTAGGTTCGCGGTTGGTCAGAATACGGCGACAAACCGCCTAAAGGCTGCGTTCGCAAATGCTGCTCGCGCCTACGCGGAGGCGCATCCGGAGTTGGCCGCTTAGCCGCCGCCATGCGTTTCCTCGGGATAGACCACGGTTCGCACAGGATCGGGCTGGCCTATGGCGACGAGATTGGGGTCGCCACCCCCCTGCCTGCCATTGCCAGTGATGACGTGTCAAAGCAGTGGGTGGGGATTGCTTCGGTAATAAAGGAGCGGCGGATAACCGAGGTCGTTGTCGGGCATCCGCTGAACATGGACGGCTCATCGGGACCGAAGGCTCTAGAGGTCGAGGTTTTTGCCCAGCGCCTCCGCACCGAGTTCGGCCTCCCGGTTCACCTGGTCGACGAAAGGCTCACGAGCTACGAGGCGGAATCCACTATTCCACCCTCGAAACGGCGGGCGCTCCGAAAATCTGGCCTTATCGACTCGAGGGCTGCCACGATTATCCTGCAGGACTACCTCGACACTCGGATTTCCATAGAGCCCTCTCCGGGTAATTAGGATATGCAAAGGTGGAAGTGCATCTGTGCCTACGACGGCACCGGCTTCTCCGGCTGGCAAAGCCAGCCCAAGGGGGACTCCTTGCAAGACACGATCGAGGCTCGTTTGGCGGATATTGCGGGCGAAAAGACGCGCATCCACGCCAGTGGCAGGACGGATGCGGGGGTCCACGCCATGGGCCAGGTGTTCCATTTCGACGCGAAGTGGAGGCATGGAGGAGACAAGCTGGCGGCTGCCCTCCGCCACAGGCTTCCTCGCGCCATACAGATCGTTTCGGTGCGTGGGGTCTCGGCGGACTTTCATTCACGGTTTTCTGCCACCGGAAAGATTTACGACTACCATCTAAACCGGGGAGACGCCGATCCTTTCACCAGGCCTTATACCTGGGCCCTGATGAAGCCGGTCGACACGGGGTTGATGAGGGAGGCGGCCGCGGTTCTCGTTGGACGCAAGGATTTCAAGGCGTTTTCTGCCTTCAACGGGGACCAGCCGGACGAAGGAGCGGACACCGTGCGGGACCTTCGCCGGCTCGATGTGCTCGAGCATGGCCGGACGATCAAGGTCGTCGCGGAGGCGGACGGGTTCCTTTACAAGATGGTCCGTAGCCTCGTGGGTGCACTCGTGTCAGCCGGAGAGGGCAAGCTGAGCGTCGCTGAGATAACTCGGCACATCGAGAGCCGGGTCCGAACGGCACGAATCCAGACGGCGCCCCCGCAGGGCCTTTTCCTTCGCCGAGTAATGTACCGCTAGGCCCCGAATTCGGTTGCCAGTCTAGCCGACGCCCAGCACCTTACTGATCCCGCACGCTTCATGCATTTCGACAAGCCGACGTACTCGGTTCGCAGAACGAAGAAAAAGGGCATCCCTGAGGGCCTTTACACAAAGGACCCGGTAACCGGGGAGATCCTTTTCAACAAAGAAATCGAGGACAACCAGATGGTCGTCCCGAAGAGCGGACACCATTTTCCGATCGGAGCGCGCCAGCGGGTCTCCAAGTTGCTGGATCCCGACTCATTCCAAGAGTTGCACACGGGGGTTCGTTCTGACGACCCATTGAAGTTCGTTGATTCCCAGCCCTACTCGGAGCGGATAAAGAGGTATCAGCGTGAAAGCGGTCTTCCTGAAGCCGTCGTTTGCGGCACCGGGTCCATCCATGGGATCCCTGTGGCGATAGCGGTCATGGACTTCCGTTTTTGTGGCGGCGCCATGGGTTCGGCAGCTGGCGAAAAAATCACGCGAACCATCGAGGACGCCCTCGCAAAGAGAATCCCTTGTATTATCGTCAGTGCCTCGGGCGGAGCCCGGATGCAGGAGGGAATCTACTCTCTGATGCAAATGGCCAAGACCAGCGCGGCGCTCGGCAAGCTGGCGCAAGCCGGTCTGCCCTATATATCGATATTGACCCATCCGACGATGGGCGGGGTGACCGCCAGTTTTGCGACCCTTGGCGACGTCATCATTGCCGAGCCGGGTGCCCTCATCGGGTTTGCCGGCGCCCGGGTGATCAAGGATACCACAAAGCAAACGCTTCCTGCTGGATTCCAGACGGCCGAATTCCTCCTCAAGCACGGCTTGATCGACCAGATTGTAAGCCGTACAGAGATGCGCGAGCGCCTTAAGGATCTTCTATCGGCTTTGTACCTGAGGAAGGAACCGGTAGCAGTCGGCGCCTGATCCCTTTTCTGGATATGACGTCCGAACTGCCGCTTGCCGGCTATGCGGCAGTCCAGGAATACCTCTTCGGCCTTAAGGCTGGAGGGGTCAAATTCGGTGTCGACCGCATGCGGGTGCTTTCAGCCAGGATCGGCAATCCCGAGAACAAGGTTCCCTGCGTACATGTCGCAGGCACCAACGGAAAAGGTTCGGTATCCGCAATGATCGAGTCGATCCTCAGGGTCTCCGGCCAGAAGACTGGACTTTATACGTCGCCGCATCTTGTGCGCCTTGGGGAGCGCGTACAGGTTGATCGGGTTAACTTGTCGGAGTCCGAGATCGTGGCCTTCGTGCAGGACCTCCAACCGATCGCGGATGCGATCTCAAGCGAGGGCGGACCGGGGGACGGGCCGACGTTCTTCGAATTCATGACCGCAATGGCCTTCCTTCAGTTTGCTCGAAAGGGATGCACGGCGAGCGTCATCGAGGTGGGATTGGGAGGGCGGCTGGACGCAACCAACATTGTCGAGCCCGAGGTGAGCGTGATCTCGTCAATCGGCATGGACCATTGCGAAATGCTGGGCGATACGCTTGAGGCCATTGCAGGAGAAAAAGCAGGAATAGTGAAGGAGGGGAGGCCAGTCGTCATAGGGAGGATGCCGCCCGAGGCCGAGTCGACGATTCGCAGAATCGCAGCCCTTAGAGGCTCCAGGGTCTACTCGGTCCGGGAGCAATTCGGCGAAGACATTGCGGGATACCCGAGGACCAATCTTGAGGGCGACTACCAAAGATGGAATGCCGCGACGGCCACGATAGCGGCGGAGCTCCTGCCGCGAAGGATGGGGGTGTCTGCCGAAAGCGTCAGGGCGGGACTCGGGGCGGTAGACTGGCCCGGCCGTTGGCAACGCACAGAGCTCGCCGGCCGGCTCACTTTTCTGGATTCATCGCACAACCCGGAAGGGGCCGGGGTCCTAGATGCCAATCTTTCCCACCTTCGGCAGGAGACACGCAGGCCGATTGTGGGTATCGTGGGTGCCCTCGGCTCGATGCGGGCCAAGGCCCTCCTTGAGGTCCTTGCCAAACATTGCCGGGACATTTACCTGGCGGTGCCCCACCAGTCGCGGGCCTCGACGTTTGTCGAGCTTGAGGCGCTCATTCCCAGCAGTTTCAAGGGGAGAGTTTTTCGGTCAACGGTTGAGGAGCTTTTCCCCTCGAGGTCCTCTTGCACCGCCGGTGGTCCCAGCGACGTGATTGTCGTTACCGGTTCCATCTACCTTTTGGGCGAGGTCCTTGGCAGGCTCGAGCCCCAGCGGGGTCCCGGGGAGGGTAGGCTCCAGGACTTCTAGGGCGAACGATCTGCGCTACACCAGCTTGATTAAGTCCACCGTCGCGGGGATGTCCTTGATGATTTGGGAGGGTCCTGGGCCCACACCAAGGTAGCGCAGGTTCGGGAGGACTCTGGGCCGTGCTTCGCTCCCGTAGGCTACATCGACTATGCCTTTCACCATGCCGGCCACGTAGCGGCGGGCATTTGCGGGAAGGTCGGCAAAATGCCTCACGTTGGACACGTCATCCGCCCAACCGGGATAGCTTTCGTAAACGGGCCTAAGTGCCTTGCGCACGGCCTCATTTCGGGGAACGTGATTGCAGCGCGTTCCGTCGGCCTGTTGGTAGGCCGTGCAAATCAGAAGGTCGCCCTTCCAGTCACCCGACCACGTGAGCGCGTCGAGTTTGTTGATCATCAGATCCTGAAAACCACCGTACCTGAGTGCGTCGCCCTTCTCCACCGCATCGTACCAGCCGACCATGCGTTGGCGGCCGGTGCTGGTGCCAAACTCCAGTTTCTTCAGTTTCTGGCAAAGCGGATCCGTGTCCGCCATTTCAGTCAGGAACGTGTGGGTCCCGACTTTTGTGTCGTAGGCCTTGGCTACCCCAAATGTGTGGATTGACTGGACGGGGATGTTCGCACTTTCGAAGAACTCCGGCGTGAACGTGTGGGACGAGGTGGGCGAGAAGCCGTGGCGCTTATCAAGCCAGTAGGCCTGTCCGAATTCCCCGATAATGGAATGTCCCCTCTGGATTTCGCCAAGGATTAGCTCACGAACTTCTCCGATGTTTTTGCGGAGCGCGGTGCCCGCCTTCCAGTACACCGACGTGAGCTGCTCGAGATCGAGCTCGAACGGCCGCTTTCCACGGAACTTCGCGAAATCGAACTCGTCTGCATCGAAAACACCGCTGGCGATTGTCTCGGAATTGGCCCGTTTCTCGGCCTCGGTGAGCCGGTCAAAGAACCCGTCCCACGTGGCGTCGCTCACCCGGTACACGTGCTGGATCATCCTGCACGCCCTGTCGGCCCGCTGGGCCAGTTTTCGTGCAAAAAAGTTGGGCCCGGCCAGGTAGTCAGAATAGTACATCTGCCAGTGGGCAGTCTCCTCGCTGTAGGCGGCCGAAATGCCCCTGCCCGTCGATCCACGCGACTCCTCCTGGAGGACTTTGACGCGGTAATCCTCCTCCGCGAGGTCCAAGAGACGGTGGGTGAGGTCGCTCGACATGGTCCGCTCGTCGATAAGGAGGCGTTCAAGGACGGCATATCCCCTGCGCTCCAGCGGAGCGGCTTCCCACAGGAATTTCCGTGGGTCGGCGACCACGCCGCTCCCGATTGCAAGGTGGGGTATCTGGCGCTCGACGACCCCGGAGGGCAGCAAGTTCAATTTGACCCCGGCTGCAGTATGCCCGGCGTTTGCCCCGCCATTGACCTTCATCACGACAGTGACGGGTCGAGGGGTGGAGCTAAGCTCCTCCACAATCTCCGGTACCAGGCGGCCCTTACCCTCGTCTCCGAGGGAGATGCCGACATCTGCAATGAGCTGACTTGTGAAGGGTTGGAGCGCCATTTAAGGGTTTTGCAACCGAAGCGATGGACCCCTGTTGCAGGGGATTGGATTGGTGAGGTGGCGCCAGAGGGCAAGCCTCAACTCGCCGACCGGCCCGCTGAGGTTAGTTGGCCCGCGTGGAGACCTCAACCACATCGTGCGGCGCGGCCTCTTTCTGTCCTGCGGGGCTGACCCTAGCGTAGCGAGCCTTCTCACGAAGAGCCGCTAGGTTCCTGGCTCCAAGATAGCCCATGCCGCTCTGGACACCGCTGATAAGGTTGGTGAGCACTTCGTCGACCGATCCGCTGACCTCCTTGAGGGCCTCGATTCCCTCGGCTGCGATCTTGCGCGTGTCGTCTCGGTCGCGCCCGTACCGTGCGGCACTGCCCGCCTTCATGGCGGCCAGGGAGCCCATTCCTCGGTACTGCTTATAGACCTTACCGCCGATCTCCATGATCTCCCCCGGGGCTTCCCTGCAACCGGCGAGCACTCCTCCACAAATCACCCCATCTGACAAGGTGAGCGCCTTCACGATGTCGCCCGACTTGGAAATCCCGCCATCCGAAAGGATCCGGACGCCGCTCTTGCGCGCCGACTGTGCAGCCACGTAGAGCGCGGTGAGCTGGGGGATTCCGACACCGGCGACGATTCGGGTTGTGCAGATCGACCCGGGGCCCTGTCCGACCTTGACCGCGTCGGCCCCACATTCGGCTAGGAACTCGACGCCGGCCCCGCTGGTCACGTTTCCTGCAATCAGGGTGAGCGAAGGGAAGGACTGGCGCACGAGTTTCACGACCTCGCCCACGCCGGCCGTGTGCCCGTGGGCGGTGGAAACAGCGACGGCGTCCACGTGCTCGTCCACCAGGTTGCCGACATGCGTGAGAATCGCCTCCCTGTCCAGGGCACCCGAAGCCGTGCGCTTCGGCGAGAGCGCCGCTCCCACGACAAGTCTGAACTGCGCGTCGCGGGCCGGCTTTCGCCGCGATTTTATCTCGCCCGTGATGCGCTCGACGTCGGAGGCTGTGACCAGGCCCCTGAGGCGCCCTTGGCGATCGACCACCAGCATCTTGTTGATGCCGATGTTAGCCGTGAAGAACTTGTCGGCCGCCTTGATGGGATCCTTGGCGACATCGCTCTCGAGCTCCGTCTTCAGCTGGGACCGCGGCGTCATCACGTCCGCAACCGACTTTGCGCGGTAGCGCTCCTTGACGACATTGCCCGACAAGAGTCCGCAGAGAATGCCGTCGGCATCGACCACGGGGAACGTCGAGAATCCGTAGTGTTTCAGGTCGATCAGGCTGAGGACGTCCCCGATGGCCTGCGAGGGCAACACCGTGATCGGGTCCTGGATGAGGCCGTGGATGTGGCGCTTTACCCGGGCAACCTCCTTTACCTGGTCCTTCGGGGACATGTTGTAGTGGATCAGGCCCATGCCGCCGTTTAGCGCCATGGCGATCGCCATCCGCATCTCCGTGACGGTGTCCATGTCCGAGGAGATGATGGGCATCTGGAGGCTCAGGGAGTCCGATATCGAAGTCGACGTATCGGCGTCCTTCGGGAGGATCTCCGAGTAGAGCGTCGCCAGGGTCACGTCGTCAAACGTGAGCGCCGTGGGGATGTTGGCCTGGAAGAACTCGTCCGCGGGCAGGTAAAAACTGGCATCAACCGTTGACTGCGATTTCTTGGCAACCTTGCTCATGAGTTGCCGTGATCCAAGTAGTGCGGTTCACTGAAAGCGCAAACAAATTGGAACCTAGACTCGCATTCCGCAGGTACCGCCTCCCGTTCCTCCATCTGGTCCGAACGTCCCGTGGGTCGTGGGCGGTGAGGGAGGGAGTGTATGTGCGCATCGAACGCCCGGACGGAACCTGCGGCTACGGCGAGGCGGCTCCGGTACCAGGATTTGGCGCAGAATCCACTGACGCCGTAGAGGCCGCGTGCCTGGACCTTGGGGACCGCGTTGACGCCGAAGCGCTTATGAGGTTGGAGCGGTCCCTGCCCTCCCTCTACAACGCACTTTCCTGCGCCCTGGCGGGGGCAGGGGATGCGCAGCCTCAAAGGAGCCTCGGAGTGGCCGCGCTCCTGCCCGCCGGCCGGGCGGCGCTCGCCCAAGCACCCCTGAGGGGCGAACAGGGCTTCCGGGTGTTCAAATGGAAGGTGGGGGTGGGCCACGCCGACGATGAGATCGCAATCCTCGATGATCTGGTGGCCGCCGTGCCTTCGGGCTCACTCTTCAGGCTTGATGCCAACGGCGCCTGGGACAGGCGCCTGGCGTCAAAGTGGCTCTCAAGGGCATCGGAGCGCCCGGTTGAGTTCGTCGAGCAGCCCATAGAAGCCTCCGGCCCCCGCTCCGACGACACTCTCCTGGGGCTTGCAGCGGACTTCCCAGTGCCCATAGCCCTTGACGAGTCGATCGTCTCCGATGGCGACGTGGGACTCTGGCTTGACCGGGGGTGGGCGGGCTACTTTGTCGTGAAGGCTTCGCTCCTCGCGGACCCCAAGGCAGCTCTGGAGCGCCTAGCCCGCGCCAAGGCTCGGGTTGTATTCTCATCGGCCCTGGAGACGGCGCTCGGCGCCAAGGCGAGCCTCGACCTAGCCTTCGCATGGCCGGGGGCCAAGGCGGCGCTGGGATTTGGCGTCTACCCCCTGTTCGCGGATGCCCGATTCGACGGCCCCGGAGGGGGTCCGTTCATCAGCAGCGAAGAAACCGGCCGAATCAACCCGGAGGCCCTGTGGAACGCGCTCAGCTAGCCCGGCTTTTGGGCCGCCCGGCTCCTGTCGGTTCCGCCGGGCCGAGAGCTATTTTCGAGGACGATCCGAGGCGTTTCATGGATAAGTTCGCCGACGCGGTTTCCCTCGGCGGGGACATATTCCTGGGCAACCCCAACTGGCGGTCACAGGAGCGCCAGGAACTCGACCGGATCCTGGGGACTGCCAAGTGCGGCCCAGAGGGGTGGATCATGATCCCAAGCGGCGGATCAGGCGGTAAGCTGAAGCTTGCCAGGCACGACGGGGCCACGATCGCTGCCGCTGTGAGCGGGTTTTGCCGGCACTTCGGAATGGCACGGGTGAACTGCGTGGGTGTTCTTCCTCTGCATCACGTGAGCGGTTTCATGGCATGGATGCGCTGCGCGCTCACTGGGGGAACCTACCTGCACTGGGACTGGAAGGATCTGGAGGGAGGGCGCTATCCGGCGGACGTACCGGAGCAATGCTGCCTCTCGCTTGTGCCGACCCAGCTGCTCCGGCTCCTCAGCTCGGAGGAGGCGGTTGCGTGGCTTCGCCGGTTCGCGGTGATCTTCGTGGGAGGGGGGCCCGCATGGGCGGCGCTTGTCGAAAAGGTCGCGGTCTTGGGCCTGAGGTTGTCGCCGTGCTACGGCGCGACCGAGACTGCAGCGATGGCTGCGGCTCTTCGGCCGGGGGATTTCCTTTCCGGCGTCCGCGGATGCGGGCAGGCGTTGCCGCACATGGGGATAGATTTTGTGGACGGAGTTGTGCGAATTTCCGGTGAGTCGCTCTTTAAGGGATATTATCCCGGCCGCTCGGTATCGCGATCGTGGCTCACCGAGGACCTGGGCGGCTTCAATGCGGCCGGGAGCTTGGTTATCCTTGGGCGCCGCGACAGCGTTATCGTGACCGGGGGGAGCAAGGTTTCGCCCGAGGAGGTGGAATCCGTGCTCCGCCAGAGCAGTGAATTCCAGGACGTGACCGTGATCGGGCTGCCGGATGAACACTGGGGCGAGGTCGTGGTGGCGTGCTACCCCGAAGGGGGAAGGGCTCCGCGGCTGGCCCAGGTCGAGGAGGCCCTGGCTTGCCTTGCCCCGTTCAAGCGACCCAAGCGCTACCTTGCCGTGTCTCCCTGGCCCCGCAATGCGCAGGGCAAGATTGATCTTGAAAGCCTGCGGCGCCTGGCGTCCCGGGCCTAGGAACCCGACGAAGCGACCCACTGGGCAAGGGCCGGCGGGAGCGCCCTTCGGGCCCTACTCGCGGAGTCAATGCAGACGTGCTCGGTGCGGATTCGGGCCGCGCATTTCGCGGGCGGGCCCAGCCGGGTGATCTCGTAGCGGATCTCGAAAGAGTTCTCGGAAAGCGATTTTGCCCGGACCGAGATGCCCAGCTTGTCACCGCAGGCGATGGGACGCAGGTACTCGGCCTCGCTCTTGGCTATGGGTACGACGACCCCGTTGTCGGCGAAAAAGCTCTTCAGGTCGATTCCCGAGGCCGAAAGGGCCTCCTCGTAGGCCTCGTGGCAGATCGACAGGTAGTTTGCGAAGAATACGACCCCGGCGGCGTCGGTATCCGAGAAATGCGTTGTCCTAGGATAGATGAAGGGCATGGGCGGGTCTCCGGGGCAAGCGAACGGACGAAGCCGCCCGTACGCAATATCGCAAAGAGGAGGTATCGGACGTCTTACTGCGTTGAATTCGCCGCCCCGTCCGTCTGAAATGATGCCATGACCAAGAACGAGATCGCCGAGATCCTCGCTGATATCGGGACCTTGATGGAACTCAAGGGGGAGAATCCGTTCAAGATACGCGCCTATGCAGGCGGGGCCCGGGCGATTGAGGCCCTCGAGAACGACGAGTTCGAGCGCCTGGTTGCCGAGGGTAAGATCGACACGATCAAGGGCATCGGAGAGGCGTTGGCGGCGAAGATTGCCGAGCTCCACGCAACGGGCCGGCTTGGGTTTTACGACACGCTAAAGGCCTCCATCGAGCCGGGTCTGGTCGAGATGCTGCGGATACCTGGCTTGGGGCCCAAGAAGATCGCTGCCCTTCACAAGGAGTTGGGAATTGCCTCCATCTCGGCACTGGAGGCCGCTTGCAAGGAGGGGAGAGTCGCAGCCCTCGCCGGCTTCGGTGAAAAGACGCAGGAGAAACTCCTGGAGGGCATTCGCAATCGGGAGGCCTACTCGCGCAGGCACCTGTGGTGGGACGCCTACCAGGTGGCTGCTCCCATTCTCAGGGGGCTGCAGGCGCTCGGACCGGTGAAGCGCGCCGAGATTGCCGGCAGCCTGCGCCGGGGAATGGAGACCGTGGGCGACCTCGACTTCATTGTGGCCGCCTCCGAGGTTGCGCCCGTCATGGACTGGTTCGTCGCCAACCCCGGGATTAAGGAGGTGACCGCCAGGGGCGACACCAAGGCGAGCGTGCGATTTGAAGGCGGCATCCAAGCCGACCTAAGGATCGTGCCCCCGGAACAGTTTGCCTTCGCCCTGCATCATTTTACCGGATCAAAGGACCATAATGTTCTCATGCGCCAGAGGGCGCTGGACCGTGGGCTGAGCCTGAGCGAGTGGGGTCTCGTTCCAGCGGCAGGGGAGGGTACGGCCAAGGAGAAGGCATCCCAGAACAAAGGGGTCGCGGTGACGGAAGAGGCCGGCGTTTTTGCTGCCCTGGACCTAGCGTTTGTGCCGCCCGAGCTGCGCGAAGGCCTTGGAGAGATCGAGGCCGCGGAGAAGGGCGAACTGCCAAAGCTGGTTGAACTGCCGCAGTTAAAGGGCGCATTTCACAATCACACGACTGCCAGCGACGGCAGGAACACGCTTTCGGAGATGACTGCTGCAGCCGAGGCCCTCGGTTGGGAATACCTGGGGATCGCCGACCATTCAAAGAGCAGCCGGCAGGCAAACGGCCTGACGGAGGACCGCCTCGTGAAACAGATCGAGGAGATCGGGGCCCTCAACGCCTCGGGCAAGTACAAGACCCGGGTTTTCACGGGCACCGAGTGCGATATCCTTCCCGACGGCAGCCTGGATTTTGAAGATGCCATCCTCGCCAAGCTCGATTACGTCGTGGTCTCCGTGCACAGTTCATTCTCGCAGGACGAGGAGACGATGACCCGGCGCATCATCCGCGCGGTCGAGAATCCCCGGGCGACGATGCTCGGACACCTCACCGGCCGCATCCTCCTCGAGCGCGAGGGCTACCGGGTCGACGCCTCGAAGGTGATCGACGCGGCGATCGCAAACGGCGTGGTGATCGAGCTCAACGCGAGCCCCTACCGGCTCGACATGGACTGGAGGCACTGGAGGCGGGCCGCCGAGCGCGGCCTGAAGTGCTCGATTAACCCGGATGCCCACAGCACGGCGGGACTTTCCGCAGTCAAGACCGGCATCAACTCGGCCCGAAAGGGATGGCTGACCCGCGATGACGTGGTGAACACCCTCCCATTGGCAAAAGTCGAGGCATGGCTTGCCGGAAAGAGGGGGCGGCGATGATCGACGTGCGGGCCAGGGGGTTGGCAAACCTCCACGCGGTGTTGATGACCCTCGCGGTGGGTGCCCTTTTCTGGGCATGGGCCTACCTCAACCTGCTCTACCAAGTGCCGTTCATTCATATGAATCGGTACCAGAACCTCCTGCCCTATTTCCTGTGCGTTGTCGGTGGTATGGTGCTTTCCGCCCGGGAGGTCTCGCGGCGTCTCGCCGCGCGGTTCCATCTTCCCGATCTCGGCGGGTCGGCACGCCTGGCCACTCGCCAGGTCGGGCTGATAGCGATGCTCTTGTTCGCGATGATGTTCGCGACGCAGGACCACGGCATCAGCCGGCTCTTCCTGGGATCCTTCCTCGTCTGGTGCTGGGCTGGGCTAGCGCTGATGAACGCCTGGGTGCCGGCGCGTCTTGCACGGTTCGTGTTCCAGAAGGGCCACCGCCTGCCGACGCTTTTCATAGGCCGGCCTGGCTCTTTCTCGAGGCTTGGCGAATGGGTTGCCAACAAGGAGCCCCTCGGCATCTACCCGGTGGGGCTACTCGCCCCGGAACCCGCGACCACCGACCCGCACGGGCTCACCCTGCCCTGGCTGGGGACGATCGACGACCTGCCAAAGGTCCTTGAGGACAAGCTCGTGGGCCAGGTCATCATGCTAGAGCTTCCCTCAAATTACGGTGAGGCGAGCCGGGTAATTTCCGCCTGCCGCGATCGCGGATGCCGTCTCTTGATCCACAGCAACATCGAGGATCGTTACTCGCAAACGCTGGTTCCCGTTACCGAGGAGGGCCGCCATTTCTACACACTCCAGGAAGAGCCACTCGAGGATCCGCTGAACCGGCTGATGAAACGAGCCTTCGATCTCGCTGTCGCGCTCCCGGTGGTCGTTCTGGTCCTTCCGCCCCTCTGCGCCTGGGTGGCGCTCATGCAGCGGGTCCAGGCGCCCGGACCGCTCTTCCATGCGAGGGAAAGGAGGGGGAAGCAGGGCCGGGCTTTCTGCATGCTGAAGTTCCGGTCGATGTATGAGGCCAACGTGGGCGCCGCCGCCGAGTCAAGGCAGGCCCTTACGGAGGACGAGCGCATCTTTCCGTTCGGCCGGTACATGAGGCGCCGCAGCTTCGACGAGTTTCCCCAGTTCTGGAATGTCCTGGTCGGAGAGATGAGTATCGTCGGGCCCCGACCCTACATGCCGATCCTCGACGAGGAGTTCCGGGCGCAGACCGACGGATACAGGACCCGTAACCTGGTGAAGCCCGGGATAACTGGGCTTTCACAGAGCCTTGGGTTCAGGGGCGCCGTTCTGGAAGAGGAGATGGTCAAGCGCAGGGTCTACTGGGATGTCTACTACATCAGCCATTGGTCGATGTGGATGGACGTGCAGATCACGGCCAAGACTCTCTGGCAGGTCATCGATCCCCCGGAAACCGCGTTCTAGTCGCGGATGGGACTAGAAGCTGCGGGTGTAGGTCTCGCCCTGGTTGTCGACAAATGTCAGGTGGTCCGAGTCCACCTTGACGAGCTTGAGGCCAATCGTGCGGTCGATGACCTCGTTGACCTTGTAGACGTGGCCATCCACGAGGGCCTTACTGTCGGCCCCCGCGGCCCTTACGCCCGAGATCCGGTAGCGGTCGACGATTCCCTGGACGATCTCATTGTGGCTCTCGGGTGCCGCCGCGACGGGCGCCGCGCCCGGGGCCTTGGGGGCCGCCGCCACGGTCGGTGCCGGGGTTGGCTGGGGCGTCGCCCTGGCAACGGCTACCGGGGTCGGCAGGGCAGTTGGCGCAGGCGTTGGAACCGCGGCTGCTTGGACCTGGGGCAGTGAGATGACGGGCGCCTGAACGGATACCTTCTGGGGAAGGGGCGTGGGCGACGGAGCTGAAACGACCGCGAGCGGGGCCGGCGGTGAGGCCTTCTGCTCCGACATCCCGGCGATGAAGATGCCGGTGATCACCGCGGACACGACTATGAGCGCCACGGCTGCCGCCGCGATCAGCACGATGGTCTGGGTCTTCATGGGCCCTCCGGCCTTCGAGGGACGCCGGTGGCCGCCTCCCGGCATGGGGGCAACGACGTCGGCCTGTTCTTCTGCGCGCTGCCGCGCGGCCTTCTTAAGGGCGTCGTTGATCAGGCTCATCGTGCGCTCAATTGGTGAGGTTGGCCATGTCCCGGGCCGCCCGGCGGGCATCCCAGTAGGTGACCTCGTCTGATTCCCGGATGAACGCGGACAACATCGCCTTGTCGCAGAGGTTATTCACGACCCTTGGGATCCCGCGGCTCGCCCTGTGTATCGACCGCAGCGCCCACGGCGTGAACGAGGGACGACCGGTTCCCCCGGCCAGGGTCAGGCGGTGCTGGATGTAATGGGTCATGTCCCCGAGCGTGAGGGAATTGAGCTCATAGTGGACCAGGATCCTTTGGCGCAGCTGGCGCAATTCCTCGCGGGCAAGCACCTCCTTGAGCTCAGGCTGGCCCATGAGGACAATCTGCAGGAGCTTCTGCTTGTCCGTCTCCAAGTTGGACAGCAGGCGGATCTGCTCGAGAACCTCGAACGAGAGGTTCTGCGCCTCGTCGATGATCAGGACAATGTCGCGCCCCCGGTGAATCCGATCGAGGAGTACCCGGTTCATCTGGGAGACCAGGTCCACCTGGCTTCGCGCGAGCTTTGTCTCCCCGAGTTCCTGGAGGATCGCCTTGAGCATCTGCGTCTCGGTCACTCGGGGGTTGAGGATCAGTGCCGTGTCAAAGTGCTCGGGATCAAGCTCGTTGAGGAAACGGCGGCAGAGGGTGGTCTTGCCGCAGCCA
Source organism: uncultured Opitutaceae bacterium (assembly GCA_903890485.1). Taxonomy (GTDB): domain Bacteria; phylum Verrucomicrobiota; class Verrucomicrobiia; order Opitutales; family Opitutaceae; genus Palsa-1447. The sequence goes on along the minus strand of CAITBM010000116.1, from coordinate 91,923 downwards.
ACCTCGCCGATCAGCACGATGAACCCTTTTCGCTCCCGCACGCCGAACTTGAGGTGCTGCAGGGCTTCCTGGTGTGTCGGGCTAAGAAAGAGGAATTTCGGATCCGGAGTGATGTTGAACGGCATCTCCTTGAATCCGTAGTAGCTATGATACATATGCGGCGCCCGGTAAGCCTGTCCCCGGGGCAAAACGCACGCCAAAACCCTCGAGGGGACACTTGGCTCAAAAAGAATTGCGAAGCGGTGGTGGGGCGTTGTTTATGAACGTCAAAGATCCGTGAATTCCCGCCGCGTTATCCTGGGCCTCTACCTCCTGCTTTTTGCGGGCCTGGGCGTCACGGGCACGTACCTCTTCATGGATGCCCGTGCCGAGTATAATCGGCTCGAGCAGGTTGAACTCCTCAACCGAACCCGCCTGGCTGAAGTGCAGGCACGCCTGAAGAGCCAGGAGAAGGTGCTCGATCGGCTGCGGAACGACCCCGAGTTCGTCGACCGCGTAATTAGAAAAAAACTCGGCTATGCCAAGCCCGACGAGTTCATCTTCCGTTTTGAGGACTAACGTCCATCCCAATGACCCCCGATACATCCGCCATCATGGAGGCCTACCGCAGCGCCGGGCAGGCGCAGGTCTTCGCCTTCTACGACCGCCTTTCCCCGGAGGCGCGCCGGCGCCTAGTTTCGGAGGCGGCGGAGGTTGATCTGGGCGAGGTGGATCGCCTGGTGCGTACGCTGGTGCGCTCCGCGGGCGCCCATAGCCTGGACCTTGAGGGCCTCGTCCCCGCCCCTTACGAGCGCCTGCCGTCCTCGGGAGGGGACGCGTCGGCCTGGGCAAGGGCCCGCGCGGTCGGCGAGGAGGCGCTCAGGTCGGGCAGGGTGGCCGCGTTCACCGTGGCCGGCGGCCAGGGAACCCGCCTTGGGTATGACGAGCCCAAGGGGACCTATCCGGTGACCCCCGTGCGCCATCACTGCCTTTTCCAGGTTTTCGCCGAGAAGCTGCTCGCGGCCGGAAATCGTTATGGGAAGCCCCTCCACTGGTTCATCATGACCAGCCACCAGAACCATGCGGCAACCGAGGCATTTTTCCTCGAGCACCGCTGTTTTGGCCTGGACCCCTCCCGGGTACATTTCTTCCGCCAGGGCCGCATGCCGGCCGTGGACTTCTCGGGAAAGATCCTGCTTGAAAGCCAGGGCTCTTTGGCGCTTTCGCCCGACGGGCACGGCGGCTCCCTGAGGGCCCTGGCCCGGAGCGGCGCCCTGGACCTCATGGCCTCGGAAGGGATCGACACCCTGAGCTACTTCCAGGTCGACAATCCCCTGGTGCGCTGCATCGACGCCTCCTTCATCGGCTGGCACCTTGCCCGCGGCTCCGAAATGTCCAGCAAGACCGTGCCCAAGGCCTATCCGGAGGAGAAGCTGGGACATTTCTGCATCCAGAGGGGCAAGCTCGTCGTGATCGAGTACTCGGACCTGCCCGTCGATCTCCAAAGGGAGCGCGATCCCGTGAGCGGGGCGCTGCGCTACGAGGCGGGCAGCATCGCAATCCACGTGATCGACCGTGAATTTGTCCGGAGGATGGCCGAGGGCCCAGGGGGCCTGCCGTTCCACCGGGCAGACAAGAAGATCGCGACGGTCGACGCCGCGGGTGCCGACGTGAAGCCGTCCAAGGCCAACGGGGTCAAATTTGAGCTCTTTGTCTTTGACGCCCTCCCATTCGCGAGGAACCCGGTCGTGGTCGAGACGGCCCGGGCCGACGATTTCTCCCCGGTCAAGAACGCCGACGGCGTGGACTCGCCCGCCACGTGCCGCGCCGACCAGCTCAGGCAGTTTGCCCGCTGGCTTCGCGCCTCCGGAGTCGGAGTTGCCACGGATCCCAGCGGGAAGCCGAATTTCTCCCTAGAGGTTTCGCCGCTCTTCGGCTATGACGACGAGACCTTCAAGGAAAGCTGGTCGCGCCTCGCACCCAAGCCAGAGGTCGTGGACGGCCTCTACCTAGGAAATACCCTGAAATGACGACTTCCGAATCCCTGAAATCCGCGGTTGGAGCGGGCAAGCTGATGCCGGCGGCCGAGACCAATATCTCAGCCTATCTGTCGGCAAAACTGCCTCCGTGGGCAGAAGCCAGCATCAAGGAGCTGATCGACAACGGAAGCTGGAGCGAGCTGAACGACCGTTTTTACCGGGAGCTCGAGTTTGGCACGGGAGGCATCCGTGGGCGAACGATAGCGACGGTGGCGACGAAGGCCGAGACGGGAACCCCCGGCGTCTACGGGGTGCCGGAGCACGCCGCGGTCGGCAGCAACATGCTGAACGACTTCACGCTGGCCCGGGCCGTGATCGGGCTTTTCAACTACACCAAGGGCTACTTGGAGGGGATCAAGGACCCGGCCAGGCCGCGCCTTGTCATCGCGCACGACGTCCGCTTCTTCTCCCGCTATTTCTGCGAACTTGCGGCGTCGATCTGGGCGCGCCTAGGGGGCGAGGCCTTCATCTTTGACGGGCCGAGGCCGACTCCCCAGTTGAGCTTTTCCGTGCGCCACCTGAAGGCCCACGCCGGCGCCGTGATCACGGCAAGCCACAATCCGCCCCACGACAACGGCTTCAAGGCCTACTTTGTGGACGGCGGTCAGGTGATCCCGCCTCACGACAAGGGAATTGTCGCGAAGGTCGGGGCCGTGCCGCTGGGGGCGATCACGGCCTACCTGCAAACGGACCTGAGCGGCGTCACGACGCTCGGCCGAGAGGCCGACGACGCCTACCTTGCCGTCGCGGCCACAGCGGCGATCGACCAGGCGATGCTCCGGAAGGCGGCGCTCCAGGTGGTCTACACGAACCTACACGGCACAGGAGCCATCCACTCGGTGCCGCTGCTGATCCACGCGGGATGCAGGGTGGTGGAGGTGAACGAGCAGCTCTCGCTCGACCCCAGGTTCCCCACGGTCAAGTCCCCGAATCCCGAGAACGCCGAGGCCCTGTCCATGGCGGTCAAGGTGGCCGACGCGCGGGGCTGCGGCGTCGTCATGGCGACCGACCCGGACTGCGACCGGATGGGAGTGGCCGTCAGGGGCGCGACCGGGAAAATGGAGCTCCTTACGGGCAACCAGATCGGGTCGCTCATCGCCGAGTACAGGCTGCTCAAGTACAAGGAGCTTGGCTGGATACCGAAGGAGGGCTCCCTGAACGCCTGCATCATCAAGACCTTTGTCACGACCGAGCTGCAGGATGCGATCGGGCGGGGCCATGGGGTGAAGGTGATCGACACCCTCACGGGGTTTAAGTGGATCGCCGCGAAGATCGCCGTCTACGAGGAGCGCCTGAAGAAGGCGATGGGACCCGGCTGGGACTATGACAAGACGCCCTTTGTCGAAAGGGCCCGCCTCCTCCAGAAGCACAGCACGTTCTACGTCTTTGGGACCGAGGAGAGCTACGGGTACCTCCCCAACGACTATGTCCGCGACAAGGACGGCAATGCCGCATGCCTGATGTTCACGGAGGTGTGCGCCTGGATTGCCGGGCAGGGGATCACGGTCCCGGAATACCTGGACCGGCTCTACCTGAAGTACGGGTTCTACCTGGAGGACACGATCAACATCTACTACGAGGGCGCCAGTGGGAACGCCAAGATCAAGCGCATCCTGGACACGTACAGGACTGACAAGCCGACCGCGTTCGGGGACGTGAAGGTCACGGGATTCAAGGACTTCGGCCGGGAGCGCATTCTGGATGCGGACGGTGAGGAGATCCCGAAGCAGGATCTCTACGTGGTGTCGCTCAGCAACGGCTACCGATTTGCCGCCCGTGGCAGCGGCACCGAGCCCAAGATGAAGTTCTACCTTTTCGCCTCCGACAAGGTGGGCGGGGCCTCCGAGCTGGCGGTGGTGAAGGCCCGGGTCCGAGACGAGCTCGCGCGGCTGAAGAAGCTGATCGAGGCCGACGCCCGAATCCGGGCCGAGGGCTAGTCCCTAAGGGGCGACTCCTTTCCCTTTTATGCCCACCGTACCCGGACTGCGAAGCCCTTACGCGAAAGTTGGCCGACTCGTCTATTTCGGCAGGATGCTCGACAAGATAAGGCTCCACGCACAGGGGAAGCTCCCCGAGGACTACCTCGCCAATCTGGGCGACGGCAAGCCGGGCGTCTTTGACACGCGCTGCTGCACGTTCCTAGGCGTCTCCTTTGCCGAAATCCGCCAGCGAACGCTAGCCGGGGGATCGGACGAGGACGTCCTCGAATGGGTCGAGCAGAAGGGAATCAGGCGCTCGGACGACGATTGCCTGGTGTGGAACTCCTTTCTGATGAAGCGAGGCTGGCACGACCCCGCGGCCAACACGGAGACCCTGAAGCGCCGGATCCGGGAGGGGGGACTCGACGGCAAGGGTATCGAGACCTTCTTCGACTACATCGACTGCGACGAGGGTCGCGACCCGCTCTCCACCAAGGCCTGGGAGTCGGCTTACTAGAGCAGGAGCAGGGCGGGTTTCTCGAGGAGGTCCCTGAGCGCCGCAAGGTAGGTCGCGCCCACGGCGCCGTCGACCACCCGGTGGTCGGCAGACAGGGTGAGGGTCATCCGCTGGCCGATCACGATCTGGTCGCCCTTCACCACGGGTTTCCGGACCGTTGTTCCCACGGCCAGGATCGCCGCGTTAGGGGGGTTGATGATCGCGCAGAACCGGTCGATGCCCATCATGCCCAGGTTGGACACGCAGAAGGTCCCGCCCGTGAATTCGGCGGGGGTGAGTTTCTTGTCCTTGGCGCGCTTGCCTAGTGACTTGGCCTCGGCGCTGATCGCAAAGAGGGTCTTCAGGTGGGCGTCGCGGATGACGGGCGTGATCAGGCCGTCTTCAATCGCCACCGCAAACGACACGTGGGCGGCGGGATGCTGCCGGACTGCGGTGCCTTCCCACGAGCAGTTCACTGCGGGCACACGCCTGAGGGCATCGGCGGCCCCCTTGAGGACAAAATCGTTAACCGAGAGCTTCACGCCGTCCTTCTCAAGGGCAGCGTTCAACTGGGCCCGGAGCTCAAGGAGCGGGCCCGCGTCGATCTCGACGTCCAGGTAGAAATGGGGGATCTGGGTCTTGGATTCGAGCAGGCGCCGAGCGATCGTTCCCCTCATGTTGGAGACGGCGACAAGCTTGTCTTCCTGGATTGGCCCCTTGGTGCTCGTCGCCGCAAAGGACGGGGCTGCAGCCGGGGCGGCCTTGCCGGGGCCCTTCAATACATCGGACCTAAGGATCCGCCCGCCCGGCCCGCTTCCCTTAAGGGAGGAGAGGCTGATGCCCTTTTCCGCTGCCAGCTTCCGAGCGAGGGGAGAAACCTTGATCCGCCCAGAGGGCGCGGCCTCGGGGGGGGGAAGAGGGGCGGGCGCGGGTGCGGCGGCCACGGGGGCGGGTGCCTGCGCGGCCGCTGGGGTGGGTTCGGCTGTGGGCGCCGGGGCGCTTGCAGGGGCAGCCTTGGGCGCGGGCTGATCCACCTTCTCCCCCAGCTTTCCGATTGCGCAGAGGGCAGCCCCGAGCGGCACCTGGGACCCTGCGGGCACGAAGAGCGCAAGGAGCGTGCCGTCAAAGAAGCTCTCGAGCTCCATCGTGGCCTTGTCCGTCTCGACCTCGGCCAGCATGTCGCCCGACTTCACGCTATCGCCTTCCTTCTTCAGCCACTTGACGAGCGTCCCCACCGTCATGGTGTCGCTCAACTTCGGCATTTCGATGATGTTGGCCATGGGAGCGTCTCGGGTTCGGTTAAGCCAGGGCCTCGAGGGCCGCCTTGAGGATTCTCTGGACGTTGGGAAGCTGCTCGATCTCAACGGGCGGGCTGTAGATTGACGGCGAGTCAATCGTGCAAAGCCGGCCGATCGGGGCGTCGAGCTCGTCGAAGGCCTCGCTCTGGATCATGTACGCAAGCTGGGCACCGACCCCGCAGAACGGCTTCTGCTCCTCGACGATGAGGACCCGGTGGGTCTTCTTGACCGATGCCAGGACGGTGTCCATGTCGAGGGGACGAATGGAGCGAAGGTCCACAACCTCCACCGACCTGTTGTGCTCCTGTTGGAGCGTGTTGGCGACGGCAAGTGAGAGAACCATGGCCCGCCCGTAGCTCACGATCGTGAGCTCCGTGCCCTCCCGCTTCACGTCGGCCTTGCCGAGCGGCACCAGGTAGTCGTCCTCGGGAACCTCGCCCTTGTCGCCGTAGAGCATGGTGTTTTCTAGGAACATCACGGGATCGTTGTCGCGAATGGCGGACTTTAGGAGGCCCTTGGCGTCATAGGGTGTCGCGGGCACCACCACCTTGATTCCCGGGTGGTTGGCCAGGACATTCTCGGGAGTGTGGGAGTGGGTCGCGCCGACGTTGGTCCCGCCGTTTGCCGGGCCGCGGATCACGATCGGGCAGTTGATCTGCCCGCCCGACATGTAGCGCACGTTGGCCGCATTGTTGAGGATCTGGTCGAAAGCCACCGAGTAGAAGGACCAGAACATGAGCTCGATCACCGGTCGGACCCCGAGCATCGAGGCCCCGATTCCCATTCCGATGAAGCCGGCCTCGCTGATCGGAGTATCGACGATGCGCTTGGGGCCGAACTTGGCCAGTAGACCCTCGGTCACCTTGTAGGCGCCGTGGAATTGACCGACCTCCTCGCCGAGGACGACAACGTTGGCGTCCCGGGTGAGTTCCTCGGCAAGGGCTTGCCGAATGGCCTCGCGGTATTGAAGTACAGGCATCGCTTAGTTAAAGAATAGCCGACCGCCGGATTTGCGCTCGGATGGGTTGTCAGCCTCCCAGTACACGTCCTTCTGGAGGTCGGCGGCGGTGGGGAAGGGGCTAGCCTCGGCGAAGTCCGCCGAAAGGTCGGCCTCGGCCCGGGCCTCGACGTCGATCTTCTCGACCAGCGCAAGGTCGAGAACCTTCTCGGCAAGGAGCTGGGCCTGGAAGACCTGGATCGGGTCCTTGGTCCTGCGGTACTCCTCGATCTCGGACTTGGCGCGGTAGGTGTTGTCCGGGTCGGCCACGGAGTGGCCCCGGTAGCGGTAGGTCCGGATCTCGACCACGGCGGGCTTGGAGTTTGTGCGGGCCTCCTCAAGGAAACGCGCCATGCACGCCCTGACCTCGTAAACATCGTGGCCCTCGCAGACGCCCCAGGCCATCCCGTAGCCCTCGGCGCGGCGGGCCAGGTCGCCAGCGGAGCTACGGGCCTGGCTCGTGCCCATCGAGTACCCGTTGTTCTCGATCACGAAAATGACCGGCAGGTCCCACAGCGCCGCCAGGTTGTACGCCTCGTGGACGGCGCCCTGGTTCACGGCTCCATCGCCCATGAAGGTCATGCAGGCGCCCTTTAGTCCCTTGTACTTGAGCCCGTAGGCGATGCCGGTGCCCAGGGGCACCTGCCCTCCGACGATCCCGTGGCCTCCCCAATAATTGCGCGCAGGGTCAAAGAAGTGCATCGAACCCCCCTTGCCCTTGGAGCACCCGGTTACCTTGCCGTAAAGTTCTGCCATCAGGGGATTTAACTCCATCCCGACGCCGATAGCATGGCCGTGGTCCCGGTAAGCCGTAATCACGTGGTCATCCTTGCCCATGAGCGAGCAGCAGCCCACCGCAACCGCCTCCTGACCGATGTAGAGGTGGAGGAATCCACCGATTTTCTTGGCCTGGTATGCGCGCAGGCTGCGTTCTTCGAACCTCCTGATACGCACCATCAAGCGATACAGGCCTATCTTCTGGTCGGCTGAAAGGGAGGCGTTGACGGGATGGGCCGCAGGACCGTTTTTAGGGGTTCCCGCTGCGCTCCGGACGTCGGCGATGGCACTGGATTTCTTGCTCACGTTTGGTGGAAAGGGTCAGCTTTCAGCCGGATACGTTGGAAATCAAGCGCGGTTTTCAAATCGGGCTCGGTGTGATTTCCTCGATCTCAACCCTCACGGGTTTTCCGGGCTGGCAGTCCGCCTTAAGGCTCACAAAGCAGTCTTTGTACCGGTCGTATGTCGGCCAAAGGGCCGTGCGGTCTGTTTCAGGTATCTCCAACAATTCCAAAGACTTGCGGCTGAAGAATCCAAAGCGACCCTCCGCTATATCGGCGGGCAGGCTCGCGAGCGGCTTCCTGCATCGAAACAGGAACATGAGCCAGTGCGACTGGCCCTCGTAGGCTTTCTCGGCGATCACGGAGAAAAGGTGCAGGTCTGCAGCGGTCACGAGGTGCCCGGTCTCCTCCCGGGTCTCTCGGACTGCGCATTCAAACGGAGATTCCCCCGTCGCCATCTCCAGCTTGCCGCCGATGGGGCTCCAGGCGCCCTTGTTGGGAGCCTTTGACCTCAGGATCAGGAGATGTTCGCCGGCGGCGTTCTCCAGGAAGACCAGGACGGCTATCTTGTAGGGTAGGGTGTTGGGCATTGAGGCAATAGGCGCTTAGGTCGGGCGCCAATGAGGTGCCAAACCATTGTTATTCAAATGAAAAATGAGAGAAACTGGTTCCGGGGGATGGGCTCATGACCTTGTAAGGGATTTCCGACCAACGAGGCTTCCGATGGGACAGGCGATTCGCACGAAAGGAGGCGCGTGCCCGTGCCAACTATTTCGAGGTGCTGCAGGAGTCAGCCCGGCGGTCTTGGCCCGCGTCCATCCCCCGGCCATGCCCGCCTTAGAGGATGAGGTCGGGCGGCACGTTGGCGAGCGACTCCTCGACCGTGGTCAGCCCCATCTTAACCTTGAGCATCGAGTCCTGGTGAAGGGTCTTCATGCCGGTCGCCATGGCGATCCTCTTGAGCTCGGCCACCTCGAGTTCCTTGTTGATGCCCTCGGTCAACTTCTCGTTGTTCACCATCAGCTCGTGGATGCCGACGCGGCCCTTGTAGCCGAGCCCGTTGCAGACGGGGCAACCCTGGGGGTTCGCTTTGAAGATCTGCCCGCTCCAGCCGATGGCCTTCTCCATGATCTGCTTCTCCCGGCCCTCGGGCTCGTAGGGCATCTTGCAGTTCTTGCAGACCCTCCGCAGCAGGCGCTGGGCGCACACGCAGACAAGCGACGCCGAAATGTTGAACGGTTCGATGCCCATTTCAGCCAGCCGGGTCACCGTGGACGGGGCGTCGTTGGTGTGAAGGGTCGACACGAGAAGGTGCCCGGTGAGGGCCGCCTCCGAGGCGATGCCGGCGGTTTCCTCGTCGCGAATCTCGCCGACCAGGATCACGTCGGGATCCATGCGCAGGTAGCACCTCAAGGCCCGTGCGAATGTAAGGCCGATCTGCCGGTTCATCTGCATCTGGTTTAGGCCCGGGAGCGTGTACTCGATCGGGTCCTCGGCCGTCTGGATGTTCATGTCCGGCGTGTTCACCTCCGCCAGCGCCGAGTAGAGCGTCATCGACTTGCCGGAACCCGTGGGTCCGCAATGAAGGATCATCCCGTAGGGCTGGCGGATACATTCGCGGTACCTGGCCAGGTTCTCCTCGGAAAAGCCGAGCGCCGGGAGCGGCAGGGTCGACTTTTGCTTGTCGAGGATACGCATGACGACCTTCTCGCCGTAGTTCATCGGGCCCGTGGCCACACGAAGGTCGATATCGATGTTCTTCTTGGTGTATTTCTTGAAGACAATACGGCCGTCCTGCGGCAGGCGCCTCTCGGAGATGTCGAGATTGCACATGATCTTCAGGCGGGTGACCAGCGATGTCGAAACCTGCTTCGGAAGGCGCAGCTTTTCCTGACAGAGCCCGTCGATCCGGTAGCGGATAAGGAGGTCCTTTTCCATCGGCTCGATGTGGATGTCAGACGCCCCTGAAATGTAGGCGTCCTCGATTATCCGGTTCGCCAGCTGGATGATCGGGGCCGAGTCCTCGCTCTCCAGGTCCACCGCCTTGTGCTCGCCGCCCTCGGCTTCCGCATCGTAGGCATCGCTGATCACCTTCGTGACTGAGCCGATGTCGACATCATCGTTCGAAGCCGCCTTCGAGTCCTTGAAGAATTTCTTCACGAGCGCCTCGAATAGTGTCGCCGAGACGACCTTCACCTCGTCGATGCTCTGCTCCGTAGCCTGCGAGAACGATTCCCGCTTCGCGTAGTCGAGGGGATTGGTCATCACGACCGCCACCGAGCCTGGACCCAGGCTCTTGTGGGGGAAGATACCCTCCCGGCGGATGATCGCGTCACCGGTCGTCTCGACCAGCTTCTCGTCGATCTCAAGTTCCTCGATCTTCGTTATGAGGGGCAGGTCGGTCAGCTTTGATACAAACCGGGCCATGTCCTCGGCTCCGAGCTGGAATTTCGGGTCCACCATGCGGTGGATGAGGGCAGAGGAGTACTCGGCGACCTCCGTGAGGAGTTTGAGGTCCGCCTCGGTGAACTCTCCGTTGGTTCCGGCGGAGAACTCCTTGTTGAGCGTCTGGATTGCCCCGAGGGTGATCGAGGTCTTCAGCGGTACGGTCAGCATCGACCGGACCTCGAAGCCTGTCGTCTTCGCCATCGACGTCATCATGGGCGCCTGGCTCTCGGTATTCTGGAAGAACACCGGCTCGCCGGTCTGGATCACCTTGCCCACGACCCCGGTGCCTTTTGGCACCTTCAACTGGAGGAGCTTGGTCTCCATCTCCTTGAACTTGGACTCCTTCTTGGGGTCGTCCGACCAGAGGGAGGGCGAGTAATAGATCTGCTTAAACGCGATGTCGTTGCCCTCGACCAGGTAGAGCGTCATCGACTGGGCCTGCAGGGCTTCCACGACCTTGGATGCGGTCAGCTCGATAACCGAGGCCACGTCCTCCTTGCTGGGCGCGTGCTTCGAGATGATCTTAATCAGCAGGGAGCGTCTCAGGGCGCTCGCAATGGAGGGGGCTGCCATACTCTTTGTATTTAACCGGATTGCCATCGCCCAACTCAACCCGCAACGAGAAACCGTTGCCCAGCCCGATTAAGGTGCCCATTTCCCTTGCCTCGCTAGGCTGTTGCCAAAAAATCCACTCCTTCATGGCCGACCCAGAAAGGCATCCGTTTCTTCAGGGACTCAGCAAGCACCGCGGGGCGCCACCGACGGTTGTGGTGATCTTTGGCGCCTCAGGTGACCTCACGGCCCGGAAGCTGATCCCGGCGATCTACAACCTGAGCTTCGACAATCTGCTTCCCGCCGATTTCCATCTTATCGGCTACGGCCGTAAGCCGATCCCCGACGAGGAGTTTCGATCGATCGCGTCGGCCGCGATCAAGGATTACTCGCGCAGGGAGCTGGACGCGGAGGTTTGGGGAAGGGTGGCCGCCAACACGAGCTACGTCTCCGGCGGGTACGATGAGAAGGCGGGATTCGACCGCCTTGCTGCGAAGATCTTTTCGATTGAGAAAACGATTGGGAGCGAGGCGCAGTCGCTATTCTACATATCGACGCCGCCCTCCGTATTTGGGCCCATCATCCAGAACCTGGGGGCGAGCGGCCTTGGCTCCCGCTACGTTGGCAAGGCTCACCATTCGAAGGTCATCATTGAAAAGCCCTTCGGCCGAGACCTGGATTCGGCTCGGGCGCTCAATGCCGAGCTGCGCTCCGTATTTGAGGAAAACCAGGTGTATCGAATCGATCACTACCTGGGGAAGGAAACTGTCCAGGACCTGCTGGTCCAACGATTCGCCAACTCGATCTTCGAGCCGTTGTGGAACCGCAACTATATCGACAACGTTCAGATCACGGTCGCGGAGGACCAGGGAGTGGGCACTCGGGCGGGCTATTACGAGCAGAGTGGGTGCCTGCGTGACATGATCCAGAACCACACGAGCCAGCTCCTGGCGCTTACGTCGATGGAGCCCCCGGGCTCCTTCGACGCCGAGGCCCTGCGGGATGAGAAGGTGAAGGTGCTTAAGGCGATTGAGCCCATCGGCCTCGGCCAGGGGGGCGACGCATGCCGCGCCCAGTATGCCGAGGGCATGACAGCCGGAAAATCTGTCCCGGGGTATCTTCAGGAGGCCGGAATCGCGCCCAACTCCTCGACGGAGACCTTTGCCGCGATCCGTCTCTTCATCAACAACTGGCGCTGGCAGGGAGTGCCATTCTACCTGAGGTCGGGCAAGCGCCTCCCCAGGCGCGTCTCGGAGATCGCCGTCCAATTCAAAAAGCCGCCGGGCACCATCTTCCCACAGAAGGAGGGGTTCAATTTGGCCGCCAACACGCTCTCATTCCAGATCCAGCCCGACGAGGGTTTGAGCATGATCCTGAACGCCAAGATCCCCGGCCTGGAGACCCGAACGCAGCCGGTCAAGATGAGCTTCCGCTACGCGACGACCTTTGGTTCGAACACGCCTGAGGCGTACGAGCGCCTGGTGCTCGATGCCATGATCGGCGATGGAACCCTCTTTATCCGCGGCGACGAGGCCGAGACATCCTGGAAGCTCTACACGCCGCTCCTCGATTTTTGGCGCTCGGAGGGGCGCACCGGGATGGGGGGGTATGCCGCGGGCTCTTGGGGCCCCGTTTGCGCCGACGAGCTGCTCTCGGCACACGGCCACGCGTGGCGCAAGCCCTAAGCCCCGGGCGAAACCGACCATGCCCGCCGTTTTCGAGGCCCTTCCGGGTATCGAGGTCCCCGTAGGGTCCATTTCCACGGGTCTGTCCGAGATGTGGGAGCAAACCGCGAGCCAGGGAAGGCCGGCACCCGAGGGCGAGTATGCCAAGGCCATCCAGGTGAATCTTGTGCTTCACCTCGGATTCATGACCTCGGGTGAAGACGCCGTGGCGCAGTTCGACACGGCGGTCAAATTCTCGCGCCGGTACCCGAGCCGGGTCGTGGTGCTCTGCCCCGTGTCCGACGAGTCCCATCCGCATGACATGCGGGCCAAGGTCTATGGGGAGTGCTCCGTAGGAAAAACCCGGGACGACACCCGGTGCTGCGAGTTCGTGATGCTGAGCTACCCGCTCCGGGCACGGGCTTACCTCGAGAGTCAGGTATCGATCTGCCTGTCGACGGACCTGCCGATCTACTACTGGGTGCACAAATTCACCGACGCCTCGAAATTGGCCGACTACCGGTATCTCTTGACCGCTGCGAAACGGATCCTGGTCGACAGCGCGTACACTCCTGCCAACGCCGGCGATTACCCGGTGCCAATCCCCGGCATCGTGCGCGACCTGGCCTTCGCCAGGCTCCTGCCCGCGCGGCGCTCGATTGGGCAGTTTCTTGGGAGGTACCCGGTGAATGTCCTGGCGCCAGGCCTCCAATCAATCCGGCTGTCGCATGGGTCTGAGGTGACTGCCGAGGCCAAGGTGCTTCTCGCGTGGCTCAAGGAGCGGGTAGCCGCATGCGGCGCGGACTCGGAGTCCGTGGAGATCGAAAATGGGGGCGCGAACGCCCCGAGGGCCTTCAGCCTCTCGTTCACTTACCCGGATTCCCGTTTTTTCAGGTGGAAGGCAGACATGAACCTGGGTCACGCGCTCTTTGAGGCCGATTTTGGCTCGGGCACCAACACCCTCACGACGCCCGTGTCGCTCCTCTCACCGGAGAGTGCGCTCAGCGAGGCGATGTTCTTCTAGGGCCTATTCCGCCTTCAGGAGCGTGTAGGTCCGCTTGCCCTTGCGCAGGAGCAGGTACTTTCCAAATAGGAGGTCGCTCCCGGTCACCGTCCTAGCAGCCTCGGAAATGCGCTGGTTGTTAAGGTAGATGCCGCCTCCTTCAAGGTCCTTTCGGGCCTGTCCCCGAGACGGGCACAGCCCGCTGTGGACAAGCACGTCGATCAAGGCGGTCCCGGCTCCTTCGACTTTGGACCGTTCGATCGCCTTTGTCGGGATCTCGCCGGCGACGTCGCCGAAGAGCTGCTCGGTGATTCCCTCCAGCCCGCCCCCGAACATGATCTCGCTCGCTCGAATCGCGTCATCGCAGGCCGACTTGCCGTGGACCAAGGTGGTCACCTCGCGCGCCAGGGCCTTGTGCGCCTCTCGGGCCGCGGGGTTGGCAAGGTGTTTGGCATCAAGCTCCTCTATCTGGGTGGGCGAAAGCAGGGTGAACTTCCTCAAGTAGGCCGGGACCATGCTGTCCTCCGAATTGATGAAAAACTGGTAGAAGCGGTAGGGGCTGGTCTTCTTGGCGTCCAGCCACACCGCGCCGTCCTCGGTTTTTCCAAATTTTGTGCCGTCAGCCTTCGTGATGAGCGGGAAGGTCAGGCCCCAGGAGGTAAGCCCCAGCTTCTTGCGGATCAGGTCCGTGCCGGCAGTGATGTTGCCCCATTGATCCGATCCGCCGATCTGCAGCTCGCAGTTCTGCGCCTTCCTAAGGTGGTAGAAATCATGCGCCTGGAGAAGCATGTAGCTGAATTCCGTGTAGCTAATGCCGGAATCGCCCTCCATCCGGGATCGCACGCTGTCCTTAGCGATCATCATGTTGACTGAGAAATATTTACCGATATCGCGAAGGAAATCGAGATACCCGATCCCGACGGTCCAGGAGGCATTGTCGACCATGACCGCGGGGTTCTCCTTGCAGTCGAAATCAAGAATCCGGGAAAGCTGGTCCTTTATGGATGAGAGGTTCCGGTCAAGCTGCTCGCGCGAAAGCAGGTTCCTTTCCGCCGACTTGCCCGAGGGGTCGCCGATCATTCCCGTGGCCCCGCCCGCCAGGGCAATGGGTCTGTGCCCATGGAGCTGGAAACGCCGCAGCATCAGCTGCCCGACCAGATTGCCGACGTGGAGGGAGTCGCCGGTAGGGTCAAAACCGCAGTAAAGGGACGCCTGGCCAACGCTGAGGCGCTGGCCAAGCGCCTCGAAGTCGGTGCAGTCGGCAACGAGTCCGCGCCATTTTAGCTCGTCGATGATCGTCATGAGGCCTCTCAAAAAGCCCCCACCAGGCCCCGGCCGCAAGGGATTTTGTGGCGATGGCCCAAGACTTTGGAAAAAACGATTTGCGGAGTAGGGGGGCCTGCACCAACTTGGCTGTTCCTCGACTCGCACACTTGCGGCGAGAATCGTCCACGGCAGTCCATCAGAAAACCAATCCAAAACATGCCCATCGCAACAGGAACCAAGGCACCGGACTTTACACTCAAGACTACGGCCGCAGACGGCCTGAAGGACGTTACGCTAAGCGCTAACTTCGGAAAGAAGAAGACTTTGATCCTTTTCTTCCCGCTGGCCTTCACGGGAGTGTGTACGCAAGAGATGTGTGATGTGACCGGCGGGCTCGGCGAGTACGCCGGCCTCGACGTCGAGGTTTACGGGATCAGCGTCGACAGCCCATTCGCGCAGGCGGCATGGGCCAAGCAGAACAAGATCGGTGTCACGCTCTTGAGCGACCTTAACAAGAAAGTGGCCGCGGCCTACGGGGTCATCTTCCCGGGACTTGCTGGAATTGGCGACACGAGCGCGCGGGCGGCCTTCTTGATCGGCACCGACGGGGTGGTCAAGTATGCGGAGCAGACCGCCACACCGAAAGACCTTCCCAATTTCGCGGCGATAAAGGCCGCCATCGCCTCGTAAGCTCCCATTTTTCGTTCGATGAGCCAGCCCCACGACCCGTTCAAGACACTCAAGACCTTCCACGCGAACGGAACCGAAAACCGGTTCCACTCGCTTCCAGCCCTTTCAGGGGTGGGCCTTGATGTATCGAGGCTGCCGGTGTCCATCCGCCTCGTGCTGGAGTCGCTGCTCAGGAATTGCGATGGCAAGAGGGTGACCGAGCACGCTGTTCGTGCGCTTGCCACCTGGAAGGCCAAGGATTCCCGCACGGAGGAGATCCCGTTCGTGGTCGCCCGGATTGTGCTCCAGGATTTCACCGGAGTTCCGCTCCTTGTGGACCTGGCGGCAATGCGCTCGGCCGTCGCGCGGACGGGAAAGAGTCCAAAGATCATCGAACCCCTGGTTCCGGTCGACCTGGTCGTGGACCACTCCGTCCAGGTGGACTTTGCTGGGAGCGCGGAGGCGCTTGCCAAGAACCTTGAGATTGAATTCCACCGCAACCGTGAACGCTATCAGTTCCTCAAATGGGGTATGCAGGCGTTCGAGACCTTCAAGGTGGTTCCCCCCGGCATAGGGATCGTCCACCAGGTCAATCTTGAGTTCCTTGCCAAAGGGCTGCTCAAGGACACGGGTGGCGTTTACTATCCCGATACCCTTGTCGGCACCGACTCGCACACGACCATGATCAACGGCCTTGGGATCGTCGGGTGGGGCGTGGGCGGCATCGAGGCCGAGGCCGGAATGCTGGGACAGCCAGTCTACTTCCTGACCCCGGACGTGGTCGGCGTCCACCTTACCGGGGCGCTTCGCGAGGGCGTGACGGCCACGGACCTGGCGCTCACGGTCACCCAGCTTCTTCGAAAGGCGAAGGTGGTCGGCAAGTTTGTGGAATTTTATGGGCCGGGTGCAGCGGCCCTGCCCGTTGTCGACCGGGCGACGATCGCCAACATGGCCCCGGAGTACGGGGCGACGATGGGGTTCTTCCCGGTCGACGCCGAGTGTACGAGCTACCTTTTGGCCACTGGCCGCACTGCGGAGCACGTGGCGGCCTACGAAGGCTACTACAAGGCTCAAGGCCTATGGGGTATTCCGAAGAAGGGCGACATCGACTATTCCCAGGACATCGAGCTGGACATCAGCACGGTGGTCCCGAGCGTGGCCGGGCCCAAGCGTCCCCAGGACCGAATCGAGCTCCCGAACATGAAGAAGGAGTTTATCGGAGCCTTCTCGAAACCGGTTGCGGAAAGCGGATTTGGCAAGAAGGCCGAGGACCTGGCGGGCGTGAAGGTCGAGATTGCGGCCAATGGGCACGGCCCAGCCACGATCGGCAACGGCAGCGTGCTCATCGCCGCGATCACCAGCTGCACGAACACCTCGAATCCTTCGGTCATGCTCGCAGCGGGACTCCTTGCGAAGAAGGCCGTGGAGCGTGGGCTCAAGGTGGGGTCTGCCGTCAAGTCGTCGCTGGCACCGGGATCCCGGGTCGTAACCGACTACCTGACGCGCACCAGTCTCCAGCCCTTCCTCGACACGCTGGGCTTCCAGACGGTCGGCTACGGATGCACGACGTGCATCGGAAACTCCGGGCCGCTCTCCGCCCCGATCGAGAGCGCAATTGTTAAGAATGACCTGGTGGCGGCTTCGGTGCTTTCTGGCAACCGCAACTTCGAGGCCCGCGTGCACCAGAACATCAAGGCCAACTTCCTCATGTCCCCTCCGCTTGTGATCGCGTTTGCGCTCGCAGGCCGTGTCGACATCGACATGACGAAGGAGCCCCTCGGGAAAGGCAGCGACGGCAAGGACGTGTACCTTAAGGACATCTGGCCCTCGCTCTCGGAGGTTCGTAACCTCATGCAGTCCGCCCTCAAGCCCGAGGTCTACCGCAGGCTCTACACGGATTTTGCCTCGCAGAACCCCAAGTGGAACGAGATTCCGTCCTCGGTGGGGGACACCTACGCCTTCGATCCGAAATCCACCTACATACAGGAGCCACCCTTCTTCGCGGACTTCTCCATGAAGCCGGCGGATATCGCCGAATTGAAGGGAGCCAGGGCGCTCGGTGTGTTTGGGGATTCCGTCACCACGGACCACATCTCGCCGGCGGGATCCATCAAGAAGACCTCCCCGGCCGGCAAGTTTTTGGTCGATAACGGCGTCGCGTTCGAGGACTTCAACAGCTACGGCTCGCGCCGGGGAAATGACAGGGTGATGACCCGCGGAACCTTTGCTAACGTCCGGATCAAGAATTTGATGCTCGGGGGCGAGGAGGGCGGCAACACGCTCCTTCAGCCCGAGGGGACCAAGCTCTCGATCTTTGACGCCGCTGCAGAATATCGCCGCCGTGGCGTGCCCCTTGTGATCATCGCAGGCCAGGAATACGGCACCGGTTCGTCGCGGGACTGGGCAGCCAAAGGGACCAATTTGCTCGGGGTGAAGGCGGTCGTCGCGCAGAGCTTCGAGCGCATCCACAGGAGCAACCTGGTCGGCATGGGAGTCCTTCCGCTTCAGTTCAGGGAAGGCACGACTGCCGCGACTCTTGGCCTGGACGGCTCGGAGACCTATGCGGTGCTTGGCCTGGGTCAGGCTCTCAAGCCCCAGCAGGACCTCCAGCTTCGCGTGACGCGCAAGTCCGGTGACACCCTCGATGTTCCGGTACGCTGCCGGATCGATACCCCCATCGAGATCGACTATTACCAACACGGTGGGATTCTCCCCTACGTCCTCCGGCAAATCTTGGCCAACGCGTGATTCCCGAAACGGCAAAGCCGGTATATCTCGTCGACCCGTCCTCGGACCCGGTCGTCGTCCGGATCGAGGGCAGGGCGAGTTTTCTCAACAGCGCGTGCCTGCGCGACTTCGTGGCGCAGATGATGAAGGCGGGAAGGACCAAATTCGTCATCGATTTCCTCCGGTGCACGAGCATGGACTCGACCTTCCTTGGGGTGCTGGCGGGGTTTGCGCTTGAATTGCGCAAGTGCACGCCGAAGGGCAGCCTTGTTCTGACCCGGATGGGCCAGCGCAACCTTGAGCTGGTTCGGAACCTGGGGCTCCACAAGCTCCTCACCGTCGACATTAGCGAGGGAGGTGCCGGAGCCGAGGCCTGCAACACCCCCCTTGTTTGCGGCGACCGAGGCGAGCTGGACAATGCCCGGCTTGTGCTGGAGGCCCACGAGAACCTCGTTGCGGCTGACGAGACCAACCGCGGCAAGTTTCAGGACGTCCTCGTTTTCATGAAGAACCGCGTTGAGCAGGGCTAGAGTCTCCTGTTCACTGTCCCGGTCGGCACCCGTGTGACGGGGGCCTTTCCATGATTTTCCTAACACTCACCAGCTTTATCCTGGTCGCCGCGGCGCTAGGCGTGGCCCTGCTGCGCCAGAGGCGCCAGATGGATAAGCTTGAGGAGCAGCGAAGCCGAGCCGTGGCGGACCGGCAGCGGGCACTGGACTTCATGCACCTGATGGCCGAGGCGCTCGGGGAGGGCCTCTCCCGCCAGGAGCTCCACCAGAGGATCGTCCACGCGTCGATCCTGTGCACTGGCGCGTTGAGTGCCTGCATTTTCGAGCAAACCGCTGCGAACACGATGCGGGGCGTGGCCGTGGAGGGACTTTTCCCTCCCCATCGGCCGCTTCCCGACCACGTGAAGGGCAAGCTGACGACCCGGGCCAAGTTCATTGAGCAGGTTCTCAAGTCCGAGGAGTTCCCGGTGGGCGAGGGAATCGCCGGCCGTGTGGCGCAGACGGGCCGGGGCGAACTCATTGCCGACGCCGCCAGCGACCCGAGCATCGTCAAGCATGATGACCCGAATCTTCTCGTTCGCAGTGTGATTGCAGTTCCGATGGCGTTCCGGCAGCGCTTCTTTGGCGTGCTGGTTGTCGCAAACCCCGTCGACAACAGTCTCTTCTCCGAGCTCGAGCTTTCGCTCATGCAGTCCCTGGCCGAACAGGCCGCCCTCGCGCTCCACAATGCCGAGTTCCTGAACCTCCAAATCGAGCGCAAGCAGCTCGACCTCGACCTTTCTATCGCAAGCGGCATCCAGCAGATGCTCCTTCCCTCGCAGTCCACGGTGTTCGCGGGACTCGACTTCGACGCCCGGTACGCCCCGGCCCAGCGGGTGGGCGGGGACCTCTTCGACATCATCGTCCTCTCGCCGACCCGGCTCGGCATCGTCGTCGCGGACGTCTCTGGCAAGGGAATCGGGGCTTCCCTCTACATGGCCGTCTGCCGCACGAATCTTCGCCAGATCGCCCCGAGGCACGATTCGCCGTCCCAGGCCCTCGTGGAGCTCAATCGCGCCATGGGTGCCGACATAAAGGGTGAGATCTATGTCACGGTTCTCTATGCGATCATCGACATCGCGGAAAACCGGGTGACTTTCTCCCGTGCAGGGCACGAGTTGCCCCTGTTTGCCCGCCGCGACCCGGCGACCGGGACCTACGTTACCCATCTCGTCCGCTCTGAGGGAATGCCGATTGGGCTCGTTCCCGACGAGCTCTTCGCCTCCGCTGTCGAGGACAAGGTGGAGCCGTTCAACGCGGGAGATACACTCGTCCTCTACACGGACGGTGTCACCGAGGCCCCGAACGAGGAGGAGAAGGAGTTCTCGAGCGCGCGTCTCGCCGACGTGGTCCGGGCGCTGCATACGCGCTCCGCGAGGGAAATCAACGACGGGGTGCTCGAGAGCGTGCACCGGTTCGTTGGCACGGTGGGCCAGCGCGACGATCTCACCTTGGTGACCGTGAAGCGGTCCTAGGCCAGGAGGACCCGCTACCCCCATGGCCGAGCCGAGGCGGATCCTGGTCGCGGGTGCAGGAGCCGCAGGCTTCTTTGCAGCAATCACCTGCGCCGAGGGCGACCCGTCGGCAGAGGTGACTCTGCTTGAGCTCACAGCTCACCCCCTTGCGAAGGTGAAGGTTTCGGGCGGCGGCCGGTGCAACGCGACGCACGCCTGTTTTGATCCCTTGGAGCTGGCAAAGAACTACCCGCGAGGCTCCCGTGAATTGATCGGCCCCTTCAACCGATTTGGCCCCACCGAGACCATAGCCTGGTTCAAGTGCAGAGGTGTCGAATTGAAGGTCGAAAGTGACGGTAGGATGTTCCCGGTGACGAATGACTCGGGCACGATTGTCGCGTGCCTTGAAGGGGCCGCGCGCAAGGCCGGCGTGCGGCTTTTGACCGGCATGGGGCTTAGTTCGCTTGAGGCCCTTCCGGGGCCGGACGGGTCGCGATTCAGGGCGACCCTCTCGACCGGCGAGGCCTTCATCGCCCGATCCGTGCTCTTGGCTACCGGGGGCGTGAAGGCGGGCTCGGGGATGTCGCTAGCTGCCACCTTGGGCCACAAGGTGGAGCCTCCGGTCCCCTCGCTCTTCACCTTCCACATAGATGACCCGCGCCTGCTAGGCCTTGGGGGCGTCTCTGCCCCGAGGGTGTCGGTTGCGGCCCAGGGCACGCGCCTGAGAGAGGTGGGCCCGATACTGGTGACCCATTGGGGGCTTTCTGGGCCCGCCGTCCTCAGGCTCTCGGCGTGGGGTGCGCGCGAACTCAATGCGCTGGGCTACCGGTTCACGCTTGCCGTGAACTGGGCTGAGCCCGAGACCCCGGGGCGGGTGCGCCACCTGCTTGAACGGGACCGGTCCGCGCACCCGAAGAGGAAGGTCTCGACCGCCAACCCGTTCGGCCTGCCTGCGCGCCTCTGGGAGCGCCTGGTGGCTGCTGCGGGCATTCACGCCGATGCGACCTGGGCCAGCATCTCCAATGACGCGCTCCACGGGATCGTCTCTCAAGTGACCTCCTCGGAATTCTCGGTTTCCGGCAAGAGCATGAACAAGGAGGAATTTGTGACCTGCGGGGGCGTCAACCTCTCCGAAGTCAACATGGCGACAATGGAGAGCCGGCTTTGCCCCGGTCTCTATTTTGCCGGCGAGGTGCTCGACATCGATGGCATCACCGGCGGCTTCAACTTCCAGGCAGCCTGGACGACCGGTTGGCAGGCCGGCCAGGCGATGGCAATAGGCTAGAGCACCCTTACTGGGCCTTGGGCTTCGGCCGGGTGGCGTAGAGGACCAGGAAGATGAAGAAGAGGATCACCGGCAGGATGGCGACCTTTCCTAGCATCTCGAGGCCGGCGGAGGCCTGGATCTTCATCCAGCTTATCGCGAGGTCGGTTCCGTCCGGCGCCGCGGAGAGGGCCTGGATCGATTGGCCGGCGGGTATCCGCTGGGCGATGCCGTCGTCAAAGTACTTGCCGAGTACGGGCAGGACGAAACTCACACTCAGCATGCCGCAGCCGCCCATGATCGCCAAGCCCATGGCCCCGGTGCTCGGGAAACGCTCGTTCACGAAGCCGAGCATGGTCGGCCAGAAGAAGCAGACTCCGAGAGCGAAGATGGTCGCGCCGGCAAAAAGCACCATCCCGGCCGAGTGGCTCATGGCATAGAGGCCAATCGCGCTGAGGATGCTGCTCACCAAGAGCATTCCGAGGGGGGAGAGTTTGTGGACGAACGTTCCGGCCCAGGACCGGCCCACGGCCATCAGGCCGTTGATCCAGGCGAGGACCAGGATGCCGGGAACCCCTGCGCTTGTCAGGATGTTCGGAATCCATGTCGTGCTGCCCAGTTCGGTGGAGGCCGTCATGAACATGCAGGCCACCATGAGGAGGAAGAGCGGGTGGAGGCACGCCTTCAGCATGGAACCGTAGGAGATACCCTGCTGGACGCGCTCGGTCTTCGGGAAGGGCTGGCCGAGGAAGAGAAAGCCGTACACCGCCAGGGGGACCAGCATGGTTGCAAACTCGGTCTTCCACCCAAAGCCGACCTTCTCGAGCAGGTAGGCAAGGACGCCGCCGATCACTATGCCTCCAGGGAACCACACGTGGAAATGGTTCAGCTTGGTCGTCTTGTCGTTCGGAAACAGGGTGGTCACCAGCGGATTGCACGCCGCCTCGACCGATCCGTTGGCAACGCCGAAGATCAGCGTTCCAACGTATAGGCTCCAGAAATTCCAGGCGAAGATCGTCAGGAGAATGCCGGCGAGGTGTCCCACGAACGCCAGGGCGACGATCCTTCCCAGTCCCAAGGCGTCGCAGAGCGGCCCGCCGAAGAGCATGGCCAGGGTGAAGCCCCAGAAGGCGGTCCCGTTGACGAGACCGACCTGCTCGTGGTTCAATTGGAACTGTGCGGCCCAGGGGCCAACCGCTCCGGCCCTGAGGGCGAAGCTCATTGCCGTGACGACCAGCGCGACGCGGCTGGCGAGGAAGAGGCGTTTTGCGTCCATGGTTACTAGATTAGGGTTTTAGACCGAGAGTGGCCAGGTAGGTCAGGCTAGGGGGGATGTTATTCACCGGGTCCGAGGTCTCATCCTCGACGAAGAAGACGTCGGCGCCGACGCTCTTGCCCTCGGCCACGATTGCGGGCCAATCCATCCGGCCTTGGCCGACGATGACGTTGTCCTCGACTGGAGCCCCGCCGCTGTAGCCAACGGTGATCGGACCTTTCCTCATATCTTTGACATGAAACATCTTGTAGCGGTTCGGGTTCTTCTTGAGAAGTGCGACCGGGTCCTGGCCTGCCGCCACCACCCAGAAGACGTCCATTTCAACGAAGACGAGCTTCGGATCGGTTTCCTTCAGGAGCACGTCGTAGGCCGACGAACCGTCGGCGACCGGCTTGAACTCGTAGCCGTGGGTGTGGAAACCAAAGCCAATCCCGGCGGCCTTAAGCGCGGCGCCAAACTTATTGAAGTTCTGGGCTGCAACGTGGGCGTCATCGACCGTGAAGTCCCCTTTGTGGGGAATCCAAGCGACGATCACATTGGAGACCCCGAGGGTCTTCGCGTCGGCAACCACTCCGTCGAGGTCCGTCAGCATCCGGTCGTAAGGGAAATGACCGCAGACGATCTTTAGCCCGTGGGCGTCGGCCTGGGCCCGGAATTCCTGTGGGGTCATCTTGTACGTGCCTGCGGATTCCACGTTGGTGAATCCGAGCTTACGCACGAGGGCCATGCCGTCGGGAACGCTGGCCTCCATTTCATGCCGCAGGCTCCAAAGCTGGAGTCCCACGGGATTGGGCTCTGCGGCGAACGCAGAAGCGGAGAGCAACGCAAGGACGGCAATGAATTTCGATTTCATCTTCGGGAGGGGTCCAGTCATTCCCGCGCTAAGGGGTTGCGCGGGCGCCCGAAAAAAGACGGGCGCGTCGGCAAATCTGGCGGGAATCGGGAAATGTACAAGTCAAGAATCCTGCCGAAGGCGTCTTGCCACCGGGCCCCGCCGATCCAAGCCTTGGGGGAGCATGCCAGCCACCTCCGCACCCCGAGCCGCCCGATTCTCCCTTCCCGACGCTGCAGGACATTTCGGGCCCTACGGGGGCATCTTCGTCCCCGAGACGCTCATGGCGGCCCTCGAGGAGCTTGAGACCGTCTACGGCGAGGCGCGGGTTGACCCGCTATTCCAGAAGGAGCTCCGTCGCCACCTCTCGGAATTCGCGGGGAGGCCAACGCCCCTCTACTTTGCCGAGCGCCTCACCCAGCACTGCGGTGGCGCCAAGATCTATCTCAAGCGCGAGGACCTGCTCCACACCGGTGCCCACAAGATCAACAATGCCATCGGCCAGGCGCTTCTTGCGGTCCGCATGGGCAAAAAGCGCGTGATTGCCGAGACCGGGGCGGGGCAGCACGGCGTCGCCACCGCCTCCGTCTGCGCGAAGTTCGGCCTTGAGTGTGTGGTTTACATGGGCGCGGTGGACATGGAGAGGCAGGCCCTGAACGTGTTTCGGATGCGCCTGATGGGCGCCGAGGTTCGGAGCGTCGACGCGGGCCAGAAGACCCTCAAGGAGGCCATCAACGAGGCCATGCGCGACTGGGTTACCAATGTTAGGACGACCCATTACATCCTGGGTACCGCCTACGGCGCCAAACCCTATCCGGAAATGGTGCGCGACTTCCACAGGGTCATCGGCGCCGAGGCAAAGGAGCAGATCCTTGCCCGGGAGGGTCGCCTGCCCGATGAGTTGGTTGCTTGCGTCGGCGGCGGCAGCAACGCCATAGGACTGTTCTTCGAATTTCTCGATGAACCCTCTGTGAAGATGACCGGCGTGGAGGCCGGCGGCAGGGGTATCCGCAAGGGGGATCACGCCGCACGATTTGCCGGTGGCAAGCTTGGGGTTCTCCAGGGTTGCAAGACCTACATCCTCCAGGACCCGGACGGCCAGATTGAGCTCACGCATTCCGTCTCGGCGGGTCTCGACTATGCTGCCGTTGGCCCCGAGCACGCCTTTTACCGCGACAAGGGCAGGATAGACTATGCCTACGCAACCGACGACGAAGTGCTCGAGACGTTCCAGCTGTGCTCGCGCTTGGAGGGGATCATTCCCGCCCTGGAGAGCACACACGCCCTCGTCCACGGCATGAAGCGGGCCCGGGCCCTGGGGCCCGAGAAGATCATCATCGTCAACCTGAGCGGAAGGGGTGACAAGGACGTGCAGCAGGTCGCCAAACTCTTGGGCGAGAAGCTATGAGAAGCATGACCGGATATGGCCGTGCTTCCGCGGCCCTGGCGGGGGGAACATTGACCGTCCAGGTGAGCTCCGTGAACCGCCGCAGCCTGGACCTCTCGGTCAAACTGCCGGAGGAGTGGGAGAGCCTTGAGGCAGAGGTGGGGGAGAAGGTGAGGCGCGTGGCCTCCCGCGGGAAGGTCCACGTCGACATCGAGTTTTCAGTGGGAAAGGGCCGCGAGGAGGCGGCATGGAATGACGAGGCCGTCGGCTCAACCCTCGACAGGCTGGCCGCTCTTGCCGACTCCCGGCACATTCCCTTTGAACCGACGGCCGAGCTCCTTTGGCTTGTCGCGAGCTCGCAGCGGACCCAGGCAACCGTGCCATCGGCGGAGTCAGTGCGTCAGGAGGTGCTTGTAGCTGTCGAGGAAGCCCTCGTGGCCTTCGCCGCGATGAGGGCGAAAGAGGGAAAGACCCTCCTCTCGGACTTCACCGAACGCGTCGGCCTTTGCCGCAGGTACATCGACGCCGTGGCAGAGAGGGCCCCAACCGTTACCGGCTCCTATCGGGCCGTCCTGATGAAGCGCCTAAGGGAGGCGGGCCTTGAACTTGACGTGAGCGACGAGCGCGTCCTCAGGGAGATCGCGCTGTTTGCAGACCGAAGCGACGTGAGCGAGGAGATCACCCGCTTCCGCAGCCACTTGGAGCAAATTTCCCTTCTCCTCAAGTCCGAGGAGGAGATCGGCAGGAAGGCCGATTTTATCCTTCAGGAACTCGGCCGAGAGGCGAACACGGTCGGGAGCAAGGCCAACGACCTGGAAATTGCGAAGTCGGTGATCGAGCTCAAGAACGAGCTCGAGCGAATCCGCGAGCAGATGGCGAACGTCGAATAGGCTTCTAGACCAGGCTCTTGGGGGAACGCAGCGAGTACCAGGTGTAGAGGATTACGCCGGCGCAGATCGCCGAATCGGCCACGTTGAAGGTGGGGTAGATGTATCCCCCGAAGTGGAAGTCCAGGAAGTCGACCACGTGGCCGCGGGCCAGGCGGTCGATAAGGTTCCCGGCGATTCCACCGCACATCAGCCCAAAGCACGCTTGGGTCCTGGAGGCCTGCAGGCCGAGGGCCTTACGTCCGATGAAGATCGCCACCAGGGTTGCGGCGGCGAGCGTCGACAACAGCAGGCTTCGCCCTGAGAGGATGCTCCAGGCCGCCCCGGTGTTGCCGACATGTACTATGTAAAGGAAACCCTTGATGACTCGGATTGCCCCGCCGCCCTCACCGTACGTGTTCACGGGCAAGATGGACGCTATCCAGGCCTTGGTCGCCTGGTCGGCGGCAAGCACCCCGGCGGCGATCGAGATCAGCCGCCTGTATTTGACGACCCGCCAGGTGAGCGAGACACCAGGGTCGACCGACTGCATCACTCTTCGGCGCCGTCTTCCTGGGGGATTGCCCCGCCCTCTTCTCCGGCCTCCCCAAAGAGGCCCGCCTGGGTGCGCGAGTGGTGGCGGTGGCGCTCGATCTGCTTCTGCGCCTCAGCCGAGTACCGCGTGAAGGGAACCGCGAGCAGGCGCTCCTTTGAGATCGGCTTGGCCGTTATCTCGCAGATGCCGTAGGTGCCGTCCCGGATGCGCTTGATCGCGGCCTCGATCTCGGAGAGGGCTTCCTGCTCGTTCGAGACAAGACTCAGGGCGAAATCCCTGTCAAACGTGTCGGTGCCCGCGTCGGCCATGTGCTGGCCGTACGAGGAGAGGTCGCCCGCGTCGTCCTTGACGGAGCGCTTGAGGGTCTCCTCGGAATGCCGCTCAATCCCCTCGGTCAGGTGCTTTCGAAGGTCGATCAGGAGCTTGTGGAAGCGCTTGTACTTCTCGGGAATTCCGCGCTCCTCGATGACCTTCGCGGCCTTGGTGCGCTTCGGGTTGAACCCAAGGATGTCGGCAAGTGAGGCCGCCTTGATGTGGTTCGGCTTAGTCGGTTTCTCCAATGCGGCATGAAGCGCCGCGTTGGGCTTTGAAACAACCTTGGTGGTCTTGGCCGTCGACTCTGCCTTTGCAGTGACAGTCTTGGCGATCGCTCTTACCTCATCGAGGCTGAAGGCAATCGGCTTTGTAGCCGCTTTGCGGGCGAGGATGCTGTCGCGGAGCGCGGTTTTCTTCGAGGGCTTTTCCATGGGAGGACGTTTGCTCGGCGTGGGGGCTACCGGTTGAGCGGCCGCGTGCGCGTGCCCCTTCTTCGGTTCGACCCCGTGAGCTTTCTTTTTGGACGGTTTGGTTTTTTTGGTCTTATCCATGGGGAATTTTGGGGGGTTGTGGTATACAGGATATCACTAGAGCGCCTCTGCGCAACGGGGGCATACAGAGGCGATGGGCTTCTCAACCAGGGACGGCACCCAGCGCCAGCAACGGGGGCAGCGGACGTGGCCAAGCTCGGCGCAAGTGAGGGCACTCACGCTGAAAGGGTCTCCGGGTTCGGCAGTCGCCTCAACTTTCACGTCCGATACAATAAATATCTCGGGCAAAGATCGGAGATTCTTCTCAAGGGCCTCCTTGACCGGGTCGCCGTCCGGAACCCGCAGGGTGACGCAGGCGTCAAGAGACTTGCCGATTCGCCCCGCGGCGCGAAGGGGCTCCAGCGCCTCGTTCACTTTTGCCCGGAGTCTGAGGAGCGATCCGAACTCAGCCGACACCTCTGCCGGCTCGGAGAGTGCCTTTGGCCAGTCCTCCAGGTGCACGGAAGCGGCGCCAAACTCTGTTCCCGTGAGCCCGTAGGACCAGGCCTCGTCCGTCGTGAAGGGAATTACCGGGGCAAGGGCCCTGGCTAGCGTCCGGAAGACGTGGTAGATCGCCGTCTGCGATGACCGTCTCAGGGGATGGTTCGTCCCGAGCGTGTAGAGCCGGTCCTTAAGGATGTCGTGGTAGGTCGCCGACAAGGTGACGGAACAGAACTGGTTGCAAAGCTGGTAGACCCTGTGGAATTCGTAGGCGTCGTAGGCGGCCTCGCATGAGCGGGCGAGCTCCGTAGCCTGGTCCAGCGCCCAGCGGTCCAGGGCGTCCAGGCTCCCGATCGGGACAGCATCAGTTAGAATGTTGAAGTCGAATAGGTTAGCCAGCTGGAAGCGGAAGGTGTTCCGGATCAGTCGGTAGGTTTCGCCCACGTGGGAGAGGATTTCCTTGGAGATGGGGATGTCGTCCCTGAAGTCCTGGGAGGTGATCCAAAGTCGGATCACGTCCGCACCGTACTCGGCGATGTAGGCATCACTGGTCTGCGGCTTCTGGTAGGACGAGCTCTTCGAGATCTTCTTTTGCTCCTCGTCGACGATGAATCCGTGCGTGAGGACCGACCTGTAGGGAGCGGCACCGTACGCGATGACCGAGGTCCACAACGAGGACTGAAACCAGCCGCGGTGCTGGTCGCTGCCCTCAAGGTAGAGATCGGCGGGCCACGAGGTGCCCCCCTGGTGGCGTTTGAGCACCGCGGCATGGGAGGATCCCGAGTCGAGCCACACGTCCAGGGTGTCCCTGCCGCAGGTAAGTGCGGAGGCTTCCGGCCAACCCGCCGGGAGAGTCACCCCCGCCAGGAGCTCCGACGGGGAGGATTCGTACCAGATATTCGTCCCGTGCTTCTCGACCTTTTCGGCGACGGCCCGGATCACTCCGGCATCGATGAACGCCTTCTTATCGGCGTCATAGAAAGCCGGTATCGGAACGCCCCACGAGCGCTGGCGACTCACACACCAGTCAGGGCGCGACTCGACAGCGCCGCGGATCCGCGCCTCGCCCCAGGCCGGCACCCAACCCCCGTTGGCTGCGATCTTGGCGATTTGGTCCAGGGCTTCCGCCCTGGAGCCGGCCTTGTCCAGGGAAACAAACCACTGGTCGACGGCGCGGAAAATGATGGGTGTCTTCGAGCGCCAGCAGTGCGGGTAGCTGTGCGTGTACTTTTGCTTGGCGAAAAGGGCCCCCGATGCGTCGAGCTTCCTAAGGACAGCGATATTGGCCTGGCTAGTCCGTTTCTTCTCGAGGTCCTCGACACTCTCAAGCGTCGAAACGCCCACCAGCTCGGCGGGGATTCGACCGTCGTCGATGTAGGTGCCATTGTCCGCCACCGGGCAGTAGATCTCCATTCCGTACCGTAGCCCGGTGAGGTAGTCTTCGGCGCCGTGCCCGGGGGCCGTGTGGACGCATCCTGTTCCGCTCTCCACCGTCACGTAGTCGGCGAGCACGACGGGGGAGGCCCGGTCGATGAAGGGATGGCGCGCGGCGAGCTTCTCGATCGCCCGGCCCGGCAGGGTCATCGCCACCTCGGGAGCAGTCTTCAGCCCGGCCGCGGTTGATACCTGGCCGAGCAGTGCCCCGGCGACAATGATCCTCTCGGTTCCCAGGTCTGCCACGACATAATCCACGTCGGGATTGAGCGCGATCGCGAGGTTGGCCGGGATTGTCCACGGGGTCGTGGTCCAGATCACAAGGCTCAAGGGTTTGCCCGCCGGCAGGCCGAATTTTTCCGCCTCGGCCGCTGGCACGGGAAAGCGGACCCAAATGGAAGGCGAGGAGTGCTCCTTGTACTCGATCTCCGCCTCGGCAAGGGCGGTCTCGAAGGGGATGGACCAGTACACCGGCTTCTTGCTCCGGTAGACGATGCCCTTTTCGACAAAGGCGGCGAAAGTCCTCAGGATGTCGGCCTCGAATGCCGGGGCCTTGGTCTTGTAGGCGTTCTTCCAGTCGGCCAGGACCCCGAGGCGCTTGAACTGCGCCGTCTGCGTTGCGATCCAGGTTTCCGAGAAGGCATCACAAAGACGCCTGAGTTCGGGCGTCGGCACCTGCTTGTTGGCGTCGCGGAGCTCCTTGGCCACCTTCTGCTCGATCGGCAGGCCGTGGCAGTCCCAGCCGGGGACAAAGGGGGTTCGGAATCCCTTCATCGAGCGGTAGCGTGTCGTCACGTCCTTGAGGGTCTTATTGAGCGCGGTACCGATGTGGACGTCCCCATTGGTGAACGGGGGGCCGTCGTGGAGCACAAACGACGGGCTGCCCTCGCGCCTCTTCTGGATTGCCTCATAGAGGCCGGTCTTTTCCCAGTGAGCCACCCGGCCGGGCTCGCGCTGCGCGAGCGCCGCCCTCATCGGGAAGTCGGTCCTGGGCAGCTGCAGCGTGTCTTTGAGATCGTTCGCCAAAAGAAAAAAAAGGGTCAGAGAGGGTAAAGACCCCCTTCGGTGAGTCAAGACACGCGCTTTGCCAGCTGCGTCCCGGACTTGATGCAGTCCGGTAGCGCTATCCCGTCGCGGACGCTCCCGCCCACTAGGAACCCAGGAAACTTAGCCTCGCACTGCGTCATCGCGTCCAGGAAGCGCCCGTAGCCCAAGTTGTACTGCGGGATCGCCTGGTTCCAGAGAACATGGCGCGTGAAGACGGGGCGACCCTCGGCCCCCACGAGATCCCGCAGGTCCGAAGCGACGCGGTCGAGAAGCTCCTTCTCGGGAAGCCGGGCCGTCTCCGGCTGGAGGGCTCCACCGGTAAACACCGTGAGCCCGACATGGCCCTCGGGGGCTCGCCCCGGGAAGAGGCTTGAAGAGAAGAGAAGCCCGAGGATTGAACGCTTCTCGGCCCGGGGTACAAGGGCCCCGAACCCGTCCAGGGGATGACGGACCTGGTCTCGTCGGTAGCCGAGAAAAAGCGATGCGACCGGCGAATACTCGACAGCGCCAAGTGCCGCAAGGGGCGTGGCTGCGTCCGTCCCGAACGTTAGCCGTGCAAGGCTCCATGCCGGCAGGGCCGCGATGACGAAGTCGAATTCACCGCTTGTCGGCCCCGTGGGACCGTCCCAGAGGACGCCCCAGCGCCGGGTTGCGCCCGGGAGCAGGGCCTTCACATCGGCATTCAGGACGACGGATCCCTCCGGCAGCTTGGCTGCGAGGGCGTCAGTCAGTGCCTGCAGACCCCGCTTAAAGGATATCACCGGGGCGGAGCCTTTCAGGCCCTGCGCCTTGCGGCTCTTGGCCCCCTGGATGGCAGCGCGGATCAAGGAGCCGGTTGTCTTCTCGGCCTCCCAGAGCTTGGGAAATGCGTATTTTGCCGAGAGCCGCTCGGAATTGCCGGCATAGATGCCCCCGATAAACGGCTGCACGGCGCGCTCGAGCACCTGGGCGCCCACATGGTCGGTGACAAAACGGGCGACACTCACCTCATCTGGCCTGTTGCGCGGGGACTGAAGCACCTCGGAGAGGATCTTCACCTTGGTGCGAAAGGAGAAGAGGGGCGTCGAGAAGAACGCCCCCGGGCCCGCGGGCGCGGCCAGGAGCTTTCCGTCCATCACCAAGTACCGCTTCTTCGCCGCGGCCAGGGTGGTGATCCGTTCGACGGCCAGGCCGAGCTCGCGTATCAGGGTGGCGATCTCGAGCGTCGATTCCTGGAAAGAGTTGGGGCCGGCCTCCGAAAGCCAGCCGTCCGCCGCCTCGGTGCGGATATTGCCCCCTACGCGTGCCGCCGACTCGAGCACCCGAACACTGTGGCCCGCCTTGGCGAGCTGCCAGGCGGCCGTCAGCCCCGTTACGCCACCGCCAAGGATCGCGACGTTCATGGCGGGCCTACTTCCAGGTGACGACGGCGTCGAGCAGGGCCTCAACGCAGGGGATTTTGGCCTGCGGCAGGATGCCGTGGCCCAAGTTGAAGATGTGCCCGGTGGTGCCGCGCATCGATTCTAGAATCCTGCGGGTCTCCCTCGCGGCGATATCAGGGGTCGTGTTGAGGATGGCGGGGTCCAGGTTGCCCTGGACGGCGACGTTTGCCGGCAGGTTGCGCCGGACAACCGAAAGATCGTTCGACCAGTCGACGCTAAGGACTCGGGCGCCCGTGAAGGCTTGGTCCGTCAGGTGCGGCCCCGTCCCCTTGCCGTAGATAATGATCGGAAAGCCAGGGGGCATCGCGGAGATGATTTGGCGGATCCAGCGCAGCGACGCTGCCTCGTAGTCGGGTCCGGCGACAATCCCGCCCCAGGAGTCGAAGATCTGGATAGCGTCGGCCCCTGCGGCAACCTGCATCTTGAAATAGGCGATCAGCGACTCGGTGAGTTTTCCAAGTAGCAGGTCGAATGTTGCGCGGTCCTCGTAGAAGAGCGCCTTCACAAGGGCGAAGTCCTCCGAGCTCCCACCCTCGACCATGTACGTGGCGAGAGTCCAAGGGGATCCACCAAAGCCGAGGAGCGCCCTCTTTCCGTCGAGCTCCCTCTTTAGGATTTCGAGCGCTTGTCCAACGTAGGCGAGCCGCTCGGGGACTGCAGAGGCGGGCCCCAAGGCCTCGATCATCGTCCGGGTTTGGAGCCGGTACTCCATCGCGATTCCTCCCTCGTCGCGGAACGTGTAACCTTGGCCCAGGGCCTCTGGGATCACGAGGATGTCCGAGAAGAGGATCGTGGCGTCGATGGGAAACCTTCGGATGGGCTGGAGCGAAACTTCCGCGGCCAGCTCCGGGGTCTTGACCATCTTCAGGAAGCCATGCTTGGCCTTCAGCTCGCGGTATTCGGGGAGGTAGCGGCCGGCTTGGCGCATGATCCAGACCGGGGGCCGGTCAAGGGGTTCGCAAGAGCAGGCGCAGAGGAATCGATTGCGGGAGTTCACAGGGATTGCCCCAGCCAGTCGCGGGGCTTGAGAAAGTGATCGGTAAGGCGGGCCTCGGGGCTTCCGGCCTCCGGCGAGGCGCCGTAGTCCCACCGGACGAGGGGAGGGAGGCTCATGAGGATGGACTCGGTCCGCCCTCCGCTCTGGAGCCCAAAATGGGTGCCCCGGTCCTGCAGCAGGTTGAATTCGACGTAGCGACCCCTTCGACGCAGCTGGTGAAGGCGCTCGCGATCGCCGTAGGGTGTCGCCTTGCGAAGGGCGACAATGGGTCGGTAGGCCATTATGTACGCGTCGCCGATGCTGCGCAGGAGCCCAAAGCTTCGATCAAAGCCTAGCTCGTTGAAGTCATCGAAGAAGAGCCCGCCAACACCCCGCGCCTCCCCGCGGTGCTTGAGGAAGAAATACTGGTCGCACCACTCCTTGAACCGCCCATGCAGCTCCCCGCCGAACGGGGCCACTGCGTCCCTGGCTGTCCTGTGCCAGTGAACCGTGTCCTCGTCGAACCCGTAGTAGGGTGTCAGGTCCCAGCCGCCCCCAAACCACCAGACCGGGTTTGCCGCGTCGGGGTTGGCGACAAAGAATCGCACGTTGGCGTGGGAGGTCGGCACGAAGGGATTCCTCGGATGGATGACGAGGGACACGCCGACAGCGATCCACCTCTTCCCGACGAGATCGGGGTATCTGGCCGATGCGGTCGGCGGGAGGGTGGTGCCCTCAACATGGGAAAAGGCGACGCCGGCCTTCTCGAACACGGCGCCCTCGGAGAGGATTCGGGTGCTTCCGCCCCCGCCCTCCGCGCGGTTCCACTCGTCGGTGCAGAATTTGCCGAGGCCGTCCTCTTCCTCGAGCGCGGCGCAGATCGAGTCATGAAGACCCGACAGGTAGGCTCGCACGCCGTGGAAATCGACGCTCATTTCACATTCCTTTGGCGCCGGGCAGGTGGATGACCGGCCCGCTTTCACCTGAATCAACGGAAGTGGACGAGGGTCGGGTCGGCGCAGTCGGGGCCACGTTCGGCGCGGGCTGGGCAGAGCCCGGAGCCTCCTGTTTGAAGGCCGGTCCGGAGACCGGAAGCTTTACGAATGCCTCGCTGATCAGTTCCTGGACGTTCAAGTCGCGGGTCCTCGAGTCGGGGCTGTCCATCATCACGACGATGATGCGCCTGCCGTTCCGCTGGGCCGTCGCCGAAAGACAGAAACCGGCACCGCTCGTAAAGCCCGTTTTCAGGCCGTCCACACCCGCAATCTTCCCGAGGAGGTGGTTATGGTTATTCATCAGCACCGGCTGCAGACGGATCCCCGCCCCGAAGGTCCGGCTCTTTACGGAGGTGTATTTAAGGATGTCGGTGTGCAGCAAAAGGTACCGGCAGAGGATTGCAAAATCCCGGGGGGTAGTCAGGTCGCCTTCCGCTATCCTCCTGCTTGGGGGCGGGAAGCCGTGCGGCGAGCGGAAGGTGCTGCGAGTCATGCCGAGCTCGCGGGCTTTCGCATTCATCTGCGCTACGAACGCACTCACCGTTCCGCCCGCCTTGTGGGCGAGCGTGTAGGCGGCGTCGTTGGCCGACTGGATCATCATCGCGTAGATGAGCTCCTCCACCGGGAACGTCTCGCCCTGCCGCAGCCATACTTCCGTGCTGTCGCGGAGCGCCGCGACCCGAGCATCTTCCTGGGTCACGGTCACCGGCGTTTCGAGCGTCAGCGAGCCCTTCTTCAGCTCGTCAAAGAGGACCGCATAGGTCATCAGCTTTGTCATGCTGGCCGGTGGGCTTACCGCGTCGGCATTGTCCTCGAAAAGGACCGTGCCGGTAGCGGCGTCGGTTGCAATGGCGCCCTTGTAGGAGGCGGCCGTTCGGGCGAGGGCAGAATTGACCGAAAGGGCGCTCAGTGCGGCGACAGCGATCCAGGAGGCGCAGGTGTGGCGCTTAAAAAACATGGCTAGTAGGCAATCGGTGCTTGGGATCAAGGCAACAGGGTTTCGCGGTACTGACTCAAATGCCGTTCGGGCTCGGCTGCTCCAGGGGCAATTCGCGCAGTTTCAGGTCCGGGTTTTTCTCCACAAAATATCGGAGGGTCCAGTCATTGGGGAAAAGCGCGACCGGCTGGTCGAGCTTGTCCGAGCCAAAGCTCACGCCGGAGGCCACGATCAGGCCCGAGGGGTTCCTGAGGGCAGGGTGGGGCTCGATCCAGCGCAGGATTGTCCAGGGGGTCATGACCAGCCGGGACTCGGCGTTGTACTCGCTCTTAAGGCGGTACTGGACGACTTCAAACTGGAGGGGGCCGACGGCGGCCAGGAGCGTGGATCCCGGGGGGGCCGACCTAGCCGTGAACGACTGGACCACACCCTCCTGCAGGAGCTGGTCCAGGCCGGTCCGGAACTTCTTCGAGTCCGACGGGTTCGGATTTGAGATGTACGCGAACACCTCGGGGGGGAAACGCGGGATCTCGTCAAACTGGATGCCCCGGTCGGCGGTGAGCGTGTCTCCGATCCCGAAGGCATCATGGCCCACAAGCCCGATCACGTCGCCGGGCCAGGCCTCGTCCACCGTCTCCCGGTCCTGGCCGAAGAGCTTGTGCGAGCTGGAAAGGCGCACGGTCTTACCGGTCTGCACGTGGAGGACGGCCATGTCGCGCTCGAACTTGCCGGAGCACACCCTCATGAACGCGATCCGGTCACGGTGGCGGGGATCCATGTTCGCCTGGATCTTGAAGATGAATGCCGAGAACTTGTCCGAGGTGACCTCGACCACCCGTGTCGCGCCGCCGGCTACCGAGGATCGCGGCTGGGGTGGGATCGAGTCCTTCAGGAATCCGTCCAAGAGGAGTTCAATCCCGAAGTTGTTGACGGCGCTTCCAAAGTAAACGGGGGTCTGCTTGCCCGAGCGCACCTTCTCGATGTCGAAGGGATGGCCGGCTCCGTCGAGCATCTCCAGCTGCTCGCACACGTCCGCGTAGGTTGAATCGTCGAGCTTGGCGCGAACGGCGGGGTCCTCAAGGGAGGAGACCTTCTCGGGCGCCCTGTACGCGCCCCCGGGCACCCGCTCGAATAGGTGCACCTGCTGGTTGCGGCGGTCAAAAACGCCGCGGAAGGAGGGGCCGTTGCCGAGGGGCCAAACAACCGGCGAAGCCTGTATGCCCAGGACGGCCTCGAGCTCATCGACCAGGGCGATCGGGTTAAGCGTCGGCCGGTCGCACTTGTTCATGAACGTGAAGATTGGGATGCCCCGACGGCGGCATACCTCGAAGAGCTTGCGGGTCTGGGTCTCCACGCCCTTTGCGGCGTCGATAACCATGAGGACGGCGTCGACGGCCGTCAGCACACGGTAGGTGTCCTCCGAAAAGTCCTTGTGGCCCGGGGTGTCGAGCAGGTTCACCGCGCAGCCGTTGTAGTCGAACTGCAGGACGGTCGAGCTGATCGAGATCCCGCGCTGGCGCTCCAGCTCCATCCAGTCCGAGGTCGTCGACCTCTGGTTCTTGCGATCCTTCACAGCCCCCGCCAGGTGGATGGCGTTTCCGTAGAGCAGGAACTTCTCGGTCAGGGTCGTCTTTCCCGCGTCGGGGTGCGAAATGATCGCGAAGGTGCGCCGGCGCGCGATTTCAGGCGGGAGGGACATTGGGAATCGGACAGTAAAATCCCGCGGCGGGCCCCTTGGAAGCCTTTTCGGGCCCAGGCTTCCAGCCCTGAAGTTTTAGCTTCTATGATGGGCGCGACCGGTGATGATCCGGGAATGCCGGTTCCCGCATTCAAACTTAAGGCCAATGCCAATTCCAGGGTGCTCACGGGGCATCCCTGGGTGTTTGCGAACGAGGTGGAGGCCCCCTTGCCAGCCGATTGCGACGGTGAGGTGGTGGAGTGCCGGGACAGGGCTGGCCGGTTCCTGGGAAGCGGGATTTGCAATGGACGGTCGCAGATCGTGTGGCGCCGCCTGAGCCGCGAGCACGTCGCGCTCGACGAAGCCTACCTTTCGAGTGCCCTTAATCGGGCCCTCTCGAGAAGGTCCCCCGGGGAGTTCAGGCGCCTTGTCTGGTCTGAATCCGACGACCTGCCCGGCGTCGTGGCCGACCAGTACGGAGACACCGTGGTGGTCCAGATCCAGACGCTGGCGATGGAGAGGCGGTCGGCCCTCATTGGGGACCTGATCGAGGGGCTCCTCCACCCGGCGGAGATCGTTTTCCGAAATGATGCGCCGATCCGCAGGCTCGAGGGCTTGCCCCAGGAGATACATACCCGATCCGGCCGGCCCTGGGATCCCAGATGGGTGTCGATCGACGGCTTCGGCGTTTGGCTCGACCTGATGGGCGGCCAAAAGACCGGATTCTATCTTGATCAGCGCAGCCAGTATGCCCGTGTGGCCAAGTATTGCGCCGGCAAGCGCGTGCTGGATGCCTTCTGCAACCAGGGATCCTTCGGGATCCACG
The DNA here is from genome assembly GCA_903890485.1 of uncultured Opitutaceae bacterium. GTDB lineage: Bacteria > Verrucomicrobiota > Verrucomicrobiia > Opitutales > Opitutaceae > Palsa-1447. The sequence continues at coordinate 55,025 of CAITBM010000116.1, read as the reverse complement.
CAAGCAAAGCGGGGGCCACCGAGGTTCTCGGGCTGGACAGCGCCGTAGAGGCCGTCGAGGCGGCCCGGCGCAACGCCGAGCGGAACGGGGTTAAGGCCACGTTCGAAGTGGCCAACGTGTTCGATTGGCTCAATGATCCTGCGAACAAACCCGGACCCAGGTGGGATGTGGTGATTCTTGATCCTCCGCCTTTTGCGAAATCCAAGTCGGCACTTGAAGGGGCGTTGCGGGGCTACAAGGAAATCAACCTTAGGGCGATGCAGCGCCTGGCGCCCGGGGGCATCCTCGCCACCTACACCTGTTCGTACCATATGCAGGACGCGGAGCTCCGATCCGTCCTGGCGGGCGCCGCCGCCGACGCCAAGAGGCGGGTCAGGATACTCGAGTTCTGCCACCAGCCGCCGGACCACCCCGTTCTCGTTTCGATGCCCGAAAGCGAGTACCTGAGGGGCTACATCCTGAGCGTCGAGTAGGGCCCCCGCCCCTGGCTTCCACGGCCAAGGCTTGCATCGGGGCCGGAGATTTTGACACCTTGCACCATGCCTAGGCCGGTCAACGCACTGATCATCGACGACGAAGCGCACGTACGCGTGCTGATCCGCATGCTCCTCAAGCAGCTTGGGATCGAGACCGTCTGGGAGGCCGCCGACGGCCACGCAGCTCTGGACCAGGCCGCGGCCCACAAGCCAAACGTGATCCTCCTTGATATTAACCTTCCCCAAGTCGGCGGACTCGAGGTTCTCGCCAAGCTGAAGGCAGCGCATCCGAAGATTCCGGTGATCATCGTCTCCTCACAGAGCACGATGAAAACGGTGATCCAGACGCGCGAATTGGGTGCCGAGGCCTACGTGCTCAAGCACGCGCCAAAGTCGGAGGTCCTGCAGATGCTTTCGGACGCCTTCGACAACATCGCCGCCGATAGCGACGGCGATGCCGAGGATAAGCCAGCGGCGCCAGCCTAGGGCAGGCGCCGCGGCAGTCCGATGCCTTAAAGCTTTCCGCCGTAGATCGCCGAGGCTCCGAGCTCCTCCTCGATCCTCAGGAGCTGGTTGTATTTCGCGACGCGGTCCGTGCGGCATAGCGAGCCGGTCTTGATCTGGCCTGCGTTGGTGGCGACGGCGATGTCGGCGATCGTCACGTCCTCGGTCTCGCCCGAGCGATGCGAGATCACGGCCGTGTACCCGGCCTCCTTGGCCATCTCGACGGCGTCGAGCGTCTCGGTGAGCGTTCCGATCTGGTTCACCTTGACCAGGATCGAGTTCGCGGTGCCGGAATCGATGCCCTTCCTGAGGAACTCGGTGTTCGTGACAAAGAGGTCGTCGCCCACAAGCTGCACCTGGCTGCCGATCGCGTCCGTGAGCTTCTTCCAGGTTGTCCAGTCGTTCTCGGAGCAGCCGTCCTCGATCGAGATGATCGGGTACTTGGCGACCAGCTCCTTGTAGAAGGCCACAATCTGGTCACCGGAGAGCACCTTGCCGCTCGATTTCTTGAAAACGTAGCTCTTCTTCTCGGCGACGTAGAACTCGGAGGCCGCGACGTCGAGGGCGAGCGCGATGTCCTTGCCAAGCTTGTAGCCGGCGTTCTTCACGGCAACGGCGATCGCGTCGAGCGCCGCCTCGGTTGACTCGAGCTTCGGGGCGAATCCGCCCTCGTCGCCGACCGCCGTGGCCAGGCCCTTGTCCTTGAGCACCTTCTTCAGGGAGTGGAACACCTCGCAGCCCATGCGCAGCGCCTCGGCAAACGAGTCGGCTCCGATCGGCATGATCATGAATTCCTGGAAGTCGATCGGGGCGTCGGAGTGGGCTCCGCCGTTCATGATGTTCATCATGGGGACCGGCAGTACCTTGGCGTTCGTGCCGCCGATGTAGCGGTAGAGGGGCTGGTTAAGGGCGGCGGCTGCCGCCTTCGCGGTGGCCAGCGACACGCCGAGGATGGCATTGGCGCCGAGCTTCGACTTGGTCGAGGTGCCGTCCAGGGCGATCATCGTGCGGTCGACCGAGACCTGGTCGCACGCGTCAAATCCCACGAGAGCCGGGCCGATCTTGGCCTTCACGTTGGCGACAGCTTTCTGGACACCCTTGCCTCCGTAGCGTTTCTTATCGCCGTCGCGCAGTTCGATCGCCTCGTGCTCGCCCGTGGATGCGCCGGACGGTACCGCTGCGCGGCCTATGACGCCGGAGGCCAGTTTTACGTCGACTTCGACGGTCGGATTGCCGCGGGAATCAATGATCTCGCGGGCTGTGATGGAGGCGATGGATGTGTTCATGTGAGGAATGCGTGAATAGCGGATGCTATCAGAGTGGAGACAGGCGGCCGGGGAAAGTCCAAAGTGGACCCGGCAGCAGGTCAGAAGGGTGTACGCGTCCGGCTAATCCGGCGTAGTAGACGGGAAACCGGTCCAAACGTCTTGGGCCGCGAGGACTGAGGGATCTGGGAGAGGTGGCCCCGGTCGGCCGCCAGAGCGGCCACGGAGATTCCGTCGTAATTGCGCGTTCCCATGCGTTCGTGAGTGAGTACCGAGGCCGGAACCTGGTAAAGGAACCCCTCGTAGGCGGCCGCGTGCAGGGGCGTGTCGCCGTTGTCGTTGCGGATCACTAGGAGGGAGGGCGTGAGCTGCTCGACGGGGATCTTGTTGAGCTGCCCGGTTTCCGCGGCGGCGTGAGCCGGGGTGAATCCGGTCTTGCTCGGTATCGACAGGGTCTCGAACACCAGGAGGTTTCAGGGAATCTGCTCCAGATGCCCGGAGATCGCCGCCGCGTGGAATACCGTGTCGCCGGCCATCGTCGTTTCCCTGAGCGCCTCGCGTGTCAGCATCTCGGTCGGAACCTGGGAAAGGTGGCCGTTGAAAGCGGCGACGTGGAGGACGGTTTCGCCGCTAAGGTTTTGGCGCGAGAGATTGGCAGCCGTGAGGTAGGCCTTGGGGATGCGGTCGAGCGTCCCGTGCTCGGCCGCCTCGTGCAGGATGGTGTTTCCGGTTCCATCCACGGAGGAGAAAATCGCGTCGGTGAGGAGCGCCTCCGGCACCTGGGCCAGATTCCCGTATGCGGCCGCCGTGTGGAACACGGTGTAACCGGCGTTGCTGCGTATGGAGAGATTTTCCAGGGTGAGGATATCCGCAGGCACCTGATCCAGGTGGCCGCCTATCGCTGCGTGGTGGAGGGGAGTGTAGCCGGCATCGTTCTTAATCGTCAGGTATTTTGCCGACAAAATCTCCGGCGGCAGACCCTTCAACTCGCCCAGCTTTGCTGCCCGGTGGATAGCCGTGTGCCCGGCGGGATTGCGGGCCGTCAGTGCATCGACGGATTGGACGGCGTTGGCGGGCATGAGTTGCTCCCCAAGGGAACGTCCCAGAAGGTTCTGAAGCAAATCAAAAGACCTAGGGGAATCCCCCTGACCTTCCGGGGATTGGATTTGCCAACAACGCGGCGCAAAACTTAGTCTGCCGCGCATGTATCCTGCGGACTCCAGTTCCTCCGAAGCCTTGGACGCGATCCTGATCGTCGACGACGAGGAGGCTATCCTGCAGGCCTTTGCGTCGGCCCTTTCCCCCTATTTTGAGGTCACCACGGCACCTTCGGCCAGGGCGGCCGATTTTCTCCTCCAAAAGAAGAAGTTCAAGGTCGTGATTGCCGACCACCTCATGCCCGGCGGCAACGGCATGAGCTTTCTCGTACGTGCGCGCGAGGAGTTCCCGCAGATGCAGCGTATTCTGGTCACCGGCTACATGAAGCCCGAGATGCTGATCCGGAGCGTGAACGAGGCGGCACTTTTCCGGTACCTGCTCAAGCCAGTGTCCCTCGCCGATCTGATCAAGGTCGTCCAGGAAGCCGCGGCCGCAAGTTCCTGACCTGCCATGCCGGGACAAGAAAATGCTCCCGCTCCGCTTCCCGTGGTCCTGCTCGTCGACGACGAGCCGCTCCTCCTCGATTCGCTCGGACAGGAGTTGAAAGGTGCGTACCGCCTCTATACGGCGTCCTCGGCTGCGGAAGCCGACCTGCGCTTGGCGGCGCGCAGCTACGATGTCATCGTGTGCGACCACATGCTGCCGGGCGAACAGGGCCTCGATTTCCTGAGCCGGGTGATGGAGATGCTGCCGTCGACGAAGCGAATCCTGATGACGGGCTACACGAGTCCAGAGTTCATCTCGCGGAGCATCGCCATCGCGGGCCTTTCGGCTTGCCTGGTTAAACCCGTCAGGGCGTCCCAGATCGCCGCGGCGATCAAGACCGCGCTAGCCGCCTAGGGGAGCGGGACCGGCCTGTGCGCTGGCGGGCCAGTAGGCACGGGGCCGTCGAGCTGCGCTTTGTGCCGAGAAGGCCCTCAAGCGCCCCCTGGTAGATCAATTCGCCGCCGCTTGGGCCGCCTCCGGGCCCCATTTCGACCACGTAGTCAGCCTCGGCGATCAGGTCCAGGTTGTGCTCGATCACGACCACAGTGTGTCCCTGGTCCACGAGCGACTGGAGGACTCCAATCAGCTTCTCGCAGTCGCTCAGGTGCAGGCCGATCGTGGGCTCCTCAAGGATGTAGAGATTGTGGGGCAGGGTGCCGCGGCTCCGCTCACGATAGCTTGCCAGGCCCTTCGACAGCTCGGTTACCAGCTTCAAGCGCTGCGCTTCTCCGCCGGACAGGGTCGAGGAGCTCTGCCCCAGGGTCAGGTATCCGAGGCCGCAGTCTGCCATCAGGCGGCAGACCTGCGAGAGCTCGGAGTGGAAGCTGAAGAACTCGGCCGCCTCCTCAAAGGTCAGCTGAAGAACGCCGCCTATCGTCCTGCCCTTCCAGGTCACGTCGGAGAGCTCGGGACCGTAGCGCGTGCCCCCGCAGTCGTCGCATGGCAGATAGGTGTCGGGCATGAAGGCCATCTCCAGGCGGATGCGCCCTGCTCCCTCGCAGGTCTGGCATCGGCCGCCCTTGGTGTTGAACGAAAACCGGGAGGCTGTGTATCCCCGTATCTTCGATTCCGGGAGCGAGGCGAAGAAGGAGCGGATCAGGTCGAAAATGCCAAGGTAGGTGGCGGGGGTCGACCGCGGGGTTTTGCCGATCGGCGACTGATCGACCTCGATCACGGAGCGCAGGCCCCCGATGTTGCGCAGTTCCTTGAAGCGCTTTTCGGGTTCGTGGACCTGCCGGGCGAATTCGGCCCCGGTCACCGAGGACTTCCTGGCTTTGGTGGCGAACTCGGCTGCCGGGCCCAAGACATCCCTGAAAAGGGTCGACTTGCCCGCCCCGCTCGGGCCCACGACCATCGTGAGGCGTCCGATGGGCACCTTCACGTCGAATCCGGCAAGGTTGCGGTGGCAGGCGCCCCGCAGGTCGATCCAAGCCACGTCGCGTGGTCCAACGGGGCGGTAGGACCCCTTCAGTGGGTGCTTGATCCCGCGCGCAAGGAAGACGCCGGTCAAGGAGGAGTCGTTCGCCCGGATCTCGTCCGGGGTGCCCCGCGCCAGGAGCTCGCCCCCATGAATCCCGGCGGCGGGCCCCAGGTCGATGATCAGGTCGGCCCTCTCCATCAGTTCGTCGTCGTGCTCGACCACAAGGAGCGTGTTTCCCTTGTCGCGGAGCGCGAGCAAGGTCGAGATCAGCCTCTCGTTGTCGCGCGCATGCAGGCCGATGCTCGGTTCGTCGAGTACGTACAGGACGCCCGCCAGGTTGGTCCCGAGTTGAGATGCGAGTCGGATCCTCTGGGCCTCGCCCCCGGACAGGGTTTTTGTAGGACGGTCAAGCGAGAGGTAGCCGAGCCCCACGTGGTCCATGAATTTCAGCCTTTCCCGGATCTGCGGCACGATGTCTCGGGTAACGATCCGTCCGCGCTCGTCGAGGTCGAGGTTCTCAAGGCTTGCCAGGAGCTCCGAGGGCGGGCTCGCGAGGAGCGCGGGCAGGGACATCGGGCTTCTCTTTCCCTTAAAGTGCAGCTTAACGGCGCTCGAGATGCGGTTTAGTCTGCCGCCACGGCAAACCGGGCACAGGGCGCCTCCCTCGTCTCCGCCCTCAAGGCCGAGCTGGCGCAGCCTAACGGTATTCTCATCCTCCTCGTCGTCGTCCGGCTTGGCCATCCAGGGATAGATCCTGCCGTAGCCCCGACACGCCGGGCACCAGCCGCGGGATGAATTGAAGGAGAAATCCTTGGGGTCGAGCTCCGGGAACGATTCGCCGGTCTCGACGTCGGTCCGCGTCGTGGAAAACCAGGAAAGGATCTCGCCCTTTTCCGTGAGCAGGAAGCACGAGCCCTTGCCGACGCCGAGCCCGTGGTCGAGCGCCTGGGCGGGCTTGCGATGACCCTTAAGGTCGACCACGACCGCCTCGATGTCGTGCTCCTTGTAGCGGTCCAGCTTACGAAACGCGGCAACCTTGACCAGCTTGCCGTCGGCGCGCATCAGGTCGTACCCCTGGCTCCCGATCCAATCGGCGATCGGCTGGTGGTGGCCCTTGCGGCCCCGCACCAGAGGGGCGCAAAGGTAGAGGTGCCTGGCGCGGCGGGCCTTGGGCGCGGCGAGGACCTTCTCAAGCAGCTTCTTGAGTGCGCCGGCCGACAGGGGCTTCACCGCCCGATCCGTGTCGGGATGGTGCTGGATTCCGAGACGAGCGTAGAGGAGCCGCAGGTATTGGGCGACCTCGGTGATCGTGGCGACAGTCGACTTGAGCGAACCGCGCGTCACGCGCTGCTCGATGGCTACGGCCGGCGGAATGCCGGTGAGCCGGTCGATCTCCGGGCGCGGCAATTGCTCGACGAACTGCCGTGCGTAGGGGGACATGGACTCCATGAACCGCCTCTGGCCTTCTGCGAAAACAATGTCGAAGGCCAGGGTTGACTTTCCCGACCCTGAGACGCCGGTAACCACCGTCAGCTCCCGGAGCGGAAACGACACCGACAGGTTCTTCAGGTTGTTCTCGCGGGCCCCCACGATCTCGATCGATGTGGCGGGAGTCGCAGCGACACCGGGATGGTCGGGGGCGGGGGCGGCGGCCCCTCGGTTGCCCGTCCCAAGCGCCTGCCGCAGGTAGGGCGACGTGGCGTGCGCGGCTTCGGCCAGTCCCTCGGGAGTGCCGTTAAAGACAATCTTGCCGCCGCCGGCTCCCGCCTCGGGACCAACCTCCAGGATCCAATCGGCGGATTTAAGGACGTCCGTGTTGTGCTCGATCACGACAAGGCTGTGTCCCCTGTCGACGAGCGATTGAAGGACCCCAAGGAGCTTGCCCACGTCGTGCCGGTGGAGGCCGGTGGTGGGCTCGTCCAAGAGGAGAAGCACGGATGAAGCCCCGGGCAGCGCCCCAAGATACCGGACAAGTTTGAGCCTCTGGGACTCGCCCCCGCTTAGGGTGTTCAGCGGCTGGCCGAGAGAGAGGTAGCCCAGCCCGACGGACTCAAGGAACGAGAGGCGGTGGCGGATCTGGGCCGAGTCCGCGAAGAGGACCAGGGCCTCCGTGACGCTCATCGCAAGCACCTCCGCCACGGTCGTATCCTCCCAGCGGATCTGGAGCACCTCGGGCTTGAACCTGCGCCCCTCGCAGACCGGGCATGGCACGTAAACGTCCGAGAGGAACTGCATCTCGACGCGCTCGTAACCCAGTCCCTGGCACTGGTCGCACCTGCCGTCGCCGCTGTTGAACGAAAAGCTGGAGGGCCCGAGGCCCTCCTCCTGCGCGCCGGGGGTGGCGGCAAAGAGCTCGCGGATTAGGTCCCATGCCTCGACGTAGAGGGCCGGGTTCGAGCGCGGCGTTCTCGACACCGGACCCTGATCGACGAGGACCGCCTCGGAAACGCCTTCAGCACCGACTATGGATTCTATCTGCGCGGGGTCCTCAGAGACCCGGGCCCGGAGCGCCAGGAGGCCCTGGTAGATCACGTTGTCTAGGATCGTCGACTTCCCGGAACCCGAGACGCCGCTCAGGCAGACGAAACGCCCGAGGGGGATCGAGACGTCCAGTCCCTGAATATTGTGCTTTCGCGCCCCCTTGAATGTGAGGAAAGGGTGGTCCTTGGCCACCGGCCTGCGCTCCTTTGGGCCTGTGACAGTCTTCCTACCTGAGAAATAGGCCCCCGTGATGCTTTTCGCGTCGAAAAGCATCTGGTCCACCGAGCCCTGGAAGACCACGTGGCCACCCTTGGCCCCAGGTTCGGGGCCGATCTCGATCACATGGTCGGCGGCCGTGATCATCGACTCATCGTGCTCGACGACGACGACCGAGTTTCCGGCGCCCGCTAGGGTCCGGATGATGGCGATCAGCCGGTCAATGTCACGGGGATGAAGCCCGACGCTGGGTTCATCCATCACAAAGAGCGTGTCGACAAGGGAAGTCCCGAGGCAGCCCGTCAGGTTCACCCGCTCCACCTCGCCCCCCGAGAGGGTGCGCGACGGCCGGTCCGGGGTCAGGTAGCCCAGGCCCACCTCGTTCAGGTAGCTCAGCCTTGTCGAGATCGAGTCATAGGCGATCTCGGCCTGTCGCCCCCCTGATGCGGGCCTCGCGTCAGCGAGGAGCTCGCGCAGGCGGTCGATCGACTGGGCGTAGAGTTCTGGAAGCGATAACCCTTTCCATTTCCAGCAGAGGGCCTCGGGCTGAAGGCGCGAACCGTTGCAGTCGGGGCACGTGTTGTACGAGCGGTACCGCGAGAGGAAGACGCGCACGTGCATCTTGTAGGTGGTCTTTTCAAGCCACCGGAAGAATCCCTTCACCCCGTACCAGTATTTCGGCCAGGTCTTGCCGTTCTCCTCTCCGTAGCCCGGCTCGCCGTCGATCACGAAGGACTGCTGCTCGGCGGTCAGTTTCTCAAAGGGGACGTGGGTCGGTATCTTCTTGCGCTTCGCAAACACGCGCAGGTCGTCCATCGAGCTGCTGTAGACGGCCCCGTCCCAGCACCGAAGCGCACCGCCATCGATCGAAAGGGATCGGTCGGGAATCGCGAGGCGGTAGTCGATCTCGATCACGCGTCCGAACCCCCGGCACTTGGGGCAGGCGCCGAGAGGCGAGTTGAAGGAGAATAGGGCGGGGGTTGCCGGGCGGAACTTCCTTCCCGTCTTCGGCGAGTGCAGACCCTTTGAGTAGTGGCCGATCTCGCCGAGCGATTGCGCATCGAAGATGCGCACTTCCCCGCGCCCGAAATGCATCGCGGTTTCCACGGCCTCGGTGAAGCGCGCCATCTCGGCCTTATCCACCTTGACCCTGTCCTGGACCACGAACAACCGCCTTTGCGCGAGGATCTGGCCGGTGTCCTTGATCAGGTCGTCGATCCTCCGGACGGAAAGGACAGCCGAATCCTCACCCGGTGCAAGGACCCGCACGTAGGTCTGGTTCTTCAGGTTCGCGAGGATTTCCGGCCAGGAGAGGTTGTCGGGCTTGGAGACCTCAAACGCGACGATCACCTGGCCGCCGGCGCAGGTGGCGAGCGTCTTCCTCCACACCGTTTGGGAGTTGTCGTCCTCGACCCTCTCGCCGGTCTGCGGGTCGAAACACTCGGCAACTTGGCTGAACCACACCTTGAAGAAGTCGGTCAATTCCGTCATCGTGCCGACGGTCGAGCGCGAGGACTTCACCGTGTTGGTCTGCTCGATGGCGATCGATGGCCTGATGTTCTCGATCGAGTCGACCTTCGGCTTGTCGAGGAGTTCCAGGAACTGGCGCGTGTAGGCGCTGAAAGTCTCCACGTATCGGCGCTGGCCCTCCGCGTGGAGCGTCTCGAAGACGAGCGAGCTTTTCCCGGCACCGCTCAGCCCCGTGACGACCACGTACTGGCCGAGCGGCACGTCCAGGTCGAAGCCCTTGAGGTTGTTCTGGCGTACGCCGCGAAGGCGTATGCACTCCGGTCTCCTGGGGGAGGCGCCGGCCTTCTCACCCGTTGGGCGCGTCATGGTTGCGAGCCGGGGTTTTGGCCTCCGAGCAATGCCTCGAAAAGGGAGAGGTAGGCGGCCACTTGGCGGGCCGGATCGAACGAGGTGCGTGCGAAATGGCGTGCCTGGTCGGCCCGGCGAGCCGTCTCCTCCGAGGGTTCCCCCATGAGCCCGGCGAGCGCCTTCTTGAAGCCAGAGGCGTCTCCCTGCTCGACCATCCAGCCGGTTTCGCCGGCAACGAAGCATTCCTCGATCCCGAGTGCCCGGTACGCGACTGCGGGCAACCCGTGGGCCTGCGCCTCGATCAGGAAGTTTGAAAGGGCCTCCTCCCTGGAGGCGTGCACGGCGATGTCCGCCGCGCGATAGAACGGGGCCGGGTCGGGCTGGTAACCGAGAAAGATCACCTTCCCTGAGACACCGAGGCGGGAGGCCAGCCGCTCGCAGGCAGCCTTCTGCGGCCCCTCGCCGGCCATCCACATCTGCCAGTCCCACGATTCCGGGAAGCCCGCCGCCAGTTCGATCAGGGCGCGCTGATTTTTCTCGGGGCGAAACATGCCGACGGAAACGAGGACCTTGGTCTTGGGGCCGGCTCCCAGGCGGGCCCGGAGCTCAAGGTCGCGAGTGGGGGCGGCTTCGGGGAAAACGAGCGAATTGTAGATGACTGAGATCCTCGACCGATCGAGCCCGTGATTCTTGACGAGGATATCCCTGGCCTCGCGGCTGTTGGTCACCAGGTGCGCGGCCTGCCTGACCGAGGAATAGTAGAAGCCGGGTAGGACCCCTCCGGCCCGAAGTGTCGCGACGACCCGGGTCGACGCATGGCGTCGGATCGCCCTGCGCTGGATGCGACCGGCAAAGCAGTTGGTGGTCTTTCCCATGCAAAGGACAATGTCGGGCTCCGAGCGGAACACCGACGCCGAAAGCCCCGGGGCCAGCCAGTCGATTCCGGTGTCAAAGGGCTGCAGGGCGCGGTGCCTGCCGGTCACAGTCGGGGCCAATTTCCCTCCGGGTCGGAATGTGACAAGCTCCGCTTCATGGCCCAGTTGCGCGAATTCCCTGGCAAGCAGGATGGAGTGGCGTTCCGTGCCGCCGCTGCGAAGGTGATCCTGGAGCACAATGATTTTCATTGCCCGTGGGTGCTACCGGGGGAAAGTGACACAACCGATGAACTCACCGTTCGGACAGCTCCTTACCCGGTGGATGATCCTCGCCATTGGCGTGGTGATCGCGACGCACGTGGTGACAGGCATTCATTGCGACAACTTCTCCTCCCTGGTCTGGGCCGTGCTGCTGCTCAGCTTCTTTAACGCCATTCTCAGGCCCGTCCTGGTCTTGTTCACGTTGCCGTTCATCCTGGTGACGATGGGGCTTGGTATTGTCGTGATCAATGCCTTCCTCTTTTTGTTTGTCGGGCGCCTGGTCGACGGGTTCACCGTGGCCGGGTTCTGGCCCGCCCTTTGGGGCTCTTTGGTGCTCAGCCTGACCAACATGGTTCTGAACGGCGTCATGCGCTCCCCCGGCCCCCGGCCCCCCGCCGCGCCCAAGGGCCCCGCTGCAAAGGGCGGCGACGTGATCGATATTTAGTTGCCGAGTGGCCGGGGCCAAGCACGTTGGCGCAATGTCCGAATCCACAGAATATGATCTGATCGTCATCGGGGGAGGCCCAGCGGGCTACGCCGGGGCCATCCGCGCCGGCCAGCTCGGCAAGAGGGTGGCCTGCGTCGAGCTCGAGCGGGCGGGCGGTACCTGCCTCAACTGGGGCTGTATCCCGACCAAGGCCCTGCTGAAGAGCGCCGAGCTCTACCAGAAGATGAAAAAGGCCGATGCCTACGGGCTGAGCGCCACGGACGTGGGGTTTGACTTCGCAAAGGTGAACGAGCGCTCAAGGGCCGTGGCCGGGCAGATGGCCAAGGGGGTCGAGTTCCTCTTCCGCAAGAACAAGGTCGACTACTTCGTCGGCACGGGCCGTGTGGACGCCCCGGGGATGGTCTCGATAACCTCGGGGGAGCATAAGGGTAAGTTCCTGCGCACCAAGAACATCATGGTTGCCACCGGTTGCAAAATGCGCCGGATCCCTGGCCTGGAGTTTGACGGCGTCCGAGTGATGACTTCCCGCGAGGCTCTCGCCTCCAAGGTTTTCCCGAAGTCGATCGTGATAGTCGGGGCCGGCGCCATCGGTGTCGAATTCGCCTATTTCTACAACGCTTTCGGCAGCAAGGTGACCCTTGTCGAAATGCTCCCGCAGATTCTTCCTGTTGAGGATGAGGAGGTGTCCAAGGCGCTCCAAAGGTCGTTTGAGAAGCAGGGGATAACGATGCGCGTGGACACCAAGTGCGAGAATTTCAGGGTCGGAAAGACCTCGGTCAAGGTGGACCTGGTATCCGGGGAGTCGCGCAACACGATCGAGGCCGACGTCGTCCTCTCTGCGATCGGCGTCGTGGCCAACCTGGAAGGGGTACTTGCCCCGACACTGAAGCCCGAGCTCGAGAAGAATTACCTGAAGGTGGGTGACGACTACCAGACCACCGTCCCGGGGATCTTCGGGGCCGGTGACATCATCGGGCCGCCCTGGCTCGCCCATGTGGCAACCTACGAGGCCATGAGCGCAGTCAACGGCATGTTCGGCCACGGCAAGCCGAAGCGCATCAAGAACTACCCGGGCTGCACCTACTGCCAGCCCCAGGTGGCGAGCATCGGCCTAACCGAGAAGGCCGCCCGGGCCAAGGGCCTGGACATCAACATCGGCAAGTTCCCGTTCACGGCGTCCGGCAAGGCGGTGGCCTCGGCGGAGACCGAGGGCTTCGTGAAGGTCGTCGCCGACAAGAAGACAGGCGAGATCTACGGCGCGCACATCATCGGCTCCGAGGCCACGGAGCTGATCGCCGAGTACAGCCTGGCGATGGAGCTTGAGGCGACGGTCGATGAGGTGCACCAGACGATCCATGCTCATCCGACCCTCAGCGAGGCCGTGATGGAGGCCGCAGCCTCCTCAATCGGCGAGGCCATCCACATCTAGGGCCAGGACTTCATGCCGTGACGAACGAGGCTCCTGAGGCGGTCGCCCGCAACGTCCTCCACCTCAACGTCCACAAGCTGGCGAGGCTCGCCCTCTTCGGCTTCATCCTGACGTTCATCCTGGCCCGGGCGTTCGTGTTCCTGATCATGTCGCACGAGATCCCGAACTTCTACTTCTTCCTGCAGGGCACCCATGTCCACCATTTGAACTACGGGATTTTCCTGCTGGCAGCCGCGGGAGGCTACGGGGTCTTTCGGCGGCCAAACGGGCGCGCGGCGGAGGTGACAGCGCTTGTTTACGGCGTGGCCATGGCGCTCACCTTCGATGAGTTCGGCATGTGGCTGCACCTGGGCGGAAGCTACTGGCAGCGCGCCAGCGTCGATGCGGTCATCATCGTGGCCGCGGTCCTGGCGCTGTGCTCCTACATGCGCTCCCTGGAGCGTTTCGAGGCACACCACCGGGTGGCCTCGATCATCGTCCTCTTGGCGCTCGCCGGGTTTGCCGCCGTCGTCTATTCCGCTGGCCTTCGCCTGGGCGACGTCGTGGGGCCCAAGCTCCACGACCTGGAGGCATCGAGCTCTCCCTAGGCCGCCCGGATCTCCCGCAGGAGGCTTGTCAGATAGGGAATCAGCTGTTTCTTGCGGCTGACAATCCCCGGCAGGTCGAAGATCTCGTCCTTCTCCACGTGCGAGTAGGTGATCCGCTCGATCAGCTCCGGGTCGCCCTTCACCAGGAGGAGCGAATTCTGCGTGTTCACGTCCGTCACCAGGAGCGCCGCAAAGGACAGGCCCTCCTTCTTGCGAAGGTCGTCGAGGGCGGTCGCGATGCTCTTGGAACGGCTCCAGAAGTTACCAAACCCGAGCTCCTCGACCTGGGACACCGCAAAGCGGACGCCCTCCTCCTCATAGACCTTGTGGTCTGCCTGGACAATCGCCTCGGGTGCACTGGCCTGGATGACCGAACCCGAGGAAAAGATGGCCTCGGCCAGGACCCGGGGCTCCTCGCGGGCGATCGAAGAGAGCCACGTGAGCATCTCCGCGTCCTTCGGGGTCGTGGTGGGGCTGTTCAGGAGGAGGGTGTCGGAGATGAGCCCCGACATCATGATGCCTGCAATCTCCGGTGCGGGGACAAGCCCCGAGCGGCGGTACATGTCGGCGATGATCGTGCAGGTGCTGCCCACCGGCTCGTTGATGAAGAGGATCGGGGTCTGGGTGTTCATCGGGCCCAGGCGGTGGTGGTCGATGATCTCCGTCACGACCACCTCGTCGGCGCCGTTAATAGCCTGGGATATCTCGTTGTGGTCCACAAGGATAAGCTTGGTTTGTATGGGCTTAAGGATGTCGCTCTTAGAGAGGATCCCGGCCAGGACCCCGCCGTCGTCGAGGACCATCAGGGCGGGCTGGGCCAGGGTTGATATCTTCCGGCGGATCTCGCTGATCCGGGTGTCGCGGCCGACCGAGCTGAAATTGCGGTCGATCACCCGCTCGATGCTCGAGGCCGTGCGCACGACCCAGGCCGTCGTCGAGGAGTCGTAGGGGCTGCTGATGATGCTCACGCCCTTTTCCTTGGCGCGCTCCACGACATCGGGGTCAACCTGGACGCTCCCCGAGACAATGATCCCGCGCAGCCCAAGCTCGATAGCGCGCAGCTGAATGTCGCGGCGGTCGCCGACGATGATTAGCGAGTTGGCGGCCGGGATTCCGTCGCGCTCGGAGATCTTCCAGAATGACCGGATGTCCATCGTGCCCAGCCGCACGTAGAGCTCCTCCTGGCGGGCCTCGTCGACCAGGTGCACAACCGTGGCCTTGAGCGCCCGGACTATGTTTCCCAGGGACCCCTGGACCTGGCGCATGAGCTTGGGCTTGCTCACCCTCGGGATGAAGATGCCCCCGAGGTGGGGCAGGGAGATCGTGCCGACGACCCGGCGGTCCGCGTCGACGACCGGCAGGAGCCCCATGTTGTGCCGGTCGATTAATTCCAGGGCCTCCGCACAAGTGGCGTTTTCGGGCACCGTGACGACGTCGGAGGACATCATGTCCCGGACCCGCGGCCAGACGTCGCTCAGATAGACGGGCAGCGGCTGGCGAAAGCGCCCGAGGATCGTGTCGATCCGTGCGTTTGAGTTGCCGCAACGGGCAGCCACGTGGCCGCTCTCGCCGCGGGCCTCCTTGTAGGCCGCGTAGGCGATGGCCGAGCAGATTGAGTCGGCATCGGGATTGCGGTGCCCGATGACGTAAGTTGCGTTTGCAGAGAGCGCGAAGGGCGCGGTCGACATGGGCGGCACTGTGGGGTAAAAAGCGCCGAATTCAAGGAACTCGACAAAACTTTGGGCTGAATCGTAGCATCGCAGGATGAAGATCTATCTTGATGGCAAGTTCGTGGACGAGGCCGACGCCAAGGTGTCGGTCTTTGACCATGGACTGCTCTACGGTGATGGCGTCTTTGAGGGCATAAGGCTCTATGGGGGCAACGTCTTCCGCCTGGACGAGCACCTGGAGCGCTTCGAGTACTCGGCCCGCGCCATCATGCTCGACCTGCCGCTCTCCCGCGCCGAGTTGAGCCACGCCGTCTGCGAGACATGCCGGGTGAACGGGTTGACGGACGGGTACATCCGCCTGGTGGCGACCCGCGGGGTGGGCGACCTCGGCCTGGCACCGTGGCTTTGCTCGAAACCCTCGTACTTTGTTATCGCCAGCAAGATCTCCCTCTATCCAGCGGAGCACTACGAAAAGGGACTGGCCATCGTCACGGTGCCGACCCGCAGGGTCGGTCCGGGAGCGTTCCCCTCGACGGTCAAGTCGCTCAACTACCTCAATAACATCCTGGCAAAGATCGAGGCGCGCCAGGCCGGGGCCCTGGAGGGCATCATGCTCAACGACCAGGGCTACGTTGCCGAGGCCACCGCGGACAATGTCTTCATCGTCCACAAGGGAGAGCTATTGACCCCCTCCCCGTCGCAGGGGGCCTTGAAGGGGGTCACCCGCAGCACGATCATCGATGTCGCCAAGGACCTCGGGATCACGCTGCGCGAGGCCAACCTGACCCGCTACGACCTGTGGTGCGCCGACGAGTGTTTCCTGACGGGATCGGGCGCCGAGGTGATCCCGGTCGTCAAGCTTGACGGGCGCACAATCGGCCCCGGGATCCCGGGCCCCGTCACCCGGAAGGTGCTCTCAGAGTTCAAGAAACGCGTGCTCGTCGAGGGAACACGCCTCTAGTCGGAGCGAGAAGGTGCGCCTCAATGGCGCTTGAGAGGGCTCTAATTGCGTCGTAATGTTACTAGGCACAGGAATGCGCGAGCGGCTTGCCCAATGGGGACGGCCGTGGCACATTTGGTGCATACCAAATTCTTCCACAATCCATGGCTAACCCGCTAAAGTGCGATCTCTGCTCGAAGCCCGCCACGGTGCACCTCACCCAGATACTGGACAACAAGGTGCACAAGGTGGACCTATGCGAGGACTGCGCGCAGGAGAAGGGCGTAACCGACCCGAGCGGCTTCTCCCTGGCGGACCTGCTGCTCAAGGCGTCGCTTAACCCCGAGGCAACCGTGGCCACCGGGGTCCGGTGCGAGCAGTGCGGGTTCACCCCGAACGACTTCAAGAAGCAGGGGCGCTTCGGCTGCCCGGCCTGCTACGGTGCGTTCAAGGGGATCCTGGACCCCATGCTCGAGGGCATGCACAAGGGGATCGTGCACTCCGGCAAGGTGCCGCAGAAGGCCCTCGAGCGGAAGTCTCTCTACGACAAGCTAACCCAGCTCGAGGTCGACCTCTCCGAGGCGATCAAAGCCGAGCGCTACGAGGATGCAGCCCGCTGCCGCGATGAAATCAACCAAGTCAGACAAGCCGTCGGGCAAAAGCAGCGCTAACCCGATGACCATCGGTTCGCTCATCGACACCCCGTCCGAGCTGACCGATTCGTCGAGCAGCAAGTCGGCCATCGTCCTGATGACCCGGATCCGCCTTGCGCGGAACTTGGCAGGGCACCCCTTTCCCGGATGGGCCAAGCCTGCCCAGCGCGAGAAGATCCTCGGCGCGTGCCGGGAGGCCGTCACCGCCACCGGTGCAATGAAGCGGGGCCTGGCGGTAGGGGTCGACGAACTGGGCGAGCTCGAGAAGCGGATCCTTGTCGAGCGCCACCTGATCAGCCGCGAACTCTCGGGCTCCAAGCAGGGCAGCGGCGTCGTGATCAGCAAGGACCAGGCGTTCTCGGTCATGATCAACGAGGAGGACCACCTCCGCATACAGATGCTCAGGGCCGGCTTCCAGCTGAAGAAGGCCTGGGCCTCGATCACCGAGATGGATTCCCTCCTTGAGGATTCCCTCGACTTCGCCTTTTCCCCGACTCTGGGCTACCTGACGGCCTGCCCGACCAACCTGGGCACCGGGATGAGGGCCTCGGCGATGATGCACCTGCCGGCCCTGGTGATCGCCAACCAGATGGAGAAGGTGGTCCGCGCCGTTAACCAGCTTGGGATGGTCGTGCGCGGGCTCTTCGGCGAGGGCTCCGACGCCAGCGGGAGCATCTTCCAGATCTCAAACCAGACCACGCTCGGGGAGTCCGAGGAGGAGATCCTCAAGCGCCTCTCCGGGGTCCTGCAGTCCATCATCGAGCACGAGCTCAACGCCCGTGCCAGGCTGCTTGAGCAGGACTCGGGGAAGCTTTTCGACAAGATCGGCCGCGCCTACGGAATCCTCCAGAATGGGCACATTCTAAGCTCCAACGAGGCCATGAACCTCCTCTCGCTGATCCGCCTCGGGGTGGACCTCGGGGTGTTCCCGGACGCCAAGCGCTCGGTCACGGACCGCCTCTTCATCGAGGCCCAGCCGGGCCACCTCCAGTACGCGCAGAAGGGCGAATTCGAGGCGGGCCAGAGGGACCTGCTCCGCGCTGAGAGATTGCGTTCCGAGTTTGCCAATTTCGCCCGTCCGGATTTTACTCTCTCATCGCCCGGAAACAACTGACCCATCGCACCAAGACCCATGTCGCAGGAACCGATGAACAATTTCACGCCGCGCGCCCAGCAGGTGCTGGCGCTGGCCCGCAAGGAAGCTGACCGCTTCCACCACAACTATGTCGGGACCGAGCACATCCTGCTCGGGCTGATCAAGCTGGGGCAGGGCGTCGCCGTGAGCGTGCTCCAGAAGATGGGCCTGGACCTGGAAACCGTCCGTGCGGCCGTGGAAAAGCAGGTCGGCACGGGCCAGGAGGCGAAGGCACAGGGGAGCATCCCCTACACGCCCCGTGTCAAGAAGGTGCTGGCGCTTGCCGGTAAGGAGGCCAAGGCCCTGAATCATTCCTATGTCGGGACCGAGCACATCCTGCTCGGACTCCTGAGAGAGGGCGAGGGCGTCGCGGCCCGCGTGCTCAAGTCGCTCGATGTCGACATCGAGCGGACGCGCAACGAGATCCTCCGGGAGCTCGACCCCCAGTTCTCGGGCGGCTCCGAGACCGGTGGCGAGGAGGCTGCGGCGGGCACGCCCCAGCGTCCGGGCATTCAGCCCGACGAGAAGAAGGAAGTGAAGACGCCGGCCCTGAAGGCCTTTGGCCGGGACTTGACCGAGCTTGCCCGCAAGGGCGAGATGGACCCGGTTGTCGGGCGCAAGAACGAGATCCGCCGCGTGATCCAGATCCTGTGCAGGCGGACGAAGAACAATCCGGTGCTGATCGGCGAGGCCGGTGTCGGCAAGACCGCGATCGTCGAGGGCCTGGCTCAGGAGATCGCCGCAGGCAACGTTCCCGAAATTCTCTTCGAGAAGAAGGTCATCACGCTCGACCTGGCCCTCATGGTGGCGGGCACCAAGTACCGCGGCCAGTTCGAGGAGCGGATCAAGGCCGTCATGGACGAGATCAAGAGGGCGCGAAACGTCATCCTCTTTATCGACGAGCTGCACACGATCGTGGGTGCCGGAGCCGCCGAGGGCGCGATGGACGCCTCCAACATCTTCAAGCCCGCCCTTTCCCGGGGTGAACTCCAGTGCGTCGGGGCGACGACCCTGAACGAGTACCGCAAGTACATCGAGAAGGACAGCGCCCTTGACCGCCGATTCCAGTCGGTGAAGGTCGAGCCGCCCTCCGTCGAGGACACGATCACGATCCTCAAGGGTATCCGCGGCAAGTACGAGGATCACCACAAGGTGGTGTTTACGGACCTGGCGCTCGAGTCCGCGGCCAAGCTTTCCGACCGCTACATCACCGGACGTTTCCTTCCAGACAAGGCGATCGACGTGATGGACGAGTCCGGGTCCCGCGCGCGCATCGCCGCGCTCAGCCGGCCGCCTGACATCGAGAGCCTCTCCAAGGAGATCGAGGAGGTCTGCGCCCAGAAGGAGAAGGCGATCAGCGAGCAGCACTTCGAGGAGGCCGCAAAGTTCCGCGACAAGGAGAAGCAGCTTCGCACCAAGCAGGAGCAGGCGACGGAACAGTGGAAGAAGGCCCGTGAGGAGAAGCGCGTCACGATCGACGAGGAGATGATGGTCCAAGTCGTCGCCGACTGGACGGGAATCCCGCTTTCCCGCATGGAGAAGCGCGAGAGCGAGAAGCTCCTTAATCTTGAGGCGGAGATCCAGAAGGCCGTGATCGGCCAGGGCCTTGCTGCCAGCTCCATCGCCCGAGCCCTGCGCCGTTCCCGCGCGGACCTGAAGGACCCTCGCCGGCCGATCGGCTCGTTCCTCTTTGTCGGTCCGACCGGTGTCGGCAAGACCGAGACCGCCAAGCAGCTTGCCTCGCAGATGTTCGGAAAGCAGGACGCCCTGGTGCAGATCGACATGAGCGAGTACATGGAGAAGTTCTCCGTGTCGCGCCTGATCGGTTCGCCCCCGGGCTACGTCGGCTACGAGGAGGGCGGCCAGCTGACCGAGTCGGTTCGTCGCCGCCCCTACGCCGTCATCCTGTTTGACGAGGTCGAGAAGGCCCATCCCGATGTGCTGCAGATCCTTCTGCAGATCCTTGAGGACGGAAGGCTCACCGATTCGCTGGGGCGCACGGTGGATTTCCGCAACACGATCATCATCATGACCTCCAATGTCGGGGCGCAGCTTTTGCAGCGCCAGACCTCGATGGGCTTCGCCGCCGCGACGACGAGCTTCAACGACGCCGAGAAGATGCGCGAGAAGGTGCTCGAAGAGGCCAAGCGCGTCTTCAAGCCCGAGTTCCTCAACCGCATCTCCGACATCGTCTTCTTCCGGCCGCTCGACAAGCACGACCTGACGGCGATCGTGGACCTGGAGATCGGCAAGTTCGCCCAGCGCCTGGTCGAGCGCAAAATATCGCTCGAGTTCACGGCCGAGGCCAAGGAGCTCCTTATCGAGAAGGGCTACGACGAGAAGTACGGCGCCCGGCCCCTGCGCCGCGCCGTCGAGCATTTCCTGGAGGACCCGCTCGCCGAGGCCATCCTACGAGGCGACATCAAGGAGGGTGAGTCGGTCATGGTCGGTCGTGACGGAGAGGTCCTTATCTTTAAGCAAAAGACGCCGCCGGCGGCTACGTCCGGCGTGGCGCCCTGAAAAAAGACGGCCAACCGCCGTCGAGCAAAACCCCGCCCCCCGAATGAGGGGAGCGGGGTTTTCAGTCGCAGGGCGCCGGGCGACCCGTTCTAGTTGGAGCCCGTGATGACCTGGAAACGCCCCCTGGCCGCGGCGCTCCTCTTGGCCGCCGTCCTGGCCGCGCCGGGCGGCGTTCGCGCCGATTCCCCAAGTTTCCAGGTGCCCGATCTTGAGACCCGGGACCCCCCGAGCCCCGCGCGGATCCAGGCAATCAGGGACTTGGCCGCAGCCACCGGGTGGAATGCCGTCGTCGTGCCGATCCGGCGTGCGGCCGTCAAGGCCTACCAGCAGAACCGGTTTGTTGCGGCCGAGGCCTGGTTCCACGTCTACCGCTGGTCCGCGCTCTTCTCGGAGCCGGAAAACGTCTTTATCGACGGATGGATCAAGGCGATCGTCGACGGTCACCTCAACTACGAGGGGGTGGCGGGCAGCTACAGCCCGGGCCCGGACCCCATCGGGCTAAAGCTGTCGCAGGGTCTCCAGGGATGGCTGCTGTCCAACGAAGCGTTCTCGGAGGAGTTCTTCTCGAACGTGCGCCCGGTCGACCACCTGCCCAACGTCTTCTCGATCCTCGACACCCTCTACCGGGCGGATCCCGCCCGGTTTGCCCGGTACGGGTCGCTCGCGCTCGCGATAGCACTGGTCTACGACGTGGCCCCCCCGCCTTACTGGCCGCACGGCCAAGTCACGGCTCTGGCGCTCCCGAGGAAGCTCCCGAAGCCCGAGGCGACCTTCGACCGCCTGGTCCGGGAGGACCAGATGGGGAGGACCTACTTCAGGCTCTCGAAGCTGAAGGTTGAGGAGCTCAAGTTCGTGGTCGACGTGGCGGCCCCGGCCTCGGAGCTCTCGTGGGCGGTCGCCAACGTCAACCATCCCTTGGACAAGCTCGAGGAGGCCTACAACGACGTCACCTACCGCACCGACCGGGTTACCGACAACGCGCGGATGGTCTGGTCGGGCCACCCCTACACCCTCCAGGCGATCAAGGCCGAGGGCGGCATCTGCGTCGACCAGACCTATTTCGCAACCCAGGTCGGAAAGGCGAGGGGGGTACCGACCCTCTTCTTCACGGGAGGGGGCCAGGACGGCAGGCACGCCTGGTTCGGCTTCTTGGACAACGAGCACAAGTGGAGGCTGGACGCGGGCCGCTACGCCGAGCAGCGACTCCTGACCGGCATCGCGCTCGACCCGCAGACCTGGCTCGAGATCTCGGACCACGAGCTCCAGTTTCTCTCCGAGCGCTTCAGGGCGCTGCCTTCCTTCATGGAGTCGCGCCTCCACGAGGAGTTTGCCGGCGACTTCCTGATGGTCGGGGACCTGCAGTCGGCGGAGCGCGCCGCCAGGGCCGCCGTCAACTATGAGAAGCGCAACATCAACGCCTGGGAGATCCTGATCGCGACCAATGCCAAGCTTGGGCTCGAACCGGCCAGGCAGGAGGCCGCCATCCGCGAGGCCTCCCTTGCGTTCAATCCCAGGTACCCGGACCTCGTGGTCGCGTATGGGGCGCGGGTGTGCCAGAGCCTCCGGGCCCGGGGGGAGTCCAGCCTGGCCGACTTCGAGGAGAGGGGGCTGGCGGAGCGCTTCCAGGGAGACCGAACGGACCTGGCGATCCGCACCGCCTCGTCGATCCTCACCCGGAGCATCGCCGGGCAGCCGATTCCGAACCAAATCGCCACCTATAACGCGATCCTCGCGCAGTTTGGACACGGCGCGGGAACGCTTTTCTTTGACCAGATCGTGGTGGCCTTTGCCGAACACCTCGCGCTCTTCAACATGAAGGCGCAGGCGAGGGAAGCCGTCGAGCGGGCCCGGGTGGCCCTGGACGTCCAACCGGGTACCCAGTTCGCGCTCGATGTCGATAAGCTGATGGCCCGCTTGCAGGATTAGGCAACGCTTTGGCTTTCCAAAGGGAGATCCTCCGGAAAGGATTGGGATAATGGACACCCCGAAACCGAGAAAACCCGCAGTGGGGTTCATTTTCGTCACGCTGGTCCTTTTGATCGTAGGCATCGGGATCATCATTCCCGTGCTGCCCGGGCTCATCACGCAGTTCAACGGGGGCAGCGTTGCAAAGGGATCCAATTCCTATGGGTGGCTCGTTGGCGTCTTCGCGATCATGCAGTTCATCGCGTCGCCCATCCTGGGCTCCCTTTCCGACCGGTTCGGGCGCAGGAAGGTGATCCTGGTCGCCCTTGCGGGATCGGCGATCGACTACGTGGTCATGGGCTTTGCGCCGACCCTGGGGTGGCTTTTCGTGGCGCGCATGATCTCCGGAGCCACTGCCGGCGCGCTTGCCGCGTGCAACGCCTACATCGCCGACGTCACGCCGCCTGAGAAGCGGGCCCAGGCCTTCGGGTTGGTGGGTGCCGCCTTTGGCCTCGGTTTTGTGATTGGGCCAGCCATCGGCGGGCTGCTCGGCCAGTTTGGCCTTAGGCTGCCGTTCTTCAGCGCCGCGGTCTGTGTCGGGGCCAACTTCGTCTACGGTGCGTTCTTCCTGCCCGAGTCCCTCGCCGTTGAGAACAGGAGACCCTTCTCGTGGTCGAGGGCCAACCCGATCGGCTCGCTCCTGGCGCTTCGGCGATTCCGCGGCGTGGTGGACCTGGCCTGGATGTACTTTATATTCAACTTCTCGGGCACGATGCTGCAGAACGTCTGGGTGCTTTACATGGGGTTCCGCTACCACTGGAGCACGCTCCAGGTCGGCCTATCCCTCACCTTCATCGGCGTCATGACTGCGATTGTCCAAGGGGGACTGGTGCGACGCATCATAGCGGTCACGGGCGAGAGGAAGGGGCTCGTGATCGGGCTCATCACCTCGGCGATCATCATGGTCGGCTACGGCACGGCGACCCAGGGCTGGATGATCTACGTCCTTGTCGTCCTGGGCGCTCTCGGGGGCATTTCGGGCCCGGCCGCTCAGTCGCTCCTCACCAAGCACGTACCCGCGAACGAGCAGGGGGCGCTCCAGGGCTCTCTTTCGGGCCTCACGAGCCTCTCCTACATCTTTGGCCCCATCCTCGCGGCGTGGAGCTTTGGCCGGTTCATCGACACCATACCGGGCATCGCCTTCTACGAGGCCTCGGCATTCCTGCTCATAGCCCTGGTCTTGGCCCTTCGTTCCTTCCGGATCGACGACCGGATCGCGGCGCAGTCGGCTTCCTAGGCCGCCGCTTGGGCGGCCGCGGCCTTAAGGAGCGCGGCCAGTGCCGGAGCCGGCGCCTGGGTTGTCCGCCAGCCGACCACAAGCCGGCTCTCCGGGGAGGGCCCCGCGAGGCCCCGGAAGACGACCTTGTCGGGCAGAAGGCGGGACTCGCTTGGGGCGGCAAAGGTGGCGCCCACGCCCGCACGCACCAGGCCCACGCCGTTTGAGCGGGGCCAGACCTCCTCGGCGATCTGGGGGGCGACGCCGCTCGAGGCGAACGCGGCCAGGACACGGTCGTAGAAGCCCGGATTGTTGGCCCTCGGAAAAAGGACGAAAGGTGTGCTCGCGAGGTCCTTAAGGCTCAGCTTTTTCTTGTCCCGAAGCGGATGGTCCGAGGGGAGAAGAACCCCGTTTTGCTCCCGAAGGAGGAGGATGGTGTCGATCCCTGGCGAGGGGCCGTCGGGATGGAAGAACCCGCAGTCGATCTCGCCCTGTTTCAGGGCGGCGAGCTGCAGCGAGGTGGGCGACTCGTTCAGCTCAAGCCTTATCCCAGGGAACTGGCGGTGAAAGCCGCGGAGGATGTCCGGGAGGACGGTTGCCATCGCAAGGCCGGTGAACGAAACCCGCAGCCGTCCCACGCGGCCCTCGGCGACCGCCTTCATGTCGGCGGGCACCCGAAGGAGCGCGGCAAGGACGGGTTCCACCCGCTCGAGTAGGGCGGACCCGGCTGCCGTGAGTTCTACGCGCCGGCTCGAGCGGTTCAAGAGCCGGACGCCGAGGGAGGCTTCAAGCTGCGCGACCTGCCGGCTCAAGGCCGGCTGGGCGACACCCAGGGTCTCGGCGGCCTTCCTGAAATGGAGTTTGCGCGCCACCTCCCGGAAGTAGACCAGGTGGCGCAGTTCAAACGGGTATTGATACTCCCTAGGCATCGGTACCATCCAAACAAGTATTTCCCAGACAATGCAACCCTGTGGTATAAGGGGGGCATGGCCAAAACGCTTTTCGAGAAAGTCTGGGACGCCCACACCGTGCGCACGCTTGCCAACGGGCAGACGCAGCTGCTGATCGGCACCCACCTGATCCACGAGGTCACCAGCCCCCAGGCCTTCGGCATGATGCGGGACCTGGGCCTGAAGGTCGCGATGCCCCACCGGACGTTTGCCACCGTCGACCACATCGTCCCGACCGACCAGGTGAGCGAGCCCTACGCGGATCCCCTGGCCGATGCCATGATCAAGGAGCTGCGCCGCAGCTGTAAGGAATTTGGGATCACCTTCTTTGACCGCTCCACGGGCAAGCAGGGGATCGTCCACATTGTCGGACCCGAGCAGGGCATCACCCAGCCCGGGACGACGATTGCCTGCGGCGACTCGCACACGAGCACGCACGGCGCGTTCGGAGCCATAGCATTCGGAATCGGTACGACGCAGATCCGCGATGTCCTGGCGACCCAGACGATGGCCCTCGGGCGGCTCAAGGTCCGGCGAATCGAGGTGAACGGCAAGCTCCGGCCCGGTGTGTACGCAAAGGATGTGATTCTCCACATCATCGCGACTCTCGGCGTCAACGGCGGAACGGGCTACGCCTACGAGTACGCCGGCGAGGTCTTCGACCGTTTCTCGATGGAGGAACGGATGACGGTGTGCAACATGTCGATCGAGGGCGGGGCCCGCGCCGGCTACGTCAATCCCGACGAGACCACCTTCTCCTACCTGAAGGGCAGGCCCTATTCGCCGAAGGGAGCCGCGTGGGATTCGGCCGTGGCGCGCTGGAAGGCCGTCGCGAGCGATCCGGGCTGCACCTATGACGACGTGGTGAAGATCAACGCGGCCGACATTGCGCCGACCGTTACCTGGGGCATCAACCCGGGTCAGGGCGTTCCGATCACCGGGACAATCCCCGACCCGCTGAAGGCATCCTCCGCCGACGAGCGGAGCTCGATCGAGGAGGCGCTGGCCTACATGAAGCTTAAGCCGGGGGCCCCGATAAAGGGCACGAAGATCGACGTGGCCTTCCTCGGCTCCTGTACCAACGGCCGCCTGAGCGACTTCCAAGAGGTCGCCCGTTTCCTGAAGGGACGAAAGGTGGCCGCCGGGGTGAAGGCGATCGCCGTCCCCGGCTCCCAGGGCGTGGGGCTTATCTGCGCCGAACTGGGGATCGACAAGGTCTTCCGGGATGCCGGGTTTGAATGGAGGTCGGCGGGCTGCTCGATGTGCCTGGCGATGAATCCCGACAAGCTCGTGGGCGACCAGCTCTGCGCGAGCTCGTCGAACCGCAACTTCAAGGGACGCCAGGGAAGCCCCACGGGACGCACGATCCTCATGAGCCCGATCATGGTCGCCGCCGCGGCCGTTACCGGCTCGGTGGCCGACGCCCGCGAGGTGTTCGGCGTGAGCGCAAACTAACCCTCTTCCTCCTTCCACCATGGCACTTGATAAAATCACACGCGTCTCCGGTCGGGCCGTCTGCGTCCCCGGAAATGACATCGACACGGACCGCATCATCCCGGCGCGCTTCATGAAGTGCGTCACCTTCGACGGACTCGGCGAGTTCCTGTTCTACGACGTTCGCAAGAATGCGGACGGGTCCGATAAGCCCCATCCGCTCAACGAGCCGCGCTTCAAGGGGGCGTCCATCCTTCTCTCCGGAATGAATTTCGGTTGCGGGTCTTCCCGAGAGCACGCCCCGCAGGCGCTGCAGAAGCACGGGTTCCGCGCGGTGATCGCCGAGGGATTTGCCGAGATATTCCTCGGGAACTCGACCACCCTGGGCATGCCGTGCGTCACGGCGAGCCGCGAGGACATCGCTAGGATCGCTGCCGCCGTCGAGAAGGACCCGACCCTGGCGGTCGTGATCGACCTGGTCGCAAAGACGGTTTCCTTTGCCGGGCAATCGGCGCCCATCGCTGTGCGCGAGAGCGCCCGCGACGCGCTGGTCAATGGCCGATGGGACCCGATCGGTGAGCTGATCGAGGGGGCCTCCGACGCCTCGGCGATCGCCACCAAGTTGCAATACATGTCGGCCTAGGCCCGCGGTACGGGGCAGCGGCCGCGCTGCGATCGACCGCCCATCAAACAGCTTGGCGGCCGACGCGGTTGTCCTTAAATTCCGGGACCTTTTTGCAATCAGGAGCGTCTTACAGGCACACTTTAAACAATGACACTTGGAATGATCGAAGTTTTCAAGGGGGCGGGCCTCCTTATCTATCCCCTTGGTGTGTGCTCGGCTCTGGCCGTCTTCATCATCTTTGAGCGGATCTATGCCCTCCGGACGGCCGCCGTACTGCCGCCGGACCTGGTCGACGCCGTCATGAACGGCAAGCCCCTGGTGGGGGGGCGCCACACCGTCCTCTCGCGCATTGTCGAATTCGCCGAGGTTCACCACAACGATCCGGACTCCCTGAAGGCGTTTGCCCGACTGGAGGTCAATCGGATGGAACGGGGCGTCCCTTACCTGGACGTCATTTATGCGGCGGCGCCGCTGATCGGGTTGTCTGGCACGGTTACCGGTCTCCTCCAGGTCTTCTCTGAGATCTCGCCCGACACGGGATTGCCGGACCCGGTGGTCTTCACCAAGGGCGTGGCGCTCGCCCTTTCGGCCACGGTCATCGGCCTGGCGATCGCAATCCCCTCGCTCGTCGGAAGCGGATACCTCCAGCGACGGATCGACAACTATGCCGCGCAGCTTGACGTGCTGCTGGAGCGGATCATCAACCGCGGCCGCGGATGAGCGGATTCAGACAGAAGACCCGCAAGAGGCCCGAGTTGAATCTCGTGCCGCTGATCGACGTGCTCGTGATGCTGATCTTCTTTGCCTTCGTCACGATGCAGTTCCGCTCGGCGACGATGCTCAACATCACCCTCCCGAAGATAGCGACGGCGGGCAAGAGCGAGTACAAGGGCACAGTCACGATCGGCATCGACAAGGACGGCGTGGTCTCCTTCAACGGCAAGGTCGTGAGCGACGCCCAGCTTGTGGGCCTTCTAAAGCAGGTGAGCGACGCCAACCGTGACATCCCCGTGCTGATCAAGGCCGACGAGACCACGCAGCTCAAGAAGCTCGCCTTCGTGATGGATGCGTGCCGGACGTCGGGCCTCAATAAATTCAGCCTCCAGGCGCGCTAGCCCATGAAGATCGTCATCACCGGCGTGACCCGCGGCCTTGGCCGCGCGCTTGCCGAGTGGTACATAGCCAATGGCCACACCGTGGCCGGCTGCGGCCGGAGCGGGCCGGCAATCTTCGACTTTAGGTTCACGCACCCCGAGCCCCACAGCTTCGACGCTGTGGACGTGACCTTGCCGGTGAAGGTGCAGCTCTGGTCGGAGCGGGTCCTTGGATCCCTCGGGGCTCCCGACGTCCTGATCAACAACGCGGGCCTGATCAACACGCCGGCCCCGCTCTGGAAGGTGCCGGCCGAGGAGGTGGCGAAGGTTGTGAACGTGAACATTGTCGGGGCGGTGAACGTGATCCGCGCCTTCGTCCCGGCCATGGTGGAGCGGGGCTCCGGAGTCATCGTGAACCTGAGTTCGGGGTGGGGCAGGAGCGTCTCGGCGGACGTGGCCCCGTACTGCGCCACCAAGTGGGCGATCGAGGGCCTCACCAAGGCGCTCGCGGAGGAGCTTCCGAAGGGGATGGCTGCCGTGCCTCTGAACCCCGGGGTGATCGACACCGACATGCTGAGGACCTGCTTCGCCGACGGAGCGGGGTCCTATCCCAAGGCCGAGGAATGGGCCAAGCGGGCGGGACCCTACATCCTGGGACTCGGGCCCAAGGACAACGGGCGCTCGGCGAGCGTCGACGGTTTCGAGGCCTGAGGGCGACCGGATCGGACCCGGCCCGGCGGGACCATATCCCTCTTGCCTGTAGCGGGCTTTGCCCTTCGCTCTCGAGTCTATGGCGCGGATGATGTGCTACCGATGTTTCTGGCCAAAGGCGCTGTGCTGGTGCTCCCGCCTGGAGCCCATCGTGACACGGACCCGCTTCGTGTTCCTGATCCACCCCAAGGAATTCAAACAGGAGAAGGCGGCGACCGGGCGGCTGACCCACCTGTGCCTGCCCAACAGCAGCCTTCACATCGGGATGGCATTCGACGGGGACCAGGCGGTGCAGGCCCTCTTGGCCGATCCCCGCTTCCATCCGGTCCTGCTGTATCCGGGAAGTTCGGCTGTCAATCTGTCCGACGTCGCCCGGGGGGAAGGGGCGGCCCATCCCCTGTTCGCCGGTCTCTTAGGTGAAGCGGGGCCGAAGACGCTCCTGGTGGTCATTCTCGATGCAACGTGGAGCGGAGCCCGCAAGATGCTCCGGCTCAGCCCGAGCCTGCAGCGCCTGCCCCGAGTCATGTTCACGCCGCTTAGTGCCAGCCGCTACGTCATCAAGCAGCAGCCCCAGATGGGCTGCTTGTCGACGCTTGAGGCCACCCACGAGCTCCTGACCGTGCTTGAGGCCGCAGGTCTGGACCGCTACGAGAAGCCGGACCAACTCCTTAAGATCTTTTCCGGGATGCAGGATTTCCAGATTCGCTGTGCGGCGGACCTCTCCCGGCCCGGATACCGTCACAGGGCCTACTCCGACCCGGGTACCAGGACCAAGGCCAGCGGGCGAAGCGGAAAGAGGCGCGAGAACTACCTGAGGATTGGGGCCGGCTAGCCGCAAGGACCTCAGAGCATCGTCATGTGGGGCTCGATATCCTGCTCGTAGTCGATTCCCTTCAGCCCAAACCCGAAGAGCTTCAGGAATTCGCCCCGGTAGCCGGCGATGTCGGTCTCCGCCGCGAGGTTCTCGGTGGTCACCCGCGGCCAGATGGCCGCGACGCTGGCCTGGATCTCGGGCCTCATCTCCCAATCGTCCACCCGGACCCGGCCAGCTTCATCAAACACGGGGCCGCGCGCCGAGTACATGTGGTCAGCAAAAAGCCGCTGAATCTGCTCGATGCAGCCCTCGTGGGTGCCGGCAGCCTTCATGATCTTATAGAGGATTGAAATGTAGAGGGGGACCACGGGAATCGCCGAGCTTGCCTGGGTGACCAGGGCCTTGTTGACGGAGATGAAGGCCCGCCCCCCGCCGTTCGCCTTGAGGATGGAGTCGATGCTCTTGGCCGCGCGCTCAAGGTCGTTCTTGGCGATGCCGATCGTCCCGTTCTTGTAGATTGCCCAGGTGACCTCGGGCCCGATGTAGGAATAGGCGACAGACTGCGCCCCCGGGGCGAGGAGGTTGGCCGATTTCAGCGCGTTGATCCAGAGTTCCCAGTCCTCGCCGCCCATGACCGCAACCGTGTCGGCGACCTCCTGATCGCTTGCCGGGTCGATGGTGACCTGGCTGACGATGCCCTTGTCCGTGTCCACGGTCTTGTTCGTATAGGAGACGCCCACCGGTTTGAGGACGGACTTGTGCACGACGCCCGTGGTCGGGTGGGTGCGCCGCGGCGATGCAAGCGAGTAGACGACCAGGTCCACCTGGCCCAGATCATTTTTGATGGTCTCAAGGGCCTGGGCCTTGATCTCGTTGGAAAAGGCGTCGCCGTTGATGTTCTTGGCGTAGAGCCCTGCGGCGTGCGCCGCACGGGTGAACCCGATGGAATTGTACCAGCCCGGGGTCGCCGTCCGGCCCTCCTCGGAGGGGCGCTCGAAAAAGATGCCGAGTGTGGCCGCGTTCGAGCCAAACGCTGCCGCTACCCGGGACGCCAGGCCGTAACCCGTTGATGCCCCGATGACGAGGACCTTCTTGGGGCCGTTCTTGAGGGGACCCTTGCCCTTCACGTGCCCGATCCATTCGTCCACATGGGCGGCGCACCCGGCTGGGTGGGCCGTCACGCACACGAATCCGCGAACCTTGGGTCTGATGATCATCGTTTTGTGATTTTTGGGGAGTACGGGAGGCTGGCAAGTACGATTGAACCCTCGGGGAGGGCCAGAGCGGCAGGGGTCTCGCCCTCTTTCTTGCAGAGGATCAGAAGGAAGCGACATCCATTCGCGACTGGATATGTCGGTCTCACCTGGAAGCTGGTCGGTCCGGACGCACCGTCAGCGGCGAGGGTGGAGCACCGGTAGGGATACCCTTGCCCGGTTCCCTCAAGCCAAAGCTCATAGGCGGCGTCGGGTCCCGCGTCCTGAAGCCCGGAAACCCGCAGAAGGGCGTTCCCCGTCCCGGATTCCCATGCCACGGCTCCCCAGGGCGGAGATCCGGGCGAAGCGCCGGTCGATGGAGGCAACAGGAGTTCGACCTCGAGGGTGGCGTCGCCACCCGGGATCCCGTGCGTCGAGCGCAGGCGCCGCTCGAGGATGTGCTCGGCCTCGAGCTGGTTTTCCGCGCCCTTGAGCGCGGCCGAGGTGAGGAGGTTCTCGTCGCGCATCAGGCCGAGCCGGGCCTTCTCTAGGATCCACAGCTCGCCCAGGCACGCGACAAGGGCCGCAAGGCACGCTGTCGTGGCCCAGGGCAGCCAGGAGGGGAGGGGATTCTTGTCGTCGTCCATCGGTATGGTGCGAAGGTGCGAGCGTGCCAGTCCCTGCCGGTCAGTAAAGCCCGAGTGTCCGGGCCCGCGCAAAAAACTCGGTGACAAACGGTTCGTCCGAGAACTCGTTCCAGGTACGGTTGGAGGACACGCGGATGAAGACCTGCTGGCCTGCCTTGCGGAAACCAAACTGCAGTGCGATCCGGACCAGCGCCGGGACGCTTCGTGTGTTGCCGACGTCGATTACTTGCCCGCCGTAGACCTGCCAAAACCAGACGTGCTGGAGGTAGCCCTCGTTCTGGAAGAGGCGGTGTTGGGCCTGGGGAAGGTGCTGGGCCCCCGCCGCCAGCGCGACGGACCCGTCTTGCACCGCTTCCTGGGTCCATCCGGATCCGGGCCAGCAGGCGTCCGGAGTGTGGGATCCGACGAGGCCCGCGGAGGCCTGGCCCGCCTGCCAGAAGGCCACGTAGAGGGTGACCTGCTCGGCCCCTTCCTTGCCCTGCCTGATGTAGGTTCGCTCCGCCAGGTGCTCGGTCCGGAGGACTCCCGCAAAGCGGTAGAGGTCGCCTCGGGTGACCACCTGCCAGCCCTCGGCCGAGGTGGGCAGCGCAGCGAAAAGGTCCGGCGCGGGTTTTCCGGCATCCGGGCTGGACGCCGTGTTCGCCGCGAAAAAGAGCAGGGTCAAGGCGACGAGGCAGACGGTTGCCGTCAGGGCCCTCTGGGAGCGCAAGGGGGTGCCTGGGGAAGGACCACCTGGGGATTCGTCCTCGGCTTCCCGGGGCGGCGGGCGGTCCAGGGCGATCGCGATCGCGACCAGGAGCGCCGCAGTGGCCAGGAGC
Organism: uncultured Opitutaceae bacterium; assembly: GCA_903890485.1. Classification (GTDB taxonomy): domain Bacteria; phylum Verrucomicrobiota; class Verrucomicrobiia; order Opitutales; family Opitutaceae; genus Palsa-1447. The sequence goes on along the minus strand of CAITBM010000116.1, from coordinate 23,216 downwards.
ACGGCGTAGCCGGTCAGGTCATGCCACGCCCCCTCAACCCGCACGCCGGCGTTCACCAGGAGCGTGAGGAAGAGCGATCGCAGGAAGTTCATCGCGAGCGCAAGGGGCACGGAGAGCGCCACAAGGAGGACCCGCGCCCACGGCCGGCGAACCAGAGTGGCCGAGAACAGAACGCCGGCGAAAACGCACGAAACCAAGCTTCGCACCCCGCTGCAGGCCTCTTCGATGCCGACCGTTCCCCGCGCCAGCTCGATGACGTTGCCCTGCCGATGGGCGGCGATCCCCAGGAGGTCGAGGGCCTGCATGACGCTGCTGCTCACCCAAAGCTGAAGCCCCAGGGTGAGCCGGGTGTAGCTTCCCGGCGGCAGGGGCGAACACAGGACCCAGAGGAGCGCGGCGGATAGGGAGGTCCAGGTGAAGGGCAACAGGGCCGTCCGTTCACTGGAAAAGGCTGCGATGGCGGCGCAGCCGACCAGGGCGAAGGACCCCGCGAGCACAAAGTCGACCACGGGGCTCGACCAGTCGACCGTGACGGCGAGCAGGCTTGCCAGCCAGAGTCCGACAAGTCCCGCAAAACCCAGCGCAGCAGTGAGGGCGGCTGCGTGGGGCTCCCGTAGGAAGGGCCCCCCGTGCGGCCGGCGGCACAGGTAAAGCAGGAGCGCGCAGGCTACCGGCATCAGCAGCCCGTGCGAAAGATCGGGATCATGGGTCCACTCCGGCCACAGGTGGACGGTGAGCGCCCCGGCAAGGAGTGCCATAGCCACAAGGTTGAACTTTGCCGACATCGGCAGCCCGCTGGAGGCATCGCTACCAGTCACACGGCCACGATGGCCCGCCACCCCGGCCCGCGCAACGGTCAAAAACGCCGGTTTCATTGGTGCCCAGCGCCTTATTGGGCCGGTTGCGTGGGAGATCGGCCGGTTGGAGCTATATAGTTGCGATAACAACGCCCTGTCGGCGGGCGGCGTTCATTCGGCTATCCCGATGAGGGGTCCACGGCGGCCAAAATGACAAGAAATGAGCAGTAAATTTCAGTTATTCGACTCAATCCCGGCACATGTTGGTCCGATGGAAGTTAGATGACCTTTTTGTCGGCCGGGCGCAGGGCTTGGACCCTCCTATTTGGGCAGTTGAATGCCCCGGGGTCGGCTTGCGCGAATCCGGGCCCGAATTGAAGGGCGCTTATCCCTTTTCCAACAACCCATGAGCCTTCCCGTCCATTCTGTTCCTCGCGAATCCTTGCTGCACGTGATGAAGGGGATGCCGGCCGCCCCGCAGGTCCTCTCGCGGATCGGCCAGATGACCCAGGATCCGCGGGTCGACCTGAGCGATTTCATCGACCTGCTGAGGTGTGATCCGGCGCTGACAGCGCGGATCATCCGCATCGCTAACAGCCCCTACTACTGCGTTGGCTCGGAGTATTCGTCGATCGAACAGGCCCTGGCGCGAATCGGCATGAGCGAGATCTACACGATCGCCGGGTTTGCCGCGGTGGTCCAGATGAGCAAACAAAACCTGCGCCTCTACGGGATTTCGGCCGCTGAACTCCGTGAGAACTCGCTCCTGACGGCGCTCATCATGGAGGCCCTGGCCAAGAGCGCGGGGACGGACTCCCAGGAGGCGTACTCCGCCGGTCTGCTGCGCTCGATGGGAAAGATCGCCCTGGACGGGCTCACCTACACGTCGGGCCTCATGCGGTCGAAGGGCGACATCACCCTTGTCGGGCCGAGAAAGGATAAGACCCAGAACCCGTGCTACGTCGCCGAGTCCTGCGGGGCCCTCGCCGAATGGGAGGTTGCAACCACCGGGCTCACCAACTGCCAGGCCGCCGCCTTTGTCCTCGGGGAGTGGCGGTTTCCCGCCCCGATCATCGAGGCGATCGGCAACCAGTACGAGCCCTGGCAGAGCACGACCAATCCGAGGCTGGCATCGCTGCTCAACCTGTCGAGCGGGGCAGCCTGCGGACTCGGCTTCGCCCTGGCGGGCGAGCGCCCCTATTGGTCGCGCAGCCACAACATTCTCGACATCGCTTGCGTCACCGAGAGCCAGATCGAGTCGGCAGCCCAGACCGGGCTCGAGCGCTTCTGCACCCTGCACTCGGCGATCAGCTGAACCCCTTTACCGGGCCTAGACTTTGACCTCGAAGAGCTGCGGGTGCATCTCACCCTCGGCCACCTTGTTCACCGTGCCAGTCATGGTGATCGCAAACCCGTCGCCGATCTCGATGCCGATCTGCCCGCCGGGCATGTTCACCGTGACGGAGCGGTCGACCAAGCCGAGCCTGTGGGCGACGGCAGCCGCGGCGCTCGAGCTGCTGCCCGAGGCCAGCGTGTAGCCCGCGCCCCGCTCCCAGATCTCGATCTGGATTGCCGCGCGGCTTAGGACGCGCAGGAACTGGACGTTGGTTCGGTTCGGGAAGAGGGGATTGACCTCGATGTCGGGACCGTAACGCCGGGCAAGCTCCGGGGACAGGTCGTCAACGGGGAGCACGCAGTGCGGGTTGCCGATCGTGGCAGCCGAAAACGTGAAACGCCGGCCTTGCACCTCGATCGTCTCCCCGAGGACCTCGCGCGAGGGGCCCTTCACCGGGATGCGCGAGCTCTCGAAGCTCACCTTTCCCATGGCGACAGTGATCAGCTTGCCTTGCTCCTTGATCTCGGACTGGACGACACCGCCTGGCGTCTCGACCGTGAAGGTGGGCGCGCTCACCCGCTTCTGGTCCCAGAGGTACCGGGAGAAGATCCTCAGGCCGTTGCCCGACTTCTCTGCCTCGGAGCCGTCCGGATTGTAGATCCGCAGGCCGAAGTCGGCCTTCGACGTCGGCAGGGGCCCCCAGAGAATGCCGTCTGAGCCCACGCCGAAGTTGCGGTGGCAAATGACGCGGATCTGGTCGAGGTTCGGCGTCGTCCAGCCCGGAAAGTCGGCGGGGTCGAGTACGATGTAGTCGTTGCCGAGTGCGTGGTACTTGTGGAAGCGCATGGTCACTTGCCAGCCGCTGCGACCGGCGCCTCGGCATAGCCAAAGAGCCCCCTTCGCTTGATGGCCTCGACAACCGGGGTCGGCACCATGGTCTCCCAGGTGGGGTCCTTCTCCTTGATCCGGCGGAGCACGTCGCGGGAGAAGATGCTCAGGATCTTCGTGTCAAAGCCGACGATGCAGTCGATATAGTGGTTCTCCAGCAGGTGGGCGTAGAGGTTTGAGAGATGGTCGACGATCTTAACGTTCTTCGCGTTGATCAGGACGTTCGAGGCAAACGCATGGTTCGACACGCCGTGGCCGAATTCGTTCTGCGCGACATAGGCTTCGTAGGCGTCCTGGCGCATCGGGTAGATGTACAGCTTCACCGAGTTGCGGAAGAGCCGCCCGAACGACTCGAGGATGCCGCCCTCCAGGTTCTCGTAGTACTTCTCGTTGAAGATCTCCAGCAGGTTGTTGATCCCCATGGTCACCCCGATCATCTCCTTGGTGTACCTGCGGAAGTACGAGGTTAGGCGATAGTACTCGGAATAGTTGGAGATCAGCACCGTGAACCCTATGTCGGCCAGGAGGTCGACCCTCGAGAGGAAGTCGTGGGCGTCGAGGGCTCCGGCCGCCAGGAGGTTGTTCATGGTGATCTCCATGATGACCACCAGGTCCTTGCCCTTCACCAGGGGCTCCTGCACGAACTGGGCGGTCGCGCAGTTGAGCATGTCGACGTTCACGTGGGTCACGGGCCTGAAACTGCCGCGCTCGACCAGGATGGCCTTCTTGTGGAGGACCTCGGAAGGTTGGAGGACCTCGCCCTTCTGCCCGAACATGACCGCGTTGGTCAGGCCGAATTTGACCAGGTAAAGTGACATCAGGCGGTTGTCCACGTTCGCGAATGCCGGCCCGGAGAAGCGCAGCATGTCGATCTCGATTCGGTCCGTGCCCAGGTTGTCCCTGAGCGACTCGATCAGCTTTCCAAGGTCGTCACGGTAGTAGAAGGCCCCGTAGAGAAAGTTGACGCCCACCTTGCCGAGCGCCTGCTGCTGGAGGACGGCCTCCTTGTCCCACATCCGGACGTGGAGCACGATCTCGCTCGGCTCACCCTTGGCCTCGGTCTGAAACCGCAGTCCGAGCCATCCGTGGGCCTCGTTTGTCCCCTTGTAGTTGCTCGTTGCGACCGTGTCGGCGAACACGAAGAAGGTGGTGCGATCCCCGCGAGTCGTGGAAAGCCGGTCGATCAGCAGCTGGTACTCGTGGTCGAGCATCAGCTTCAGGCGTTCGCGCGAGACATAGCGGGGGGCCTTCCCGTAGATTGCGTCGCTGAAGACCATGTCGTAGGCGGAAATGGACTTGGCAATGGTCCCGGAGGCGCCGCCGGCCTGGAAGAATTCGCGGGCGACCTCCTGGCCGGCGCCAATCTCCGCGAACGTGCCGTACTTGGGCATGTCCAGGTTGATGGTCAGCGCCTTCTGATTTGTCGTCAGCAGATCCTTCTGTTCGCTCATGCCGGGACATTGGCCCGGGCGGGACGGGGATGCAATCCGTTCCTGTGTCACGAAGAGGTGATGGCGGTTTCTACTGGTGGAAGGGCCGAAACCGGATAGCTTTCGCGGTATTCATGAAGAACTTCATCACATCGATGATGGGCGCCCTCGTGGCCCTCATCGTGTTCACCACCGGAGCGGTCCTTCTCTTTGTGGGTTTCGTCGGGGCGATCATCACGATGGGCCAGCAGCGGAAGGCCCCCGAGGTGGCGTCCGGCTCGTACCTGGTCTTTGACCTTTCGACCAACATCACGGACGCGCCCCCGCCGGTGGACTTCGGCGACTTTCCCGGGGCCCGCACCGACACGATGCAGCTGCGCACGATCACGCGCGCCATCCGCTACGCCTCCCACGACAGCAAGATCAAGGGCATCCTCCTGTTGGGGAATCTGTCGCCCGGCGGCTACGGCACCGGGTACGCGGCACTCAAGGAGGTCAGGGGCGCCCTCGGCGACTTCCGCGCCTCGGGCAAGCCGGTCCTCGCGTACATCGACTACGCGACAACGAAGGACTTCTACCTGGCCTCGGTGGCCAACGACGTGGTCGTCGACCCCTATGGGGAGATCATCATGCCGGGCCTGGCCAGCGAGCCGTGGTTCCTTGCAGGGGCATTTGAGAAATACGGGATCGGGATCCAGGTGACGCGGGTCGGCAAGTACAAGTCGTACGTGGAGACCTACACGCGCACGAGCATGAGCCCGGAGAACCGCGAGCAGCTCCAGAAGCTCCTGGACGACGTCTGGGCAACCATCCTGGCCGATGTCGGCAAGTCGCGCGGAGTGTCTGCCGAGTCGATACAGGCCACGGTCGACGCCGAGGGGATCATTAAGCCGTCCCTTGCGCTCAAGGCGCACCTGATCGACCGGGTGGCCTACCGCGACGAGGTGATCGACAAGCTAAAGAAGGACACCGGGATCACCTCGCCAACGGAGACCTTTAAGCAGGTGCAGCTCAGCTACTACGCAAAGACGGCACTCAACCGGAGCCCCACAACGATGGGGCCTGGCGAGGTCGCCATTGTCTACGCCGAGGGGGAGATCGTCGAGGGCGAGGGGGACCAGAACGAGATCGGCGGCGCCCGCTTCGCCCGGGAGATCCGGCGCCTGAGGCAGGATCCTTCGGTCAAGGCGATCGTGCTGCGGGTCAACAGCCCGGGGGGCAGCACCACCGCTTCCGAGACCATCCTCCGTGAGGTCCGCCTGGCCAGGGCGGCGAAGCCGGTCGTGGTCTCCATGGGCTCCTATGCCGCGTCGGGCGGCTACTGGATCTCGATCTTCGGGACTCGGATCTTCGCCGAGCCGAACACGATCACCGGATCGATCGGTGTCTTCGGGATCCAGCCCAACATCCAGAAGCTTGCGAACGACCACGGCGTCACCTTTGACAGCGTGAAGACCGGCAAGTTCGCGGACTCCCTGACACTCACACGCCCCAAGACTGAGGAGGAGCTCGCCGTGTTCCAGCGCATGGTCGACTGGATCTACGGGCAATTCATCGCCAAGGTTGCCGAAGGACGAAAGCTTCCCCCAAGCCGCGTCGAGGAGATCGCCCAGGGCCGCGTCTGGTCGGGGGTCGAGGCGCTCAAGCTGGGCCTGGTCGACGAAATCGGCGGCCTGGATGCCGCGATCAAGTACGCGGGGCACCAGGCTAACCTGGGCGAGCACTTCCGGGTGAACGAATACCCGAGGTCCCGGAACATCTCCGAGGCGATCGCAGCACTCTTCGGCCGCTTTGCCCCCGAAAGCATGCACCTGCAATCGACCGGCCTGGTCGGCGAGCTCAAGGACCGAATCGAGAGCGAGTTTTTCTGGCTAAGGTCGCTGAACGACCCGAAGGGCGTCTACGCCCGCATGCCGGTTGACCTGGTGATCCACTGAGCCCTACCAATGGCCCACACTCTCCTCAAGGACTGCCCCGCCACAGCGATTCCCGCGGGGACTCCCGCGACCCTGCACGCGGGGGCGCAGGTTAACGTCGTGCAGACCCTTGGCGGCAACGTAACGGTCCAGACCGACCAAGGCCTTTTCCGGATCGCGCGGGAGGATGCGGCGCTTGTCGAGGGGCTGGAGCTGTCGGACGAAGGGGCCAGCCTGTCCGGGGAGTTCAACGAGCAGGCCGTTTGGGAGGCCCTGAAGACCTGCTTCGATCCGGAGATCCCGGTCAACATCGTCGACTTGGGCCTCATCTATGACCTCGCGATCGAGCGCACAGCCTCCGGTGCGAACGCCGTCGAGGTGAAGATGACGCTCACGGCGCCCGGCTGTGGCATGGGCCCAGTTATCGCCGAGGACGCGAGGAAGAAAATCGCGGCGCTTCCGAGCGTCGAGACCGCCAAGGTCCACATCGTCTGGGACCCCATTTGGAACCCTCGGATGATTTCCGAGGCGGGCCGAAAGTCCCTGGGATTGGAATAGGACCCCGCAGGGGCGTCAGGCCGTCACCGTTTCAAGGGAGCATCCGTCGACGCTCTCACCCGGCGTCTCGCAGTTGGGCCGGGCAATGACACCGGGGTAGGGCTCGACGGCAAACGGTGTTTCCGGGTTCGCGAGCAGATGGCGGTCGCAGACCGCGAAAAGCTCGGTCTCGGATTCCGTGCGCCTCATGTCGTGGAGGAATCCCCCCCGCGGATCCACACCCTGGCCCACAAAGTTGAGGTACTTCTTCATCTTGTTCACGTGGGCACGCTCCGGGACACCCGGATCGCGGGTCTCCCGGTAAAGCCTCTCGGTGTACTCGCGGACGTCGCCCAGGGTGACCAGTGTCGGCTCCCGGCCCGCGAAGAGCTCCCTGCACTGGGAGAATATCCAGGGATTGCGGATCGCGTGGCGGCCAATCATCACCCCCAGGCAACCGGTCTGGGCGACCACCTCACGCGCCTTCCCGGCCGAGGTCACGTTTCCGTTGGCCAGCACGGGGCACCTCGCCCGGGCCGCCGCCCGGGCGATCTGGTCGTAGTGGACCAGGCTCCTGTACATCTCCCGGACGGTTCTACCGTGCACCGTCAGCAGGTCGATCCGGCAGTCGTTAACAATATCCAGGACCCGGTCGAGGTTGCTGGTGTCCTCAAAGCCGATTCGCATCTTCACGGTGAGAAGGCCTGGCACGGCCTCCCTGAGTGCCGAGAGGATGGACCTGATGCGCTCGGGGTCCCTCAGGAGGCCTCCGCCCACGTTCTTCTTGTAGATCTTGGGGGCGGGGCAGCCGAGGTTGATGTCGATCCCGGCTATCGGATGGCGGGCCAGGGCCTCCGCAGTACGAACCATGTGGGCGATGTCCTCGCCGATCAGCTGGGCGAATACCGGCCGGCCCGTCGCATTCTCGTCGATGCTTCGCAGGATGTGCCGCTCGGGCCGGGACTGGGCGTGAACCCGGAAAAACTCCGTGAAGAAGTAATCGGGGGCCCCGTAATGGGCGACAACCCTCATGAACGCCAGGTCGGTGACGTCCTGCATAGGCGCAAGTGCCGTCAGGGGTTGTCCCTGGGCGAGGGCTGGCGGCAATCCGTCGGGAACGATCACGGGGTCTCGGACTCTGGGTCGTCCTGCTGCTTGCGCCACTGCTCGAGGATCTCGGTCCTGTCTTCCACGGCGTCAAAGACCGCGCGGGCGACGTAGATGGGGCGCTTCTGCTGCAGGGCGAGGACGATCGAGTCGCTGGGGCGCGCATCGATTTCGACGATCTTTGTCCCGAGTTCGTTCTCCATGGTGAGGAGCACCCTGGCGAAGAACGTCTGGTCTCGGGCGTCGTTGATGACTACCCTCTCAAGCCGCGTGCCCAGCCCGACAAGAATGCTCCCAATCAGGTCATGCGTCAGGGGCCGGTCCTTCTTGACGCCGTCGATGGTCATCTGGATAGCGTTGCCGACGAAGTGGTCGACGTAGATCACGAAGATCTTTTCGTCGTTGCCGAGGAACACGGCGCAGCCGTTGGGGGTGGGGACCACACCCTTGACGATAACGGCTACAACGTCGTTTTGCATAAATTGTTGCGCGCCTTGGGAAGGCGACAGGCGAACATGGACCGCCGCGCGCCAAAGGGCAAGCGGCCCCAAGCCCGGGATTCTTAGAATCCGAGGAGCGAGATCTTCCAGGACCTGGCCTTCTCAAGCACCGCGGGTTTGTCGAGGATAAGGACTTTTCCGGCCTCCAGGGCGGCGGCGTGGAGGCCCGCAGTGTGCATGGTCTCCAAGGTCTTCATCCCGAAGCAAGGGACATCGAAGCGGAAGTCCTGCCGGGCCTTCACGGTCTTAACGAAGAGGGTCTCGTCGGCCTTTAGCCCGCCAGCGCGCTTCAGCATCTCGTCGGTGCCCTCGAAGGCCTCGACCGCGAGCACCGTTCCCTTGCGCACCACGCATCCCTGGCCGATGTCCAGCCGCGCGCTCTCCTTGGCAATGTGGATCCCATGGTCCAGGTATTCCTTCGCGATCGGGAACTTGCCCCCGGTCATGCATCCCTCACTTGCAAGCTGGTCGTCAAGGAAGGCACGGGCGTCAAGAAGGTGGACACCCAACGCCTCGATCTCCTTGGCCACTGCGCCAAAGATCGTCTCGGCGTTGCGCCGCTTCAGCGACATCAGGATCTGTGCGGCCTTCAGGTCTGGCCTCAGTCCGTCAAACAGGCGCCTCGGCGTCACTTGGCCGGCCATGATTGCGTACCCCGCGCCGAAACCCGAGAGCAGCTTAAGGGTCTTCCCCACCTGGCCGACGTGGACCGAGTGCCGGTCCGGCTCCGCAAACGTGTCGAGGAGCTCGGGGGCCGTTTCCCCCTCGAAGGCGATCAGGCGCAGCGCCAGGCCAGCTTTCCTTGCGGACTTTGCGACCAGCTGCGGATAAATCCCCTGCCCGGCGATCAGCGCGACCGGCAGCTTGGGATTGAACGCGGGGGGCAGGTACGCTGAGGGGAGGGACGACACAGCCGGGGCGCCCTAGGTCTGCGATCCGTAGTACTTCTTGTAGCTTCGGTAGTAGCGGTAGTTCGAGTAGTACTCGATCCGCCTTGGAGAAAGGCCGTTCAAGACGATCCCCAGGATCTCGTTCTTACCCTCCCTGAGCGCCTTGATGTAGAGCTTGATGTGTTTCCTGTAGGCCCGGTTGAACCGGCATACGTAGACGACCTCGTCGGTGCGCTCGGCGATCAACGTGGCATCGGTTACTGCGCCCATAGGTGGCGAATCGATCACCACCAGGTCGAAGATCTTCTTCAGCCTCTCGATCAATTGCGCGAAGACCGGGTTCTCCAGCAGCTCGGTCGGGCTCACGCCGTGCTCAACCATGAGATGGGTCGTGTAGATCGAGGGCTCATCCTCGACGTCTGCGCGGTTGGGCCGGAAGGCTTCCTGCTGGAACGTGCTGATCTTCACCCGGGTTTCGACGTCAAAGTAGATGCCGGTTCCGTTCGAGAGGACGACGGAGGCGTTGGAGTTGGCCTTGGTCTCAATCGACCTTCCCTCGGCGTTATAAACCGACTTCTTTGTCAGGTCGTCAATCTCGGTGCCGGTGTCAATTTGCGCTTCGCCGAGCTGGTCTGCGACATAGAGCTTGCTCGTCGGATTCTTCCTGCGTTCCTGGGCGCTCGCCACCGAGGCGATGCACAGTGCTGCGGTTAAAAGGGGAACCCAAGCGGGTGGAAATTTGATCACGCCTGCAATGTGGTGGCTTTAACGGGCCACCGCAAGAGAGGATCGCCTCCGTACTATTGCTTAGGAGATGTGAGCGGGGTGGGGGCGAAACACGCTCCCTTCGCTCGGGGAAACTAGGCTACCACAAGGTTGAGGATCCGGTTCGGGACGAAGACGACTTTGACCACCCTTTTCCCGGCAAGGAAGGGGGCCACCTTTTCGTGGGCCTGGGCAAGGCCCAGGGCCACTTCCTGCGTGATTCCGAGCGGAACCAATTGGTCTGCCCGGTGCTTGCCGTTGACCTGGAAGACGATGCGGACCTCGGCGGATGAAACCCGCGCGGCATCGAAGGCCGGCCAGGGGGCGGCGGAGGCCAGCCCAGGGGCCCCCAGGCGTGACCAGATTTCCTCGGCGAGGTGGGGCGCGAAGGGCGCCAGTATCTGGACAAAGGCAAGGGTCGTCGAGCGGCTGACCTGAGCCTCCTTGTGGAGGGCGTTCTCAAGGATCATCATCTGGGAGATCGCCGTGTTGAAGCGCATTCCCTCGATGTCGTCGCCCACCTTGCGGATGGTCTCGTGCAGGAGCTTGAGCGTCGCGCCCGAGTCCTGATGGCCGTCGACGATCCGAGCGTGGGCGTTTCCGTCCTCGCCCACGCAGTCGTGCCAGACCTTCTGCAGGAAACGGTGCACGCCCTCGATGCCCTTGGGGTTCCAGGGCTTCATGGCTTCGAGGGGCCCCAGGAACATGAGGAAGAGGCGCAGGCTGTCGGCGCCGTGGCTCGCGATGATCGTGTCCGGGCTCACGACGTTGCCGCGGCTCTTGGACATCTTCTCCCCGTCCTCCCCGAGGATGATGCCCTGGTGGAACAGCTTTCGGAAAGGCTCGTCGGTTGGCACCGCGCCGATGTCGAAGAGCACCTTGTGCCAGAAGCGCGCGTAGAGCAGGTGCAGGACCGCGTGCTCGGCTCCGCCGACATAGAGGTCGGGTCCGCCCCAGCGTGACAGGGCGGCGGGCGAGGCGAAGGCCTGGGCGTTTCTGGGGTCGGTGTACCGTAGGTAATACCAGCAGGATCCCGCCCACTGGGGCATGGTGTTGGTTTCCCGGCGAGCGCGCACCCAGGTGGACGCGTCGGGCTTGGGCGAGGATGCGGGCACGGATCGTCCCGAGGAGAAGTCGTACCAGATGTCGACCCAATCGGTCACGTTGGCCAGTGCGCTCTCTCCCGTGCCGCTGGGCAGGTAGGACTGCACCGAGGGAAGTTCAAGCGGAAGGACCGAGTCGGGAACGGGAACCGCGAATCGGACGACACCGGCCTCCTCAAAGGACACCGGGTCCTTCGGGAAATCCGCGGGGTTTGCAGCCACGGCAGCCCGGTAGTCGGCCTCGCAGACCCAGACGATCGGGATGGGCTCCCCCCAGTAGCGCTGGCGGGAGAAGAGCCAGTCGCGAAGCTTGTAGTTCACCGAGTGCCGGGCCACGCCCTTGCTTGCCAGGTCGTCGGTCATCCGGCGCTTGGCCTCCTGCCAACTGAGCCCGTCGTACTGCCCCGAGTGAACCAGGCTTCCGTCCCCGGTGTAGGGTAGCGCAGGGGCCGGCTTTCCCGTGACGTCAGCCGCCGGTTCGATCACCGCTACGATTGGCAGATCATAGCGCTTGGCGAAGGCATAATCGCGCTCGTCGTGGGCGGGAACGGCCATGATGGCCCCGGTGCCATACCCTGTGAGGACGTAATCGGCGACCCAGACCGGCACGCGGGCGCCGTTAATCGGGTTCAGCGCATAGGACCCGGTGAAGACACCCGACTTGTCCTTGGCCAAATCGGTCCTTTCCAGGTCGCTCTTTGAGGCTGCCTGCTTTCGGTAGAGGTCGACGGCCGACCGCTGCTCCGGGGTCGTGAGCGCCTCGACGAGAGCGTGCTCCGGGGCAAGCACCATGTACGTGCAGCCGAAAAGTGTGTCCGGGCGCGTCGTGAAGACCTTGAGGCCGCCAAGGCCCGGCTGCTCCAGGCCGAAGGTGATCTCGGCCCCCTCGCTCCTGCCTATCCAGGCCGCCTGCATGCGCTTGGTCGAGTCGGGCCAGTCCACGCCCTCCAGCCCCGAAAGCAGCCGGTCGGCATAGGCGGTGATCCTTAAGACCCACTGGCGCAGGCTCCGGCGCTCCACGGGGAAGCCCCCGACCTCGCTCTTGCCGTCCACAACCTCCTCGTTGGCGAGAACGGTCCGCATTTCCGGGCACCACCAGACGGGCCGCTCGTCCACGTAGGCCAGGCCCCTCTTGAAAAGCTGCAGGAAGATCCACTGGGTCCAGCGGAAGTACTTCGGGTCGGTCGTGTCGATCTCCCGGTCCCAGTCGTACGAGAAGCCGAGCGCCTTGATCTGGCGCTTGAAGTTGGCGATGTTGTTCTGGGTGTTGGCCGCCGGATGGGTCCCGGTCTTCACCGCATGCTGCTCGGCGGGCAGCCCGAAGGCGTCCCATCCCATGGGGTGAAGGACGTCGAAACCCTTGGCCCTCTTGTAGCGTGAAATGATGTCCGTGGCGGTGTAGCCCTCGGGGTGCCCGATGTGCAGGCCGGCACCTGACGGGTAGGGGAACATGTCGAGCACGTAGTACTTAGGACGGGTTAGGTCCGTCCCGGACTTGTACGGGTTCTCGCGTTCCCAGAAAGATTGCCAGCGGGGCTCAATCTCTTGAAAGTCGTAGTCTTTGCTCTTGGTAACCATCATTTGAAACCCGCCATAGTGAACCAATCGCTCTCCCGGTCAATCTTGGCCGCCATGACCCTGGCCCTGGCTTCTCTGGCCACCCCCGCCCGGGCGTCCATGAGCTCCGGTTTCGAGCGGCTCCTCGACTCGGTCGTGCGGATCGACGTCCGGGAGATGAACTTCGACGACGGGGCGCGCAGGATAGACGCCAGCATCGGCTCCGGGGTGATCCTTTCCCAGGACGGGCTCATCCTCACCAATGCGCACGTCGCCGGGCCGAAGGCCGTCGAGATCAACGTCACCCTTTCAAACCTGGAGCGGGTGGGCGCGCGCCTGGTCGGGTGGGACCACTGGACCGACCTGTCGCTCCTCAGGCTGAACCTGGACGACGTGAAGCGCCGGGGCCTCACCTTCAAGCACGCGGAGTTTGGCGACAGCGAGAAGCTCTTCGTCGGGGAGACCGTCTACGCCGTGGGGACGCCGCACGGCCTTACGCGAACGGTGACCCGGGGCATCATCTCCAACAACAACCGTTATTTTGAGGACACCGAGGGGGTGGACGGATACGAGACGGGCAATTTCAACACCTGGCTGCAGACCGACGCCGCGATCAACCCGGGCAACTCGGGCGGGCCGCTCGTGACCGACGACGGCCGGGTCGTGGGAATTAGCTCACGCGCCTACCTTGGGGCCAACAACCTGGGATTTGCGATCCCCTCGGCCACCGCCAAGCGGATCGTTGCCGGGCTGGTTCGCGACGGCTCCATCACGCGCAGTTACGTCGGAATCGTCCCGAAGGCCCTCCAGGACCTCGAGGGCTTCTATGACGTGGCCACCAACACCGGGATGCTGGTCGACAGCGTCGAGTCCGGCTCCCCGGCCGCCATCGCCGGCTTGAGGGCCGGCGACATCATCCTTTCGATTGACGGCAAGAAGATCGACGGCCGGTTCCCCGAGGAACTGCCCCCCATCCAGAACCTGATCGCCAACGTTCCCGTCGGCTCCACCCTGGTCTTCGCCTACAAGCGGGGATCGAAGGAGGGTACCGTCTCCCTGGTGACGACCCGGCTCGACAGCCGCATGGGCGAGGAGTGGGTCTCCGACACCTGGGGGGTAGGCCTGCGCAAGATCTCGCGCGCCTTTGCCCGCGAAAACCAGCTCGACGACGACTCGGGGGTCCTGGTGATCGGAGTCCAGCGGGGGTTCCCGGCCGAGGTGGCGGGCCTGGCGCGGGGCGACATCATCACTAAGATAAACGACAGCCCGGTTTCATCCCTCGACCTGGTGAAGGGCCTTGAGGCCGCCTATGCCCTGAAGCCTGCGCCGACGCTCCTGGAGGTTCGCCGGGAACGGCGCGTGTCGCTCGTTGTCCTTAAGCCGTGAAATCAACCTCCCTCCTCCTCCTAGGCCTGATCCTTGGCTCCGCGGCGCGCGCCGCGGATCTCCCGTCCCTCTGGGCCGAGCGCGTGAAGTGCACGGTGGCCGTCGAGTACGTGACGCAGACCGAGATGGAAAGGCGCCCGACGATCGCCTACGGCACTGTCGTGGACTCGGCCGGGACGATCATCCTGCCGTCGGCCGCCATCGACCTGAGGATCTCCCCGAAGCAGATCCGCGACCTGAAGGTCTACGTCCCCGGCGATCCCGACGGATCCCCTGCGGAATACCTGGGGAGGGATGCCTATACGGGCTGGCACTTCATCCGGGCCAACGCCTCCGTCCGGGCGCGGCTTGTCCCGGTCACCCAGTTCGCCGGCTCGGGGGCGCCGGCAGAGGTGGCCCTGGCCCAGGAGGTCTGGGGCATCGGCATCCGCAACAAGGACGAGGACTTCACCCCCTATATCCTTCAGAGCCACGTGGCCCTCGTCCAGTCCCTGCCCCAGCGCACCGCGATCGCCCAGCAGGAAGTCGCCGGCCCGGGTCTTCCGGTGTTCGATTCCACGGGCAGGTTCGTGGGGATTGGTGCGAGTTCCTTCGGCCAGACCTTCCTTGAGTTCACCGGGGCCGACCGCGGCGGCTCGCCGGTCATGCTGGTCAACATTGAGGAGAGCAGCGCGTTCCTGGTGGCCGCCGAGGTGCTTCCGAGCCTGGGAAGGGTTCCCGGCAACGTGTTCGGCCGGCCCCTCGCGTGGCTCGGGGCTTATGGGCTCGAGCCCATGGACCGCGAGGTCGCTTCGTTCCTCAAGCTCGAGTCCCAGTCGGGCGCGGTCGTCAGCGAGGTGCTCGAGGGCAGCCCCGCCGAGAAGGCCGGGCTGAAGGCCCACGACATCATCCTCGCGGTCGACGGGAAGCCGATCCCGCGCTTCAAGCCCGACCGCGTCGTCGTCGACTACCTGGAACGCCTGATCGCCGCCCGCTCGCCCGGCGACACGCTGACCCTCTCCCTCCTCAGGGGATCGAACCGGATTGAGCTCAAGGCGCCGCTGGCCGAGGAGCCGCGCCTGGTGCGCGAGGCCGAGAGGCAGTTTTTCGAGAAGATCGGATTCACCGCGCGCGAGTTCGTCTACGGCGACGCGATTGCCCGG
The DNA here is from genome assembly GCA_903890485.1 of uncultured Opitutaceae bacterium. GTDB lineage: Bacteria > Verrucomicrobiota > Verrucomicrobiia > Opitutales > Opitutaceae > Palsa-1447. The sequence goes on along the minus strand of CAITBM010000116.1, from coordinate 7,862 downwards.
CACGCGAAGGCAAGCGACCTGCGGGGCGTGGTGGCCCACCTGGTCAAGCCCAACAGCCCCGCAGACATCGCCGGCCTGAGGCCCGACGACTGGATCCGGGAGATCGACGGGGTGGAGGTCGCGGACTTCGCATCGGCCGTCGCCAAGCTTTCGGACATCGAGAGGGACCTGCTTCGGGCCGAGACGGTCTTCCTGGTGAGCCGCGGTAGCGACACGGCGGTCCTCAGGATCAAACTGCGCTAGGAACCCGACCATGTTCACGGGAATCGTCGAGGAAACCGGGGCCGTCGAGTCCTTCGTCAACTTTGGCGGCACCTGGCGCCTGCGGGTCGTCGCCCGGGCGACGACCCAGGGCCTCGCCGTGGGGGAGAGCGTTGCCGTAAACGGCTGCTGCCTGACGGCGGTGTCAAGCGACCAGGCCACGGTCACCTTCGATGTCCTCGAGGAGACGAGGCGCCTCACCAACTTGAGCGCCCTTGGGCCGGGCTCGCCGGTAAACCTTGAGCGCAGCATGAGGGCCGATGGCCGCTTTGGCGGTCACTTCGTGACGGGGCACATCGACGGCACGGGCACGGTCGAGGTGTTCGAGCCCCGGGGCGCCGACCACTACCTCGGGGTCAAGGGACCGAAGGGCGGGGGCAGGCTCCTGGTGATGAAGGGAAGCATCGCGGTCGACGGGATCTCGCTCACGGTGGCCGAGGTCCGGGGCGACTCCTTTGCCGTTTGGATCATCCCGCACACGATCGAGGCCACGAACCTTCGCGGCCGAAGGGCGGGGGACCCCGTCAACCTCGAGTTCGACATGCTGGGCAAATACGTCGATAAGATCCTCATGTCCCAAGGGGGGCCGCGTACCTGACCATGCGCCTAGCGCTTACCGCCATCACCGAGGAGTTGCGCCGCCTTAAGGCCAGCGGGGTCGACTCCGTCGTTGTCTCCGAGGAGGGGCTCGCGGCGCTCAGGCAGTCGGTTGCCCGCGCGCCCCGCACCCTGCCCGCGGCGACCCCGGAGCCCCGGGCCAGTCCGGCCGAGTCGCCCGGGGCGACGAGGCAGGCCGCCCCAAGGGCCGATGCGGTGCCCGCGCCCGATGCCGTCCCCATTCCGGTGGTCACCCTTCCGGCCGGCAGCAAGCAGGCCCGCTGGGACGCGCTGCTCCAACTTGTCACCCAGGACCCCGTGTGCCGGGCCAAGCTCCGGCCGGGCAAGAAGGTGGTCCTCGGCGTGGGCAACCTGGACGCCTCACTGATGTTCGTCGGCGAGGCGCCCGGCGCCGAGGAGGAGGTCCAGGGTGAGCCCTTCGTCGGCCCGGCCGGCCAGCTGCTCAACCGGATGATCGCCGGCATGGCCCTGTCCCGGGCCGAGGTCTACATCGGCAACATCATGAACTGGCGCCCGGACTTGCCGGTGGGGCCTGACGGGATCCAGACCGGCAACCGGCCCCCGACGGAAGCCGAGATGGCCCACTGCATGCCCTACCTCAAGGCCCAGATCGACATCGTGGGGCCCGGCCTCATCGTCGCCCTCGGGGCCACGGCGGCCAAGGCCCTCCTGGGACCCAAGTCCTTCGGGGCCCTGGGCGAAGTCCGCGGGCGTTGGCACGATTTCGGCGGTAGGCCCCTGATGGTCACGTACCACCCCAGCTACATCCTTAGAAACCCGACAAACCGAACCAAGCGCATGATTTGGGAGGATTTGCTCAAGGTCATGGAAAGGGCCAAGCTGCCCGTCTCAGACAAACAGCGCGGATTTTTCCTCTGATGAAAACCCTCACCCGACTGCTCCTGGCCGTGACCGTGGGAACCACCCTCGCCGAGACCTCCCGCGGCCGGGGAACGGACCAGGTGTTCGACTTCGAGGTGCTCCGCTACGAAGCCAAGATGCTGGCGGCAAAGCCGTTTGTCCCGACCCCGGTCAACGTCCCGGCGTCGCTCCTTAAGCTCAACTACGACCAGTACCGCGACATCCGCTTCAGGCCGTCGGAGTCGCTCTGGCGCCGCGACCGCCTGGCCTTTGAGCTCCAGTTCTTCCATCCGGGCTTCAATTTCGACAGGACCGTGCAGATCAACACGCTCTCGGGCCGCTCAGTGGAGCCCGTCGCCTTCTCGCCGGCCCTCTACGACTACGGCCAGAACCACATTCCCTCGGTCCCGTCCACGATGGGCTTTGCGGGGCTGCGGATCCTCTATCCCCTCAACAAGGCCGGTGACGAGCTGGGCGCATTTCAGGGCGCGAGCTATTTCAGGTTCCTCTGCCAGAAGGCCTACTACGGCCTTTCGGCCCGCGGCCTGGCGATCAACACGGGCGAGCCCGGGGGCGAGGAGTTCCCGGTCTTCCGGGAATTCTGGGTGGAGCGCCCCGCAAAGGACGCAAAGAGCCTGAACGTCTACGCCCTGATCGACGGCCCGTCTGTCGCCGGGGCCTTCCGCTTCACCATCACGCCCGGACCCGAGACGATCACCCAGGTCCACGAGGTCGTCTACTGCAGGGCCAACCCCAAGGTCCTGGGGATCGCCCCGCTCACGAGCATGTTCTGGCACGGCAAGAACACGAACGTGAGCTACAACGACTTCAGGCCCGAGGTCCACGACTCCGACGGGATCATGATGTTCACTGGGGCAGGGGAGTGGATCTGGCGGCCGCTCACCAACCCCGAGGCGACGCGCGTGGCGGCCTTCGCCGACGAGAACCCCCGGGGCTTTGGCCTCCTGCAAAGGGAGCGCCAGTTCGAGAGCTACCAGGACCTTGAGGCCTACTATCACATGCGGCCGAGCGCATGGGTGGAGCCAGTCGGCCAGTGGGGCAAGGGCTCTGTCCGCTTGGTCGAGCTCCACGCGCCGGACGAGACCTACGACAACATCGCCTCGTTCTGGGTCCCGGAGACGCTCCCCGAGGCCGGCGAGCCGATCGAGCTCACCTACAAGCTCCACTGGTTCATGGACCAGGTCCATCCCCCGGCCGGCTACGTGACGGCGACCCGCCACGGGCGGACCGCCACGCAGGAGACCAACCTGGAGCGCTTCTTCATCGACTTTGGGGGCACGTACCTGGTCCAGGAGGGACCCGATCCCCTGATCCAGCCGGTGGTGACCGTAGGAACCGGCGCCTCCTTGGTGAACACGACTATCCAGAAGAACCCCTTCAACGGAACCTGGCGGGTCGCCTTCGCCATCAAGCCCGACGGGACGGGCCGCCCCGTCGAGCTGCGCTGCTTCCTGCGAAAGACGCCCCACGTCCTCACCGAGACGTGGAGTTACCTGTGGCAGCCGTGAGCGGAGAGCCCACGCCCGGCGCGGGGTCGGTTGGCCTTCCCGAGGCCTTCAGGCCGAAGACCGGAACCATGGAGTCGTGGAACGCGGCCTATGTGCGCGTCGAGGACTACCTGCGGGCCCACCGCATCCACAATCGCCTCCACCAGAGCCGCCTGATCCAGAAGATCCTGGAGAGGGCGGCCAAGCGCCACGAGGCGCACCCCGCGCTCGTCCCCACGATGGTGGCCGCGGAGGAGACCGAGGCCGAGATGGACTCGTGGTTTGGCGAGATCCTCGACGAAAAGGACCAACCCCACGACAGGCTCGCAGTCGACGGCCGGGTGGCGCTCCTGCTCTGCGACGGCCCCGAGCGCTGGCCGTACGCGTTCCTCGACGAGGACAACGTGCCGGAGGACTTCGTGAAGGCGATGCGCAGCAGCCACCTGGAAGCCGGGCCGGACCTTGCGGTCTCCAGCATGGTGCCCCGCCCGATCGACCTTGGCCTCATCACGGAGGCCGCGGGCGAGACGCTCGAGCGCTTCGAGCGCTGGCCCGTCCTAAGGGCCCTGTTCCTGTGGCTCCTGTTCGCCTCGGCCCTGGGCGGGATCTTCTACTTGACGCGCTAGCATGAAAGTCTTCGTCACCGAGCAAATGGACGCCGCCCGCCTGAACCGCAGGCGGTTCGTCTTCTTCTCGTCGGTCTTCTGCCTCACAAGCCTGGCGACCTGGTTTGTGGCCGACCTCTACTGGCGGGGCACGAACGGGCTCTCGGGTCTCGAGGTCGTGATCCTCTGCCTCTTCGTGCCGCTCTTCGCCCACGTCGCCGTGGGATTCTGCACGGCCCTTACCGGATTCTACGTGATCAACCGCGGCGGCGACGGCAGCCGGATATCCGTCTCTTCCCCGGCCGGAGGCCCCTACCGGCTCGCCTCCACCGCGATCGTGATGCCGATCTTCAACGAGGACGTGAGCCGTGTCTTCGAGGGGCTGCGCGTCGTCATCAAGTCGGTCCAGAAGATCCAGGGTTCCGACAACTTCGACTTCTTCATCCTGAGCGACTCAAACCAGCCGAACCAGTGGATCCGCGAGGAGGTGGCCTGGGTCGAGCTCTGCAAGCAGGTCGGCGGGTTCGGGAAGATCTTCTACCGCAAGCGCCGGCAGTCCATCAACAAGAAGGCCGGCAATGTCGCCGACTTCCTCAGGCGCTGGGGCTCCAACTACCGGTACATGGTCGTGCTCGACGCCGACTCGATCATGACCGGGGAGGCGCTCGCCCGGCTGGTCACCATGATGGAGGCGAACCCCTCGGCGGGCATCATCCAGACGGCGCCGCGCACCGTCCGGGGCGAGTCCCTCTACTCGCGCCTCCAGGCCTTCGCCAACCGGATCTACAGCCCGATCTACCTGGCGGGCCTCAACTACTGGTCGCAGCACGAGGGCAACTACTGGGGCCACAATGCGATCATCCGCATCCAGCCCTTCATGGACCACTGCTCGCTGCCGGAGCTCCCCGGGTACGAGCCCTTCGGGGGGAGGATACTCTCCCACGACTTCGTGGAGGCGGCGCTCATGCGAAAGGCCGGGTGGGCCGTGTGGCTCGCCTTCGACGTGGAGGGCAGCTACGAGGAGGGCCCGCCGACGCTGATCGAGGGCGCCAAGCGCGACCGAAGGTGGTGCCAGGGCAACATCCAGCACGCCTGGCTCCTGACGGCCCGCGGCTTCCGCCCGTCCAACCGCTTCCACCTGCTGATGGGGGTCATGGGCTACGTTTCCTCGCCGATGTGGCTGCTTTTCCTGGTCCTGAGCACAATCGAGATGGTGAACCAGGCGTCGCTTGCGCACCTTGACCCGGCGGAGCTCCCGCCCGACACGACGTCCCTCTTTGGCTACCCGCTCAACATCCCCGAGGCCCTGACCCTCTTCTCGCTCACGATGCTCCTGCTCTTCCTCCCGAAGGTCGTGAGCGTGGTGGTACTCCTCGGACGCGGCGAGGAGGCCGCCGCCTACGGCGGGCGCTGGCGGGTGCTCCTGGGCGCCGTCCTGGAAACCCTGGGCTCGATGCTCCTGGCTCCCGTCAACATGATCTTCAACACGAAGTTCGTCATCTTCACGCTCCTGGGCCAGGGCGTCGGCTGGGTGACCCAGAAGCGCTCTGCCGACGAGGACGGGACCGACTGGCGGGAAGCCATCATCACTCACGGCCCCCAGACGATCTTCGGCCTGGTCTGGGGCATCTCGTCCCTGATCCTCATCCCGGCCTACTTTGCCTGGCTAAGCCCCGTCCTGGCCGGGCTCGTCCTCTCCATTCCCGTCTCCATCTTCCTCAGCAAGGCGAGCTTTGGAAGGCGCGCCAAGGAGCTCGGCATCTTTCTGACCCCGGAGGAGACGCAGCCGCCCGAGGAACTCAGGCTCCTTAGCCAGAACCTCGAGGAGTGCTACCGCCACCTTCCCCCGTTCGAGCCCCTGCGCGCCGACTACGGGCTCATGCAGGCCGTGCTCGACCCCTACATCAACGCCATGCACGTGGCGCTCCTTCGCCAGCGCCGCACGAGCGCCGTGGCGCGCGAGTGGTTCGCAAAGCTCCAGCTCCGGCTCCTCCGGGAGGGCCCGGGCAAGTTCACGACCAAGGAGAAGATGGCCCTCCTCCTGGACCCCCAGTCGATGATCCACCTGCACCGGGAACTCTGGAGCCTGCCCTCGGAGTCCCTGGCCGAGTGGTGGCGCCTGGCGATGAGGCAGTACAACGTGCTCGCAGCCGTGCCGAGCACGGCACTCTATCGCTAGCTCTTCAGCTTGCCCAGCTCGACGGAGACCTTGGCAAACTCGGCCTCGATCTCGGCCACGACCGATCCCGCCTGCCCGAGCCCGTCCCTGCGGGACATGATCTCCAGGCGCTCGGCGATGCCCCTGAGGACCTGGGCCCCGACGTTCGCGGAGCTGCCCTTGATCGTGTGCGCGGCCCGGGTGAAGGCGCCCACGTCGGAGGCCTTCAGTGTCGTCTTCAGGTCCTCGATCCGCTTGGGGGTGTCCTCCAGGTAGATTGAGATGATTTCACGCAGGAATTCGCCTCCGTCGCCGGGGTTGAGCTCCCTGAGGTTCGCGATGGCTTCGGGATCAATGGAGGGTAGGTCAGGCACGGTCTTTAGGGAGTTTAAGTTTTCGTTGGTCCTGCCGTCTAGGTGGCCCACTCAAATGAGGTGTTCTGCTCGATCTCGGTGATGGTCGTCATGCCGAGGAGGACCTTCTTCAGTCCGTCGTAACGCAGGGGCCGGTAGCCGACCTTTGCCGCGGCCTTGGTGATCTCCTGCACGCTCCGGCCCTCGCTGATCAGCGCCCGGATCTCCTCGGTGATCAGCACCAGCTCGTGGATCGCCACGCGGCCCTTGTAGCCGGTGTTGCGGCACTTGGGGCATCCCTTGCCGCGGTAGAACGTGACGTCCGTCAGGCCCTCGTCCTTGAAGTACTTGGAGAGCACCTCCCGGGAGGGCGTGTAGGCCTCCTTGCAGTTCTCGCAGATGCGGGCTGCAAGCCTCTGGGCAAGGACGCCGATCACGGAGGGGGCCACCATGTAGGGTTCGACGCCGATCTCGATCAGCCGGGTGATTGCCTGCGGGGCGGAGTTGGTGTGCAGGGTGGCAAAGACAATGTGGCCGGTGAGGGCGGCCTCCGTGGCGATCTTTGCCGTCTCCAGGTCGCGGATCTCGCCGATCAGGATGGCGTCCGGGTCCTGCCGCATGAGGGCGCGCAGGAGGTTGGCGAACTTCAGGTCGATCTAATGGTTCACCTGGCTCTGCGTCACCCCCTCCAGCTGGATCTCGATCGGGTCCTCGATCGTCGAGATGTTGAGCTCGGGCGTGTTGATCTCGTGCAGCGCCGAATAGAGCGTCGTGGTCTTCCCCGAGCCGGTCGGGCCCGTGACAAAGATGATCCCGTTGGGATTCTGGATCAGGCGCCGGAAGGGCTGCAGGATCGACTGCGACATCATCATCTTCTCCAGCGTGATCATCGACTTCTTACCCGACATCGCGAGGATGCGGATCACGACCTTCTCGCCGTAAGCTGAGGGGATCGTCGACACGCGGAAGTTGGCCGTCTGGTTGCCGATCGGAAGGGAGAAGCGCCCGTCCTGGGGAATCCGCGTCTCGGCGATGTCCAGGTTGCACAGGATCTTGATCCTGGAGATCAGGGCCTTGTGGAGCTTCCTGGAGTACGTGAGGATCTCGCGCAGGTTGCCGTCCACGCGGAACCGGATCCTGGAATGGATCTCCTGGGCCTCGATGTGAATGTCGGTGGCCCGCTCCCGCATCGCGTAGTACACGATCTCGTCCAGGATCTGCACCAGGGCGTTGTTCTCCGCCAGCTGCGCAAGCTTGTCGCCCGCCAGCTCGGGCTGGTCGAAGAGGGTCGAGCGCTCGAGCTGCCCCAGGCTGTCCTCCAGCCGCTCCTCGTTCGAGTAGTGGATCGCGATCGCGTCTGACGTGATCCCGCCGCTTCGAGCCGCTTGAAGAGTCGGTCTGGGCCAACATAAAGGACCCAGACCATGAAAGGTAAACGCTACAGTACAGAGGAGAAAGTCCGCATCCTACGAGAAGCGGACGCCGGGGAACAGAGCGT